>CAZXZO010000001.1:0-82202 GCA_964645485.1 uncultured Candidatus Poseidoniales archaeon
GCCAGCAAGGTCAGCAAGGCCAGCAAGGTCAGCAAGGCCAGCAAGGTCAGCAAGGCCAGCAAGGTCAGCAAGGTCAGCAGCAGGACAACGGACAAGGACAGCAGCAGCAAGGTGGCGAACAGGGCGGTCAGCAAGGTCAGCAAGAACAGCAAGACCAGAATGGCGAGAACCAGAACGGACAAAACCAGCAGCAGCAAGGTCAAACCCAGAACGGCCAACAAGGCCAGCAAGGGGAACAGTCCGACCAGCAGCAAGGTCAACAGCTCGACAATCAGGGTGCAAACGACAATGACGGTGATGGAATCCCCGACGATATTGATACCGATGACGACAACGATGGCATCCCAGATGACGTCGATGCTTCGCCAGAGGACCATGATAACGATGGAATCCCAGATGACGTAGACAGCGATGACGATGGAGACGGAATTGACGACCAAGAGGAAGTCAACGACGGTGATCCAAATACCGACATCTATGACCACGACAACGATGGAATCTCAGATAATGTTGACATGGATATCGACAACGATGGAATTGACAACCACAATGACGTGTATGAGAACGGCAGCAGCGCTATGCGTGACCACGATAACGATGGTCTAAATGATGGCGTGGATGATGACGACGATAACGATGACATCCTAGATGTTGACGAATTCGACGGCGCAACCGGCAGCTACCGATACGATCACGACAACGATGGACTAGAAGACAAGACAGACACGGACGACGATAACGACGGCCTATCTGACTGGTACGAATCCAACGATGGCAACGATCTAACCGGACAGTTTGATCACGACAACGATGGTACTGATGATCACCTCGATGACGATGACGATAACGATGGAATCCTCGACGAGCTCGAGAACTGATTCTTGAACTGATTTGTCTAAAGCACCAATGACATGATCCCACTCGCTTCGGCGGAGTGGTGCCAGGCACCTTCGGGGGAATTTCCCCCGGGGGGCCGAAACCTATTTTTCAATTTGATTTTAGTTACAATAATTGATTCGGTTTAATTCTGTCAATTTTCCATCGTGTGACTGAGTGATGATACGAGTATCACTATGTGATACAAAGGAGCACACTCGGGCCGAGCCGTTGATATATCAAGCGTTAGTGGCGAGGTGCTTCAGTAGGTGTAATGATGACGAAAACCGACTTGATTAGAATGAAAAAGAAACAAAGCAATAACGGGTTCGCCGCCTGTTCAATGATTTTGGTGATGTTGATGAGTGTAATGGCTTCCATACCATGGGGTGAACTTTACAGTTCAACCGATGATGCTCAGAAAGTGAATGTTGGAATGATAGGTGAGCGTATGGCTATCCAAACCTATGACCAAGAGGTCAGTGGTGACTCAGGTGACTCCCCTTCAATGTGGGGTAATGAGTTGCATCCAGCTCTTCTTGACCCACAGTATGCTGATCCAGCGGTGATGTATGGGAAGATTTCCGACCTTTCACTCATTGATTTACGTCAACAGTCAATTGGTCCAAATCTCGAAGAAACTAACACAAATGACCACGATAACGATGGAATCAATGATTTAGATGACCTTGATGATGATAATGATGGAATTTATGATTTGATTGAGAGATTCGATGGCTGTTTTGCAACAGACCCTTTTGACCACGATAATGACGGAATTCTTGACAACGTCGATTATGATGATGATAATGATGGAATTTTAGAAGGTCCAATTGATTGGAATCAGGGAGCAGACCCAAGAAATGTTTCCGCAGACCGTTACGTGAATGCATCTACAATTCACCCAGCAACAGGGCAAGCGGTTGGCTTTGGTTACCGAGTTGACCAGAATTTGTGGGACCACGATAACGATGGAGTTACCGACGAAGATATGGACGGTTCAGGTCGAGAAAGTTACGATGAAGACGACGATAACGATGGTCGAATAGATCAGTTCTCATGGCCATGTGATAATGATGCAGATGGCGACCGAGATTATTTCGATGATGACGATGATAACGATGGTGTCCTAGATTGGATGGATGAAAACCCATACGATGATTCAATAACAGGAACTATGCAAGGTACTGGAAATTACAATGCTGCAATTTCATGGCAACACACTGACTACCGTGCATTCAGCGGCGGCATCAATTTCGTTACCCTTGAAGCATTATTCCACCCAGGGAACCCTGTCTTCACATCTATTTGGGATGGTGACCTTGATGGCGATGGAATCCCTAACTTCTTAGATGCTGATGGAGATAATGATGGAAGTCCAAACAATGTTGACGCAGATGATGACAATGATGGACTGCTTGACATGTGGGACCCTGATGACGATAACGATGGTATTCGTGATGTATGTTGGGATTTAGATGTCAATGGTGACGGTCTAAACGATTACACCCGGCAAGATACTAGCCCTTACCAAACACCAGGTGGGGACACCGATGGAATCTCTGGAATAGATTGTGAGTTGGATTACGATTGGGACAGTGATAACGACCGATGGCGTGCAATTGACTTCAATTACAACCACGTTTGGGATTGGTTCGACGAAGAAATGGGTGGTACTGCTAATCCAGACAACCCTCTCTTTGAGCCGGGTTGGAATGCAGCAAACCTATCTTGGGACTTAGATGATGATGGTCTAGAAAACGAAGTAGACCCTTACCCTTTGAATCACACTAATGTTGTGAATACTTGGAATTGTGAGTGGAGTGCAAACTACAACCCTAACACCGATGGTGACGGCGATGGTCAGCCAGGTGGCTCAAACATATTGTGTACAACACAACGTACTTCCTATACTGGAAATAATGACTGGGATGGCGACGGAATCCTCAATTTCGAAGATGTTGATGATGACAACGATGGAATTCCTGATTTCATGGATATTGACCCAGATTGTGACCTTGATAACGATAACGACATTCACCAGTTGAATGGTAGCAAGTACCGTGACGATGGTCCAAATGATGTTGATACTGACATTGACGGAGATGGTCTACAAAATGATGAAGATTGGGACGATGATAACGACGGAATCGCAGATTTATTTGACCCTGATGACGGTAACTGTGGTATTGTTGACCAAGATATGAGTGACAACTTCTACCGCTCATGGTATCCTCTTGGTGATGGCGATGATTTGGATGGTTCTGGGGATTCCCAGCGCTATACAGATAACATCACCGACCACTGGAACATGACTTTCTTGTTCAATCCTTTTTCAGTTGGCCAGAATTTTATTCTGAACTACAATGGATTTGACGGTACAACTAATCCTGCAACATCTGGTACAATTCCAGAGTTTTGGTGGATTTATCTTTCCCGTTGGTCAAGTTGGAATGGTGATAATAAATGGGATATTGATGGCGATGGAGACACTCTCCAAAATGGCTTAGATATTGACCAAGATGCCGATGGAATGCCTGATTGGTGGGACCAAGATGAAGGAAATGATGGTATTATGGATGTTGACGACCCGAAGATGGGTGGAACACTTGATTTCGGTCAGTGTGGTTTCATAGTTCAGCCACAAGCAGTTTCTGGTGGTGCCTCAACAGGCCTTGTTTGTGGTTTTGAATATGCTTTACAGTATGGTTATCCACTCAGTGGGTTCGGTGCGCAAATGGGTGTGCCTTACAGTACAAGACCAGACCAAAGTTACTCGGATGGTGCTTACGATGGGGCTAATTCGAATCAACAATGGAAATGTACCACACAATGCTACCACTTCGAATTCGGACCGCAAGTATTCGCTTCCACTAACTTCACAGCCCTTGACCATAATCGTGATTTATTCACGGCTTGGATTGGATTGAAATGGCAGTTGTTTAACTGGAATCAAGATACAAATGGTAACTTCTTCCCAGATGAGTTTGCTGACCATTTAGATGATGAAGTAGACCCTGATGATGATTGTGGACAACCAATCAACATGAATGGAACATGGATTAATCCAACCTGTATGTTCAATGATACCGCAGATTTAGATGATGATTTTGATGCTGTCTATGATTTATGGGATGTTGATGATGATAGCGACGGTATTTGGGATTACTTTGAGGTAGATACCAATAACGATCTTGATGACGATGCCGGGACAGTTCCACCCGGCAATTTCTTCATAGGACTAAACTGTCAAGATAAGGATGACGATGGTCAAGATTCAGACCCCGATGGGGATGGTTGGTATCAAGCCGTTTGGGACAAAGGAGTAATGGGGCAAGGACTCTTATTCCCTGAATTTTATGATGTTGATAACGAC
This sequence comes from uncultured Candidatus Poseidoniales archaeon, assembly GCA_964645485.1. Lineage (GTDB taxonomy): Archaea > Thermoplasmatota > Poseidoniia > Poseidoniales > Thalassarchaeaceae > MGIIb-Q1. The sequence goes on from CAZXZO010000001.1 coordinate 4,253, forward strand.
AATGACGGCGTTCCTGATGGTGAAGATTGGGATGATGATAACAATGGTATTGCAGATGTGACTCAAGAGTTAGTCCCTGGCTGCTTTGATGGTGAAGAACAGTATATCTGGGACCACGACAATGATGGTGTGCCTGACTGGGGAGATGATGACTGGGATGGTGATGGTCGCACTAACGCGCAAGAATTAGCCACAGCTACTCCACTTGTTTCACCTTGGGACCACGATAATGACGGCATCCGTGATGATGAAGATTTAGACGATGACGAAGATGGAATGAAGGATAAAGACGAAATTCTCCTATGGCCAACACGATATGGACGTGAATCCACCAACCCTTGGGACCACGATGATTATGGTAATGGTGAAGGGATTTACAATCCTCTGAATAACACCACAGGACCAGATGGCCAAGATCTTGATGATGATAATGACACCTACTTAGACGAAGATTTCGATATTCTTGAAGAAGGGTCAACCAGTTTCCCATGTTACAATGGAAGTCAGTCTTCTGATTGGGACCACGACAATGATTGTTTGATGGATAAAGATGACAAAATCCCGACAAGAGTCAATGTTTCTGTTGGTGACACGTTATGGATGGATGCTTCTAGCCCGGCCCTGTTTAGTGGATGGGTTGAATGGCTGAATATGTCTTCTCTCCAGTTCGAAGCGGCAGAAAATTTACCGGTTCAAGTTACAATTGAGTGGACAGATAATGGCACATTAGCACTAGAAACCGTTGATGTACTAACTAATTCGTGGGGTCAATTTACTGTAGGTCAATTCTTGTATCCTGAGGATATTCATGTGGGTGATAACACAACTTACACGGTAACAGCAGAAGTTACTGAGATGTTTATCCACGATGGTTCAACATCTATACCCACTACTGTAGGAGTTAAGGCAAATCTAACTGTGGATTATGTTGCTTGGTTCTATTTCAGAAGCGATGAACAGCCACTTTGGCTTGACTTCAAGGCGCATTACGACGCTGATTGGGACAGAGGATTCTTTGACCGTAGAATTGCAAACGCTCCAATTACTTTCGAAGTATCAGGTGGACCGTTTGGAAACCGTACAGTTCCAACTAATTTCACTGGCTTTGGAATGGGTTACAGGACCGACTCGAATGGTTGGGCTTCACTCACATTTGTTCAATCCGGAGGTATTAACGGAGTTTGGGAGCAAGTAGTTTGGAATTCAACTATGGACAATGGTCCAGGTATGTTGCCCGGTGGTTATGAAAAGGTGATTTGGGATAACTCGGCAAAAGCACACGTTGTTCAAGGAATTTACAATTACACTACTACATCTTTACCTGTAGGCGACTATGATTTCGTTGGCCGTGTAGAACCGGCGTTAGCAAGTGAATGGCCGTTCCCATACATGATTGGAGATGAAACAGATCCATTTTCGATGAAAGCGATGCATCGCATGTATGTTGAAGCAGAGATTATTATTTCTGGTGACAACCCGGTTTATTTCTGGGATGCGACAGTGTTTACCGGCTCTAGTTTTGGAGCATGGCGAGCAGTGTACCTGACATCAGGATTAGCTGCTGCTGGTACTGATTACAACACAGAAAGTCTTGGCAAACCATGGCCAATGGAGTGGGATGGAAACAAGGCTACACTACTTGACGAAGCGGCTAGATTACGTCCTTTCTTGAATCATAATGGAACCCACTGGTACATTACAATGCAGAATGGAGGCGATTTCGATGTGCCACCGTGTGGACCAATTGATGCCAATGACCCAGACAGTGCTGTGCGTTGTGAAATAATTCCAGAGATGGATACTGGTGAGACATTCACAGTTATTGGAAATGTCACAAATCGAACATTCTTCCCGTGGGACCAAGATGCTATGGCATTACAGGTTGATTTAGACCATAATGGGGAATTCCAAGGTTCACAAGAAACTGGATATGCTCGCAAGCCAACAATGATGGGTGGCGAAGCAGTGTTCAACTACAACTGGTCTTGGTACAGCCAATTCGAGGCTGCAACATACGGAGTGAAGGTTGACTTTACCAACTCAAATTACTACTTCACTGGTAATCAAACAACGGTGTTAGCACCAACCGGTGCGTATGTCAACATTTCAGTTGTCGGAACCACTGATTTCGAACTGAATACTGTTCCTCGATTATACAGAAATACAAACTCTACAGTTGAAGCACGTCTTGTTGACAACGCTCTGCGACCTGTCAAGAATGTCGCAGTCAACTGGAGTTGGTCTGCAACAGGAGAGATGAATTCATCTGAGACAGATGCCAACGGTGTCTTCGAGATTCCAATGAACATCTCGTCAGACCACCAACTTGGAAATTTCACAATGTCATTTGAGTTCCCTGGAAATCCTTTGTTAAAGGGTTCAGCAGTTACTCAAGAATTCTGGGTGGTGTCTCAAACTTTCATCAACTTAGTGAGCGCTGAGTGTGCTGGTTCTAACGTGTGTGAGAGTGGAGATTTATGGGAGTTTACAGCCCAAGTTACAGATGATAATCGGACGCCGGGTATACGTGACCTAGGCTCTTCACTTTCAGGGGATGGGGAAAACGGTGGTAACGTTTCAGTCATCTTTGAAGGATATGACTTTGAGAATATTGCTCATCGTCAAGTGGTAGCCACATTGTCACCAAATGCTGGTGTGATTCATCATGAAATCAGCCTTGACCCACAAGCACTACGTCAAGACCCAGCATCTTTCCTTCCCGAAGGATTTGGACCAGTAAATGTGATATTACGATTCAATGAGAATCTTCCCAACGAAGGTTGTGAGATACCTCTTGAGGAATATCATTTGACACTTCCAGGACAATGGGACCCTTGTACAAATCAACCAGGCAATGACCACTTCCGTAGAGTTCTACGCTCAGATGTAGATGGATTCTCTATGATTGGCAGAACTGTATTAGATGTAGATCAACAAATTGTGTACACCTCAGAGACAGACCCGAATACAGGTGAAGTCATCGAGAAGCCAATGGTAGTTACTGGCCGATTGTTGGATGAGTTAGGCTACAACCTGACCAACCGTCAAATCCGCATCTTCTACGAAATGCAAGGAAGTAGTGCTGGCCCAGTGTCTTGTGCTCCAGGCACAACTGACTTTGGCGGATTCTTCGAAATCACTTGTCCACTACAAGGCGTAATGGCAGGCCAAGCAAGAGTCACGGTTGACTACAACGCGTGGGAAAACAATGACCGTCAACGATACAAGAATCAATCCGTGACCCATCTATTCCCAGTATTCTCAAACTCAAGTTTAGAGATAACTGCAGTTGGGCCATATCAGACTGATGTTGACCGGTACACATTCTCAAATGGTACAAGTTATCCAGTACTCTACCTGAAGGAGTCCTTCCACATTGAGGCATTCCTCAAGCAGTCGAATGGACAAGCAATTGGTGGAAAGTGTATCAACATCTACCTAAACCCTGACCAAAACACACGTCCAATTGCAACTGCCTTCACAAACGATGAAGATGGAGCAATCAATTGGTTCAGTGGAGACCCAGAGCAAAACCCCTCACGAAAGGGTGTTGAGCCAATGGGTAATGAGTTGGAAGGATTCAGAATTCTCAGACTTGCTTACGAGCCTGATAGAGATGTTTCCAAGGGTTGTGACAAAGAGTCTTCAGCGGTTGTTAACGGTTCATCAATGGATATCATTGTACTAGTCCGCTCTAAGGTCGACATGCAATTTGACGACCCATGGGAGAAGATTGATGGGTATCAGGAATACGAGGAAGTTAGTGGCAGTATTGCTGTGCTTCGTAATCGTATTGAGGCTGCAGTAGCAGGTCAGCAGGTGCACTTTGTGTTCCAGTATTGGAATGGTACAGATTGGATTAATGAGTCTGTAGAAATTGAGACTACAAACGACCGTGGAATTGCTAATTTCTCTTACGAATATGCAGGTACGAATTGCGGTGACGTGACATGTGATGGAAAATGGAGAATTATCGCCACGTTCCCAGAATCTGCTCACTTTGTCGGTGGGGAGGACCTAGATGGTATAGTGTTCCTAGGTGATCCTCCAATCGATGCTCAGGGTGCTGCTTGGTGGACTCAACCAGAATTCTTGTTGCCAATTATTCTAGCGATGTTGTTTGCCATGATTATTGGTGCGGTGATGTACAAGCGTTATGCTGAACGCCGCAGAATCAGTATTCTGCAAGGAATTTTGATGGGTACTATGATGCAATTAGAAGTTGCTAACGAGTATGTGGCAGTAATTTTCAACTGCTACAAAGACTTGGTCAAGTTCTTCCGACAACATGGATTCATGAAGAAGGTATACGAGACTACGAGAGAGTTTGAGTGGGCTGTTCGCGAGGCTTTGCGAGGAATCGCTACGCCTTCGGAACTTGATGCATTCTTGTCAATCTTTGAAGAAGCAAGATACTCAGACCACCAGATTACTGTTGGTCACCGTGATAGAGCATTGCAGACTTTGCAAGGAATTACAACCAGTATTTCCCTAGCTCTAGGTGAACAACAACTCAGCCGAACTACTGACCATGATGCAGACATTCATGGCAACTTGGCGAAAGCCGGCGAGTTCGTTGATTCCGAAGGCAATATCAAGCAGGCTGGAATCGATGAGAACGACGAGTTGAGTAGTTTCAGTCTTTGAGTAAGTGCCAACATTTGGTTGTGCAGCGGGCTTTGGCCCGCTGCCTTCCATTAATGCCTATTTCCAGTATTGGCGGTAGCTTTGCTTAGACAAACAAATGACTGCTAGCCTGTTGGATGGGTACCGTTAGTATGGATGGTCGTACGAAGGGCTCCCTTTGCATTTAGCAAGTATGATTTCTTCTTTCATTCTAAGCGGCGCGTCAAGTATGTTATCTACGTGATTATAGAATATATTGAAGTATTAATTTTACAAAGATAGAATCCATTTTATCGACACAAATGGCCCAACCATGACAGAGTTTGTTCATTATATCGCATTGACTGTTGAACTTTTGATTTCTCTCCTCCTGATGTTTTGGGGATACAGAATGATGAAGGAAAGTTGGATTAGACATAGGAAGTTGATTTGAATGGAAATAATGCCTACTTACACAAAGTCTTGGACGGAAATTGAGTGGATGTTAGCAGAAGCTCAAGAACAAATGTTGGAGCAAAGAGCCAAGTTCAAAAATCGTAAACGAATTCGAGACAAGGAGGGTTGTCGTAGAGCGGCTGCTAAATTTGCCCGTGCCAAAGGCATGGTCGATGTATTGACTTGGGTTATTGGAGGAAAAGACGCTCCAGATCCAATGGCTGGGTTCGAAGAAGTCGGCGAGAGCCAGGTTATTGGAGATAGGTTTCGTTCCTATATGAACAGAATCTGATTCCTAAATGCCAAGCAAGAAGAAGCAGTATCGGATGCATACGAAGGGTTCATCCGATTACCCTTAGCAATAATATGAGAATACGATGCGCTTGCAGTGGGTCGCTGCTAACGCTACCCATCCGACTGTTCCTTGCGCACGGTTGTTTGATGGTCAATGCATTCCAGACATATCTGAATCCATCAATTGAGTGTATCCAGATTGAGGAGAGGTCGCATTGAACCACATGCTCATCTCATGTGCGCTGTCCCACAATCCAATTCTAGCGGAAATAATGGTATTATTATCTACTAGTAATATATGTGGAATTGAAGAAACTGACACGTTTTCTGACAAAAATGGTCCGTGTAAAAATGGACGGTCTACCGAGCGATTAAGTTCATCTTCAATCATAAGTTGCCATTCGGTCATATTTGAGTTATCATTACCTGCTTGTTTGTTGAAGATTAGTAAATGATTTGACATAATTGACTGGTCTAGTGCATCTATTGTTGGCTTACAATGTGTGCACCAAGATGCAGAAAAATAGGCAACCCAACGCCCACTATCATTTGCAGAAGTCCCATTCCAATGTGTTCCGCTTTGATCAATAAAATCAAAACTTGGGAATTCACAACCGACATGCCATTCGGGGATATTATCTTCAGTACAAATCTCGATTGAATCCTCAATCATTTCCATTTCGGATCCAATGCAACCCGCGAGTGTGGTTGTCATCAGCAATACTGCAATCATTAGGGGTGCGGATTTACGCATGTTCCTTCGAGGGTATTGGAGGTAATGAATCTTAACCTTTCACATTTTTCTTTAGGAAGAAAAAGTAGCTTTTCAGAGGGGTTGGTGATGTAGAAAAAAGACTCATTCTTCTTCAGAATCACTTGTATCTTGTTTTCGCTCTTTGTAAAGCAAAATGATGATGGATAATTCAACTAATTTCGTTGTAATGCCTAGGTAATCTTCGGCAATGTAGTGTAAATCATGATTGGAAACAAAATATGCGACGAGCATGATTGTAACGACCAATCCTAATCCTAACCTAGCGATTTTCTCCTGCCATTGACTAAAATTGACGAATAAGGATAAGGCCAGAATTCCGATAACCCCAACTCCACCTAACAGTAGAAGATTATCACTCAAACCCAACAAGATATGTACCGATCCTGTGAATGTTACGAGTGTGAAGACCAATGGACTTGAGAGATGTGTTTGAGTTTCAAGGACTCTAGTGATTAGAAAATATGTGGATACAGAAATTCCAATCGAAATTAGTATGATTTGAAAATTCGTGAAGGTATCAGTGCTTTCTCCACCATGGGCAGAAACTAATGGGGTTGACAAAATTGTAAGTACCCCTGACAAGGCCAACATGAGTCCACGAGCCTGCATATTACCACCTCGATAAATGATATTGAAATAAGTTTGCAATTTCAAAGGGCTTTCAGTGCGTCCTTCGATAGGCTACCGACGCTTGAGTTTCTCATCAGTGGGTATCACAAGAGATAATTTTAGGGATTAGTATTTGATGTAAGCTCTGTTGGAATGAATAGAGAGAGATATTATGACAAAAACAACGAAGGAAAAAATCATCTCGTTCTCATTGATCATATCTGGAATACTTGTACTCATTACTGGGATTATCATGGTACAAACTGGATTTGCAACCTTTGATGATAACGAACCTAGAGTTGGAATCTACATTGGAGGCATTTTTACAATAATAGGAGGTGTTTTCTTGACAGTTGGCGGAATGATATATCTTAATTTCGAGAGTTTGAAAAAGAAGGCTCTTCGTACGGCTAGCAAAGTTGCTGATGCTGTTGAAGAAGAGAGAAAACAAGAGAAAAAGTGATGCTTCGTTAGAAGAGAATACAACTCAAGTAGGGATTCATTGATTCAATAGGAATTATAATCGGTCTAAAGGAATCCCAAAAATCCTATGATTGGCTTAACAAAACCCCATAATCCACTGGGGTCAAGAATCCCCCATACTGCAAGTGCTGCAAATACATAGGGCAGTAAGACACTTGTCCAGAATGTTATAGGCCATTCTTCCTTTGTTTTCCAACCTTTCTGCTTAACAAAAACTCCGCCATGATAGAGGTTATATGTTGACCAGCCAAAAAGGCATAATGCTACAGGTAAGCCGAGTATAAGTTGTAATATCATCTCTACATCACGTTAACTAATACTAAATTGATTGAAGGTATAATCTTTCAGTAATCAGAAGTATATACAAATTCATTCGGATAGGTTGCAAGAGGTCATCAGAAACCCCTTTTCTTTTTTCCCGATACAAAGTGGATTTAGTGGGCACATTCATTGCTTACCATCTATATTTATGCAGTAGATTGTGGTGGGAAGAGTATGGACCTAACAACACTTGATTTCATCCGTATTACTATTGGTATGGTTATACTAATGTATGTAGCCAATTGTTTGCTCAATCAGAAAGTATGGATTCGCAAAATATTTTCTTGGGGAACGAAAGAGGAATATCCAAAGATATTCCAAATGAACATCATTGGAGGATCATTGATTGGAATATTTCTGATTGCAAGCCCCTTTATGTGGTGATTACCCACTAAAACAGGTATTCCTAAAGATACTCAGAATTCGCCAGAAGCAACTAATGCTACACCCATCACTAGGTACAACAAAACTACGGCGAGTGTTAATCCGATGACAATCCATGAGATGATTTTTGCAGCCTTGGCACTCCCTGCATCTGGGTGCCCTGGATATTGGTCGGTTATGGCAAGTGCTTGATTAGCAATAATCAATCCTGGAATTGCAAGACAAATACCACCACAGAAAATACTCAGGATTGAAAGAACGAGAGCAGTTGTTGCTGATGTGGCGGGTGCGCTCATACCAGGAATACCCATTCCTACTACGGGTTGAGCGGCTTGAGGTTGTCCCATAATCAATTGTTGAGGTGGTTGTCCATACTGTGGTTGTGGAGCCGCCTGTGGTTGAGGCTGCCCCCATTGGTCGGTGCCTGGTTGCATGGTTTTGGGAGTCTGCCGATGTTCAAAGTGGTTTCCACTCAACTATTGGAATATTTGGGGCGTCGTCCTTCAATGAGAGCCGAAAGCCCTTCATGGGCATCAGAGGTTGCGAATATGGTTCCCAATCGTTCTAATTCAAGAGCTAAACCTGCTTGTAAGTCATCGCCTGTGTTGACTGCATCGTTGAGTAAACCAGCAGCCATTTTTACTGCAATTGGGGCTGCAAAGCGTAGCGATTTTACCTGTCTGCTAACATTTTTGTCCTCAGCATCAAATCCTTCAGGAACTCCTCCAGATAGAAGAATATCCATATTTTCATCACTGAAGAATTGGTTTGCAAAAGTGGCAACAGGGTGGGTGGAATCTGCGGGTTTCCCAGCATATTTTTCAGCAGGTTTTCCTGTTTCAGCAATGGAATTAACAGTAGAATCAACCTCACTAGGCTCAACTAGATGGGTCAATAATCCAAGTGCGAAAGCACTGTTATGGTCCATGAAATTGCCTGCTAAAACTGCCCAGCGAGCACTCTCAACCCCACATATTCGTGGTGTTCTTTGCGAACCACCTAGACCTGGGTAAATGCCGATGCTAGTTTCTGGGAAACGGAACTGTGTTCTGCGCGTCCCGATGCGGTAGTCACACGAGAGAGCCAACTCCAACCCTCCTCCAAGAGCGAGACCGGTGGTCATTGCGATGGTAGTCTTTGGTGAGTTTTCCAATTTGTTCAAAACTTGATGGCCAAATGCGGTGAAATCGTAGATGTCTTGGATTTTGTCGGCGCGAATTTTGTCGACGAAAAATTTCACATCAGCGCCGGCAACAAATGCCTTACCTGCACCTTCTAGAACAATTGTTGAGATAGAATTGTCAGCGTTGAGAATGTCCAGTGCATCTCCTAATTGTGATACTACTGTTTCATTCAGAGCATTCATCGCTTCTGGGCGATTAATTTGTATTGTTGCGATGGAATTTTCGGCTGTTACATCGATGTATGAGAATTCAAAGGGGGTGCCAGATTCTGCTTGAGATTTCATGAAGTCAGGTAGATTGAAGCCTGCAAGTTCAGCATATTGAGATGCCATAGAGTAAGCCGATTCAATCCCAAGTTTGTTGGCTAACTCAAATGGGCCTTTTGCCCAGCGCAATCCGACTTTTGCGCCGCGGTCAACATCTTCCATTGAACAGATATCTTCAGCAACAATTTGTGCAGAGACAGCAAATACTTGGCCTAGTAAACGTTGAGAAATTATTTTTTCAGCATCTTCTGAGCAGTGTCCTTCCTCAGCGACGTCACCAATTACCCACATATTTCCCGCTTCAACCATGTCACGAAGGTTCTGTGCTCCCGTGTATCTTGGGGTTTTGAGTTGTTCCCCAAGATAGTCCGTTGCATGTAGTGCGATAGGTGGGCCGGTCAAATTCATCAATGCGAATGGGCCCATTCCGATTCGGAATGCTTTGCAAGCGACTGCGTCAATCTGTGCCGTAGTTGCAATTCCTTCCGCAAGCAAGAGGCACGCTTCATTTAGCCAAGGCACGAAGAAGCGATTGACGACAAAGCCAGGGCGGTCTTTGCAGACGATGACAACTTTTCCGAGCGTCTTGCAGTATTGCACAACTCGCTCGGTACTTTCGCGGCTGGTTGACTCAGCAGGAATTACTTCTACCAGCCGGTTTTTAGCAGGATGATAAAAGAAATGTAAACCGACAAATTTGTCTGGTCTACCTGTTGCCTCCGCCAATTCATTGACTGACAGTGAGGAAGTATTGGACGCTAGAATCGTCTTTTCATCGCATACCTCATCAAGGGTCGTGAAAACCGCGGTTTTGATGTCAAAATCCTCAAAAACAGCCTCGATTACCAAGTCGGTATCTGGTGAAACATTCTCCGTTCCAATCACTCCGGTGATTCGGTTTTGAATTGCCTCAACTTGAGCCGGCTTGAAGATGCGACGTTCAACAGCCTCTGAAAGAAAACTAGCAATAGTTTCTTGGCCGCGCTCAACCCATTGTGCCTCACGGTCCACCATTTGCACATCAAATTCTTCCTGCGCAGTTTTCTGGGCAATGCCGCTCCCCATGTTTCCTGCGCCGATGATGGCGACACTCTGAACCGGTTCCATAACTTGCGCGGGCGCGGTACTGAACATGAATTAAACGGCTTACTTGTCTTTGGAAAATCCGAGGATATCGGCTAACCTTGAGGCTTGATTTTGCGGTGTTAGTCCCATTTGCTCAATGTTTTCTTGCCCTTGCTTCGCCCAACTTTCTCGGTTGTTTTGCTCACTTGCTTCTTGCAATGCTTGGTGCCATGATTTCCAATCACCACGTGGTAACAGTCTGCCGCTGACACCATCTTCTACGGTGTATTGGAATCCACCTTCTGCAACCATCAATGCTGGTGTGCCTGCTGCTTGTGCTTCAATAGGGGTGAGCCCAAATGGCTCGTCATAGGCTAAACTGACTACTGCTAGTGCTTCTTGCACAAGTGAAACCAAATCATCTTGGCTAAGACGGGGTTGAATATCGAGTTTGACTTCTAATTGCTCAGCCCGCTCGCGTAAGCGGGCTAAATCATAGCCATCTCCGCCTCCAACTAATGCTAGAGAAATTCCTGTTCCAGCAAGCATTTCGATAGTTTCCCACGTTCCTTTAACGTGTGAGGCAGCACCAATTGTCACCACATATTCACCAATCGAGGTTGAATCATTTGAACTATGATTTTTCCAAACGGAAAGGTCAACAGTTGGCAGTAGCAATTGTGATTTGATACCATATATTTCCAAAATCCGTTTCTGAATCCAACTGGAATTACCAGAAATCGAAACATTCTGACTTTTTTCTAAGCGAGATACAAATTTTTGGTCACGGCGCCTTTGTTTGCCTAACAATAGAGAAGTGAGGAACAAACTTCGTTTTGGAGTTCCTTCAATAGTTCGGTGTAACACATCTTCGTAAAGCCCACGATGAGGTTCAAGGCAATAGTAGTGCATGGGGACATGACTTGGCGCTAGGCCGGTGAACTCAAGAGACCCAACTCCACTTGTTACATGAATAGCATCAGAGTTTGTCAATACTTCACGTAGACCAGTAACCTGTTCAGTCAAATCAAGCATTGAGATCCAATACCGCACTGCTTGACGGCTTGATAGCGCTCTTGCTTCTGCCCAAACGCCGCGCGGAACTGTAAATTGTTTCACAGGTGTTAGGTAATTGATTCCTAAATCATCAAGTGTTTCACGTGCTTTTTTTGGTAGATTTAGGGTTGCCACTGTAATTTCAAAGTGATGCGACCATGCTGGTAAATTGTTCAGCAAGTCGCGCTCTGCCCCGCCGAATTGCTCGAAAGTTCCCTTCACCACCAAAAGGCGGGGCAAGGGTCCCGATGAGTCGCCCATGTGCTCTCGTGCGCTTGCCTGTTTAATATCGGCATGGGCTCGCGGGAGCGATGGCGAGGCGAGTTTTGCTTGTTCGCGGTGGCGAGTTGCCTCGCCAAAGTGGCCTTGGCCGCGCCCATCATGAGTTAGTTGACCGGCTAAAATCCGGGCAGATTCCCGGTTACGAATTAGCAGGTGTAATTGAACACCCAGTGGGTGGGAATCCATTACAGCGCTGGTGGAGGCGACGGCGAGGCCACCCTAATGCGGTTCTTGGAGCCGTCAAGAATTCCATAAGTCAGGGGTCAGCAGATATTGTTCATATCACTGACCAAGAGCAAGCGCATCTTGTTCCAGATGGACTTGAAGTCGCTTGCAGTGTCACAGTTCACGATTTGTTCCATCTCGTTCCTAGGACTGTAATTGGGATTGAGGTTGGTGACCATGCACCGGACGGGGCGCGTAAAAAAGACCTGGCACATTTGAGAAACGGGCTAGCGCGGGCTGACTTGTTGATTTCAATTTCCGAGGCTACTGCACAAGAGTGTAGAGAGTTATGGCCCCAAAAACCGGTAAGTGTTGTACACCACGCAATTGACCGGGAACCTTACCAAATTGAGGGTGAAATTGGATTGAGGAACTTCGTTTTAATGACCGTTGGAAGCAGTGAGCCGAGAAAGCGTCTAGATTTTATCGATGAGGTGGTTGATGCATTACCTCAAGATGTTCGAAATGACCTCAATCTTGTCAAAGTCGGCTCACATCTCAAACTCTCTGATGAAGAGTTGATTGCCGCTTACCAACGCGCTGAGGCACTTCTTTTCCCTTCTTGTGGGGAAGGATTTGGATTGCCAGTGCTTGAAGCGATGGCTGCAGGTTGTACGGTATTGGCAAGTGATTTACCGGCTCACAACGAGGTTGTTCACCCATCGATGTTACTTCACCCAACCGATAAATCTGCATGGGTGGAAGCAATTTGTGACCTGCATTCAGCGTGGAAAGACAGAGATGAAAAACCACCCATGCAAGATGGGTCAGCGAGTAACAGGGCAGCGGAATTCAATATCGAAGCATGGGGTGAAAAAATGGCTGCTGCATGGGATTCAATGGTTGGTGAATGAATTGGATTTGAATTTCAAATGCTCGAAATAAAATGGAAAAAAATCGCATCATCCCAAATCCTTTGGGTGATAATTGGATTTACAATTGGCTTTGCGGTTATTTGGTGGCCGATGTTGAATGGCAGTTCCTTATTCGGCGCGTTATTTCTCTACATTGTCGATAGCATCCAATTTGCAATGTTTGCACGTGGATTCGTAGGATGGGTTGCTTTCCTAGCAATCATTTTAGTTGGCATGGCAGCAATTACTGGCCGTAATTTACGTTCCAAACCAGCTGAACAGGCATACAAATTATTCACATCATTTGTTATTGGTTGGGGCCTTTCCCGAGCAATAATTTACTTCTTGTTGGACATGGCATTTTTCCGTGGTTCAATTGCTGTAATCCCCTTCATGTTTGGTTCATTATTGATGGCTGGGGTGGCAGGAAATTTAGCCGTCAACTCATCAAAATCCAAAGTTGATATTACACCAAGTATTGTAGCCCGAAAAATTCCAATCCTTTCGGTATTATTGATTTCATTAGTTTTGACTTTACCAAATCTTGTTGCTGTTGCAGGCCTTCTTCCAAGCCCTCCAGAACGACCTTCGAGTGGCTATGGTAGTGGGGATTTTCCTTACCAAGTAGAGGAGTTTTTTCTGACCCCAGAGTATCCTGAGAATATGACATCGTGGTGGGATGATTGGGCAAATGAGCAAGAGTGGAATGTGCATGTCTTTGTGCCAGTGGGATTGACAAGCGAGTCAGTAGGTGTGGCAGTCGTACTACACGGGTATCAGGGGGAAAAAGTGGAATATTATCGTGATACGATGTTGTCTCTTGCCGGACAAGGACTAGTTACGATTTTTCCACAATACGTTTCCGATATGGATTTATCATCAATTCCTGAAGACTTTGAGTTGAATTATTCACTGGGTGGTTCGAACCATCCTCAGCATTTACCTAGATACACGATGGCTCTGTACGGAGTTGATGCAGCCCTCGAATTTATTTCGGATGACGCCGATATTCAGGCAGTTCTTGGGGGGACCAAGATAGACACAAACCACTTGTGGATTGGCGGACATAGCATGGGCGCGGGCACTACTTTCTTTGTGGTTAGTGAATTGCTCGGCAGGGGTTTTGGGAGTCAATCCCTAGTCATTAATTTGGAGGCGCCATGGATTCATGCTTCGCAAGGTGAACTGATTGGAAATATGTCGCAGTTACCAGATCATACTCTTGTTCACGTCGTTGAATATGAGACAGATATTGTTGTTGAAAAGTGCATTGGGCGCTGGCAGCATGCTCGCTTACTTGCTCGGGATGGTATCACCTCTCTGCCGTCTGAGCAAGTACTTTTCTTGCAAGTTTCTACAGATTTCCATGGATTCCCAAGACTAATGGCATCCCATTATTTGCAATCGGATTTTGTTAGAGATTCTTTGGCAAACAATTCTTATTATCCGCGAATTGAAGCACAAGCAGATTTCGTCGCCTCTTCTGCAGTTGGTGATATGGCTTCGGCAGATTCGGCTAAATCATGGTTCATGAATGAAGGAGAAATGACGGATTTAGGAAGTTGGTCCGATGGAACCCCAGTCAAACCAATGATGATTGTTTCTTCGCCCCTTGAATTGTCGGATGGAGATTGGGATGCTTGTCCTCAACCTTGAGCCATTTCAAGCGAGAGGAAGTTCGTAATTTTGTGGTGGAGCGATTCCTAAATCGTCTGGAATTCAAATCATTGGAAGTTTGTAATTTTGTGGTGGAGCAATCCCTAAATCATCAGGGATTTGCCGAGTAGCAATGGGCAAGGTTACAGGAATAATTTCCTTACCAATCAGCGCTACTCGACTCTCGCGCCGGTCGGATAGAACTTCTCTGCCAACTAGAGGAGCAAGAGTGTTTGAGAACTCCATGATATCATCGTGAGAAGGCATGTTGTCAATCGTGTGATTGTTTTGGGAATGTCCAACATGGACGTATCCCTTTGCCTCTATCCAGTCAGGGTCTGCCAAATTATCAAGTCTGGCATAATCATCGTGATGACCTAGAGATTCACCTTTCAAGAGCGTATGGCGACACACAGTTCGGGTGTCCAAAGAGGGGAGCAGTGCGAGGGTTTGCTCAAGTTTTTCCCAGGCATTATCGTTGAACTTTGGTTTACAGAGTTTGTTGAAAAGTTGTTTATTCGGGGCATCAACACTGATGTAAAGTTGGGTTGGGAGGGTGTCAAGATTTTCAATTACTTTTGGCAATGAACCATTTGTTACGAGGAAAGTTGAGACACCGTGGTCGTGACAGATTTCAAGAAATTCAGCGAGCCGAGAATACAGTGTTGGCTCACCGTTGAGAGAGATTGCAACGTGTTTCGGGTTTTGTGCGGCTTCCCATTTTTCAAATGGTACATCTTTGTGACCTTTGAATCCGGTTAGGAGTCTTCTGTGACCTCGAACACTTTCATAGAAAAGATGCTCAGGGTCGTCATCAACTTTGTTCAAAGTTTCTGAATGAGGTTCTCTCCAGCAGTAGGTGCAGGCGAGATTACAGGTGTCAACATTTGGTGCCATCTGCATGCATCCAGAAGATTCAATTCCGTAGAATGTGCCTTTGTAGCAATGTCGGTCATTCTTGAGGTCTTCTTTAGTCCAGTGGCAAACTTTGACACCACCGTGTTCTCCAACAAGTTGGTAAGATTGTTTGGCTAGTTTCACAGCAATTTCAGGTTCGATTTTGCTTTCACTAGTATAGGTAGTGACAGGGCTTCCTTGGGCTGGCATCGCGAATACCTCCAACAAAAACAGATTCCACAGCGGGATTGTGTCAGTAGTAAAGCGGGCGAGTAGCCTATCAGACTTCAACCCGCCGATTAGCAGAGAAACTTCTCCTCAAAATCTTGTTATGGTTTAATCCCGAGAACTTTAACACCATCAATTCCGATAAAATCACGGTCCTTAGTAATCAACGTTTGACCTGTTCTAATACTCACTGCTAGCATGACAGCATCAGCAAGAGAGAATTTGGTTCGACCTTCTTGGCGGCATTGCCATTTAATTTTCCCACTTTCGATGAGGTCGTCTTTAGTCAGGGAAATCTTGGTTACGAATAATTCTACTTCAGTAAATGAAATATTAGGGTCACGATTATTTTTTACTGTAACATCTGAAATTTCTGCTAGTTGGTGTTGAGTAATGTACGCATTTTCACCCGATTCAATCAATAATTTAGTTAATTCAGTACTGACCGGTTCACGTTCCCAAATAAAATCTAAGACGATACTAGTATCAAGGATCATTCCTTATCCACTCCATATTCTGATTTATCAGATTCCTCAAAATCGTCAGTATCGTAATCCCATTGTTCGTGCTCACCGTACAGCCTTTTGAGGGAACCTCTTGCTGATAAAATCCGTTGAATTCGTTTTGCTTCAAGTAAATCGGCCACATTGATTTCAATTATTATTTCATCACCTTTCTTTATTCCAGCATTTGCTAGTATTTTTTTGGGCAGAATTATTCCGAGCGAATTTCCAATCGCTCGAACCTTCGCTTTTATTGTTGATTTTTCAGACGCCTGATTTTGCTCAATAGTTTGCATGTATTATGCTATTTGTTGACACTATTTAAGATATTATGTTATAACATTGCTTGGTAATAATGAAAAATCAGAACATAAATAATCAAGAAAATTGGAATCCAAAACGTCAGAATTTGAGCCGATTGGGTAAAATTCAACATGAAAATTAGGCAAAATTTCCAGACTGATAATCAATAAATGCTTGCTGGATTTCAGCCTCCGTATTCATCACGAATGGACCATATCTTGCTATCGGCTCGTTCAGTGGTTGGCCTGCTAATAGCAGTAATTCGGCACCTTCAACGGCATCTTTTGTAACAGAAAATGTGATTTCATCGCCATCAGTCAAAATTGCCATCTCTCCGTCATTTACCTCTTGTCCATCCTTCCCCCCGCCAACATTGAGAGCCCCACCAAAACAGAAGACAAGTCCGGTCAACCCTTGAGATAGGGATTGTGTGAGTGAACCTCCCGGAAGAATAGAAATGTGTAGGTAAGTGATAGGGATAACCGTATCAATAACCGCAGAAACACCCAAACTTTCACCGGCGACAACCACCACTTTGACTAAACCGTCCTCCGATTTTCCGACAGGAATTTCTCGGGCTGGTACATCTTGGTATCGAGGTTGCATCATTTTCTTTTCACTGGGTAAATTTACCCAAATTTGGAATCCATGCATAATGCCGCCGGATTCTAGAAAGTCGTCTGGCGGCATTTCAGAGTGAATAACTCCGCGTCCAGCAGTCATCCATTGCACGTCTCCTGGTTGCATCAGACTTGAATTACCAGCCGAATCCTCATGCAAGATTTTGCCCTCCAACAGATAAGTTACGGTCTCAAAACCTCGGTGTGGGTGAGAGGGTGCGCCGATTGCTTCACCGGGTGGCCAGTCGATTGGGCCCATCTCGTCGATGAGAAGAAACGGGTCGGTTAATTTTCCAAGAGCTGCTGGCCTGCGGACAGGAAAACCTCCACCTTCTAGGAGCCTGTGTGTGGGGATAATCTGGGCAACTTTTCTCATGTTAAAATCGCCTTGGGTTGCAGATTATTTAATGCTTTTATACAACAATTGGGATGTAATTGGAAATTTTTTTTGACTTGGTTCCAGGCGATTTCTCATCTGAAAATGTGGCTTTTATATTCCAAATAGCGGACATTGGTTATATTTTCCATTCAAGAAAATTGAAAATGTGGTGCAAATTTTTCACCTTGCTTTTGTCAACGTAACTGCACTCTATATTACACCGGTCTATTTCGCCCGGCTTAATGAGTGAACTTGCTAGCCTCAAGAAGCGCCGCCGACTGACGCTTTTGGCATTTGGATTAGCGACTATTTTCATCTTTTCCGGCTTTGTTTTTGGACCTTCAGGCAACAACCGTTCGGCCTTCACTTTGGTTGATGATGAAACTTGGGCTGCGGCTGCATTAGCCGATGAAAGAATGACTGAACCTGGCCATGATGCAGTCGTTTTCATCGGTCCAAAATGGGACACCGAAGGTGGTAATATTTTGGCTCTTTCAGTTTTGCAGGAATTGACCGACCGTCACGATGAAGTAATGTCAAATCCAGAAATCAATGAGCATTTCATCGAAGTTTACCAATGGCAAGTTCAAGCGCATGTCAGAGGCCCTTGGGGTTTTGGGGAAACCGTTAGAATGGTGATGAATCAAGAATCAATTGTTAGCCAACAAATAGGTTGGAACGGCTCAAGTTTCGAAAACGCCACCAGCGCCGATTTAGACGATGTGTTGACTAGACTTTTCAACTTCGAATTAGAAGATGGTAGCAAGCCATACAGGCTTATTGTCAGCGGTTTAGAACAAAAATCAGATGAATCTTGGTATGCCTGCGCAAGCATGATTTTTGGAGTTGCAAACTCCTCATCTTTGTTCGGAGAAGATGGTGAATACTCCAAGGTTCCCGGGGCCGACAAACCCTTCTTTGAGGAGTGGGAATTGTTGATCGACGACGTCTATGCTCAACCCATGGATGCGACAGGGGAAGATGTTCACGTGTGGTCATTCTTGGCTATTGACTCAGAGGTAAATGATGAGGTCAACCAAACGATGCCACTGATTGGAGTCTCATTTGTGTTAATGGTGGCTGTAATCGGGCTTTTCTTCCGCGATTGGCGCGACGTTCTCTCTGCTACTGCTGGCCTTGGTCTGCTAATGGGTTGGATGTTTGGAACTCAAGCATGGTTAGGTTATCCACAGACCCAAGTTTCTGCAATGTTGCCAATTCTTTTACTCGCTCTGGGTGTTGATTTCTCTTTCCATAGTTTACAACGTTGGCGGGCGATTTCACACCGGAATGGTGGTGATGAAGAGGCTAGATTAGCGGCTGCATGGACAAGTATTGGCGAACTTAAGCCTGCACTTGGATTAGCAACAATCACCACCATGATTGCCTTTGGAACCGCTGCATTTTCTCCAATTCCTGATTTGGCAGAATGGGGTAGGTTAGCAGCGATTTACATTCCCGAAGCCTATCTGTTGCTAGGAATTTTCACAGTGGTACTGCGCTCAGGAAATGCTGTGCATCGTGGTGAATCACAGAAAGGATTCGCAGAAAAAATGCGTTCTCTTGGAGATTTTCAGGTCAAAAATCCTCTACCGTTTGTTCTAGCACTGTTGTTACTCTCAGGCAGTGCTTTTGTAATTGGTCAACCCGATTCTGATTTTGATGTTCACGACTATCTGGATGGAGATTCAAGGATGGTTCAATCGCTAGATACCGCGGCGATTGCATTTGACGAATCTAGTTCAGGTGAACCTGGATTTATTTTAGTCCAAGCAGGAGAGTCATCTGATCTGGCTAATTATGACACAATTCTACAACTTGATGCTTTGATGACTGATATTCGTCAACGCAATTGGACATATGATAATCCGACTATAATTGATGAAATCCGTTGGCAAATCGCACTTGTAAATGCCGGAGGACCCGGATATAATTCTTCAACAATTAATCAACAAACAGGATTCCCTGAATCAAGTGCTGATATCCGTGCAATCTTAATTGACATCTCAAGAAATGGAACAATGAATCCAGCAGATCCTCGCTCAATATCTACACCAACTCAAGTCGCTGCAATTGCCGCAATTGATTCAGAGACAGGCAAGTTAGAGATGCTAAAATTACCAATCAAGGTAGAGAAAGCTGAAGATTGGGTTTGGATGGGCGAGTATCAAGATGATGTTGAAGAGGTTATAGACCAACATTTAGATTTCAGCAATGGGGAAAAGGCAATATTAACAGGGATTTCATATCAACGATATGTGTATGTAAATGCGATGACAAGTTCATTCCAGAACAGCATTTACATCGCAATTATTGCCTGCTTCATTGTACTAATGTTCGTGTTTAGAGATATTCGACTTAGTGTGATAACAATTACACCAGTCGCCGCAGTCTCTTTTTGGCTATATGCGGGAATGAATCTCGCAGGCCAAAGTCTCAACATTGTAACTCTCCAAGTCGCAAGTTTAGCCATCGGTTTGGGCTTGGATTATGCAATCCATGTTACTCAAGCAATTCGCGAACAAAAGGAGCGACGTCCTGACGCGGGTATGGCGCGTTGGGTGCGGGGTATGATGGGTCACACAGGTACTGCGTTATTCGCCTCAGGTTTTACAGATATTCTCGGGTTTGCGGTGCTGCTTCTCTCGGTAATGCCGATGTTCACTATGTTTGGAAAAGTCATGATTGTCATGGTTATACTCGCACAGGCTGCTTGTGTGTTCATTTTGCCAGCACTTTTGACCCTATTTGGTGGACTTGAAAATGATGTTGAGGCGGCAGACCCCAGCCTAGAATCTTAGAGTGGAACCATCATCTAGACTCATTCTACTTTCAATTGCCAAATGCTGGAAGAATACCACTTCTTAACTCCAATTGTTTAATCAAATTCAGCATGCAATTTACTCATTTATTCAACACTAGAATTCCAATTTTGCATCAAATTTAATTCTTCAGTGACTCCGACCACATCGCCATCTTCCCACCAATCAACGGCGATGAAAGTCGGGCGATTGCCAACTTCTTGCCAGCATTCAATCGCCCTTGCCAACAAAGTCTCCTTGTCATTGACTTGTTCAGCCCTTTGGGAGTCAGCTAATCCAAGGGGATTACTCAACCAATTATTGAGATGCCAAACCGGCTGTTCTCGGTCTCCCCGACCCACATCACAGGACATATCCTCTTGTTCGTCTTCTCCGTAAGGGGTGTCCCAACTATGGGTCCAAGCATGGTGTAACCACGGGTATTGCGTATCGTCTCCTTCATCCCAAAATATTACCAAAGTGCGGTTTGAGAGCACCATTTCTCCAAGGGTAGGCCAAGGTTCTCCAGGTGAATGAACCCAAGTCCGGTCGAGTAGTCCAGTCTGGTTAAACAGGTGTTCAAGATGGTCAATAGGCACGTAATTTTCTAGCAAAATTGAGACAATGTCGTTGGGTGATTCGTTCATGAAACTACTCAATTGAGAGAGCCACGCAAAGGCGTCCACTTCCGAATATTCACACGGGTGCAGGGATTGGTCCGGGTCGCCATGGCAGAATACAACATCCTCCTTGTTAGTCTGGGATGCTGATTTGTGATGGGTGTCAAGCATATAGGCGCGGATACCTCCGTTCCACTGTGCAGTCAATCCGGTATCGTGGTTGGCTGCTAGATACAGGACTCCATCTTCGCTAGTAGCGAATGAGTTGTGGGTTTCAGCGAATGTGAAATTGTCGTAGGTTCGGAGGCAAAATTCGACCAGGCCTTGACAGGCTGGGGCGTCGGTGGAATCGTTTGGGTTGAGGCCGAATTCAGTCTCATAGCCATCAGTCAGGCCGTCGCCGTCGCTGTCAGAATTTGGGTCAAATTCTGGTGAATTAACACCACCTAAACAGCCGGCAAAAAATAGACTAAAGGCTAAAAAAAGAGCGCAAAAAGATGAGCGCAGACAGGGTGACATCATTCACTGATGTTAGCCACTTGGGAATCAACCCTTCGTAAACCAAGGGGCTTTTTTATTTCTCGGACATTGGGTATTTCACCTGAACGGCCTTCATAGTAATTTTTCATTTACAGCGAAATTTATCGTTCGCTATCCCCGCGGACAATTTTGACTCCTTTTGGCCAAAGCACGAGAATTAGGGTTTTTTCACGGGTTTTTGGATTGTGGGTAGTTTCGGGGCCCATCCATACTAGGCTGCCCTGTGGGTACGTCCCTGACTCGTCGTACACCTCGCCACGCAGAACTAGGTAAGCCTCTCCACCTGGGTGCATGTGGGGCATAAACGCCTCCACCTCAACTTTGGTTTCTCAGAAACTTCTTATTGAAGAAAATTAGCACTAAAAAGAGAGAGGCCATTGAGGAAAACAGAAGAAGCCCATCCTGAATTGTTGATGTTGTTTCGTATTCTAGTGTGGCATTTGTGTGGTGTTTACAGCCATCAAGAGATTTCATTGAATCCACTGGTTCGTAGGGGCAACGATCAGCGCGAAATTCTCCTTCGATCCATAATCCAATTCCATCTTGGCGGGAATCATTCCAACTAGTATTCCACCAATTGTCACCCCAACTATCTCCATCACTATCATTCCATTGATAATAATTTAAGGGGAACAAGTCAATCAAATCTGCCCATCCATCTTGATCTATATCAGGGCATCCAAGATAATTTGCTTCTGTACTAGTTCCACTATCAAAGATACAGGCATCAAATTCATCGAGCCAATCGTCATTATCATCATCATCGTCTTCATCAGAATCTCTACAACCATCAAAATCATTGTCACTGTTTGAATTGATAGTCCAATTGACGATTCCAATTGGACAAAGGTCCCTTAAATCAATCAATTCATCGTTATCATCATCATCATCTTCCGTTGAATCTTGACAACCATCTCCGTCATGGTCGCTAGAATTGTTTGAAATCCAATCAATATTCCCCCTAGTACAATAATCTGAGATATCTACTATACCATCATCATCATCATCGTCATCTTCCGTTGAATCCTGGCAACCATCTCTATCATGGTCGCTAGAATTGTTTGAAATCCAATCAATATTCCCCCTAGTACAATAATCTGAGATATCTACTATACTATCATCATCATCATCGTCATCTTCCGTTGAATCCTGACACCCATCTCTATCATGGTCGGTTGATTGAATTGAGGTCCAGTTAAGTGTTCCTCGTGGGCATGAATCATTGAAGTCTATAATTCCATCATTGTCATTATCTTCATCACAACTGTCACCTATATCATCACCATCATAATCTGATTGATTCGGATTTTCGGTTAAATTGCAATTATCTAAATAGTTGGGTACACCATCGCCATCTTTATCTGGATAAAATTGCCATAGAAAGAAATCTACATTCCTATCTAGTCCAAATGCAACTTTTGTTTGATTTTTAACACTCATATTGTAGGTAAATTTCCCGACCACGCTTATCATTCCATCATTTGATACCTCAATCGATATGGGTAGTCCGGATGGGTTTGTTTCAAGAGGCCCAGAGAATTCCGCCAACCAATATTTTTCAATGATGTTTTCATCATTGATTTTTAAAATAATAATAGCACTATTTGTTTTAATTGGCAGTGGCTTGTCGTACCAACTCGTATTGCCGTAGTATTTGATTGCTGCCAAGATACTTCCATCAGGGTGTTGAGTAACACTGTTAGGGATTACTTGGCTCAAAATTGTACACTCATTCGTTTTGACATTAGTCCAAATCCCATCCTCACTGATAAATCCAGTGAATGTATTACAACTCAAGCCATTGATTTCAAATGTTCCGAACTGATAAGTATCATTAAAAAATGCTGGATTTGATGGATACATCCTTTGCATCCTTCCAGTAATAATAACTGATTTATTATCTAACAATAATATGTCAAAAATTTCAACTTGGCCCACACCATCAATAATAATTTTTGATAGTAGGTTCCAATAGCCTTCGCTAGAATAATGGAGAATGAAGGCACCTAGAGGGATATGTGAATAATTTTGGTCATGCGACGTATTGATTGAATGATCACCAAATGATATATTCCCCTCTAAAATGACTCCCACTATCCATGCACCATCATTATCACATTCAAGACCATTCAATATAAGGGAAGAAATACTTCCTCCCTCACTACTTTCAATAGACTCGATAAAACCATAAATTCCATATTTCATGACAAATATGTCAAATCCTTGGCTTGTTACTTCGTTACTTACCGTGGTTGGGGATATTCTACCAGAATAGATCCCGGAAACGTATGAATTTCCAATGCTATCATGGCAAACTAATTGTGCACTCGACGAATCAAGGGAAAATGAGGGTTCATTATTGAAAATTTGAGATGTCAATAGTTCTCCAGAAGTTGAAATTATCGCAATAAATCCAGATTTATTTCCCTCATTTAGATAAGTAAAATTATTAATTGTTAGGTTTGTATAGACCTCGCCAACAGCAGTAATTGTATCAGATTGAGATATAGAAAAGTCAAAAAATCTGGCGCTGGTGCCAAGATCAATTATCCAATCAATACTCCCATTTAGTAAGTATTTTGCAATGAATGAATTACCATTTGTGCCATCTGAATTGTTAAAGAGATGGTTTCCCAACCATCCCCACGAACCAAATTTCCCGAGAACATACGTGTTTCCTTCCGAATCAAAAATTTGTTTTTCAAGTTGGTCTCCATGTCCTTCGCCACCACCAGATTTAAGAATATGGACATAGTTTTCATCAGATAATGGGACATTTTCATCAGCTAATAGAATGTCATTTTGAAGAACAAGGTTTGATGCTGAATTCAACAATAACATCACTATGGTAATCAACAAAACAAATTTACTAAAATATTTGGTTTGTGGCAGTGATAACCCCTTGTCGTTCATCAACATCCCCCCGCCTTCATTTATTATTATTGAGTTACTCCAAGATACTCCAATCTGAAGGTGTTTGGCACATTAACTGGAAGTTACCGAGATTGCATGGGGTCGCAGAATTGTGAAAAATATATTGATTATCGGGGTAGGTTCCGGTATGACCTGACATAACAAAATACAGTTCAGGCTCTGGGGTCATTGAGTTTAATTCGTAAGACCCAACATAAGATACACCGTTTACAACAGGTCCGTATTTTTCGTCAGTTATCTTGCGATGTTGGATGACAAAAGAACCAATACAGTATGATTGAGTTGATGAAGGTGATTGGCAACCTAGAGTGTCAGTGGAATCTTCGTAAGTCGGCCAATTCGAATTGATGTAATTCCACAGTTCATTACAACTAATAGAATCCCAACTGCAAGATTGGCTTGTATCTCTAGACCAAACGGATATAGGGGCAGAAAACCCTAGCATATGGCTGTTGATTGTTACCAATTGATTCGGCAAATGGTCCACCTCGTTTAATCCTCTAATTGATAATAGGCCATATGGTAAATAGTTCACACTGGTGGGATTTGGGTCTTGTCTTTGAATATTTACCCACCAATTTTCAATGTAATAGCCACCCGGCATCCATTGGGTAGCTTTGAAAATCGGATTTAATTCAATTCGGGTGTAGTTTAACCAATGGGTGCCAGTGATGAATGCGTTGTTCTGTGTCGGCCCATCATTGATTTTACTTTGCCATGAAGGGAAAAAATACACAGGATTGAACGCCCCTATTGGATTAGATTTTTCCATGATATCTCGAGGCAGGCAGTTGATTGGATTGTAACAATAACCTAAGGTAATAGAGTTCGTTATAATACTGCTGAACGGAAAACCAAACCGTGAATATGGGTGACCCGGGCCACCTAGGGAATGGCCGATTTCATGTGATAATGTGATTGCACTCTCAAATATTGGATAAGATTGTGACCAACTCGGGGAATTTCCAGTTCTTGATGTTTGGACGAAAATAAATCGGCCATTGACTTGACGAAAACTTGGATGTTGTTCATTTACTAAGACACCATTAGCTCGAAGTGCGGGAGTTGAACAGCCTTGGAGATTGTTGCCGGCACTATTTTTCACAAGATTATCCCCCGAAATGAACATAACTAGGTCAACGTCTTCGGTTAGTTCATCATAAATAAGACCATAGTGTTCAATGATATCAGTTTCAAAACTATGCAAGGTTTGAGTTAATTGGGCAGGATAATTATCGTCCTCACAAATTGCGCCTCTAAATCCATAATTAGTCTTTGTAAATCCATTAATTGAATCAATTATAGAATAAGGTTGGGTTGAGAGTATATCTTGATATGATGTATATCTCGTCCATTCAACTGTGATTCCTAACTGGTGACGATACCATAAACTAGTACTCGCGAGTATACTTTCAATCATGGCCGTGCCGACAGGATTTTGGTTTGACGTAGTTTGAGTCCCTAAGTCAACCACATGAACTCTTAATAATTTGAACACATTTAGCGAGAGATTTGTATTCAGAGCCATCGGTGAATAATACCAATCTTCAAATGCAGATGGTGCAGTATAGGGGGTGGTGCCTGCAATTTCGCATGCTGATGTGGTTTTACATGCATCATATACAATTACATTCACATCTCCTGAGTTTGATTCAAGAAGTTGAATTTGAACACGATTTTCAACTTCAATCAAGGCTCGAAAATTGTCTTGAGGATTTCTTGGAAAAAATAAAGTTCCATAGGAAACTTCATCCTGATATTGGGTAATGCCTTCAATCCACCATGAATCCACTCCTTGATCTGGGCCCGGTCCATCTCCTAAGCTCAGGGGACCAAGGGTGGTTGAGGTTGCAACAAAATCCCACTCAATTACAGAAGAACCACTACCCAATCGCAAAGTTATTCCCCCTTCACATAAGAAAATATGTTTAATTTCGTCTGGAGTAATAGTTGAGGACGATGGGTTTTGAAATCTCATAAGTTTATTATTAACAATTTCTATTTTTGTATAGTTGAGAGGGTGATCGGCGGTTAGCCATTGACCATCATGCCAATTCCCAGTTGAATCCCAAGAATTTTGTGCAGAGATTGTCGGCCCACAGTCATTCTGCCAATGGTGAGTTGAGCTATCTGAATAACTCTCTGCAGATGACATTGAAATTAATGGTGATAATAGTATTAGCAATACGAAAGTTGCTATTACCTTAGTATTTTTTTTATTCATATATTTTGGGTATTTTCGATGAGTTATATAGTTATACTAAAACTGATTTATGTTCTTTTATCTAGTCTTAAATAATTTTGACTCCATTTGGCCAAAGCACGAGAATTAGGGTTTTTTCGCGGGTTTTGGGGTTGTGGGTAGTTTCGGGGTCCATCCATACTAGGCTGCCCTTTGGGTACGTGCCCGACTCGTCGTACACCTCGCCACGCAGAACTAGGTAAGCCTCTCCACCTGGGTGCATGTGGGGCATAAACGCCTCCACCTCAACTTCTGCATCTGCGTCGTATAACACTAGTGAGCAATCACCTTCTCTGGCAAGTTTACCTAGGCGTACGCCAGTTCCAAAGTCCTTCCAGCGGATATTTTCTTCAAGCCATGCGTCATCAATTGAGATACCGAGCCAATCTGACAAGTCGTGATTGAATGCCATCAATTACTGCACAGGCGGATTTCACACATGAGCCTTCGGGCGCAGACTTGATGGCAGATGAAGTCTTGTGGGCCCATATGGCAGAGGTGATTTTCATCCCTTCATTGCCGCCGGCCTCGCCTTACGAAGCCTATCTCTACATGCTTGTTCTGCCTCTTTTTTTGAGGCTAATTTTGGTGCTTCCACCCTTGATTGACTTAGTCTCAAAGTTTTCACCTGACCGTAAAATTCTTTTTCAGGCAATTAATTCATTAAAAATTAAGGGATTATGGGTCATTGTATTCAATGAGGTATTGGCAATTTTCTTACCATTTATATTAGCACTTTATGCACGAACATTGTTTGACCCTATTGGTTGGGAAGGCTGGAATGAAACTCCTACAGAAGCAATTTATGCATTATTGATAGCTGGAGGATTGTGGTTGTTTGGAGATTTTCTGAGAGTTACACGCACTCGCCGATTAATCCGCTCGGTATCAGAGCGAAATAGAGTTGTTGTGAAACTTACGGCCCAAGGCATATCACATGCACGTGGTGCTCTAGGATACATTGGTGGCTTGAGTCTTAAAGGGAAAAAACCAGAGGATGGTGGGCTAGAGGACAATCAGTCTGCGATTGGTGAATCTAAAAAATCAATTTTAGGAACTTTACTTGGTGCCGGTGGTGTTGCTGGGGATAAGGGTCGCGAACTCGCTGATGCGGCATTTGGTGTTGTCCGAGATAAGGCGAACGACCTTTCCAACAAAATGGATGACCAAATTCAAAGAGGTATTCGTCAGCAATCAAAGGTTGCTCTAAAACTACTGATTAGAGACATCTTGATGAGCGTTGGACCGATTGTAATCCTTGTTGGACTTTACAACGTTTGGTAATATTGCTGAAAAATTAATATTGGTACTTATGATTCAAAATTCGCCCTAACTCAAATCTAACCAAAAGGCCAATAATTGGGGCAAGATTTTCTTAATTCAATAAATTATGAATGTTGAATCCGGAAAGGCGAAATAAATCCTTAGCCACTCAAATCCACCCGAAGGGCCAATAATCGAAGCAGGGTTTTTCGTGATATTATCAAAATGAGATCGATATAAAATTGATTTTGTGGAGGGGCTTGTTCCCTTCACCAAATCTTCTATTGAATGGAAATCCGAAGCGTAGACGCTGAGGATAAAATAGAAAGAAAATCCGTCGCGTTAGTTGAAATCAATGTAAAAGCGGCACGGGGGGATTGTAAGGGGGGCGGCAGCCACCCTACGGAGGCAGCCCCACTTAGTCGTCAAAGACTTCAACTTCAGCCCATCTCTTGACAAACTCAGTAAATTTGGAGGTGAAGCGAGTTGCTCTCACAGTGTGATTGTCGACCCAGTGGTAGTTTCCGCCTCTTGGTTTGTTGTACAAAACTCCGTGATACTTGAATCCGTTTTTGTCTAACCATGCCTCACTTACCTCTGCATGCTCGTCCGTCCGGCTGGTGAAAAAAGTGATGATGTGGCCTTCGTCAAACCATCCATTAATTACTTCAACTACGCCATCAAAAACCTCGGCGTCTGCCATTCTCCAGGGCTCTTCGTTAGGTATGTCCTCACAAACAGTTCCATCAATATCAATGAGATAATTCTTGCATCCTTCGGGCAAACTTGGGCTCATTGCCATGCCGCGCGCGTCACTCTGGTCCACAAGGTCCGTCATGGCTCGGCCGCACCGCGGACACTTCTTGAATCCAACGCACGCTGGCCAAGGAATGCAAGGGTGCCTGGAAACTTTTCAGAGGTTGCGGCTTGCCAGATTCTTATGTTCTGAAATCCGGCATTTTGGAGCGCAATTTTCCACTCATCAATGCTCATTGTAGTCATGTGAACATCGAGTTGGCCAGGCCATTCTAGGCTTGCCTCATGCTCAAGATAATGGTCAACACCAGCAACGAGCCACCCGCCATCCTCAAGCCACTCATCATGGATTTTGGTTAGCATTTCTTGGGGGTTTTTCAGGTAGTAAAGGAATTCCATAGTGTGCACCAAGTCAAACCGATTTACGGGTGTCCATTCGGGTAACTTAGCAAGGTGATAATTTCCTTGTGGGTCAATTCTACGCGCGTTTGAGACCATTTGCTGTGCTCCATCAACACCCTCTGCTTGGCTGGCTCCGAGTTTTGTGAGTTTGCGGACGACCCAGCCGTTTCCACAGCCGATGTCTATCGCTGAAAACGGCTGTGGCAGATTCGGAATTGCTGATTCTAGCATCTCTGAAACTGAGGCTGAATGGCCCTTTTCCATACCTATATCCCGGCCTTGTTCTGCCCATTGTGAAAAAACATCAGTTGCAATTCTTGTAGGATTCATGTCATTCAACTCAATTTTTTGTTGTTTTTTTTATTAAACCATTTTTCATAGGGAGAGATTTTCTGTTTTTTCTTCATTTTTCATAGCGAGAGATTTTTCTGTTTTTTATGATTTTTCAAGGTGAGAGGTTTTTCTGTTTTTTCTTCATTTTTCAAGGTGAGAGGTTTTTCTGTTTTTCTTCATTTTTCATAGCGAGAGATTTTCTGTTTTTTCTTCATTTTTCAAGGCCAGAAATTTTTTCTCACCCGGTCCAACTATGATTACCCAACATACACCTGACAGGACTTGTAGGATGGCAAAAATCTGGATTCCTTCACGCAGTGTCATGTTTGTATATTCTAGGAGTAGGCTTGCTGCTAATGTTGAGAATCCGTTTAGGAGAGTCATCAGCAGGAAATCCGTGCTAAATACCCGGCCCCTCCAAGCATCCTCACTTCGCTCTTGTAACAGAACAGTCGACAGTACCCAGTTTGCTCCACTCGCCGCATGTCCTATGGTGACAAGGGCGGCAACCCATGGTGACCATTCAAGCCAACCTATGGCCATATATGCCAGCCCACAGGCACTCACTAGCCAGCCAAGGAAGAACGGCCAGCGGCTACGATCTGTGAAAGCGTAGCGTGCAAGAATGGGGCCCAATCCTGTTCCAAGTCCTCGAGCAGCAAACAGAATGCCAATTCCTGCGGCAATACTGCCAACCCCCATATCATCTCCAACAAGGACTAGCATGTAGACAAGCCCGCCACCAAACACGCTCCATAGCGCCTTAGCGGTGATGATTCTTCGAACTGGGGGTGTACTGAAAATGATTCGAAACCCATCGGTGATTGTGCCTGCTGTATTGGCCCAAATCCCTCCCGGTTTTGCAACATAAGCCTCCTGTGGAATATCGATTGTGCTGTACATAAACGCAGCAACCAAGAATGATATTGCATTTACCACGAAGGCAACTTCAACCCCATAGGCTGCAACGACAAATCCGCCAACACTCGCACCTAAACACAATGCAGCACTCCACGTTCCGCTGTTCAGCGCATTTGCTGTCAACAACTCGTTATCTTCTGTGATGTTTGGAATCGAAGCATTTTCTGCGGGAATGAACACTGCGTGAAGAATCATCAGAACACTAGAGATGACATAGACAAGCCAAACCTCGCTGGCATCATCAACTAGTAACAGCAACAAGACGGCTACAGCCGACAGAAGATTGGCCCAAATCATCAGCCACTTCCGACTGAATCGGTCGGCCAACATTCCAGTGAATATTTGAGGAAGAGCCAGCGAGAACATCCTGATAACAAATAGTAGACCAATGCCCAGCTCCGACCCAGTTAGGGTGTAGATTAGGACGAACAGTGCAACGGTGTTGAACCATTCCCCTAGCATAGAGATTGAGAGACCAATCCACAAACGACGATAGACAGGATTGCCTTTGAGAAGTTCGAGAAACCCTACCTCCCGTTCCTGCATGGCTCGCGCCACTGACTTCTACCTAACAACCTGTGCCTGCGTTCACAAAAGCCAAGTCTCTTGAATGGGCGGCACGGACCAAAAGTGATGGCAAGCGACAACTTGGTATGGATTGACTGTGAATTCACTGGGTTAGACCCAGATGAGAATCGTCTAATTGAGATTGCAACAATCATCACAGATTCCGAGTTAAACGTCATCGCGGAAGGGCCTTGCCTAGCGATTCACCAATCACCCGAAAGATTGGCAAGAATGGACGAGTGGAACACCACCCACCACACTCAAAGTGGGCTGGTCGAGAAGGTTTTGGAGAGTGAGATAAACGATGCCGAGGCCGAGAGACTTACTCTAGAGTTCGTGCGCGAATACACCAATTCTGGGTCTTCACCACTGTGCGGAAATACGATTTCTCAGGACCGGCGCTTCTTGCGCCGCTATATGCCTGAGTTGCATGCACATTTTCATTATCGTAGCATTGATGTTTCGACTGTTAAGGAGTTGGCAAAAAGATGGAATCCAGAGATTCCGGCAATGCCGAAGGCGGGCGGCCACCGCGCTTTGGACGATATTCGTGAATCGGTGGCCGAACTGGCTTATTACCGAGAAAGAATATTCAAATCTTGAAGTAGAAAATTTTCTTTTTAGTTCCTGAAGTTGGAATATTTCAAACGGTTGAGTTGGAAAAAATCTTCAAATCGTGAATTTTTCATCCAGCCAAGTTGGCTATCAGAAATTTACCCTAAATTCAGAAATTATTCGTCAGAATCAGGGTTTATTCATCAAATTAAGAAATTTTATTTCGCAAATTAAGAAATTATTCGCCAGAATCAGGGTTTATTCATCAAATTAAGAATTTTTATTCCCTAAATTCAGAAATTTTCCCAGCCATATGGGTAACCTTCTTCATCAACGAAAATCACATTGATGGCATTTCCTGACCGATGAAAAGAAATCAATTCTAATCCGTGAATACTGTGCCCTGTTGGAGCAACTCCCAAGACTGGTTTTTCTGGTGAATTTTTCCATCTACCCCAACCGCGTTTTTGGCGCACAGGAGCGACCTGTTCAGGTTGCAACTTTCTGCGCACCCCATCAGTATCATCATACCACCCGAAGGGTCCAGAAGGTGAGAATTCAATCCCCAAAATCATGTCAACTCCAAGAGTGTACTGAGCCGCTTCAGCATCTTGCTTTGATGGTACAGCAACTGCGTTGGGATGGGTATGTAACCAATGTACAAATCGCCCACCCCTTGGACCTCGGCTTTCTGAAAAAATGCCGTCGGTCCATTCTTCAGGAACATGGTGGACAGAGAACGAGTCACCTCGATTTACGATTGTAGCATCACCCAAGATATAACCTTCTCCAGCAAATAACCCAATTTCATGGTCATCTCCCTCAAATAATTCCTCAACTTCTCGATGATGAGGTCGGGCATTATTAGCATCCAATCCAATTAGGATTTCATCAGGTAGTGATTCTAATGACCAATGTAGAATCTGCTCAAGTGTAACGCCAGGCATCATAACTAGGCCGCGATATCCCTCTTTATTGGCAAGTGAATCTGCGTTGTACGCTGACATCGCCGAGACTAGCCAACCATCCACCATAGACACGCTCCGGCGGTGAATCCTTAACAGGATTGGCACTGCATCAGCATCACAGGCGAGAGCATGGCACGCAAGAAGAAGGGACTTGGCGGGTTCATTGGTGGACTGACAGGCACACCATATGACCGATTAAGCCGCCATATTGAGAAAACCGCTGCCAATACATCTGAGGACACTTTAGGGAGAGAGTTGAACAAGATCGTGAAGATTGTTAGACGTGAGTACGACCAAGAGAACCTAGATGAGGAAGAGCATGACTTATTGGTTGAAGATATTGAGACAGTCCATCCTGATGGTAGAACATTTCCAAAATTATTGGCTGATTCTGACGAATTCTATGATGAGGGAAATATGCCTGATGCGCCAGATTTAGAATTAGGTGGCCCAGTTAACCTAGATGAGTTAATGCGCTCTTCAAGTGATTCTTTCCAAGGGTCTTGGGGTTCAGACGAGTATGATGATTACAAACGTGAAATGGCAGAAGAATTCTACAAAGATAGCGATGAAGCAGTAGCGTCAGGTGACCACCGCCAAATGGAGTCACAAGACCCCGTAGCAGGTCGTGTGTTCCATAATGTGGAGGATACAGCATCAGAAGTCAAGAAAGATATTCTTCGAGAGCAAGGAGTTGATGTTGATTCCGAAGAAGAAAAAGATGAAGATTACTATGTCGATGACGATAATGTCGAGTGGTGGCGTGATGATAACGGCGAATGGTGGTTTAGGGAGCCTGGTCAAGAAGATTGGTATCCCGGTAATTAATTCTCAATTCACTTTTTTTTAACCCAAATATTGAGGTTTGTAAGGTTGAACTTCAAAATCGCTTGGTCAGCCCCTGCCTTGAGCATTTCTCGGTTAGCGAAGTCTGCCGAACTAATTCCTATGATTTGATTGGGTCGTTTCAATTTCCCTTCGCTGACCGCCTCATTGAGCATATTGAGAACTTCTAATCCTTTGAATGGTGGCATGAAATAGTCCAGAAGTAATACATCCGGTGCAAATTCCTTGATGATTGTCACAGCATCTTCAGAGGTCCAATTTTGTTGAAATTTGAGTTCGCTAGAATCAACATCTCCAGCAATTAATAAATCCAAAATATCATAAGAATCTTCGAAAGCTAAAACACGCATTCTACCAGACCACTGATTTTTGTTTATTCATCTTGTATTTCATTCCTCTCTTTAACCAAGAATTAAGCCGGTTAATTCAAAGGTTATGTCTAGTGTTGGAGAATCGTTCCTCATGGTAAATGTCAGCCCGACTCAGCATTTCATCCCGATTAGTCGGGCTGAAATTAAGTCGCTAATATTGGCTGAAAGCGGCGATAATTCAGAAAAAATAGCAAAAATTTCAGAATTATTGGAGGCACTTTGGCATCATAGAATGCACTCCACTCAAGAATCTCTAAAACGCATTTACTCAGAATTTGACCCTGATTCAACAGATGAAGCACCTGAAAAATTTGACCCTACTGAATTCATGAGCCGATTCAGAGATGCTCTAACTGATGGCAATTGGTTAGAAATTACAGATGAAGAGATGCAAGTAGCATTAGATGGTGAAGATGTGTTCCCAATTAGCCTAGATGTCAGGTTTGAAGAATTCAATTTTTTAGAAACTTACAAATTAGGAGAGAAGACAATCAAAATTTCAAGGGGCCCCTCACTTTTCGAGAAATTGGTATTGAGAAAAAAACCAATTGAGGTTGATTTGGAGGTGTATGAACGGGTTATCCAGGTAATGCAGTTTCATGAGAAAGGGTGGTTCACGGAGAACAAAACGTTACGAAATTATCCAGGTGTTGAGGCGAAAGGGTTGCACTTGAAATTATTCAAGACTATTCCGAAACTCGACTTGGAAGTAATTTTTCCCAACACTTCACCAAAAATGAGAAGAATAGACCAAATGAAAATATTAGCGCCTTTGGTTGGTGGGTTAGCCACTTTGGGGATGAAGTTCGGTCCTCTGCTGTTTGGTTATGGTTCAGGGGAAACATCTCTGGCCCTCATTGGCGGAATCTTGTCAGCTTTAGCAACCTATATTCTCAAGTCTTGGACTAAATATATGAAAACTAAAGAGGCATATCTCTCACAAGTTTCTAAAGACCTTTATTTCAAAGGTCAAGCAAATAATCAAGCAGTCATCAATATGGTAATCGATTTTTCAGAAGAACAAGAGGTCAAGGAGGCTCTGCTTGCTTACTCATTCCTGCTGTTGGATAGTGGTAAAAAACATACAATTAATTCACTTGATAGTCGAATAGAACTTTGGTTGGCAAAACACGGTGTGAATGTGGATTTTGAGGTCGATGATGCACTCAACAAGTTATTTGAATTAGGGTTGGCGAATTTGGAAATTGGAGAAAGTGGTAGCGGAAATTCAATAACTTCCGAGCAGAAAATTACTGTACTTGAGCCAGATGAAGCATTAGCACGTTTGGATGAAATATGGGATGGTATTTACAATTACTAATCGCAAAAGGCAGATGCCTCTTACTCATATCAAACGGTGCCACCAGCAAATTTCAAACGGTGCTGCAAGCAAATTTCAAGCAGTGTCCCAAGCAAATTTCAAATGGTACCGCCAGCAGATTCCCAATACGAGGTTATTTCTCCACTGTCAGATAGTCCACCTTTGTGAATTTCCACGATTCCTCCGTCCGAGTTGACGAAGACAACCGATGGTCTAGAACTAATTTCTACCTCCTCGGCTAGTTCTATTCCCTTAGCAAACGGGAAATCTAAAGTTTGGCCTAAATCATCACCATCGTCATCATATGAATTTGATCTATCATGCCATTCTGCTAGGCTAATCCCTTGAGGGTTATCAGCAGGGTCTGTACTTAACACAATAATTGGAGGCCCGTTCAAAGTTGAATTAATTGCATGCATTGTTGAATGACAGGGGGATTCACACCATTCAGCTGAAAAAATTACGATGTATGGTGCATCAGCATAATCGCTATTTGAATAGGTTAATCCATCATCCGCAATGGTTGAAAATTCAGGAAACGGTTCTAGTGTTGGCTCATCCCTAGCTTCATCAAATATTCCACCAAACCATGCAAGAGCAAGTAGGCAAGTGGCAACTGCGCCAACAACCAATTTCTTCTGCATATTTTTGGGATAAAATCTAATGTATATAAATGTCAACAATAAACGTCAGCCCTTATTGATTCATAAGAAAAGGCGGATTCGAAAATCCATGAACAGAGTTGCAGCGTGGTTCTGCATTTTTCTTTCCTTCCTCCTTTTAACATCACCAATTGTTGATGCTCAGGATGATTCAGATGGCGATGGTTACAACGATGAAGATGATGCTTATCCAAATAATTCCGAAGCATGGTCTGATTCAGACGGTGATGGTTATGCAGACCAACCTGGACTCAATATATCCGATGATTGCCCTAATACAGTGGGTTTTTCTTACCGTTATATGAATGGTTGTTACGATACGGATGGAGATGGAATTCCTGATACACTTGACGATGATATAGATGGAGATGGCATTACCAATGATTTAGAATTAGCTTCATCTACTGCCCTAAAGAAGTACGATATTTTTGACGCCAATGATGTTCCACCAGATTTCGATTGGGATACGATTCCCGATGTACTTGATGATGATGATGATAATGATGGTTGGTCAGACCAAATTGAATTAGAACGAGGTAGTGATACATTCAATGAAAGTGCGACTCCATTTACAATGTATGGGGGTAATACTGGATGGTTCTATGTATCTGGTGCAGGTTTTGTCACTGATTATCGTAGTGATGGTACTGAGTTTTCATTATCTTGGTTACTTTCTGCCCTTAGTTCTGAATTAATTATTCCAATAGGCTTGATTCCAATATATTTTGGAATATGGTATTACCGACATCGTACATTTGAGAGATACGATAGGGAGTTAGATGAAATAACGAATATTGCCGATTTGCGTAAATTTGAGATAACAGTAAATGAAGCAATGAGGAGGAGAAGATTGCAGGCTCACCATGGTGTAATATTGAGAAATACAATTGAAACCAAAGAGGATGATCTTGATACACTGTGGTTCAAGAAATATGGGTCCTCTGACTCTGAGGAGTGAACTACAATTATTCTCCACTTTCTAGTTGTGGAACTACAAACCAATGAGAATCTCCTTCAGGTCTGTCAATAATTGGTAGGCCGAGTACACTACTATCATCAAGTGATACACCGATTCCAGATACTGCACATGGAGAAGGCAGGTAATCTTCGCCTGATTCAGTCAATGTCACTCGAATCGCGTGCCCTGCTGGTAAATATACATCCATTGGATTAAATTCCATCAACATCAGATAATTCTGACCGGGAAGAACCGCATTCGCCTCATAACCGCCATCACGGTATCGCAAATCCATAGTCGCGTGTCCTAGCCTCAATCCGGTTTCGTCATCATACATCGTCGCGAAGACCTGTCCACCATTACAGGGGATGAGAGGGCTTTGAACTGAAAGATGAAGGGTTGGTAATCCAGAGATTACTACATCTTCTTCAAAACTCGGAACAATAAATGAAGCCTCGATGTTGGATGACACCCAATTGCCTGTGGTTTCAGCAGTATCTAGAGAGATTAACTCCCACTGGGAAT
Organism: uncultured Candidatus Poseidoniales archaeon; assembly: GCA_964645485.1. GTDB lineage: Archaea > Thermoplasmatota > Poseidoniia > Poseidoniales > Thalassarchaeaceae > MGIIb-Q1. Next base: position 41,283 of record CAZXZO010000001.1, read on the forward strand.
CCTCAGGAGGCCATTTTTCTTCGACATGCCAATGGCCATCGTTGGTTTGAACTTGAGCAATTGCTCCGGGTTCCTCACCAATACCTTTCAGATAATAACTGAACCAATTGTACAACTCTATTGCCCAGTCCATACGACTCATATTTGGGAATCCTTCGGCTCCATACCCACTACCCAGATCATCGTGCCTATCTGGTTGGTCAGGATAGTTATGGGCCCATTGACCGACAATTGCGCGAGTATGTATTCCAGCATCATTGAGCCTATTGAATGTGGGGAATGCGTGGTATGGGTCTACATTCCAATCTTGGAATCCCCAAACAAGGTAAACACTGCCTTGATAGTTGTCTAGAACATCTTGTAGATGGTAACGCTCATCCCAATAATCGTTCCATTCATCTCCACCTAACCCAGCACCTGCCCAAGTAGTGAAAGGTGAAATTGGGCCTATGATATCGTCGCTACACATTCGCATATCGTCTTCGGTTGCATCAGTAGTTGCACCTTCGTATAGCACGTCGTAAAGCATGGCGCGGGCCTCGCTACTACCGTTGCGGTAGAACATCTGTTGGACACCAATCGAGCCTGAAATTGGAACAATTGTCTTGAGATGTTCTGATGGATTTTGTGCTGCTTCCCAGTTGGTGGTACCAGCGTATGATTTACCCATTAATCCAACATTTCCATTACTCCATTCTTGCTCGCCTAACCATTGGACAGCGGCTTGAATTCCAATTTGTTCACCAAGTCCTTTTACATCTTGGCAGTGGGTTGATTTACCTGTGCCAAAAGTGGATATTTGCGCTAGAGCGAATCCATATGGAACAAATTGATCTAACACCCAAGCCCCAACACCGCCATCTGGCACTGTATTTGGATTTGAATCGTCTCCGGCTCCGGGTAAACCTTCGCCACCAAAATCATAGTATGGATGCACGGTGGCAATAACCGGTACTTTTGTCCCATTTTCGACAACAGGCATCCACAAGGCTACATGCATCAATGCAGGTCCGGGGTAGCCTCCATCTTGTTCAGACGCGGGTAACTCAACTTCGACAAAGAACTCACTTGGACCAGTCCAGTTGTAAGGCCCTGCTTCGGGAAGTACTGAGCGTTCACCTGTCACGTTCAAACCCATAGTGTGTCTTTGCTCGAGTGGAACCTCCCACCACTCCCATTGCCCATCTGCACCATATCCTCCACCAATTTTTGAGACAGTGCCCCAAACTGATGCAAGAACCATGAATATCACAATGACAATTGCAGTAGCACCAACAGCGAGATTCAACTGCTTTTTTTCTCGGCTCGCTTCATCATGCTCAAATTGTGGTACATTGGTTGGCGGTGAGCCGACTATAATGGCATCCAATGGCTCACCCATATATTGCCGGAGTCATGGCTACGCCATGAGCCTAACGCTTGCCTAAATTTGTGATTGTAGAAGCCATCAACTGATTTTGACATCAACAACACAATGGCGAATGTGTGGTGCATACCACTTCACCTTGACTAGATTATTCACAGTGGCTTTGCGACCACTCATGCTTGCTAATTTTGATGCAATTTTTTCAGCCCATTCAATCTCATTTCCGCTAGGTGCATTTCCATGTAGGTGAAGGATTCCACCTTCTCCTTTTAGAGCAGAAAGTGCGAGACTCCAACCATCTTCTGATGATGGTAGCAGGCCAAGAATTACTCGGTCACAAGTGCCGATTACAGATTCCGCACTGCCTCCAACATTTAGTGAAATTTGATTATCACCAGCATGAACAGTGCAGAATTCATTTACTCCATTTGCGACTAAATTATGTTTCAATGCGAAGACAGCATCTTCTGACCATTCGCAAGCGTGTATATGTGCGGCCCCAGACCGCACTAGCAAAGGTAGAGTGTAGTATCCAATTCCAGCATACAAATCGAGGATAGTTTCACCCTTGCAATCAAATTCACCCATCCTACCTCTTTCAGGCAAATTTCCAGCGGAAAACATTGATTTTGTGACATCAAATGAGTATTCTATTCCATGTTCTTTGTGGCTAACCCATCCCTCATCACCCAAGAGTAGTTCCACATCTGGTCGGCGCTTGGAACCAGAAACTTCACCCTTTTTTCCTAGTCTTTTTCCACCTAGGGAATTAACAACAATTCTCCAAAGTCCCTCACAGGCAAAGTTCTCCCAACCCCTAAACGAATCAGTTGGAAGTAGAAGTAGGTCACCGTGTTTTTCCCATTTTGATGGTACAGAATTTAGTAATTCTTTATCTCCATTATTTTCATAGAGGAATTCATCCAAATTTTTCAATAATTTGGAATGTGGTGTTGGTTTTTTGTTTTGGCTTGACACCCTCAAATACCCTCCTTCACTTAACCCGTGATGGGGGAACCAAATTAAATGAATAGAGACTGACTAAGTAATTGTAGGTGAGGGGGTCGGGTTCTATGGAGTTGGTTAACAAATCACGAAAGCAAACAATACTTGCACTTTTGATAGTGCCATTACTTTCATCATTTCCTGTGCTTGGGGAGCCTCCACCAGGTACTCCTGAAGTAACTAATACCTATTGTCAAACTTGGAATAACGGAACTGGAATTTGTGATGATTACAATTTTGCTCATGATTTAACTCAGTCTAACGAATGGGTGCGTTCTAATTATAAATTTGAGATGCACAATACCACAACAATTACCATGACTCTTGAGTGGGAAATGCATGAGTTTAATCGTTCCTTAATTGGTCTTGAGGACATGGAATTAGGTGGTAGTTTTGATGAAAATAGCAGCGGCGCACCAGTAGATTATATTCGAAATTATCTCGGCTACACAACAAATTCAGGTTTACAGGTGCGACAACTCATCCTCAACGAATTTTCATCCACGGTAGAGGGTTTAGTGAACGAAACCTATGGCGGTTCTGCTCAAGTAGAGAGCCAAATCGTTAATCAGGTGACAATTGAAGGACAGAATATAGCCTGCACGGATGATATGAATGAGGATTCAATTGACGAAGTTTTAGGATTAGCAAATAATGCGTTTAATCCGCCTCTGTGTTTACAGTCAGTAGCACAAATCCAAGTTGGATCAGATATTCTAGGGGTTACGGGCTCACAACTCGATGTAGAGAGGGGCTTCCGAGGATTACTTACTATGGGCGCAGAAATAACCTCCAACTTCACTTTAGTGTCAAGAGCGGGGCATCGTTCCACATTTGAGTTAATTCCACCAGATTACGCTTCATTCTTATCGGTTGGTGGCGGTGGTAGTTTAGTCCCACATCAGCAAGGAAATATCCAGTACAACTCTGGTTCTTGGGTTACCGATGGGCTAGGTATGCAAGGGAATACAAATACTCTGATAAATGCCTCAATTACCAGTATCTTGCGCGATGGTACGACCAATGCAGTATCTATTGACGAGAATGTGGACCATGGAATCTCTATTCATGCTGAAGTAGACCTAAGAGATTCAATCAATAGTAGAGTAAGTGCTGAAATGGACATACATTACCTACCTAAATCAATATTAGACGATTGGGGTTTTTCTCTTGGTGATGGTAATATAGAATTACCTTGGATTACCAGTGATGGTATTCGGATGGCCCATGAATATGGGTTACTAGATTTAGATGAATTCTCCAACATGATTCCATTGGAAGATGTCGAGGCAGCGGTTTACAGTGCTTCTGAAATTGAAATTGGAATGAAGCCTGTAACTTGGAAAGAACCCGATGCTTCTAGAGGCTTGAATTTCACTCATACACCAAGTGTTACTTGTGCAGAATCGGCACCGGTAACTCATTGTCTTAGTGGAGGTAGTGCTATGGATGGCACCTTCCCGGTAACTTTGGTCACGGCAAGTGAACCATTTCCGGCAGACCCTTTAGAGAAACTCACAGAATTAATTTCAAGACAGGATGGATTAGAAAATGTAACATCAATAACCCAAGATGATGTTTCAGCATTACTCTCAGTACTAGTGTACCAACATCAGTTAGATACATCTTTCATTTCCGATAGTATCCCCGATTGGTTACCACCTACCCAATTAGAAGTCACAATATTACTTCCTGATTGGATTGCCTCTGATGATGGTGACCCGCATTCAATCACTCTTACAGCATCTAGTGCAAGAGGTGAGGAAACTCCGTTGGCAATAACTGCACCAAACCCCTATCATCGTCGTTGGAGTAGACCAATTTGTGATGTTTCTGCAGCATGTAGTGATTCAAGTCCAGATTTAATTTGTCAATCAGATTGGCGCTCTTGTATCAAGATACACACCTCTCTAAATCTGCCTGAATTCGAGATTCATGAATGGAGCCAAGAAATTGAATTTGCCGTCGAAGGTCAAATATCAATTGAGTTGTATAGGATTGAAATTCCACAAGTTCTGATTGAAGATACAGGCGTGGATATCAAAACTATGCCAGCAGATTCAATCCGTCACATAATCGCATATGGAGATGAACACGAAGGTGGAATCAATGGATTACTGGGTAAAACAATCGAAGTACCCTTAGGAGATGAAGTTCATCATCTTGAACTCTCAAATGATGGTTTACAAGCATTTGCAAATTCACTGAGTGATATGATTAATGATGAAATTTCTACTATGCAACACTCAGATGATCTACTGACTGTTGACCTTTCCAATCTACGTGTTTCAGCCTCAGTTGACAGAATGGAAAGGCCGTATAATGGAATTATTGATGACGATAAACCACTAAAATTCATTCTACAATTAGATAAAACCATTATCAGAGCGAAATATCTTGATGGCTCAATATCTGTCAGCACATCCTCAGCACATGGGGTGGTACCATCATTGATGGGTGGAATGTTAGATGTATTCAATATTAGAAATGCTGCAGAATCAGATGGGGTTGTCACATTACCACCTGAGCCTGTAGTTGAACAAATATCACCCATGTACATGGTGAAGGATATTGATAGTGGAACTGATTCAAATATGGATGGGAATTTGAACAATGACCGAGATATGGATATCCGCCCGGCTTTGGTTTTTGAGTTAACCATGCCTAAAGGCTTGGAGTTGGAATTCACATCATCATTAGGCAGGGATGAGCAGAGCACCGTTGATGGTGACCGGCAGCATATTTTGTATCGGGTACCACTTTGTGTCGGTGAAAATGCCAATGATTGTGATCTTGAGCAAAGTGACGAAATCTCACTGCAATTCACAGTAGGTTACGGTTTCTTGATTCAAGAATTGTTATCATATTTGATTGGTCTCTTAGCAATAATTTTCCTGTTATTCTACTGGCGTTCAAGACGTAAAAAGGAAAAGCGCGCAGCCAAACAAGAGAAACTAATTCAGATTCGTTCAGTCAAGTCAAATACCTACGAGGTTGAAAGAGAATTACTAGGTGTTTCCCCGGTGAGTATGGGGGCAGAAAGTGGGACAGACATTGACTGGACCGCTGGACTTGATTTAAACGATGATAATTGGTGAATAAAAAGAAAATTACCTTTCTTCAAATAAGACGCATAGCATCGTGTAATTTGTGTTGTAATTGGATGTACGCACTTGCACATTCTGCCATGCCAAATCGGTGCAAGGCTTCTTGCCAGAATTTTACCCGCTGTCTAGAATCAACCAAACCGCGCCAATACCAGTGCTGGGCAGATAGCCGCCTTGCTGTGGTTGTACCCATATCGGGTGGGTGTTCAACACCTGCTAAAATTTCTCCAATATCAGGGTCCTTTTGTTGGTGAGCATGGTTTACCAATAAGAGCCCCAGTGCACATCTTCTAAGTGGATTGCTTGTTCGTGAAATAAGGCTCATCACACGGGTTGGGTCACCCCCAAAGACTAGGGCTGCACGGGCAGACATTTCCTCTATCACGGGGTCATCCGGGCTTGAGGTAGTGGCTAAATCAGTTCGAATTTTTGCTGCCACTTCTGGATTTCCTGCTTCCAAGGATAATGCATGACGAATAGAAGCAATAGTGACTAAAGCTGCTTTTCGATTGTTTGCTGTCAAAGAAGATACATCAACCTTTGAAATCTCAAGTTCAACAGAATCACGGGTTTTTTCGTCACTTGTTCCAGGTAGTCTATCTTCTAGTCCAAGGATTAAACGATTTAGCCGAATTTTTGCCCCAAGAGTTGGGTCTGCTTCTTTGAGGATTAATTCTTCTGCTTTACTTGCTTCATCAAATTCTCCTCGCAATCTCTTGGTTCGAGCACTCAGTAATCCCCACTGTGCATCCTTTTGAAGGTCTTTATCACATCTGCTCAGTTCTTTTTCAGCGATTTCACCCTCGCCTCTTTCGATTGCAACTTTTGCCGATAAGAGGCGTAAACGGTGTGCGCTTGGAAGTATGCGGATGGCGTCTGAAATGATTGCAGCCGCGGCAGCGGAATCAATTGTTAGGATATCTTGAATCCCGTTTTCTAGAGAGTTAGAAACCTCTTCTGCAGATTCTGAATTTGCTGCTTGAACTCGATGATATGCCTCATGTAATCTCGCCTCTGGCTCAATTCTTTCCGCCCAATATTTCGCAGCCAGAGAATGAATATCCCTCGCTTCCTTCTCATTCCACATTGTTCGACGAACATTCCTTACTAGGTGTTGGAGTTCAAGCGATTCTCCACTCCAGCGTAACAAAGCCGCCTCGTCTAGAGGTTCAACTCCTTCATCGTTGGCCATTTGGTCAGCCAAAATTGGTAGAGGTGAGGCGGCCAATTCATCTAAAGTTGTGATTTCTTCGGAAGGAAGTTTTTCCACTACATCAGTGCGAATAAATTCTTGAATTCGGTCATCCGCTTCTGGAAGAGAATGGCCTGGTTGCCATAGTTTCAGTGCTAATGGATGGCCACCAAGACCACTAATCACTTGTTGAGCAGTAGTATCATCTAAGTCTTCAGGAAGTAACTTTCTAGCATCATCAACTGAGATTTCATCCACTTTGAATTCACTCTCAACAGAAATTGGAGAGGGGGCTCTACATCCTATTGCGATAGTGACATCATCACTCTTTGCTAACATCTCAATCAAAGCCATTACATCGGCTTTGTGACGCTCATGCACTGCTTGTAATTCATCGACTACAAACAGAGTTTTCTTAGAAGTATCAGAGACTGCAGAAAACGCTGCCGCGACATCTTTTGGACCATTTTCAATATCTAATAACTCAGATGAAAACTTACCAACATCATGGAATGATTGCATTGTTATCCAGTTTACATTCCAGCCATCCGAAAGGGCACTTTCTGCTACCACCCTGAGCAGTGAAGTTTTACCAATTCCTGGAAGACCCACAACTTGTATTGTGGCCCCATTTTCTAATTCATTAATCAAAGCATGAAGCAAGTCTTCTCTGCCGTGAATATCTGTTAGCGGCGGTATTTGACCATGGATTTCCCCAGATGTATCAGTCTCATGTTCGGGTTCTAATTTTGCTACAATTTTTCTGCCCTTTTCAGTAATATGAACCACTGTTCGTTTGCGGTGTCCCCCACCAATCACATGGGTTTTTCGAGTGTGCACCAAACCTTCCTTTTCTAGTGAAGAAATAGGTGGATTCAGTGCTGAGCGTACAACCCCTAACCTGTCGGCTAAACCTGGCAAAGAGAGTTCGCGTGGCACATCCCAAGCATCCTCTAAAGTGTCTTGAAATGTAGACAGAAGCCGCAGAAGTCTGGTCTGCGCTTCGGTGAGCATGAATTGCGAGGTAAGGCGTGGGTTCATTGCCCTTCACCTTCCCCGATTGTCTAATGTCAGTGGATGCATCCAAGTTGCATCTGCCCTCAAAGCCGGGTGTTTATCTCTTCAAACGTGAAGATGGGATAGTCCTCTATGTTGGAAAGGCAACAGTATTGAAAGAACGAGTGAAATCTTATTTTTCAACTAATCCAGATCGTGATATGATTCCTAAATTAGTACAAGAGGCTGACAACATAGATTGCATTGTGACGCCAAATCCCCGCGAAGCGTTAACATTGGAGCGGGAACTTATTCGTAGCCATAAACCAAAATATAATTCTTTGATGACTGATGACAAATCGTATCCGTTTATTGCTATCACCGATGAAGAGGTACCTCGAATAATTTATACTCGGCACCCGCCGAAAAATGCAAGGCTGTGGGGACCATTTCCAGATGCGGGTGCTGCCAAACGGGTAATCCAACTTTTAAGACAGCAATTTGGGGTGAGGGATTGCCCGACTTTGCTTCCCCAAGGTTGTCTAGCGATGCATATAGGATTGTGTTCGGCCCCTTGCATCGATGCAACAGGATATCAACAACAAGTTGAAGCAGTTACTCAAGTCATGGAAGGCAATGCTGAGTCGCTTCTCAGCGCCTTACAAACAGAGATGGATTTAGCAAGTGAACAATTGCAATTTGAAGAAGCGGCAAGAAGCCGCGATATAATTTCATCAGTACAGAGAACACTTTCCCAAAAAGTGGTTTCAAGCAGGTTTTACCAAGATGTTGACGCCATTGGATTTGGTAGCCGTGGCGACATTGGCGCAGTAGTATTTCTGCATGCAAAACAAGGGATAGTTTCAGGAAAAACTCACTATCCACTATTACATAGAGGAGATATTTCAGAATCAGTTAGTCTCATCTTATCTGAACATTATCAATCGCGACGTCCTCCAGCAAAAATCCTGACCCCAACTCCAATCGGTCAGCAATTAGAAGATTGGTTGAAAGAACGTCGGGAGGGTGCGATTGAAATTAGAGTTCCAATCCGTGGTGAATTAGCAACTCTCAGAGCATTAGCAGACCAAAATGCAGATATGCAAGCCCAAAGGTCATTTGACAAGCGTTCGTCAGGAAACCTTGAGAAACAATCAGCCAGTGAATGTGCAACTTATTTGGAGGTCGAATCTCTTGACACAGTAGTTTGTTTTGATATGGCTCAACTCCAAGGTAATGAGAAAGTAGGTGCGTGCATAACTCTACGAAATGGGCGCCCAAACAAGAAGGATTACCGGACATACAAGGTGAAACAGGAAGTTTTTGATGACTTGAGGATGATGAGAGAGGTAGTAGAGCGGTGGCTTAAACGCCAAGATGAATGGCCAGACCTTCTCTTACTAGACGGGGGAGAAACTCATCTTTCCACCATTTCAGGCTTGCTTGAGGAACATGGGTTACAAGACCGGATTCCACTTGGGGCATTGGCCAAAAAGGAAGAGACATTATACCGGCCAAACAAAGATCCATTAGTTCTTGATAGAAGAGGCAGACTCCTCGTTTTTGCTCGTGATGAAGCACATCGGTTTGTCAATAAATTTCACAGAAAAAGGCGAGCAAAATCCACCCTAAAAGACCCACTAGAAGTGGTTGAAGGCTTGGGGGCGAAGAAATTGCAAGCGTTGCTACGACATTTCGGTGGTCGCAAGGGAATTGATGAGGCATCCGTCAAAGCGCTGCAGAAGGTTCCTGGTATCGGCAAGGCTCTTGCTGAGAGAATCCATAGCCATCTTCATGACTAATCTGTCTATTAATTTTAGATTTCAGCGCCAATCAGGGTACGTGTTTCGGTAATCCCTTCAATGGTTCTAATTTTTTCAACTATACAGCGCGTTAGGTCAGCATCATCATCGGCTTCAACTTTTGTGATAATGTCAAACTCACCGAAAACACCCCAGCGTCCGGTGACGAGTTCAATGCTGTCAAGGGCTACGCGAACATCCCTTTCAAATCCTGCTTTTGTAACAATTAAAACAAATCCAACAGCCATCATTTCACCTCAGTAATCCACCGCGATTAGAGTCTCAGTCTCACGTACACCGTCTATTTGGCGTAGTTGCTTCATTAGAATAGAAGTCAAATTTTTGGATGTTTCACATTTGATAATCGCCAGCAAATCATATTCGCCGTAAAGAGCGTGAGTTTCAACAACTTCACTAACCTCAAGAAGGGCTGAATATACCTCTCTTTCGCGGGCTGGCTCGGTTTTTAGGAGGATGAAAGCCGTCTCCATGTTTGCCGCCGACTGACCACCCCATCATAACCTCATCTGTTTGTAGAAGGTGCGGTTTGAGAACTAATTATTGCTCTAAACCACATTGTTCCATGCATGGGTTTATCATCTCACACCTGTATTCGTCTAAATGATGGGAGAATCAGGGACTGATATCATAGGCCGGCTCGGTGGAAAGGATTTGAATGAAGATGGGAGAATAATCAATCTCGTTATTGTTGGTTCAAGTAGATTTTATGATTTTTCTGTGGTGGAACAAGCGATTGAAGATTGGACCGAGAAGGAAGCACATCCCGATTTAGTAATCACCGGTGGTGCTAGCGGAGTAGATTACCTAGCCGAGCGTTGGGCTGAGAACAACAATGTCCCGCACGCCGCTTTCAGTGAGGAATGGGGTTCTCCAAGAAAGGGATTGCAGGATTCGGGTCGCGATGAAGCACCTACATCTCTTACCCATCGCCTCCTTGATGCAGCAACAGAACTCATCGCTTTTCCTTCAAGCACAAGTAAGTGGACTAGAATTGTAATTGAGATGGCAGAAGAGCGTGGAATTCCCTTCACAGTAGTTGAAGTTGATTGAGAAATAATCCAAGAAAAGGGTCAACAGGCCACAAATTTATCTGACTTTCTCTTAATACACAAGAGGGGAATCATCAAACATGGTGTGGTTGGCGTGGTTATAGTATGGCCGGAGGTATGAGAACTGCTCTCCTGTTCACTTTGGTGTTAGCCTTCTCATCAGTTGTATCTATATTACCAGTTGAGGAACATCAAAACTTATCATCCGAAGAGGAATCTCTACCAACTTCCTCTAAGGCACTAATTATCTGGTCAGGGACCATGGATATCAACAATGATTTCACTGTTGCTGCCGGTGATGAATTGCGCATTTTTGCTGGAACAACTCTGCAAATGGGGCCAGGCGTTAGAATTTATGTTGATGGCAAAGTAGTAGCAGATGGTACCGCGGCTGACCCAATTACCATCCAAGTTCAATCAGGATTCACTTGGCACGATGGATTTCAATTTAATTCGTCAAGCCGAAATAGAGGTTCTTCTCTGCGAAACGTTACCTTCAATGACGCACAATTTGGAATTACAATATTCAACAGCGACCCAGTTATTGAAGATGTTTTATTCAATAATGTTGACTTAGTTGCTATTGATTTGTTTGACGGTGCGAATCCGATTATTCGAAGAACCACCTTCGCAGGTGGTGGTCAAGATGTGCATGGAAGCATGACTAATTGGCGTTATGGAATTGGGCTATCTATCGGTGCGAGTTCAGCACCATTTGTTGAAGATGTAAATTTCACAAATCAAATCACTCGGGCAATTTCCTACTGGGGAAATAGTGGTGGTGTCATTCGGGGAGTGAATATCACAGATGTTGGTGGGGCAACAATGAATATTTCAGCCGCAATTTTTGTTGAAGACTCATTGCCCCTGATTGAAGACGTATCGATCTCAAAATGTGATAATGGAATTTACATTCTTCATGCAACTGACAGCCTAATTACCCGGCCAGTTTTCAGAGACGTAGTTGTAGGGGATTCACAATACTCTGCAATAATGATGACCAAATCTGACCGTTCCAACTATTCAACCTACATGATGGGGCGTTTCCATAATTTGGAAGTGTTTGGTACAGGTGGACCAAACTCATCATCTCCTGGCTTGGCATATGGAACAGTTTTCCTCAACACAAGTGGTGGCTGGTTCGAAGATGTGAACATCCATGATAATACCATCAACGGGATAAAATTGTACATGACAGACCCAGCTACGAGTTTCATAAACACCTCGATAACTCGCTCTGGTGCCCTCATAGGGGGTACAAATGAGCGTGCAGGTTTCTTCATGCGAAGTAGTAGTAATGGTGGTCCATCAATACAAAATCTGACTGTTTCAGAGTCTCCGGGAGTTGGTATTTTTGTGTCTAAGGGGGATGTTAGTGGTTCAGATTGGGTCACAGAAGATAACGGGAATGAAGGTCTACTTGTTCAGGATGCATTCCCCTCTGTTTCCAACATTTTATCACAAAATAATGGCTTTTCTGGATTACGGGTGAGTAATTCCAATAGGCTTGCGTTGCAGAATTTTGAATCTAGACATAATGGCTATTCCGCTCCTAGTGCCCAGAATGGTGCAGGCATGGTTTTTGTTGAAAGTAATCAATATGGTATGTTTGCTGGAACCAATGTACAATGCGCTCAATGTAAATCAATTGACGATAATTGGGGGGCACTTAGAGTTCAAGATTCAGTTGACATTCAGTTTGTAGATTTGGAGGTCAATGACCCGAATGTAGCCCAAGGACAGTCAGCGATTGTTATCGACGATTCGAATATGAATTGGGATGGTTGGGTTGATTTTGATGGCGCTGAAATCCATGCAAATTTATCGGCAACCGCACCAGTCATACTGATTGATGACGCAGATGCTAGACTCGAAGGAATCAATCTATATGGGAATCATTCAGGAATCCAATGGAGTGGAAGAACTCTTGATTCTAAGATAGGAAACAGCACTTTAGTAGGGAATAACTGTTTATCGCTATCAAATCTACCAAAATTGAACACATGGGGCTTGGATGTTTCAGGGTGTTCAGGCAGCGTGACGGTTGCTGGAAGCGACCTAAATCTAACTGATTACATTCAGGGTAGTGTGCCTTTCTCAATTACTGGGCAGAGTTATGTCCGCGCAATTTCAAGTCAAGTGACGATTCCCACATTGGCACCGAGTGTAACCTTTGACGAAATGTGGTTTGTTGATTTGTGGGTCGTTAATCAGTTTAGTCATGGATTACCAAATGCAATTGTTAACGCATCTTTTTCACAATTTGAAACTGATTTCTCAACAACAGTTCCGTACGGTGGAAACAAAATTCTCGGGCCGTTTGTTGGCCAAAGGCATACATTAACGGGCGCATCTGCAGTGACAGATTTCTCAACAGAATGTTGGTATGATAATACGCAAGGAACTACTGGTCCAGATGCACTCAATCAAGATTTGATGATGCACTTGTGCACCATTACCCTAGTCAACCAAGCCCCACTAATTCTTTGGGACGAGCCTTTGAATGGAACAGTAACCAGTTCAGGCGCGGAAATCTGGTTTAACGCTAGTAACTCATGGGATTTGGATAATGACCCAATCACTTTCCAATGGATAAGTGACATTGATGGCGATGCACCTTCATTCTGCGGTGGTTTTGGTAACGGAGTTGTACCCGGCGACTTGTTGGTTAACGGGCCCGATATCCAAGGTCAGTGTACGCTTACAGATGGTGTTCACCAAATCACTCTAGAGGTATGTGACGACCAAGGTAACTGTGCTAGTGAAACTCGCACAATTGAGTTTGTTAATCTGCCACCCTCAGTCATTGTCCAGACGACACCCCCTCTTGACTGGGACGGGGTACTACGTCTCAATTTCACAGAAAATCTCCATGTTAACGCAAGTGATACAACTGACGCCGAGGGTGACTTTATTCAGACTGGTGAATGGGCAGACTATGAGCAGGCTGGAATTCAAGTTTCAGCCACCTATCCCCTTGAATGGAATAGGACATTTGAGTTGGCTACAAACAGGCAATTCACATACACGATGGCATTCTCTGACGGACTAAATCCGACTGTGTATTACAACATCTCAGTCGAAGTTCAAAATGAATATCCTCATCCATCTTTCACAGTCAACCGAGATTCTAATTTGTCTCAGTCAGTCATAACACTAGATGGCTCAGCATCGTTTGACCCTGAGGGTGATACAATTTCTGCATGGTGGCATTCCGATATTGATGGTGACTTGAATACATCAATGTCAAACCCACTAATTTGGAACGGGTATCTTAGCCAAGGTTCACACACCATTAGCCTACGACTCTCTGATGATGATTCATACCATATCAATCAGTGGTCAGCACCATTTGAAGTTGAGGTTGAGGTACTCAACTCTCCTCCGCTAGCCCACATTGAATTACCAACTCCAACTGATAGTATTGAGTCAGCCGACTTAGTTCAATTTTCAGCCTATGGTTCAGGCGATTGGGATGCTCCTTGCTCAGAAGCATTTCCCGAAATGTCAACTGGTTGGTTGTGTAACCCAGGCAACCCTTCTATGCCCGATACAGTAACACCTGTGTGGACTAGTGATTTGCTTAGTGAACCATTTGGCGGTGATTGGCAGGTAGAGGCTAGATTACCTAGTGGCACTAATGTAGTCACTCTCACAGTCTCAGATGGGGTAAACCCCCCAGTAACCGATTCTATTACTCTTGAAGTTTCAACAAGCGCCCCGATTCTAGTCCTCAGTTCGCCAGACGATGGGATTGAAGTTGTGAGCAACGAAGTTGTACTTTTTGACCCTCAACAATCTTGGGACCCCGATGGTGATAACTTTACTTTTTCAGTCACTTCTAACCTGTTTAGTGAGCCTATACTTGATGCGGTTAATCCAAATTTCTGGTACTCAAGATATGTTCCCTCGGGTGATCACATCCTAACCTACACTGTTACAGATGAAACTGGGAAGAGTAGGAATGAGACGCGTTCTTTGAAGGTTTTAGCATCTCCACCTGTGGCAATTATTTCCTCACCTCAAGAAGGAGAAACAATTTCTCCTGGTGCAAACATAATGCTCAATGCTAACGAATCATGGGATGCGGATGAGGACATAATTCTCTATCGCTGGTACCTTGGTCAGGGTTCATCTGCTGTGTTGTTGAATGAGACTGAAATGGGCAACCAGACATTGGCTCCGGGATTACATCTGGTTTCACTCCAAGTCAAAGATAGTCGAGGTTCTTCAACATGGGCTTTCGTCAACATTACTGTTGAAGATTCGTGGCCGGTCTTGGATGATTTGTTAGTTGAACCGGGCACATTGACTGCTGGAGTTGAATCAGTAATTACAACCAGGGCTATCGTACTTGATGCTGATATGACAACATGGGAATGCGTAGGTTGGGCATCTCAAGGTGGAATTGAGACCGAATTTTCACTTTCTGATGATGGTACAAATTCTGATGACGTTGCTAGTGACAGCACTTGGACAGGCCAAGTGAAAATCACACCTGGCCGTGATGGATGGGTGAATATCGAGGTAGTTTGCCGTGATGGACCCAGTGCTGAACCTCAATTATCAAATCGTCTTTCTTCTACTATTAGAGTTGAAGGAGCATCTCAACAATCATCATTCTTTGATGTCATAATGGATAGTACAATTGCAATTATTCTTGGTCTTCTTGGACTTGCAATTGTCGGCGGCGTATTCTTCACATTTGCTCGTAAACGCCGCCTTGCTGCCGACTTACAGATGATTGAATCGTGGGGTGTTGGTGGATTTGGTGATGAAGATGATGAGTCACCATTTGATGAAGAAGATACAATCGCTGTATCAGGCAATGTAAAACCTCTTGACTTTACTGAAGAGGTAGATTCTGAAGGAATATCAGATGATGATATTCCTTCGATGGTTGAACTTGACTAAGTTTTGATTACAACAATGTTAGATGAGATGGGACATGTCCCATTGATTTTCTGATTGATTATTTAGCGGCACACCTAGATTAAATGCTTGAGTTTTATTCACCGGAATTCGCATTCTTAGCACAGATTGACCCCATATTTTCCCTTGTGAATCGAGTCTCAAGGAAGTTGTAGCGCCCCCACCTAATCCTTCCCTTAACAAGCAATTCACTGCACCTATACCAGGCATAGGCCAAACCGATATTTGACCGGTGACCGAATCGCCATACCACTCTTCTAGGAGTTTTGGGGTTAGAGCATCCTCTAAGATTTCGAGCCACTTTTTTTGGTGAGCAATTAGTCCAATATTGAACGAATCTCCTTTATCACCTGACCTACCATGTGCTAAATCTGATAGTGGTATCCAAACAACTTCACTCAAGTTTCCACCTCTTTTTCAGTTAAATTAGTTAATTCAATTATTGGATCGGTTTTTTCCCACCCGAGTTTCTTGGTAATTGGGTGTGTCCACTCTCGCTCTTCAAGTTCATCTTGTAAGCGAGAGATGAAGCCTCTTGTGCGCTTGCGAATAAAATGGAACCGTTCACTTTCTTCATTGATATGAATATGAGTAAGAATTTCAACTTTCACCATAGATTCAACAGATTTTCTTGAGATTAGAGTTGGCCAAAATTGTAGTTGACGGCGCGGTTTTGGACGTGCTCCATATCCGCCAACTCCCGCTGGACCAGTTAGTACAAGCGGAGCAATTTCTCTTGTGAATTCTGTTATATTTTGACGAATAGGACTTGTGGCTGCCCACCGAAGTAAGATTTCAGGTGGGTTAAGTTTTGGTGACATTCTCTGGCGGACATTGTCGGGTAGACTAACTCCGCCACCGATGAATTCGGTGTGAATTTCCAATTCTTCTAAGTCAGCAAGCCTAGTTCTCAAAGCGGTATCACAAGCGGTCGCTCTGGCCATTGCATCGGGTCCACTGACAAGAAGGCTGGAGGAAGCAAACCAACCACCCTCTATAGCGGCGCTGACTTTCAGAGAGCTCGGTTCAGTTTTACCTACAGCACCTCTGACTACAACTACATCCTCAGATTCATCTTCAATAGTAATATTCCGCATATCAACTACAACATCAGGGGTGATATATGATTCAGGATTCCCGATTTCATAAATCAATTGTTCAGCAACAATATTTCTGTTCACCATGCCACCTCCGCCTTCACCTCGAGTAATTTTCACATCACCATTTGCATAAATTTCAGCAATCGGTAAGGTGAGAGTTGCAAGGTTTTGCACCTCAGTCCAATTAGAATAATTCCCTCCACAAACTTGCGCCCCACATTCTATCAAATGGCCTGCAGTGGTCCATTGTGCAAGAATATCGATCGGATTTGTGATGTGTGAGGGAGCCCAATCTACGACCGGAGATTCTCGAGTTAGCCCAAGTTTGAATGCATTTGATGCCCAGCCTGCAGAATGTAACATACAGCCGACTAGAAGGCTAGCATCTGCAACTCGTCCTGTAATGATGATATCCGCACCGATTTCAAGTGCAGATGCTATTGGCCCAGCGCCAAGATAGGCATTTGCTGACATCATCTCAGAGCCATTTCTGGGGAGTGTTTCTCCACTTTCAAAATGAGTTAATTGTTCTCCATTTTTTAGTAGATAATCAAGTCTAGGTAGGATATCATCTCCTAAAATGACCGCAACCCTACAGTCGTGCCAACCTATTCTGGCTGCTTGTTTGAGGACCATTTTCGCACAAGATTCGGGATTTGCACCACCACCATTTGTAACCAACTTCACTGATTTTTTCCTCAGTGCATCTATTCCACCTGCAGAAAGCCATGTTTCAAGGTCTGTTGCCCACCCTGCATTCGGGTCACGGCTTTTCTGTTTGGCCATAATTGAGAGAGTTAATTCAGCAAGGTAATCAATCATCATGTAATCTAAATCATCGCTCTTGAGAAGGTCAATTGGTGCAAGAGGTCTGTCACCCCAAAAACCACCACCTGAACCAATTCTAATTGGCTCTTCGCAGACAACACCAAAATTGGATGTACTAACCGTCAAATCCTACTACCGGAATCGTATTACTACTGTGTAGTAATTGAACCTATGAGTGTCTATGGTAACAGGAGGTGTTGGTAGCAACACCGATTTTTATTGTGTTATTCCTCTGGACCCCAAGGCGAACGAGTTCGATTCAGTCCGAAACGCTTGAGATATAGGAAGATTAGATTCTTTCTTCCATCTGCCCATGTGTTGATTTCAGCGTCTCCAACTCGAGGATAATATGGCACTGAAATTTCAATTGCCTTTTTCTTGCCAAAACAGCGCCGTGCATTGATTTTCATTTCTTCTGAAAGTGGCATTCCATCATTTGTTGGCCTCATTTTCGGATTATCCATGATACGCTTGTAAAATACCCACATACCGGATTGGGAATCATGAATTCCATACCAAAATAACATGCGGGCGGTGAAAGACAAGGCCCAATTTCCAAAGCCATGCATACCTGACATACTTCCTTCTTCGGCTCTCTTGAGACGATCACAGGTGATAAATTCCAATTTTTCTTCAACTAATTTTCTAACTAACCCAGGGACTTCTTCTCCAGGATAGGTGCAGTCTGCATCCATTGTTACGATAATTTCTCCCGGGGCCATCGCGAACCCTGTTCGATATGCTCGACCATACCCTTTTCGTGGCTCAAGATATACCTGTGCTCCTTCTTGTTCCGCTAGTTCTCTTGTTTTATCAGATGAATTTCCGTCAATGATTAAGAAATCTAGTTTTTCACACCATCCATCAGACGGTACCGAACGAATCGTATCAACGATTGCAGCCTCTTCATTCCGGGTCGGTATAACCACTGTCACATGTACTGGGAGTGTATCAGACATCTCTGTCACCAAATCGCCGACTTACCCATCTCTCTTGAAAGGCTCTATCGGATGAACTATCAAGGAAGCGCTTGAAAACCATAGCCTAAGTGGCCGTTATGCCTGAATTGGCATTTGGAGGTGGGAAATTGCACGTGGCAATGTTGTCGGGCGAATATCCACCCCGTTGGGGTGGGATGGGTTCAACCGTCTTTCATCTATCAGGTGCCCTAGCCAAAATAGGACACAAGGTGACGGTGATAACGCGCCGCGATTCTCAGGCGATAAAGAATCCATCTTTGATTCCTAAACTCGACGGCGTGAATGTTTTGATGGTAAAATGGGCAAAAATCCCAATGGCTTTCACCCGTTCATATGGTCGGCACGCATTGAAGGAATTGTTACGACTTCACAAGGTTGATCCAGTGGATGCAGTTCATGTGCATGCGCCGATGATTTCCTGGACCGCCAAACAATTTGCCCAAGTTCGGGCTGAAATTGGTAACGTCACAACAACTCTGCATGGTTCTTGGCTTGGCGAGAGAGATGGGATGCTTCGGGCAGCAAAACTTGGGGAGTCAGCGACTTGGAAGAATGCAAATGATTTAGCGATTTTATTGTCGGCTAAACATTATGCAAAATATGAGCGCGCCGCGGTTCGTGGTTCAACTGTTTGCGTTGCTAATTCGGAGGCTACTAAACTAGATTTTGAACAGCGATATGACCCGCCTAAAAATTGGCGCGTTGAGGTAGTGCGATGGGGTGTTGATATTGACATGTTCCGTCCGCAAAATCATGATGATGAAGATTCACAATTAGCACATGAAAAAATGCGCAGTCGTTATGGTCAACCAGATGAAGCTGCACTCCGAGGTGATGCTGATACAAAGACTCCATTATTGTTAGCAGTAGGCCGATTAGCAGGGCGTAAAGGCTTCCGAACTTTACTAAGAGGGATGCCCGAAATTTTAGAAAAAAATAGTGGTGCACATTTGGTAATTGTTGGCCGTGGTCACATGCGAAAAACCCTATTGAAGCAGGCAAAAAAACTAGGTATCCGGGATTCAGTAACGATAGAATCTGGAATGGCATTTTCAGACTTGGCTCAGTTATTCAGGTCTGCTGATTTAACCATCTATCCTTCGCTATATGAGGGTCAAGGATTGATACCATTGGAATCAATGGCATCTGGTACTCCTTGTGCAACTGTGAATGATGGTCCCCTACCCGAAATGGTGGATGAATCAGTTGGTGGCTTATTTGAAGTTGGTAACCCTTCTTCTCTCGCTGAAACAGTCAACGGACTTCTCAACAACCCAGAACTTATTCCAGAATTAGTGGCAAACGGCCGAAGAAGGGTGGTTGAGGAATATACATATCACTTAAATGCAGAAAAATATGCAATTTTTTACTCACAATGAGGTATTCATACTCACAATTGGTGATTTTCCCTTTCATCAAGCCTGCAAAGCGATTATCACTATGAGGGATGCCTAAGGCATCCAATGCGAGCCGGGCTGCGTGTAATCGCGATTTTCATTGCCCTTACACTTATCCCAATTCCAACATCATCTGCTGACAATTCAATATCAACTGCTGCAACCCTTACTGATGGTTCAACTAGCAGTGGTTCAGTCAATGCCGATGGTGATACAACCGATTGGTGGAAAATAGAAGCCTGGACTGGTGACTCAGTGAGTCTGAGTGTAAGCACATGTTGTCACGGTACCTTCGATGGTTATGATGGCCAAATGGGTATTTACGATTCCTCTGGAAATGAATTGACATCAACAAATTTCGCAAATGATGGAACTAGAAACATTGCCGCAACTGCAACATCCCATGACTGGTATTTTTTCCGTATCAAAGCAGTGCCAGATGGCTGGTTTTCTAGTCAATTCGATTACGATGTGACTCCGCAACTTCAAACCGGATATCGTGATACTGATGACGACGGTTTCACCGATAATAACGATGATTGTGATACCATACCTGGTGATTCCACATCCGACAGAGATGGCTGTCCAGATACAGATGGTGATGGGTATAGTGACCCAAGTTCAGGATGGACTATTGCCCAAGGGGCAGACGCATTTTTCCAAGATAGCACTCAATGGCATGATTCAGATGGTGATGACTTTGGAGACAACCCGGCACCGGCTTTGAATCCTGATGGTTGCCCTGATTTCTACGGCCATTCAACCCAAGACCGCAACGGCTGCACAGATAGTGATGGTGATGGTTGGTCGGACCCAGACCCAACCTCACTCTGGTCCGATTCTCCTTGGTATGTTTCAGATGGTGCCGACGCATTTTTCCAAGATAATACTCAATGGCACGACACAGATTCAGATTCCTTCGGTGATAATTGGGCCGACATGAGTTGGGGTGCTTGGAGGGATGGAACTGGGCTAGGAGAGTATGTTGAAAATGCAACTCGGCCAGATTTTTGCCCCGCAGAATGGGGTAATTCCACAGAAGACAGATTTGGTTGCCTAGATAGCGATGGTGATGGCTGGTCAAATCCTGATATGAACTGGACTTTTGACCCAGTTTTGTGCTTGAACAATGAAACCCACTGCGCCGATGCTTTTCCAGATGACCCTACTCAATGGGCCGACAGAGATTTGGATGGATTTGGCGATAATCCGCTTGGCACAGACCCAGACGCATTCCCAGACAATCCAACTCAATGGCTTGATTCAGATGGCGATGGTTACGGGGATAACACAGCGTCTGGGGCTTGGCAGGCTGACAATTTTTCACATGAGCCAACTCAGTGGGCTGATTTAGACGGCGATGGATACGGAGACAATCTTTCAGGTGCTGAACCTGATTCTTGTATCAATAGGATAGGAAGCAGTCATCACGACCGATATGGTTGCCCTGATTCAGATGGAGATGGCTACTCAAATGCTGATGGCAATTGGTTAGCACACCCTTCCGGCTTTGGTGACGCATTCCCTGATGAAATAACTCAATGGCATGATGTTGATGGTGATGGGTTTGGCGATAACCAAGAACTAGGAGCCTGGCAATCAGACTCTTGTGTTGCAACTTTTGGCAAATCTTACCTTGACCGATGGGGTTGTCCAGACACTGATGGTGACGGCTCTTCTGATGCCCAGCCAGAACTTGGTTGGCTAGCAAATCCATTTGGTGAAGCAGATGCCTTCATCAATGACCCAACTCAGTGGGAAGATTTTGATGGCGATGGTTTCGGTGATAACCAAGCAACAGGAGCAACAACTCCAGACCGCTGCAAAGAAACACCCGGCACAAGCAGGGAAGACCGTCATGGTTGCACAGATTCAGACAATGATGGGTATAGTGACATGGGAGACCGTTTCCCATATGACCCTAGTCAATGGGCAGATTCTGATGGAGATGGATTTGGAGACAACAGTTTTGGTCACCAACCAGATGCTTGTCCATTTGAGGAAGTTAGCCTTGGAGTTTCTCTAATCGATCGTTTGGGTTGCCCCGACATTGACCGAGATGGATACTCAGATCCTGCTGATAATTGGTTAGCAAATCCAGAAGGAAAAGCAGACGCCTTCCCCAAAAACCGGTTGCAATGGTCTGACCAAGATGGTGATGGGTATGGTGACAATTCGATGGGCACCCTCAGAGATGACTGCCCTATTGAGGCAGGCACCTCGTACATTGATTTGCAGGGTTGCCCAGATTCCAATAGTGATGGATTCAGTGACTCCTATGGTACAATAAACGCTCACATTTCGTTGATGTCTGAGAATCCATCATCCTCAATTTTCACATTCCTCCCTCCACTAATCATTTTTGTCTTGACATTCTTGTTTGTCACGGCTTTACGTAAACAGGATGAAGGTGATATTCTTGAGTAAACAGTTAATTGCGTATTTGTCGCTTTTTGTACTGTTAGCACCTCTTTTCGCAACAGCAGTTTCAGGCCAAGACCCACCGCATATTGGGGTAGATAGTTCAAGAGCTGACAGGCTAGATTTAGACAATGATGGTGATAGAGATACCATCAGAGTAGTCTATCTTCTAAACACCACTTCACACTATGCAGAGGCAGCAGTTCAAATCGATGTCGAGCATGCGGGGATGACACTAACTTTCTGGGACAATCTCACCTTTAACCGAACAACCCCTTATTTCGGTTCTACTGATGTTCAGGCGTGGGGAGATGGTACATTCTATGTTAGAATGAAAGTCTGGGATGCTGAGTCTAACATGATAGTTTACTCAGAAGATTTTGGTGAATATGAACTGATGGCAAGTCTAACTGCGCCTTACTTAAGATTTGATTTAGAGGCGGCATCAACAATTTTCTTAGGCGATGATTGTGTAATTGAGAGAGTGTTCCTAGATGAGATTGGTGACCTATATGGTGCGACTGGTGTAATCTCACTAAGTGGTACACCGTGGCTTGTTCCCAGTGATCTCTCAGACATCGATTGCTCAACTTGGCCTGCTCGGGATTATCAGTTGGAGATGTTCTATCAAAATAGCCTAGGATTCTCAACCTCAACAACAAAAGAGTTCACAATTCACTCACTGCCTCCACCCGTATTCACACTTAATGTGACAGGGAATAACGACGAAGTAGGTTCACCGTGTTCGGTGGCTATTGAGCCATCAATTGGCACTATAATGGCACTTATGGCTGTAGAGTGGGAAATTACTGACCCTCGTGGTGAGGATGTTTCTGTGCCCGGTTTTTCAACTCTTGACTGCCGTCTTTGGCAAGTCGGCTTCAGTAAGGTTAGGGTCACAGTGACTTCGCCAGAAGGACAATCCACTCGGGGGGCATTCAATCTAGTTCGCTTACCGCCGATTGGCGAAGTATCTGCTGAGGTACTAGATGCGGCAGGGCCTGAAAATATGTGGCCAGAACGTTCGTTTGGAGAAGAATATGAGCCAACACCGTTCTTTGGTGAGTCAACATTGGCGGCCCAAGGTGTTGTGCTGGTGGTTGGTCTTGGTGCGGCAATATTGTTAGGATTGTTTGGAGGAGCAATGTGGAACCGGAGAGGTGATGAAGAAATGGCATTTGGTGATGTGAATGCAATGGAATTAGAACCTGACTCAGATGGTTTGCCATCTTACGTGGACCCTACTGGTGTTCACTGGCGACAGCATCCTGATGGCGCTGTTGATTGGTTTGACCAAGTTTCTGGTCAATGGGTACCTTATTCCGAAGTCTAAGATTGAATCAACATAGGCGCCTTCAATCAATTGTCAGAAGAAATGGGTTAATTGTCAGGAGGTTGAAAAATGGTTCAAGATTCAACACCCGATGAGGACATAATTGAGATGGTTCAAGATTCTCCACCCGATGAAGGCATCATTGCAGAAGTGAAATCACTTTGGAAATTCATCGGACTAGGAGCCGTTACCGCCTCTATGTGTTGTCTACCCAGCATTGTCTGGGTTCTTTTTGCTGGTTCATCAGCAATTGTAGCAGCAGACCAATTATCGAATGATTTGTACTATGGTATTGCTCGTCCAATTGTTTACACTCTTGCAATCGGTATGGTGACTGCCGGGTTAGTAATTCATTTCCGAAGTCGTGGAATCTGTACTCTTGACCAAGCAAAGAAGGACAGGAGACGAATAATCAATACGGCTTTGGCAGTATTAACTATCACTTTCATCGTTTATTTTATTTGGAACTTTATTATTCTAGAATTGGTTGGTCTTTATCTCGGATTACCATGGGAAGATTCAGCCATCTGGAGATGATTGGTTGTTAACAAATCTCATTTATTGTTCGTGAGAAGAATAAGTGAATCACCAGAATGAACCTCAATATGGAGGGTGCCTTTGGATTGATTGGAAAGTCCCTTAGTTGAAAAGGTCACATTTTCATTTTCTAGATTCCATTCTGCGCCAGTCAAGGTGACGACAGATTGACCAAAACTGAACAGTGAAAATGTGCCAGAAAAATTTCGTTCATGATTTTGGTTTGCGCTAATTCTAGTCAATGTTGTATCCCCAAGAATTGCTTGGATATTCAGGTTGGCTGGAGCATCAGAAATAGAAGCAAGACTACCAAGTTGGTGGTCAATTCTTCCACCATCTATTCCAGAGATTTGAATTTGGTGAAATTGCCGCTCAGTGCAGAGGTTAAGTGCCTTAGAAAGGTCACTTGAATCCTGTTCTTCTATGCGTATTATTTCAGCCCCAATTTCACGCCCCCAAACGATGTCAGATTCAGTTGCCGAATCTAGGTCACCAACAATGATATCAGGCACTATATTCAAGCGTCTCAAATGCCGGACACCGCCGTCAACAGCAATCACTATTGAGGCCAAATCACAGGCTGTTGTTAATGTGGAATCCTCGCCAACTTCGCCTGCCGCTACCAGCAGAGTTACATCTTGTTCCACGATTGTCCTAGTGGCTGCTAACTTATTCGTTTTACTAGTCTAATGGATTCCACATTCATTGACTACCCTTTTACAGGAACGATGTTTCCATCGGCCCCATGGGGGCCGAACGAGTAGCAAGCAGAGAGTTGTTGCTTCCTTCAGCATTGATAATTTTGATGTTACTTTCAGTAATGACTCCAATCGTTTCTTTCTCTCCTAATGATGAAACTCTAGATGAAAACCAAGTGATTGCACCTAGCACTTCATTTTCTAATGGCAGTGGCGAGCAATTTGCTGGTAATACTTTGATTATCAATGCCACAGATTGGGTGGTTGACTCAACACGAGGGATGGATGTTTGGCAAACCACTGCCTTAAACACCTCACTTACATTTGATGAAATAAAGCTCTCAAGAGATGATAGGGGCAGGGCTAGAGGATGTTTACATCAGGACACTGGGGGTGTTTGGATTGCTACTCTCGAATTTGGGGGCGCCACGACACTTACTCAAATTGAGGCTGGAGATGAAGAACTTGGTAAAAAATGTTCAATCATTCTCGATGAGCGTGAACTGATCCATATTGCTTATACAAATGAGTCCGGATTCCTTAGGGTTGCATATCAAAGAGCGAGTGGATTATGGAACATGAGGACAATTGAAAATGAAACCCAAGTCGCAAAAATTACCCTACTTCTTGATTCAGAAGGTGCTGAAAATGTGCTCTGGCTAGATTCCAATAACGGGCTTCATTTGTCATCATACAGTACATGGTGGACTCATCAAGACTTGTTAGTGGGGGCGAGGGTTGGCAACAATTACGAGGCTTTCATTGACTCAGATGATTCACTGCATATTTTCTATAAAAATCTCGACACAACCCAAATGATTCATGGGATACTAGCCCAAGACGGAAACTGGACTTTGACATCTCTCACTGCTGGACAAGACCTAGGACCTGCGATGTCCTTTGCCAAGGACCCTTCAACCGGAAATATCCAATATGTGTACGGTTCTTCTAATTCTTCTGAGTTAACCATTGTACGAGATTTAACCGGTCAAGAGAACGGTCGCCTTTCACCAACAATTGATACTTTGACCACAGGCTCAGTGAGTGATGAATATGCAACTCAAGCCATCAATGACCTTGACTTCGATTGTGACGGTACTGATGATTTGATTGTCAGCCGACCGGCTGCAAATTCTGAAACCGGCGCAGTCGACATCTTTTGGGGCTCTGGCATGGGGATTTCAACTAACCCAGATTACAATCTTACAGGAGCAGCCGGAGGCGATAGGTTTGGTTCAGCCATAGCAAACGCAGGCGATGTAAATGGCGATGGCTGTTCTGACCTGCTGGTTGGGGCTATTGGTGCAACAAACAGTTTTGGATTTGCAACAGGAGCATCTTACATCTTCTATGGAGGTAATCGTAATTATACATCCGCAAACTGGTCAGACACAGGTGAAGGTGGCGGAGATAAATTCGGTGGAAATGTCGTATCTGCTGGCGATATCAATAACGATAGTTACGCAGATATTCTAATTGCTGCTACTGGTTTCACTCAACAGGGAGGTGAAGGCAAAGTCTACCTTTATTTGGGCTCACCAACCGGACCTGGCACAGACCACGATTGGTATACTCGTGGTTATTGGTCGAATGTAATTCAAGGTTGGTCAATGGCTGGAATTGGAGACATCAATGGTGATGGTTTTGATGATATTGCCTTAGGTGCAGCCGGCTCGTTTTCAGACCTAACTGGCAACGGTAGAGTAGAAGTCTACACAGGCTCACAGGCCGGAACCATGACAATAGACAATTACTGGACCACTACAACAACCAATACATTGCTAGGTTACTCTGTTGTTGGTATTGGGGATGTTGATCAAGATGGGTTTGATGACTTTGCCTATGGTGAGCCATTGTATGACAATTTGGCACTAGGTAAGGTGACAATTCTCCGTGGCTCTGCAAATGGACTTCCTGACAACCCTGCCTTGGAATTGATTGGTACAGAATCAAGTCAAGCACTTGGAAGCGCGCTGGCAACGATTGGTGATATTAATGACGACGGTCTTTCAGAAATTGCCATTTCTTCAATAGGGATTAACAGCGTTGGAGCAGGGAAGGTCGAGTACTTCTTTGCTGACAATACTCAACTTCTTCGTCGTGGGGTAAACTCAGTTCTCGTGGAAGGGGTGAGTGGACAACACCTCGGTAGGACAATAAACGGTGGAGGAGACATTGATGGGGATGGCAAATTTGAGATTATTGTTACATCTCTTGACAAGGACATGGCTGGCAATTCCGCAGGGGTCGTTATTCAAATTGAAAAGCGAAATAGTGAATATTCTGATCTTCAGATTGGGGGTGGCGCGCAAATTGATGGTGTTGACCTAAATTTGGATGATTCTGGTAGGTTCCACTTATTTTTGAAATCAGCAGTCATGAATCAATCCCTCCACCTTGAACGGCCAAATGCTGTCACAAATGCTGCTGATGAATGGGAACAAAGTTCCTTTTCACTAAATGCATCAATGGTGGTCACTCGGTCTGGAAAAACGATTGTACTCGATGAAAACAATAATTTCGTTGAGCAAGCAGGTCACACAATTCTGACAACCCAGCATCCTCTTGCGACTCACAATCGGATGGACATTGATTTGGTAATTAATGATGAGCAGAGTTTAATTTTCACCACATCTTACCAAAATGCCACAGTCTCAGATGTTGAGTTAAGGGCAGAAACTGATTCTGGTTTCTTGACTTCTACTGTTGTAGCAAATAGTTCACTTGGCGCTGGAATATCAACTGCATTCGCTCTCACTCATCAATCGCCAAGTATTGATGATAGTTGGAACATCATCGGTTCAAATTCAAATGGTTCCGAACAATATGGGGATAGTTCGGGTTGTCAACTTGATAATGGAACAGGTGTTCTAGTTAGTTCAGTTACAACTTCAAACCAGACTATACTCAGTTACATTGAGGAAAATGGCAACGTTTCAACACTCTCAATTTGGGGATACCAAAGTGAAAATGATGTTGCTTGTAGAACTGACGGAACCGTACAAGTTGCACTCGTAAATAGTTCGGGAATGGCAGAAGTGTTGTCAATAAATGGCACCAACATCACATCATTGATGACTACAACATTAACTCCCACTATCGGTATGAATTCCCATATATTGAATCAAAACACAGTCTTGTTTACCGAACAAACTCAGACATTTGATGCAAAACTATGTACCGTGAGTACAGCCAATTGTGTGCCGTTGTTAATTGGTTATTTTTCAAGCGATTTGTTTAGTGCTGGAAGTACCGGAGAAGGAATTCCTTGGATAGCCTATGATGGTGGCCCGGGAGTGGAGAGAATGACATTAGCAATAATTCATGGTTCAATGGTTGAACCCGTGTACACCGCCACAGCACCAGGTGATATTTGCGGTGTTGATATGGAAACAGATGCTGCAGGTGTAATCAGAGTAGTTGCGTGTCATTTCGATTTGAACTCAAACAATCGTCTGACGAGTTACCGGATTTATGGGGATTGGGACCGAGATTTCGTACCGTCACCTTGGGACGATGTTCCATTTGTCGGTGGCCAATGGAATGATGCTGATGCGGATGGATATGGAGATAACCCAGGTGGGCCAACGCCTGACAGGTGCATTAACAGTGGAACTGATTTACTTGATAGAGGAAGTCGATGGGGATACTTTGGTTGTAGTGACCAAGACCTAGATGGCTGGGCAGACGCAGTTGATATTTGCCAGAATACGAGAGGCAACTCATGGGTTGACAGAAAAGGCTGTGAAGATTCTGATGGAGATGGTTGGAGCACAGATTCTGACCAAAACCCAGTCAATTGGCATCAACAAAGAGATACAGATGGCGATGGCCATTATGATAACCATGGTCCAGATTGTTGTGGCGGTTCTTCAACCGATATTTACCCATTGAATGGGAACCAGTGGGAAGATTTGGATAATGATGGTTGGGGAGATAATCATAATTTCCAATATGCCAACGAATCTCTGCGATTATTCAACGGTCATGATGTTGATGGTGATGGCACTCCTGACTGGTTCAACATTGATTGGACAGGCGACCAGTGCCCCGGATTCCAGGGATTTTCAGCGCATGACCGCGGAGGATGTTTAGATACGGACGGAGATGGTTGGTCAGACCCTCACGTTGCTCAAAACGCTCAAGAAAGTACATGGATTTACAATCGGAGCCAATGTAACGCGATAGATTCTGATGGCCGAAATGGATGCGCTGATAATTGGCCAGGAGGAAATGGCAATTCAGGTGAAGACTGTGGCAGTCTTGCAAATTGTTCTCAACAATGGCATGACAAAGATGGTGATGGATATGGAGATAATTCAACACCGCTCTCTTGGAGGCAAGATGCTTTCAACGAAGATCCAAGTCAATGGAACGATACTGACTTGGATGGTTTTGGTGATAATCCAACAGGTACTACACCGGACTCTTGCCCGGTCGATTTTGGTAATTCTACCGTTGATAGGTTTGGGTGTCTAGATGACGACGGTGATGGGTGGTCAAACCCCGACTCTACTGAAAGTGCACATCCTACAGGTAACGCCGATTCAAATAGTTCTAATGCTGATCAGTGGAGAGATTCCGATGGAGATGGATTCGGGGATTTCACAAATCGCACAAATGGTGACTTCTGCCCGCAACAATTTGGGTATGCAAATGGGGAAGGTGGACGCGGATGTCCTCTTCCGGCAGAGGATGCTGATGGAGATGGAATTATTGATGAAGACGATGTTTGTGGCAACACGACATTTGGTGAAGTCGTTGATACATCAGGACAGTGGGTAGGTTGCTCTGAAAATCAAAAGGATGACGATGGAGATAATGTTTCAAATTCACTAGACCGATGTGCTAATACAACGGCGCTTGCAGAGGTTGATGAAAACGGTTGTAGTCAGGACCAATTGACACTCGATACAGATGCTGATGGTGTTCCTGATATTGCAGATGAATGTCCAAATACAGACACGCTTCAAATCGATGAGTATTTTGACAATTTAACAGGATGCGCCACATATCAATTGGATGAGGATAATGATGGTGTTTCCAATGCATTGGATGAATGCCCTGGCACTACCGATGGTGCGGAAGTAGATGAAGTCGGTTGTCCACGTAATGACGTCGATTCTGATGGTGACGGTTTCTTCGATGATGTAGATATGTTTCCTCTTGAGTCTACCCAGTGGGGAGATTTGGATCTGGATGGATTTGGTAACGAAATAGACGGTTTCCAAGGTGATAGTTGTACAAATGTTGCCGGTAATTCAACAGGTTCCCCAAACGGTGACCGGTGGGGTTGCCCAGATACAGATGGTGATGGTTGGTCTGACCCTGGAGCGGGATGGGATGTTGAGGATGGGGCTGATGCTTTCATCAATGACCCAACTCAATGGAAAGACAATGATGGCGATGGATTTGGAGACAATCTTACAGGCTTTGAAGGCGATGAATGCCCCATTACACCGGGAGTTATTGATGGCGTTCTAGGAGTAGGATGTCCAGCGGCAACGGGTGTTGATGGCAACGCAGTAGATGAATGCTCAAAATGGGAGGATTTTTACAATCCAACTTTAAGTCCCGGAATGATAGTTCCAGAGGAATATCAATCGTGTGAATGGTACGATGAGTGGTATGGTTCAACCGAATCTTCTTCTTTGCCTTTGAAGATGATTGGCATTGGTGTTGGAGCATTAATTGCTCTTGTGGTGTTGTCTTTGGTTGTCGTCAGAATAATTCGTGGAGGAGATGATTGGGATGATGATGAGGATGATATGTATGATGATTTTGAAGAGGATGACGATGACGATATATTCGCTTCAAGGTCTGGCGGAGGATGGAGAGCACCCGCAGCAAGACAGGACTTTTCAGGTCTAGGCGATAATCAACCTAGTAGAGGTGGCCCGGCTGGTCGGGCAGGCCCTCCAAGTCGTGGTGCTGGTGGACCAACACCGAGTCCTAGAGCCGGTGGACCGAGTCGCCAAGGCGGCTCAAGTAGCCCGCCGGGTCGTTCCCCGGGTCCCCCGGGCCGTGCCGGACCTCCGAGTCGTGCTGGCCCTCCGAGTCGTACAGGCCCTCCCGGTCGTGCAAGCCCTGCTCCTAAAGCGAAGAAGACTCGGCGAACAGTAAGCTCAGATTCTGCGCCACCTGCAGATGCACCTTCTCGTAAAGTCCGCAAAGTTTCAGGTGCACCAAAACCTGAAAATGTCAAGACAAGGTCTACCAAAAAGAACCGTAGTGAGCCAAAGGTTGAAGCCCAACAAAGGCCAAAGAAAAAGCCCAAGGCACCCAGCAAATGGGAGGACCTTTTCACCCCGAGAGATTCAGCCAATTTCGAGAAGTCACTCGGTGATGCTCGTGACTCCATCGCTGCAGGAGAATCCGAAAGAAACATTCTGCGTGGATTGCAAACAAATGGTTGGAATGCCAAACAATCTCGATACATAATCAATGAAGCGGGCTTAAATTGAAAGAATCAATCAAGCAATTTGGAATCAATCTCAAAGTAATTGGATTTCCATATACATGGGTCAATTCTCAGTTTATTTCAATTGCTTTTCTAGCAATTATTTCGGCGGAGACTTCATGGTAGATGGTTGGTGGGAGCGGTGCGTAGCACCGCACAACCTTCACCGCGAACAGGAGAGAATTACGAATGAATACACCAAGTGGGACTGAGGTTGAAGGAGCCTCAATGCCTCAAGGGATTGCGGTTGATGAGGCGGCTGCATACTTCGGTGTAACTGATTCAGCTGACATTATCATGCATCTGAATCAAACCGACCAAATAACTGGAATGGGAGAGTTTTTCTCCATCGCGATTGATTTGGTTCTGCAACCCGAATTTGGTTTTGAAGAGGCCGCACAAAGACTTGGATGTGAGGGTGGTGAAATCTATTATCTTTTGACAGGACCTTTTGGTTTAGTCTCTCTAAGCGACCCACTACGAGTTTACCTTGGTGGCGAGGATTCAGAAGGAAATGTCGGAGTCCATCCAGGCTTTCCAGAAAATGAGATGAATGCGCTTGAATCATTAACAGATATCTTCTCTCTTCTCAAAATGTTTGGGCTCGGTCATTTAATCGGTGGATTACCCCTACTGAGTCATTATGTCTCAAAATATGCAGAGTTGGTAGCGGCATCTGACATGAATAAAATAGCGTTATTACAATTAAGTCAGGAACTGCATGTTGTGATTGAACAGACAAAGTCTGGCTCCGTAAGTCCGATTTCATGTTTAGGGGCACCTACACATGCTTCTCAGCCTGCACCCGCTCCGTCTACAGCGCCTGCACCTGCTCCGGTTCAATCACCAGCGCCTTCACCCGCTCCTGTTTCAGCGCCTTCACCTACACCGGTTCAATCACCAGCGCCTGCACCCGCCCCTGTTTCAGCGCCTTCACCCGCTCCTGTTTCAGCGCCTGCACCTGCTCCGATTCAATCACCAGCGCCTGCACCCGCCCCTGTTTCAGCGCCTGCACCAGCGCCTTCACCCGCCCCGGTTCAATCACCAGCACCTGCACCTGCCCCGGCACCTGCAGCGGCTCCGGTTGCATCCCCTGCAATCACTTCTCCCCAGCCTGTGAATGTAGTTCCTAAAGAGCCGGCTGAGCAACCCCCAGTTGAATCTACAATGATTGAACAAGCACCACCTGCTACAACAGAATCTATTCAACCAACACCTGAACAGCAGGTGGCTACTTCTGATGCATTCGCATCACAATTTTCTGCTGCAGCAGATATTGATGCCTCGGTCACACCTGTTGAAGCAGAACCGGTTTCTGAGGCTCCCCCAACAGTCAGTCAATCTCCGCCAATTGGCCAGAAACCTCAACCCTTTGTCGAACCACAAGTTGAAGCACCTGCACCAAAAGAAACAGTACAACAAACTCCTCAAGCCGTTGCCCCAAAACGAGCGCCAATAGTGGCGAGTGCTCCTCCAACACCTACAACTGGATGGCCAACTCAAGAACCACCACAGATGCCAGAAACAGGTTGGCCGGCGGGCGCTTCTAGTCCTCCTGAAAAATCAGCACTTGATTCGGTTTCAGATTTAGTGAGTGGCGGTCCACATGCCCCCCAAGCACCTGTGCAATCTGTTCACCACAACATTCAGTCGGGCAAGAATTGCTCTCGTTGTGGAATTGGGGTAGAACAAAGTTGGCAGTATTGCCCGATTTGTAATTGCAATCTTTGAACATTTGTTCAGTCTAGGACCTCACCGGCTTGCAGTAGCACCATTTCATCGAGGTGAATTGTAGGCTCAAGCATGACTCCTGTATGATGAATTCCAACATTCGCTGACCCTCCTAAAGCGGTGTTATCCCCGAATCCGAGGTAGCAGGTTCCCTTTACCTTCTCATCTTCCAATACATTTCCAATTAGCCGGGCTTTTGGATTCATACCAAAACCGAATTCAGCAACTGTCCAGACACTATCTTTGTCTTTGGGTTTCAGCCTTTCAGCAGCCCTCTCATATGCTTCTTCGATTTGTTCGGCCATACTTCCCCCTTCTAGAGATGTGACTAGTCCATCCTTGATAGTGAAGGTCAGAGGTTCCTCAAGTAGAGTTGAATCCCATGACCCATCAATCACCAATTTCCCATTCATTGTATCTTTCTTTGGTCTCGTGAAAATTTTACCTGCAGGCAGATTTGTTACGTGGCTAGGACGATTGCATATTCCGTTGTCTTCTAGTTTCCATCGCCGATGTTCAACTTCAAATTCAACATGAGTTCCAGCCTCGCTAGTTATCTTAATTTGTCGTCGGCGCTTGAGATTTCCACCAACCCGTGTGATGTCTTCTCGGAGGAGGTCAAAATCGGCAGTCATCCCTCCTTCGGTGAAAATATCTAGTGTGATCCCTGGTAGAGTGGCAATTCGAGCACCATCATTGCGAGCAATTCTAGTTGCCCTTGTATGAGTCAAAGAAAAGCGGGTTGGAGCGATTACAATTTGTTGTTTTCTCATCAATTCTGAGACTGCACCTGGTGGTTCATCGCCATGTTGATGTGATGATGGCATCATTAAGAGAAGGACTCGTTCAGAGATAAGTGAGGCTTGCTCATAAATCGCTTGACCGATTTGAGCGGTGTGAGGGTCAGTAATAATTAGGGTGTTTTCGTATGAACGCATCTGCATACAAGTTCTAACAACTGTTCGAGCAGATGCACGGAGTTTTTTCTCCAATTTATCATCATCAAGTTTTGGACCTCCATCGTCCTCACTTGATGGTGATTTCTTACCAGCCATGCTCGCCCCAATGGACTGTTTCATCCCTACCTATTATTACTCTTCTTCCGGTTTTTCATTATCGGATGTTGAATTATTTTTGTAGGTGGATAACTTGAATCCAACGCCAATCAAGATGAGTATCATTACAAAGTAGATTGCTGAATTAACATTTTGATGTAATCCTAGGTCAAAAACCTCGTACAACATGCTTGTGGGTTCTTGCATTACTAGAGTTTGGTCTGCATTCACATTTCGTTCAATTTGGGTAATCCCAGTTGACCAAACGACTTCAACTGATTTCACCGAATCATCAGTATCCAATCCGAAATGCACTGTTGGTTCGTTGCTTCCTAGGAATCCGCTTCCAGCATACACATGCTGGCGTAATTCGTGACCATCTTCGAGGGTCACAATTACAAGACATCCTGTTCCATAACTGTTGGAATAATGACGCTGTCCAGAGTCCTGGTTAGTATTGACACCTGTTTGTCGGCCTTCAAGTTGTACTTTGAGCCAATGGCGGCCAGTTTCCTCAACAGCATTATTTGAGAATAATTGAGGTGCTCTATCAGAATGGCCAAGCATGATATCTAAGTCACCGTCATTATCATAATCAAAGATTGAGGCACCCATTGTTTTGTTACCATTGAAGCCAGTTCTCAAGCCGATTTCACCACTTATGTCAACAAAATTGACATAACCATCACCATCGATATCTCCATCGTTGCGATACAATGTGTTATTGTTGTAGGCAGTGAACCGGTTGATTCTTCCAACACCAAAGAAAATGTCCAAATCTCCATCAAGGTCGTAGTCAAAGAATTGACAAGCCCAATTTACAGCAACAAATGAGCCCGCTGAGCCATTATCGCGGAACCCTAGGTTTCGACTATTCTCACTAAAGGAATTCCCACCCTCGTTTTCCCAGAGGTAGTTTGGTCCGAAGTTTGAGTGACACAGGTCAAGATAACCATCTCCATTCCAATCCCCAGCGTGTGCGCCCATGCCAGTTCCTGGTAGGTCCATATCCAACTGTTCAGTCACCACAGTGAACGTGCCATCGCGATTGTTGTGATAGATAGGGGACATACCAAAGTCAGATGCAACATAGAGGTCTTCCCAACCATCATTGTTGTAGTCAAACCATACTCCAGCGAAAGATAGTCCAGTTCCTCTGTGGTCTGCAGAAGCGATTTGTGCCATTGTAGAAGGATTAGAAGGACTCGCTTGGTCCATTCTGTAAAGTCCTGAAAGGAATAATTGATTGGGGGCATCTGAGACTTCAGCCTGACCGCTAACACCTGCGTGGTTTGTTACATCGCTAAATTCTATTTCTCCATCTCCGTCGATATCTCCATCATTGCGATACAGGAAGTTGGTTTCTGTGCGTGCCCAATATAATTCCTCATTTACAATTCCAAGATTCATAGAGTAGAGGTCAACATCACCATCTTGGTCGTAGTCTGCCCAAATTGCCGTTGTGCTATGACCATAATTTGCAACCCCGCTTACAAATATCACTTGGGGAGGATTTTCTTCGTCGTAGCCTTCTCCTCCATCGGTCATGATAACAGATGAAATTTCACCATCACCGGTTACGATTGCTTCAGCCTTCGCACCATTCCCAGAGGAATCGCGGAAGTAAATTGCTGGAGCAAGTCCACCAGATGCAGCATAATTGGAGCCTGAGTTTTGCATCACAACTTCTGTGACATTTCCATTTACCACAACTGCATTTGCAATTGCGCCTTCACCAACTCCAGTCGCTGTAGTTACATCAGTGAAAACACAATTTCCATTATTTTTGAAGAGGATATTTCTTTCTCCGGATTCCAAATTATCAACATCTGATTCTCCAAAGGCGCTTAGATAAACATCTTTGTCGCCATCATTATCGTAATCTGCCCAAGAAGATCCAATTACAGTAGTATTTCCTAAATTCATACCAGAATTAGCCGTCCAATCGGTAAAGGTGCCGTCTCCATTGTTAAGCATAAATTGAATCGAACCAGATTCAAATTCTAAATTTTCGTAAGAAAGGTGGTCAAATCTAGCTGTAACAATGACATCCATGTCTCCATCTTGATCACAATCATCAACCGAGACTCCTGGACCATAACTAGCCCAGTATGATAGAGGCCCAGTATCAACAAGACTGATACCACTGGCCTCTGAAACATCAGTGAAAGTTACCTGGCTTGTGGTTGGAACTCCTTCTGAATGTGCAAGTGCAGGAGAAGCAAGGGCAGATAAAAGAGTTGAAATCATTAGAACCGCCATTAAAATAGCAGTTTTATTCAGCCGATTAATTGAATTTTCTACAATCATTTACTCCCTCCGATGAAGTTTCACCAACATTTGCTACACCGATATTACCTATGAATGGTACCCATACTATTTTTTCTCTATTTTAGAATAAAATTAGATTACTCAGGGAGAACAAACTTCTAACCCGAAGTTGGAGTCGAAGAAAGTGGTTGAGGTATGTCTATCCAAAATAGGTCGCGAAACCACCCTCAATACATCTCCCCAACGGTACTTCTTTCCCAAATAATTGTACTCTCACTATTATCGGTCTCGTTAGCGCTTCCTACAATAGCATCACCAGTTGTAAAAGAAGAGTCGAGTGTATTCGCATCTCAGGATGAAATACCACCTCAAGAAACTCGAAATAATGATGGTAGTTACAATAATATCGCTAACTCCAATTGGGGTGCGGTTAACAGCCAAATCAATCGATTGACTTCACCGTCATTCAATGACAGCATTTCTGAGATGGCACACTTAGAATATGAAAATCCTAGAATTATTTCAAATCAAGTGTGTGTAGAAACAGGTGTAACACCAAGCCCCCTTGGTCTGTCAAACATGAATGTTCTTTGGTCTGAATTTGTGAACAACGATATGCAATTTTCAACACATCAAGACTCATCTCAGGAAGGCGGTATGGAGGAGGCTCACATTTCAATTCCAATTGATGATGAAATCATGAACCCTGGTGGGGTTGAAGATTCTAGAATTAAGTATTTACGAACTTCTTACGACCCTACTACAGGGGATAGTGAAGAGAATCCTAGAGAGTATCTCAATGAGGTAAGTAGTTGGATTGATGGGAGTTCAATTTATTCATTCAGTGTAGAATTCCAAGATTATTTACGCACGGGTGAAGGTGGCCAACTCAAAGTTACAGATGTTGATGGTTGGGACATGGTGCCTGGTCGGACCACTGACTACGTAGCAACTGTGTCAGGCGATGACCCTAATCTCCAATTTTTTTCCGGTGATTCAAGAAACTTAGAGCACATTGGTCTGACTTCACTCCAAGTCTTGTTCCTTAGAGAACACAACCGGATAGCAGAAGGCTTGAATGAGCGCCATTCGGATTGGGATGATGAACAGATTTTTCAGCGGGCTAAGAAAATAGTTCAAGCAGAAATTCAAGCGATTACATACAATGAATATTTGCCATCTATTGGAATTATTTTGGAAGATTACTCCGGGTATAATTCAACAATTAATCCACACTTAAGTAATGAATTCATTTTGTTAGCAGCAATTTCTACAGGCAGCCAAATGGCTGATGGTTGGTTACAATTTGATGAAGGATTGAATGAATCCACTGGCGGCCACCTAGAATTGCGGGATGGCTTTTGGACATCATCTGCGTTAATTGAGGCTGGTGGAATTGATACTACAATTCGAGGGGCAGCATATGATACTCAACGCGAAATGGATTTGGCTGTAATCCCTAGTCTTCGTAACTTAATGAGTGGAGCAATGTGGGGTGGTTGGATGGATGATTGTGCAATGGACATTCAACGTGGCCGTGACCGTGGGCTGACAAATTACAATTCCTTGAGAGAAGGTCTTGGATTAGAAAGAGTCACAATTTGGAGTGATATCACTTCTAATGTTGATTCACAAGAGAAACTAGCCTCTGTGTACTCTGATGTTGACAGCGTTGATGCATATATCGGCGTGATGGCAGAAGATAGGCTTGAATCTTCCATCTATGGGGAAACTCAGCAACTGTTGGTGTTGGACCAGTTCCAGAGGGTTCGAGATGGTGATAGATTTTGGTATGAAAATGATGCGGAATTAAATTCCTTAATCGATGAGTTCAACTCTTTACGATTGTCGGACATCATTCTCAGAAATACAGAAATTGAATCCATTCAATGTGATGTTTTCTTTGCAGAGACGGACTCAAGCAGTTTTGAATGCCATCTTGAAAATTACGAAACCTCATCAGGTTCAGATGGCATTGAGGAGGATGAAAGTTCAAACAAAATGAGTGCTATAATCGTAATGGGAATTGTTTTAATTTTAGTCGCGGTAGCAATATTATCTGGGAGAGCGCCAGATAGACAGGGAAAAAATGTGGAGGAAGAATAATGTTAGGAAATATTGAATCAAACAAAGGACTATCAAATCGCAAAAGATTTGCTTTAATGACTGTGGCACTTTTCATGCTTGTAGGTTTGGCAACCGTTTCGGCTTCAACCATTGAAAAGGAGGATGGTGCAAGGACCTATGCCTCGGCTGGCGAATCTGTAATGAATTCTGAAACATCGTATGGATATAATGGCTCAGGAGTTAATCTTGAAAACCCAGAATATGGCGAGGTAGGCTCACAACTTATTCGATTCGCAGATAGATATTCTACAACCGATGGCGAAAATCTAACCTTTTGGGACCGCTCAGATATTCCCAACCCACGCGAAATAAGTAATTCACTTTGCCATGAAGAACAAACACACCCGGATTCACGTGGACTGTCTGACTTCAACTGGTTGTGGGGGCAGTTCATCACCCATGATATTGACCATACTACAACTCAGGATGGTAGGACACCAGACCAAGACCAACCAGACACAGCATATATTCCAATCTCGGAAAATGATGAATGGATGGGATTCCCCGGTGGTTTGCAAATGAGATTTTTCCGCTCAATAGTTGCAGATGGAACTGGAGACGGAGACCCGCTAAATCAAAGAGAACATCCTAACACTATTTCGACTTGGATAGATGGTTCGGTTGTTTACGGTAGCGATGAAGGAAGAGCTGATTGGTTGCGAGAACACCGTGCAGGACTCATGAAAGTCACTGAGTTTGAGGAAGGAGATTTGCTGCCACAGGCAAATTATGATGAGGACCCAACTACTCCTGGAATGTCGTTTGCTGGTTTCAATTTTACAAATTCATTTGTCGCGGGAGATGCAAGAGCGAACGAACATGTAGCGCTACTATCGATGCACATATTGTTCGTTCGAGAGCACAACCGATTGGCAGGAGAAATTTTGGAGAGGAATCCCGATTGGTCTGATGAAC
Source organism: uncultured Candidatus Poseidoniales archaeon (assembly GCA_964645485.1). GTDB lineage: Archaea > Thermoplasmatota > Poseidoniia > Poseidoniales > Thalassarchaeaceae > MGIIb-Q1. Next base: position 80,606 of record CAZXZO010000001.1, read on the forward strand.
AGATATACCAATATGCAAGGCACATCAATATTGGACTGATAGAGTCTATCACATACAATGAATTCTTGCCATCTTTAGGTATTGAATTAGACCCATACGAAGGTTACAATTCAGCAATTAACCCGGCAATTTCCAATGAGTTTGCAACCGTAGCGTTCCGCATGGGTCATAGCCAAATAGGTAGTACTATGCTCAGATTAGATGAATCAAGAATGACCGCGACAGATGGCCATCTCACTCTTAGAGAAGGGTTCTTTGATGTCACTCCAATAACTGAGGGCGGGGGGATAGACCCGATTTTACGAGGCCTTGCTTTCAATGTACAGCCTGAAAATGACTTGATGTTTGTTGATGATTTGCGAAATCAAATGTTTGGTCCTCCTGGAGCAGGCGGAATGGATTTGTGTGCAATTGATACTCAACGAGGTCGGGACCATGGTGTTCCTGATTTCAACACTGTTCGAGAGGCATTTGGATTAGAAAGATATACGAATTGGAGTGATTTCTCAAGTGACAACGCTACGATTGAAGCATTAAACAACACGTTTCCTGATGTCGACAGTGTTGATGCACTTATCGGAATGTTGGCAGAAGACCATGTAGAAGATTCAGCATTAGGAGAAACAATGCGTGTCATAATTAAGGAGCAATTTACAAGATTGAGAGATGGTGACAGACTTTACTATGGTTCAGAATATTCAGAATTGGCTGGCATTGAAGACCAGATTGAAAGCACAACTCTGTCAGAGGTAATCCTTAGGAATACGAAAATTGAGAATATTCAATGCAATGTGTTTTTCTCAGAGCAAGTCAACGCTGAAATGGGTTGTAGTTTGGAAAATATAGATGGTACAAGTGACGGTTCGGGCAATAACGCCCCATCAACAAGCAATAGCGATATTATCACATATGCGGTACCATTAGTTTTGATTATTTTAGTTCTGATAGTGGCAATTTCACAGTCAAGCATTTCCAATGAAAATGATAAGAAAGATATCCCAGAAAAGCAATCACTAAATGAAGATGAAAATGGGTCACAACCAATTCTTGCAACTAGTCAACATGAGGAAATCAACCAGCACAGGTAGTGAATAAATCACTTGTTATTGGGCAAAAACCATTGAATTTTGGTAAAATCATTGAACCAACTCGGTTATGTCTGTAACCCTGTTCTCAGGGGACAACATGAACCGAGTTGTTGGTTATCGGGTGCTAGCACTGATTGCTGTGCTAGGTGTTTTGGTAACGGCCTACAATAGCGCAATCATAATCGACTTTTTCGCCACAGAAGATGAACCTCCAACCGATGATGTAGATCCATTCGCTGCTGAGATGGTGATGGATGAAAGCGGCGAATCCGAAGATGATAGCGGTGCTGCCCCAGATTCGGAAGAATCAAGAGATTCCGAGCCAATTTTTGATGAGGTGGCGAGTGATTCAGTAGGAATCGGATTTACAGCAATTATTGCGGCTCTACTTTTAGCCATGGTAACCGTTGGTCTTGTCGGCAGTTTGGGAGTTGGAATCATAGTGAGTGAAGGCGTAAAAACCGGACTTATTTTGGCATTAGCTGGGCCACTTTTGGCGAAACTTCACG
>CAZXZO010000001.1:82302-90711 GCA_964645485.1 uncultured Candidatus Poseidoniales archaeon
GTAAAAACCGGACTTATTTTGGCATTAGCTGGGCCACTTTTGGCGAAACTTCACGGTAAGGAAGCGGATGTACAGACTCGGGGTAGGATTGAGGGATATGTTGAGGCTCACGGGGGGATTCACTTCTCGGCATTGCGCGATGCACTCTCACTCGCAAATGGGGTCACGGCGCACCACTTACACCAATTGGAAAAGGCTGGTAAACTGATATCCTGGCAAGACGGTAGGCGCAGAAGATTCGCGGTTTCTGGTACGGACCCGACTAGGTTACATGACTTGGAAAGTCCAGTTACGGGGATGCAAAGAGCGATACTTGAAGTGCTGGCTGATGTTGACGATTTGGGGATTTCAGCGGTTGAAATCAGGACTAAATTGGAGGCTAGCAAACAGTTGATGGGATATCATCTCAAGCAATTGCAAGAGCGCGAATTTATTGCTAAAAATGGCAAAGGTCGCAAAGCGACTTGGCAACTTTCACCACATGGTCAAGGCCAACTTGCTGCGGTGCGTGAATCAGCCTTAGCCTAAACTTCACACGGCTGAGAGATTCAAATCCCTAAAATAACCTCAAATGGTTCAATCACGGTTGATTTCAATCGTTTTAATTTGTGAAGTCTTTACCAAGGTCAATAGGCTGAGAATCTCCCTCTGAATAAATATCTGAGGCCTAGAGGCCGAAGACCGTACTGAACGAAAAATCGGCGCGTTAGTTCTCAAAAAATAAAAAGCGACACGGGGGTTTCGAAAGGGGGCGGGAGCCCCCTTCGGTAAAATCAATGAACCAAGGCCCTTAATGTAGGGTCTACACTCCGGTAACCATGACAAGAACACCTGTTATGGTAATAATTGTGCTCGCCTCAATGCTTTTGGCTGGCTGTTTGGGTACGATAGAAAACCCAATTGATGAAGAAAATAATGACGAGATTGAGTGGATTTCCCCCGAGTTATTACTCGGAAACCGTGTCCGCTCTTCTCCTGTATTAGACCAATACGATGGTTGTGCAGAACTTGAAGAGGATTTGCGCAACTCTTTGGCAGAAGAAATGATGGTTTCACTTGACCAATCCTCATATTGGCACTGGAATTCATGGGGATTCCGCGGTGGTATGATGGATGATGTCGCATTTGATGGTGCAGTAGCGGAATCTGCTTCAGCGGATGCTGATTCAGGCCAGACATCAGCAGGAACCGATAGTTCATCGCCCCCAAGCAGTTCTGGAGCAGGAGACCGAGAAGGGGAATATTCAGAGACAAATAATCAGGAAGAAGGTGTTGATGAAGCAGACTTCCTCAAGACTGATGGTTACCACATCTACATGATTAACAATGGTCAATTAGTGATTTTAGGTGTTCCTGAGTTCGGAAACGTTACTCTTGAATCAAACATGACTTTGGAGGGTTCGCCAATGCAAATGCTAGTAAATGGAAATCAATTAGTAATCATCTCTTATGTTTCATACTGGAATTTGCCGTCAAATGACCCCGTTCGAATTGCCATGATGGCAGATACAAACGAAGGAGACAGTGTATACTCATACTATCGATACAGCAACAAAGTGAAGTTCACAGTGATGAATATCACCGACCGCTCAGACCCGCAAATAGACCGGGAACTCTACTTGGATGGTTCTTATCAAACCTCAAGGTTAGTTGATGGGACACTTCGTGCAGTGACGCATTCATACGCACAATTGCAAGGCTTGCGTACTTATCCAGTTCTTCCTAATAATTATTGGGAGATTGACTACGATGATCCAATCCGCCAAGATATCTGGAATGAGAGTGTAGATGAAGCGATTGCTTACAATTTAGAAGTCATTGCAGACTTAACTTTGGCAGATTTCTCTCCACGGATGCATGAGCGAATGGCTGATGGAACAGTTGTTGAACAATCAACAGTCAGTGCAACTTGCGAAGAATTTTCTGCAGCAGCAGATTCAGTCGGCCGCGGTTTTACAACTATTATGACAATTGAATTATTTGGCGACATGGTTGAATATGAACTAGACCATGTTTCATCCTCCTGGGTTGAGGTCTATGCAAGCGAAGATATGCTGATTCTTGCAGAACCTGCTAACGATTGGTGGTGGTACTGGCGAAATGCTGATTTTGAAGAGGCTACAAATATCCACGCTTTCGACATTTCAGATGGTGGATTAACTTCCTATATTGGCTCAGGCCGAGTCACTGGGACTGTCAACGACCAGTTCTCACTCTCAGAATACAACGGCACCATCCGAGTTGCTACAACTCAGGATATTTGGGGCCGATGGTGGTTAGATGGCGAAGATTGGGCTGGCCCAACTAATGATGTCTATGTTCTTGCCCCAGAGGAGAACGGTGGTGATGAATTACTACAGATTGGTCATGTTGGCGGTATTGCAACTGGTGAAACAATTTGGTCTTGCCGTTTCATTGGTGAGAAGGGATACCTTGTAACATTCAGAAATATTGACCCACTTTGGACAATTGACCTTTCAGACCCAACCGACCCACAAGTGATTGGTGAGTTAGAGGTTTCAGGTGTTTCAACATACATTCATCCACTCGGTGAAGACCATCTCTTGACAATCGGCATTGCTGGCGGCGAAGATGGATTGGGATTAGATTGGGGTAACACCCAGATTTCACTGTTTGATGTCTCAAACTTCTCTGACCCAACCTTGGCATCAGCTCTACAACTTGCTCCTATTGACCGCAACAGTGACGATTGGTGGAGTTGGTCATGGTCGTACAGTGAGGCAACTTACGAACACAAGGCGTTCACTTACTGGGCACCTGCTGAGTTGCTGGCAATTCCTCTCTCGACCTACAGATATACCTACGACGAAGTGACAATTGATGGACGAAAGTACTCTTTTAGTGGTTACGAGTATGTCACACAGTTGGTTCTTGTGAAGGTTGATGCTGAGAATAACACACTTACCAAGTACGGCACAATAGACCACTCGGACTTCTACAATGAGGAAAACGGGCTAAGAAACTCGTATTACTACGGTAGTCCAAATGTCAGGCGCTCCATTTTCATGGGTGATTATGTCTATGCATTCTCTGCTGAAGGTGTGACTGTGACTAATTACAGTACAATGGCGCTTTCAGACGCTTTGAGTCTTCCAGAAAGAAGTGAAGTCCCAAGTTATTGGGGTTGGGAAGACGATTACATAGTCTCAGATGGTGAGGAATCAGAGCCATCAGATGTTGAGGATGAGCCGCGTGAAGATGAAGGAGATTCAAGCGACTCTGCAGATGGAACATCAGGTTCTGATGATAGATCGTGAAATCAGAATTTGAGTAGATCCTGATATCAGAATTTGAGGGCACTTCCGGCTTCGCCAGGTTTGCATAGAGGCTCGCCGCGCAGCGAGCCGTTTTCGTTCGTTTCAGAGTATCAAATAATCGCTCTTCAACGGAAAAAAGTAATGTTTAAGTAATGAATAGTTATCGTATTTCTGATGCGAATTAGGTATTTAGTTTTGATAACCTTCTTGCCAATTATGACTATTAAGTATTAATAAATCTAAGGAGGTGAACCATTGAGATTCAATCATAAAGTTTGCTTCATGACAATTATTGTGTTATCATCAATTCTTCCAGTCGGTTCGGAATATGAAATAAATAACGACACATATTCTCAAAATTATGTTCGGTTGAATGATGTAGACGACGCGGAAAATACTACATGGGTAGTGGGTAATACCTTCTTCGGGCAGTCAAAAGCAGTTGGCGGTTGGTCGGTAAATACAGAAGGTTGGAGCGATGCCTTCTTAGTAGGATTGAACGAATCTGGTGAAGTAAAATCTTTGTCCAAAATCGGCTCAGATGGGGAAGATTATTTCTCTCAATTAATCAAGAACTCAGACTCGGGATGGGTCATTTTAGGTTCATTTTCATCAGCCCCCACTTCTATAATATCTAAAGACAATCAAAGTATGGGATTGATTCTTTTTCTTGACCGTAATATGTCGCCAATTAACTCGATTTCAATAGAATCATACGAATCAATTCGCTTCAATGACTTGGAAATTTTACAGGATGGGGAAATGATTGTTGCAGGTAATTTTGAAGGGACCCTCAACTTAGAGGACAGAAATATCGAATCAGATGGTGGGGCTGATGGTTTTATGATGAGGTTGACTTCTTTAGGTGAAATAATTTGGTTTGAACAAATCAAAGGCTCTGGTAGTTCTAGTGTTGATTCACTATCCATAGTTGATGACGAATGTGCGATGATTGGAAATTTTAATGGTTTAGTTAAATTTGGTTTAACTAGTCAATACACCCAGGCGAATACAGACTCATTTCTTTCTATTTTTGATTGTGATACAGGCGCCACTGAACCGTTGTTTTTTGGTGGGGCGGATGTTGACCAAAGGGTGTATTTCAATGACTTCACCAAATTATCGGATGACCGAGGTTGGATTGTTGTTGGTAAGTTCACAGGATTAATCAACAACGGTAGCGAATTTGAACGCAATGGCAATTATGGGGATATGCTCATTGAGATTATTTCCAACATCGGAGTCGTAACTGGAATTGTTACGGCAGGGGTAAATGAGTCATCAGATGCTACGGCTACAGCAATATTTAATGCTGATTCAGATGGGTTATTTGTCATGGCAAACTGGGTAGGAATCATCAACATTTCCAACCAACAATTGGTTAGTGATGGGTTGAACGCTAGTTCTTTAATTCTGAATGTGGATGATCTGCTAAATCCACGAGTAGTTTTAACGAAAAATATCTCCGACATCCATCAAATCCACAGATTCAAAGATGGGACCATGTTAATATTAGGGAGTGAACAATACAGTGAAGCAGAAATGGGTGGTCCAACGCCTGATGCCATAGTAATGTACACAAATAATAATTGGACTGAAACGGGCTTTACTAGAATTACTCAACAGGTTCAATCTGAACCGTCAGCATTAGTTTTGATTGATTCATCAATTCCAAATGTTCCAGCTGAATTTGTTGTTCAAGAAAATCAATACAGTGAAGATGATGGATTTCAGAAAAAGGAAATGTCTTTCATCCCGTCAATTTCAACTTGGTTTATTTTTGTGATTTTACTTGGTGCCGCCTTTTTCACAATTTCGCGTAGATATAGGACTCAAGCAAATTGAATTGAGGTCATGGCTGCGCCGAAGTTAGGCGAATTTTAGAGCGGCACCGGCTTTGCCGGGTTCGCACAAAGGCTCGCCGCGCAGCGAGCCGCCAATACCCCGTCCATGAACAGGGATTCCACCCACAACAGTTAGTTGCGGGAATCCAGTTAATTCCCTGCCAGCAAGTGGCGTCCATCCAACAGTAGTCCAAGTGTCAGCATCCTGAATCGTGTGCCGAGTTTCGAGGTCAACTAGTGTCAGGTCAGCGTCAAATCCTTCTTCTAGCCGGCCTTTTCCAACCATGCCATAAACATCGGCCGGCCCTTGACACATCCATCGAGAGACATCCAAAACAGAGCACTTTCCATCCAGTGCGTGTGTGAGCATTAAGGGAAGAGAAGTTTCTACTCCGGGCATCCCTGAGTGTGCGATTGGGAATCCTAGTGCTTTATTCTCTAAGGTGTGTGGTGCGTGGTCGGTTGCGATACAGTCAATCGTTCCATCCTTGAGACGACGCCACAAAGTATCACGGTCTTCGGTGTAGCGAATCGGGGGGTTCATCTGCAAACGTGTGCCAATTTTTTCCACATCATCTTGGTCAAATGTGAGGTGTTGAGGGCATACTTCTGTTGTTACCAAATCACCTTTATTTTGGGCTAGCCAATCTGCTTCTATTCCTGTAGTGAGATGCAAAACGTGTAATCTGTGTTGATGGTCTTTGGCCAGTTTGGCGGCTCTTTTTGTTGCCATCAGTGCGCATTCGTGGTCTCTCCATTCAGCATGGGAGGCTATGTCGGTGCGGTCTTTGAATTCAGGCCATCTAGCGTTGAGTCGGTCTTCATCCTCTGCGTGGACAGCGATGATTCCACCGGTGTTAGCAAAGATGTTCTCAAGATGTTCTTGTTGGTGGACTAGAAGGTCGCCAGTTGATGATCCCATGAATACCTTGATTCCACAGATTCCCGGAATTGGAGTTGTTCGGTCGGATTGAGCATCAGAGTCAGAGTTGTTGGTACCGACCGCTTCTTGCAGGTCGCCTAGATTGGTGGGTGTCGCACCGATGAAGAATCCGTAGTTTGTGACTGCGGTGGCCGCGGATGAATCTAATTTTGCTTGCATAGCGGCCAAACTAGTAGCGGCCGGCTTGTTATTTGGCATATCCAAGAATGATGTCACTCCGCCTGCAGCAGCAGCACGTGAACCTGAACCAATTGTTTCCTTTTCAGGCTGGCCAGGTTCTCTGAAATGGACTTGAGGGTCAATTGCACCGGCCATGAGATGTAGGCCTTCACCTTCAACTAGCATCTCGTCCTCATTAGGGACTAAGCCTCCTCCAATGGCGATTGATTCAATCTTGCCAGCGACTACTCGTAAATCACCGGCAACGATGCGGTCTGAAAGCACCATTTCAGCGCCGCGTATTAACATTGAACCGCCACCCATCTGCTCCCTCATCCTTTCAACGGGGGAGAGCAGCAATTGATGATTCCGCCGGTTCACTACCAACTTGGTGAACAGATACATAAATCAGCATACAAAACAAATCAACAACGAGAGTATTATTATGAGGAAAAGAGATATCATTTTTGCTGGAATGGCAACTGGAACATTTGTTGGATTGTTAATGGCGGTTATTACTCAGATCCCGCTTGGTAATGATTCAGATGGAGATAAAATCACCATAATGTACCATTGGTCAGGAGCATTATTGACAGTAATAGGAATTCCACTTATGTCCGCCTTTTCAGTGAAATATGCTTCTAGAAAATTGAACTGCTGTGAGCCTAGTCTAAAACATCTGTTACCTGTAGCATTCCTCACTTGTTTACCAGTGTTAGGTGCTGCAGGAGGAGCACCAAACTCCTCGTTGGAAGTATTCGTTGCAACCATATTGATTGGTATGGTTTTTGGTACTATCTGGAGCCTACCATACGTACTTTGGTCTTACTTCAAAAAAACAGATTCAACTGATAATGAAGATGAATAAAGTGTAGCACGGCCAAAATCGATTTGGCTTGGGAAAAAATGGGTATTCGCCACTACGGCACAGGCCGAAGTGCTTCCATCCAAGCGGCGTTTGTCGAGGTTTTCAGCTGAGTGAGACCAATTGAAATCGATTTGACTTACCCACTAATGGGTATTCGCCACCATTTCGACGGCCGAAGTGCTCCCATCAAGGAGACATTTCTGTCGGATATAATCTAAGTGAGAACACTTTGAAGTCCATTTTACGAAACGGAAAATGTTCCTCCTAAACGAATACCTGAGGCGTAGACGCCGAAGATGGACCACAGGCTGAAATGATGACGAAAGTGGTCCATTGACTATAGCGCCTGGTAGATTTGAACTACCGGTCTCCGGGTTATGAGCCCGACGAGATGACCTGACTACTCCAAAGCGCTGACCCATCGGGAACGCCACCCCTATTTCAATACAATTCTATGTGGGTGAAGTCGTCGTAGTCAATACCAATCAGCAAACGCTCAATGTACTGGGTGTTTGTCCGCCGATTGTGTTCGAGTGAATACGTTGACTGTTACATTAACTAATAAATCACCCAAAGCATAGATTGCACCACATAGAAGTGGTGGATTCAACGCGGTCAATGGTGTCCAAGCCACCTCAGGATACCAAGCCCAATTTCCTAAATGAGTACCCCATATCTCCATGATGAGGGCCAACCATGTCATCGTGGCGTAGAGACGCTGTTCTGGACCCCAACGCATGAAAGCAAGTAATGCGATTAGCAAGACTAAACCAGATGTGTCAACGCCCTTGAAGGCGAAATACAGCGACAGAGGGACAAATGGAAGAATGGCATACCATGACCATTTTTCAGGTAATAGCCGTGAAAGTCGCCGCCCCAAATCAAATAGGAACCAATGTCCCACTGGCACGAACAGAGGCATCATCCCCTCACGGTATTCATACAAATGCCAAATTTCACTGAAGAACAGTTCCATTGGGGTCACAAAGGCCAAAACGGTAAGCATTTCAATGCGCTCTAAGCGTACACCGCGAGCAAAGATTGTCGCGAACAGACCCCAGCAAAAGACATCAACAATATATTCGCCTTTTATGGCCCAATCAGTACCATTTTGATCAATCCACAGGCCGATGCTAATAGTGAGGATGTAGACAACCTCTCGACGCATGTTATGGCGACCTAGTTCATGCTATCAAGTCACCTGATTACTTCATTTGGTGGGCTATGCAATTTGTTTGTTGGTTTCGCCGTTGCCTTTTTCTTAGATGAGCCTCCCGGTAGTTATTATGACACGCTTGATTAGTGGGGGTTTAGGTA
>CAZXZO010000001.1:90811-132060 GCA_964645485.1 uncultured Candidatus Poseidoniales archaeon
TGGAGAATGGATATTGATGTTGAAGGAGACAACATTGAGACTGAAACATTCCTGACTATTGAGTATGAGCCGTTAGAAACAGATATTCCAGCGCCACCTGTTGGCGAAGAGTAATTGGTGAATGTTGATAATAGCCGAAATCAACTTTAAATTGTTGATTGAAAGGGATTTGCGCGAACTTAATTGACGAAGGAAAAGAAGAAATTAGCGTTCAGTTTCACTTTTTAGTGAATCAGAACTGAAAGTGAACAATTTTGATTTTGGCTGTTAATGGGTGATTTCGAAAGGCCAATCACTTTCAACCGGGTTAACTCCCTCGATAATTGGTTGATATACCCCTGCCATCAAAGGTCGGTCCAAGAAGGAGTTGAGATAATGGCTGCAAAAAAGAAAGAAGAAATTGATGAAGAAGAATTGAAGGTGGACGACGTTCCCCTAGATGAAGAGGAGGACACGGTGGTGGTAGAGGTTCCAGAAGATGAGCCAACGCTTGATGACCTACCAGGTGTGGGTCCCGCGACCGCGGAGAAGTTGAGAGAGGCTGGATTCGATGACATGCTAGCAATTGCAGTCATGTCGCCAAGTGCTCTAGCAGATGCTGCTGAACTTGGTGAAGCAGTTTCGGCAAAAATCATTGCTGGTGCTAAGAAATTAGCAAATATCGGTGGATTTTTGAGTGGAAACGCATTGCTTGAAAAGCGTAGTGAAGTTCTAAAATTAACTTCTGGAAGCGTGGCCGTAGACGAATTATTTGGTGGTGGTTTTGAAACCCAGGCAATTTGTGAAGTGTACGGTGAATTCGGTTCAGGAAAGACCCAAATTGGTCACCAGTTAGCAGTCAATGCTACAATGCCAATTTCCGAAGGTGGTCTTGGTGGAGAGGTTTTCTACATTGACACAGAAGACACATTCAGACCAGAGAGAATTTCTCAGATGGCACGTGGAAATGGATTGGATCCAGAAATGGTCCTTGAGAGAATTCATGTGGCTCGCGCATACAATTCAGCACATCAGATGCTGTTGGTTGATGAAATCAAGAGAATGGCTAAGAACATCGAGGTAAAGATGGTTATTGTTGATTCATTGACAAGTCATTTCAGGGCCGAATTCCTTGGCCGAGGTAAACTCGCTGAGCGCCAACAGAAATTGAATAAGCATCTGAAGGAACTCAAACAATTAGCTGATGTTAGTAATGCATTAGTCTTGGTCACCAACCAGGTTCATTCCAAGCCGGATGCAATGTGGGGCGACCCAACAAAGCCAATCGGTGGCCATATTGTTGGCCACGCTAGCACATTCCGTCTATACCTACGCAAATCAAAGGGTGGTCGAAGAATTGGAAGGTTAGTCGATTCACCGAACTTGCCAGAGGGCGAAGCAGTGTTCATGGTTACAGGCGAAGGAATCAGAGATTGAACCAAAATTATCCCTTTGAGATATAGAATACTCTCTGAGTGAAAAACATTCTAGTTAGACTAAAGATTTGCGTATTGTCCGTTCTACCGAATGTACTCCGTTGACTATCGCGGCAAAGAAAAACATCCAGGATAAACCTGAGAGAGCGTTGGCAAGACTTAATTCAAGATTGGATAAAAGCCAGCCTGAGATTATCCAACTTACTAGTCCGAGGATTAGCAAGATGATTGAAATTTCAATACTCGGTACTGGTGTGTTCATTCCAAAAATCCTCTCATCACTATGAACCGTTTCTTGTTGGAGGAGATTTTGACTAATTTGGTTCTGACTCTCGGAACCTTTTTTTGCAATCTCCTTTGCCTCTTCAAGTATTTGGCCAGCCTCTTTCAACCTTAAATCAGCAATTGCTCTATCATCCCAGCCTGCGATTCGATATTGGTCATCAGTAATGGTACTTTGCTGATAAACTTCTTCAGAAGGTCTTCCTTTCATTAGCATGAAGAGAATAAAGACAGTTTATATTTGTAATTTACCTTTTATGTTCCCAAATTAGATTTTAGTTATGTCAAAATAATCGGTAGCTTCCACTTCTTTCAATGGGAAATTCCATTGAATATATCATCAACTTGGTTCAAGCAACTGAATGTGGACCGTTTGGCAATTTGTAGTCAGCACGACTCCATTTTGCACACTTCCATGTGGCTAATGCCTGATCTTTGGCCACCTTCATCTCATCAGTTGAAGGATGCTCAGGATTGACTTTCGAAACATAGCATGGTAGGCAAAACCTTTCACCATTCAAATCTAGAAAATGTCCGTTTGCATTTGGGGAGCCACAAGTGGCACATATTCGGTATCCATGAAATCGGCTCATGCAATTAATGTGGGAAGGTCATCGCTCTATGAACCCAACGGATTAGCAGACTTCTTTGATTGAAGATTAATCAATATCAGTTAGCGAGAGTTGCATCATTAGGAATTCTTCAATTGTTTTCCCTGAATCCTTCGGGTCAAATTCAATTTGGAGTCGATTAATTGTGTCCTCACATGGCGAAGGCCGTCCAGCATAATATTCAGCGTCTAACCAACTCATCAATTCGTACGCATCTGTATCATGTGCACCATTATCAGAACTGATCATGGTATTTTCAATATTTTCAGACCATTCTGGCAGCCTAATTAGCCATGCTTTTTCATCGCCATTTTGAATCCCAGCGCGTTTGAATGCTACACTCATTTGATGAGTCCCGGCAAGTAATCGCATAAATTCACCATCTAAAGAAACGCTAACCATTTTTTTGGCTAACACTCTCTCTCTGAGGGCAAGCCAAACACTCCACAAATGTCTTTCAGATACAGGTGTTGGATGGCCTAACAACAACCAGCGTTCATCTTTGCGTTTTTGTAATAGAATTGCGGCAACAAGTCTCGGGTCAGAAACTGGTTCTTGAAATTTGATTGACCAAGCGGTGAACCAAGGTGGTGCTGCCTCTGCCATCAAACTACCGTTGGTGGCTATCCATCATATCATCTGCGGCGAGCAGTTCCTCTAACTTTACTAGCCTGCTCAATGATTCCATCCACTAATTGTAGACTCCATCCACGCTCATCTGCTAAATTTTGTCTATCTTTTTCAGTTAACTCAAGGACATCGTCTATTGTTCTTACACCCAACTTTGCAAATCGGCGTGCTCTGATTCGGCCGACACCACGGATTGCGACTAATTCAAGCAGATCTGGCTTGCATCCGTTTGAAATCCGTAAACTCAATTCGTCTAATAGCCGGATTAATTGTTTCCTCGGCTGTTCTAATAAATCATCATCGCCTTCATCATACCTAGTTATTTCTCGGCCTGCATAAAGCAGCCAATCGGCTAGTTCTATTCGTAATCGTAGATCACCAGGGGCGACTCCAAAATTCATCTCAATATCCCGACTACTAAGTTCATCAATCCATGCTTCCAACGCTGCAGCACACTTGACGTGCACAAGTGGGTCTAAATCTAATTTGGATTGCATTAGAATATCTCGGCTGACCAATTCGTGAAATTCTCCTGATATCATTCGTCGTTGTAATCGCTCACCTTCTGCCACCCGTGGCCACAACACCATGAAATCTGGTACCGTAGAAATCAGATGAAGTAGGCTATAAGGTGAAAGTGTCAACTCGTCGTCAAGTCCAGCAATTATCTCACATGCTTTTCGTAATCCAACTTGTAAGACATGACCAGAAAGTGGGTCTAGGTAGAGTCTGGCAACTCTTTCTCCAAACGGGGTTGCTCTGTACGTCATAGCCTCTTGTTCGGGTAAAACCGGCTCGAAACGATTGCTCCTAACAATATCAGATGCTGACTTGAAACCCATTACCGCAGGTCCTTTCCTCTTAGTCCGTGGGGCTTCTTTTGCTCTCTTATCAATAGTCACACCTGTAGTTGCGGAGGCGGCACTAGCCCAAGGAGGTAAGGTATCATCCCAATCCTCCTGTGCCTCGGTTTGGCGTACATTTTTTGCCTCATTATCATTTTTTTGCTGACGACTTGATTCAATGTTTGCCGCCAACTTTTCATCTATCCCCATTCTTTCAACCATACCATGGTCACATAGCCAATCAACAATTCCGTCAATGTTGTCAGCGAGGCTTTCTGATGGGACATCAGTAGCTAGAAATGTATGACTAAAGAATTCACCAAGAGAAAATCGATTGTATTTTCCACCGGTTGCAATTGCCGACAGAACATGCATCCTCATCGGCGATTCTAAGTGTAGTTTTGAGACAATATCTTCCGGCTCTGATTCGAAGTATATTTCTGACATCGTATCTGCATCAAGTATATTTTTACAGCGAATCCACGCTTCTCCATAATCATCAAATTTTGGTCTCCCAGCACGTCCCATCATCTGTTGAACCTCCATCGTTGAAAGCAATTGACTTCCATTTCCATCCCACCGGCGAAGGTCGCGGATTAGGACCCGGCGGGCTGGCAGATTTACCCCTGCAGCCAATGTCGGAGTAGCACTTATGCAAACTAAGTCTCCACGTTTGAAAGATTGTTCGATTAATTTTCGTTGCTTAGGTGTCAAACCTGCATGATGGAAGGCAACTCCTCCACTGAGACAGTCCGCAAGAATATCGCCAGTCTGGGAACCTTCGGTACTTGTTCTTGACTTCTCTGCCAAGTTTTGCCAAATTTTCAGTGATTTTTCGTCGTTATTTTTGGTAGCATTAGCCTTCATTCGTTTCGCTAAATCTTTGGCTACAGATTGAGCCGATTTTCTTGTTGAGACAAAGCACAATAGTTGACCATCATCTTTGATAGTGTCACAAAGGGCAGCCCAAACTTGGTTCGATTTCGGCCCTTCAAGAAATTTTGGAGGTGGTAGTGGCACATCTTTTGCTCCGCCACAGATTTCTTTTCTAACTTCAACTTGTAAATCCGCTAAAGTTGCATAGCGTAGTGGTACAGGCCGCCAATTTGAAACAACTAGTTTCGCCTTTAGCCAATCAGCCACTTCTTGCGCATTTCCAACAGTTGCGGACAGAGCAACAATTTGTGCATCGGGTTTCTCATGCATGATTCGTGCTAGATTGATCTCCAAAGTAGGGCCTCTTCCTACCTCATTTACAAGATGGATTTCATCGGCTATCACGATGCTTACTTTATCAAGAAAGTTATTCCGATTGCGGAGTAGTGAATCAAATTTTTCAGATGTACAAACAATAATGTCAGCATCATCAATCTTGCGATTTTCAGAACTTCTGTCACCGATACCGATTCCAACTGTTAGGTTGAGTGGCTCGGCAAGTTCTTCCATTTCAGTTACTTTTTCACTCGCTAGAGCCTTCAGTGGGACGATGTAAATTGCTCTGCTACCCGGTTCAGTTTCAATCAATTTTTTGAAAATCGCCAACTGCGCTACCAGTGTTTTCCCACTTGCAGTTGGCGC
Organism: uncultured Candidatus Poseidoniales archaeon; assembly: GCA_964645485.1. Lineage (GTDB taxonomy): Archaea > Thermoplasmatota > Poseidoniia > Poseidoniales > Thalassarchaeaceae > MGIIb-Q1. The sequence goes on from CAZXZO010000001.1 coordinate 96,173, forward strand.
TGCTAACAGCAGATTTTCACCGGCTAATACTGGTGGTAACGCATCTATTTGAGGTGGATGGAAAGTGGTGATACCCCAGGTATCAGAGAGGAACTCAACCAACTTCTTTGGCAAGCCGAATTGAGAGGGAGAACCACTCGATTCCTTCGCCATGCAAGCAAGTCTGCAATCTAAGGTTCAATAGGATAGCGATGAAAAATCATTTTTCTAAGCAACAAATTACCAATCTAAAATAGTTATTAGGAAGCACAAAACTGCAGATTGATTCCATTACAATTGGCACGATGACAAACATAAATCTACTAGATTCAGCCAAAATATCACTTGGTTAAGTGGATAGTTTGAAGGGCTAATGTGCATCGTGTCAAAACGATGACAGAGGACGGGCCGACACTAGATGACCTCGCTGATGAGAGAGATGTCAACGACTGGCTAGAGATGTTTTGGGGTTCTTTGTTGATAGTAATCGGACTCAACCAACTGATGCATCCGGGTACACTTTTCGCGCCGGCAACTATGCAATGGCTTGGTTCAGGAGTTATCGCACTGGGTATAGCATGGGTTGGCCACGGGTTGAAAGACATGGCAGTGAAGGAGATACGCACCTCACTTGGCGTTCGATACCCGGTCTCAAAAAGAGTGGTGGATTACGGTTTAATTCGAGATGTCCTTTTGCACCCTGACCAGTACGGTACTTTTCTGCTTGAGGCTTACCACCGGGCGTTCGAAGATGGTGTTCTAACAGAGGATGAGCATGATGAATTGACTCTATTGTCTGCTGCTTTAGATATTCCACCAAGACAAGCCGCAAGGATTGCTACTCGAGCAGCAATTAATGCCGCGGTTGAAGATGGCAAAGTCACAGCGGCAGAATTAGCATTGATTGAAGGGGCTATGGAATCAGCAAACTTGAGCGAAGAGGACCGTGTCAAAATCCGCGATGCTCTTGAAGATGGCATTATTGATGATGAAGAGAAGAAAATGCTGGATGAAATCTTAGGTAGTATAGATTGAACTTTAGGAATTGCATCACTTTTGTAAATTGGTGTTGGTTGCGAAAATCAGAGATTTTCTTTGGCAAGTTTTTCAGCCGCTTTTGTAAAATGATGTTGGTTGCGAAAATCAGAGATAATCTTTGGCGTATTCTTCAGCCGCTTTTGTAAAATGATATTGGTTGCGAAAATCAGAGATATTCCTTGGCAAGTTTTTCAGCCGCTTTCACCCTGTAATATTCAATTGCTGCAGCAAAAATCAGCAGGCTGATTCCACAAGTAATCCATATTTTCTCATTGGAAACCAATCCCGCGGCAACTGTAATTCCTTCAACTTGTGGAATGCTATTGGAATCGAAGTTATCGCTAGACCTCCAACTAATTTCCATTCCATCAATGCCACAATCACAATATGAAATGGTCAATAAATCAGGATATAGTTCCTCTTGGATGGTTAACCAATCAGATGAGGAAATTGAGTCAGGACGAGTTGACCAAATTGGTTCGGTTGCTGAACCTGCTGGTTGGGATGAAATCATTTTCCAATCTATGTGTACTAATTCCCCAGCAGGTTTCTCATCTACTACAAGTAAGGCCTCCAACATCAATAAGTCAAGCGTAAGGGAACGGCCTGCCTGTAGTATGAATTTCACCTCATCAGTAGCACCCATTGGATGATTGCTGACCCAGCCAAAAACATGGCTATCTAGTCTGATGTTTTCCATCTCCTCAGTGTGAATTTGCCATCTACCATCACCTGTAGGGTGAATTCCTGTAATATGCATTCTAAGTGATAGGGTTTCACCGGATTCCAAGCCAAAGAAACCCGATGCCGCAATCGCATTAGATTCAGATTCCCCAGCATCATCAACTGCCGCCATGCGCTTTTCCAATACCTCATCAAGAGTCATTTCACCAGCAAGAGGAGCCTCTCCGGTCATACCAACTAAGGGCGAAGCGACTCCACCGATAATCAACAAAAACAATGCAACTGGAAGGATATAGCGCTTTGACCACGGGTTATTACTAGGAATCCTGTAGGCCAAAAATCCAGCAATCGTTGCAATTAAGCCAATCGACAATATCAATCCATGTGGAGCAATAGTCTGAGAGGTGTTTTCTACGTCTCCGACCCAAGCCTCACCTGCTAACCAATTTGCATCTCCAGAGAATTGTGTGGGTGATGAACTGCCCAACCCTTTTTGAGATAGTCTAGCGAACCATGAATATTCTTGGAAGTGGTTATTTTCACCCGACCAGCAAGCGAGATAACTGCCTTCAGGTGGTTCCTCATAGTAAATTTCGGTGATTTGTTGACCTGCTTCAAAAGTAGTTTTCACGGCCGGATTTCTCGGTGTTTTTCCTCCCTCCCTAATTAACTCGGGTGGGGTGTGAGGTTGCTCAATTTCGAGGGGTACCGATGTCCAATAAATGACTAATGTCATGGTCTTCAGATGGTCTGGAAGTTGAAAACGATAGCAATCTTGGTCGGCGTCTAAAAGTGCACCTTTTGATAGCACCTCTACGTCCTCTACGATAACTGGATTACTCGCACTACTGGGTTCATCCACATTGGCTGAAGAAATGTCTACACTCCACTCTATGGGGATGATAATTCTTGATTCACCACGCAGGTATAATTCCCAAGTTAGCGGTTGTGTAATTTCAAATGAAATGGACATCCCAACCCCATCATTTGGCCTAACTAATCTGCCACGAGAGAGGTCTAGTTCAGCATCTTGTAAATTGTAAGTTCCGACTTTTGGTGAAGTCGGACTTCCTCCTTCAAGGGTCCAACTATTGCTACTTGGCCCAGCCCAAAATTCAATCATTAGGTCTGGAGCATTCACTCCCGCAGAATCCTCACGGATGCGAAAATCAATCACTAACTCATCTATCATAGTCGGTAGTAACGCGAGTTGATTTTGCTCTGGATTCATGATAAATTCAATTTTCACCATCTTTGGTGATAGCGGAGATGCAGAATCCTCTTGGCGAGACATAACATCAACCCCAATTTCAGAGTTGTCAAGTAAGCAACTTGAATCCGATAAACAAGCTAGGTTTAGTGTGGTGGTTGATTGGGATAGTTCTGCTGTTGTGGTTGGAGATAAAAAACCAAGAATTAGAACGAGGAGAATACTGGTTGCAAAGCGGCTCTTTGCATAAGCAGGCTTCACCATCAAACAGATTGGAGTCTCGTCGTAGTAATGAACAATGTTCTAAATCGTTCATAAAATTAGTATTAATTTGCACTCAAAGCACAATCAACTAATTTTACCTTGCAATTGCGACAAAGGTAGCGACCAGCAGAGCGCACTGAACGTTCAGTTTGCCAATTGCAAGTAGGGCATTTCCAAGCAAATTTTGCATTACGCTTTCGCAAGTGGGCTGCAAAATCAAAACCCATTTGTTTTGCATCTTTGTTTGGCCATTGGGCCTCTAAATACCTGAATTGTTTGTCGTGTCCTCCGTGACCTAGAGCGTGAAGAAACTCATGAAACATTAAAAATTCAGCATATTCCAACCATTCCTCTTTGAGGGATTCAGGGTGTAGAGCAACCTCTCTAACATCTGTTGGGCAAAGGTTTACGTCGCGCTTGTCAACTCCTTTTTTGAAGCGGCAAACGCCGTGGAGTCTTGTTGCATTTCTCCGCAATCTTCCCAAAGGTACTGTTGCCAATGGCTGTAGGTTTTTTTCATTTAGAGATTCCATTGTTGACATGATTCCCACCACCCGAAATCGCAAGAATTCGAGTGATGTTTCGACCAAAATGCTTCAACTCCATCGATGATATGCTGGATGCCCCTCGGTAACAGCCACGAACAACCCCTTTCCTTTGGCGCAGAGTTTTCCTTCAGCGTGTAATTCCATCTCAATATGTGCTCGGTCGGTCGAGAGTTCAGTGACTTTTGCAGTTACGTGGAGTGGTACATTAACAGGGGTAGGGCGTCGAAGTTGAACCGAATAAGATGCAGTCACAGTGCAAGGTGGCTCACTGTCTCCGTGTTCATCCATTAACGCGATTGCCGCAGTCCAATTTCCGTGACAATCTAGTAAGGTGCCAATTATTCCACCATTTACCATGCCAGGGAATGCTTGATGTTCATCTGAAGTTGTGAACCACAATTCTAACCCCTCTTCAGTTCGAGTTGAATTGATCTTCAATCCTTGTGGATTGGCAGGTCCACAACCAAAACAGATTGATGAGGGTGCAAATTCTCTCTGAACTCCTATCTCTTCGTCAGCCATCACCTTGCCGCTAAGCCGGCCACCCATCTTTTTTGCCCTATTTCAGGGTGGGAATACGCCATATTGTTGAGATTATTAGCGGCGGCTTTTTGTTTAATCACCATCAGCAACATTTAGCGGAGTCGCTACTGCTTGGATGGGTGAGGTCTATTGCCTACAAAAGATGACTCTGATTCTACTGATGTTGATGCTACCAAAAAGGTGGCCGAAAAGGTGGTTATTGCTAAAGAAAAAGCCGAAGTGAATTCGAAATCAACGATTTCTAACAGTAGTAGCAAGACTACATCAAAGCCCAAGGCAAAGCAATCGAAGAAAGTACAATCTGATGCCAAAAAGAAGACCACTACCAAGGCTAAATCAACAAAGAAAGCACAATCTGATTCCAAAAAGAAGACCACTACTAAGGCTAAATCAACAAAGAAAGCACAATCTGATGCCAAAAAGAAGACCACTACTAAGGCTAAATCAACAAAGAAAGCACAATCTGATTCCAAAAAGAAGCCCTCTGTTAAGGCTAAACCCAAGTCAAAAGCATCTAAGAAACAAAAAGCAACGCTCAAAGTTAGCAATCAAATCCCAAAAGAGCGTCGCGCTACTATTGAAAAGTCACTATCCAAAGCTAAGAAAAGAAAACGCCAAGAATGGGACCGCGCAAAAGGTGCAAAACAGCATCGTATTGCAAATAAGAGAGTCAAACCGGGTACAATTCGCAGAATTTCTATGCCTCTTTTGGATGTAAATCTGGGAGAGAGTTGGGATACTCCAATCACAGTCATTCATGGTGCTCGCCCTGGGCCAGTAGTAACAATCACCGGGGCAATTCACGGAGATGAGTTAGTAGGTCCACTTGCTTGTTCTATGCTCTGTCAAGAATCAATGACAGGGCCTAGTCGCGCGTTAGACCCAACTGCGATGGCTGGAACAATTCGAATTGTTCCAGTACTAAATCCTCCCGGATTTAGGAGGCATAATCGATATTTCCCGGATGGACGCGACCTTAATCGTCAATTTCCGGGCACTGTTGAGGGCAATACTACCAGCAGAGTTGCTGACAAAATTTGGGAAAATCTGGTCATCTCAACTGATTACTTACTCGACCTTCATTCAGCAGCGAGAGGGAGAACAAATTTACCCCAAGTAAGAGCAAATCTGGCCCATCCTGAGAGCAATAGGGTTGCAAGGGCATTCGGTGTTGAAGTGGTCCTTGATTCGAAAGGTCCCAGAGGCACACTTAGGCGAAATGCCACAGAAGAAGGAATTGGTGCAATCACTTACGAAGGTGGTGGTGCTACGTTGACCGACCACGAAGCAGTGAAGGTGGCAGTGTATGGTGTACTCAATGTTCTTCGCTCATTGAAGGTAATTCCTGGTTACCCAAACCGTCCTCGATTCCGTTTACTTGCTTCGGGTTCAACATGGATTCGCTCGGAAGAAGGTGGGCTTGTTGACATGTTTGTTCAATCCGGTGCATTTGTTGAAAAGGGGGATATTATTGGTCGAATAGTTGACCCACATAAACCGGGAATGAGTGCTGATATTTTGTCTCCTGAACGTGGACTTTTGATTTGTTCCGCAACAAATCCGTTTGTAACGGCTGGTACTCCTGTAGGTCATTTGCTGCCAATTTCAAGAGGTGTGAGATTAGTAAAAAGTCAGCTTGATGATAAAAATCGGCTGATTGTTAGTGGAAGCGTTGCTGACCCGCCTTGGCGTGAAGAATACGAAGTGGATGAAATATCAATCAGTGGTGAATGGCAAGGCGGAGATGTTGACTCAGAATGGCAAAAAGATTGGATCCAAGATAGTGGCCAATTGGTCCCCAGTTCAGCAGAAGAAGAGGATGCTGAAGAAGAATTCTGAATGTAGCCATTAGAATTGCAATGCAATATTGAATATTTTTGCCGTATGATTTGAATAGGTCCACGTATTTCGGTAAGGTGAGGTGCGAACATGGAAGAGGTCGGGTGGACTCCTGCGGAGGATTCAATTTTGGAATCCCAGGTAGAAAGTAAGTTAGCAGATATCATTGAAGGGGATTCATTGGAAAACCTTCGGAAAAAATCAGATTCAAGCCAAACAACAGAAGAAATTGCAAAAGCGACAAGGTCTGCTAAAGGTGATAGACGATTAGATACAACTCCTGCAGAACACGCCCATGCTGAGCAGTTAACTGATGTTGTAAGTTGGGTTCTTGTTGGAATTGCAGTAGTTGTCGTTCTAGCCGGCGCTGCCGCCTCTATTTTGTTTGGAACTTCAATAATTTGAAGATTTTTTACCGGTATATCTCAGGTAAAGTTGGTGTTGGTAGACGCCTTTGTGGTGGTTTTCTACGAGTAACCATTGTGAATAGAATGAGGACCCCAAGAATGACTGCCAAACCAATCACAATTCCATTAGAAATTGTTGGGCCACCTACTCCAAGTTCGCCAGTTTCATTATTTGTGATAGATTGATTATTTTCATCATTATTTCCCTCACTTGGTATGGCTTCTGGTGGTGGATTCCACACTTCAAAGAACAGTGTTGAACTAAGTTCAACCACATCGTTCCCGTCTGTTAGAGTGAAAGTTACAACCCATGGGCCAACTGTCTCATTGTGTCTAGGGCAAAGTACCTGCTCCATAGTTGAGAAGCCTAGTGGTTCAGAACAATCTATTGGTTGGGTAGCATAGGTTAGCCCTTCATTGGTAGAATCGATAATGTATTCACCAACAATTACAGTCTGCGTTCCATCAGGCCAAGTCATAGTCCAGTTGACTTCTGAATTGTTCAGAAGGTCAGGGATGGTGAATGACACGTCTTCAAACCAGACCAGCATCACAAACTTCTGATATGAACTATTCAATACAGAACTAGTGTTGTTTTGAGATATTGATGGGTGAACAGTCCATTGAGTATGAGCCGAGTGGTTGACACCATTGTCAATTTCATCATCACAATCATCGTCAATCCAATTCCAAGTTTCATTGGCGTCCGGTGCGCGCGTCGAGTCATTGTCATCACAGTCATCAAACCAGCGGAAGCCATCCCCATCATTGTCTAAGTCAGGCACCAAAGGGTCAGTGTGAGTCACTAATAGTTCATCACCATCGAACAAGCCATCACGGTCTGTATCGTTGTGGAATGGGTCGGTGCCAATCAGGTTGAACTCATCCAAGTCAAACAGCCTATCTCCATCGCTGTCAAGCCCGTAGAAATCCTCATCAATTAAATCATCACAATCGTTGTCAAATCCATCCAAAAGTTCGGGGTTGCCCGGGAAAAGTGAAGCATTTGTATCATTACAATCAGCAAACCAATACCAGCCATCGGCGTCGGTATCATTATCGAAAAATAGTGGGTCACTGCTCCAATTTAGCACTTCGTCACCATCAGAAAGCCCATCTCCATCGGTGTCCCAAAAAAAGTAACCGGTGTTGTAAAAGTGATATTCTGACCAGTCACTAAGTCCGTCATTATCAGTGTCAGATTCGTTGAATCCTTCATCAATGAAACCGTCACAATCATTGTCGCGGTTATCCAATTCTTCGGGTGCTCCGGGGAAAACCCACCAGTCATCTTCGTCGCAATCCTCGAACCAATACCAGCCGTCAGCATCGATGTCATTATCGTAGAATAATGGGTCGGAAAAAGAGGTGTAAACTTCGTATCCGTCTGACATTCCGTCACCATCAGTGTCGTTGTTAAGAGGGTCAGTTCCGTTGACAAAAACCTCCACCCCGTCAAGTAGACCATCCCCATCACTGTCAGGGTTGAGTGGGTCTGTGGAGTAGTTCAAAACCTCCAAGCCGTCGTTGAGGAAGTCATCATCTGTATCGTTGTCAAATGGGTCGGTGCTGTAATTGTTAGTTTCAGCATCATCAAGCAGTCCATCCAAATCGCTGTCACGGCTAAGTTCTGTTCCGTGGAGAATTAATTGCCAATCTTCGAAAGTTCCAGAAGTGCCACTATCCTTGTCTTCCACACTAATTGTCCAATTACCAACACTGCCTTCATCCCAAAAGTGGACCGAAGAGAACATCCAATTATTGTAATCGTTGCCATTGTCACTGTGCTCGGTAGCGAGGACAGATTCTGTGCCGCTAGGTGAAGTCAATTTGATTTCAAGGTCACCGCGATTGTTGTGATCAATATCAACAACCACCTCAACAGATTCAAGCAGTAAGTCTTGATTTATCGAAAGAGTATCTGTGACATCTATGCCGGTAGCATCTGGAATGGCCGAATTTAGAACTTGTAGTCCACTAGTATAGTTACTTTCGTTTTCCACTGTCGTCCAGTTTTCAGCCAAAGCCACTGCAGCGCCAGCATCAATCACGCCAAATCCGTATTTGTGGCTGACGTCATGTCCCGCACCGTTGACATTCCATGACCAATCATTTGCATCGTTAACACGTGCTGAGTTGACTAAAACGTGCTGTACATCTCTCCAAGTGAGGTTAGAGTTTGCCTCCAACATGAGTGCGATAACTCCCGAAACAAGAGGTGTTGCGGAGGATGTACCACCGAAATTATCGTTGTAATCATTGTTTGTGTAGCCAGCCGAACCTTCGATATCGGTGGTCGTAATGCCTTCCCCATCTCCATCGGATGGAGCAGCAACTAGGATGTTATCACCCGGTTCAGAATACCATGCGTTGTCTCCGTAATGAGTGGTGGCGGCTACAGCAATTGTGAAGCGACTATTCGCGTAGCCATCATAGTTTGAGTCATCATCATTGTTCAGACCGTTTCCAGCAGCCCATGTGATGATGTTGCCAAGTCCTGAGCGTCCTTGGTAGACATCTGCTTCAAACGCCGCCATCATCAAGGGACCAGGCGCTTCTAATGTGTATCCATTATCGCTAGGTCCCCATGAATTTGAGTAGATGTCAATTGATTGTCTCATATGACTGAGTGCATTCGCTTCTTTGGTGTCAGAAAGACTGCACGAAATCAACTGTAAACCAGCAAGACCGGCTTGTGGTGCCGCTCCTGAAACTCCGAGGCTGTTGTTTCCGACTGCAGCGGCTACGCCGGCTGCTGATGTACCATGTCCGTCCCAGTTTGAAGGATTTGGATTGCCATCATTGCCACAATAATCGTAGTCAAGTGTACTTTCATAGTAATCATCCAAATCAGGATGGTCCCAATCAAGACCGTCATCAACGATTCCGATTACAACTCCAAATCCGGTGTAATTATCCCAAACTGCTGTGATATTGACATCTTCACCAGTTGTTCCACTAGTTTGTCCGGTATTCTGTAAATGCCATTGGTCAGAGAATTTGGTATCATTAGGAATTAATTTTTTTGAAGCATTCCATTCAACCAATGGATAAGCGACTTCAATCACACCATCAGCCTGTAATTTAGCAAACTTATCCACTGCATCTTTGCCCGCATCTGCATCTACAATCCATGTGTTGGGCAGGTCTGGTGTAGCCTCCCCCAAGGGTGTTTGACTTACCACAACCCATTGTTCAACTGTAGCCAATTCAGTTTCAGAATATTGAGATAAATCGCTTACACGCGCAAAAGCCGCCCTTACTGCAGGAGAAAATCCCTGTACGATGGAATCTTCATCACCCATTGGACCAAAAACACCCAAAATTGGAGTATCTTGTTTTTCTAACCCCTTCTCAATTGTGGAGAGTGAATCACCAAGTACTATCGGTGAGAGAATTGAAACAAGCAGCAAGCCAACGACCAGCGTATTTCGCATAGCCGGGTGGCCCCCACGGTGCCAATTAGCACTATCCCTTACATTCTCAAGGATTGGTTTGCCGATTATCGTAGTAAACGTGCACCGTTTCGGTTTCTTTTACACCATCACGGTCCCAATCATAACTGTCAGCAACTGCAACCAATGCATGTGTCTCTTGACGTTGAGGGGTGTCCCAAGTTTCGTACACCACCAAAGTTGTGTTTTCGTATTGGGCGATTCCACTAGTTGATACATTTCCTTCCACTTGAACTATGTGATAGTAATACTCATGCTGTAAATCTCCAGCCATTGTTGTGTTACGTGTGTGGATTGTGACGTCATTATTCGTCCACTCGATATTCCCATCTGCATCATCGTCAGAACGGAAAGATTCTGCTCCAACATAGATGGTCCTTTCGTAGTGCCCATCTCCATTGAAATCTCTGCCATGCCAAACATTTGCATTCGTCCATTCTGTATCCCAAAGTCCGTCGCTGTTGTTATCCCAGTGTACTTGAATAATTTCAACAGCGTGCACTGCATTGATGTCACCATTACTGTTGAAATCCCATAGTTGTAAAATCCAAGTAGCAGTGGTTTCAGAGTTCCAGCCGTTTGGTTGCTCGTCTTGTTTTTGTGCATAGACTCTGATTGCTGCGTAGTAGTCAAGATTGCCGTCATCATTCCAATCTCTTGCTTCAGCCCCTGCTGCCGTCTCATTGTAGAAGTCCCAGTTTCCGTCATCATCCAAGTCTGTTGCCTCGGAAGAGTGGGTCAAAAACCAGGTGTGGTCTGCATTTCCATCAGCATCCCAATCTTTGACAGTAGTTGCATAGAAAAATTTCTGCAATGTTTCAGGGTTTCCATCACCATCTGCATCGTCCTCACGTTCCATGCCAAGGGCCATCACAACTTTGTCTTCTTGTCCGTCAAAGTTTCGGTCAATTATGCCAACACCAAGCCAGCCTGCATTACGAGTGTCAACGATTCCATCTGAGTTGTTGTCAAATTGCTCTTCACCAAATTGTGCGGCTCGCAAGTCATCAACATGCCCGTCCCAATTCCTGTCTTTTGCGTGTACCACTTGGCCCCAATTTGCTGTGTGGTTTACGTTGCCATCACCATCCATATCTAAACTGATTGAAGTCATAATTAGCATGATTGCTTCTTCAGGTGTGCCATCATCGTTGGCGTCTACTGCGGCAACAATTCCGTAAACAAAGTGAGTCCCTTCAATCGTGCCGTCTCCAGTCAAATCGACTTTACGAATTACTGCTCCAGCGAGTAAGACTCGCTCTGGATTTCCATCTTCATCAACGTCAACACCAGCGGCAGCAACCAAGTAAGTATTCTCATCAACTATGGTTCCATTTGTCCAAGTTACAACTAATATGTGAAGTGCTTCAAGAACTTCAGGTGTGCCATTATCGTTCATGTCTGTGGCGTTGAGTGCTTCAATTTCATAAACTGAAATGTCTGGAATCCCATCTGAATCACGGTCAGCCGTACAATATCTCGCTCGGTATAGGACGGCTCTCTCTGGATTTCCATCATTATTGGCATCAAGCCACATAACTGCTGTAGCGCGGTGGCAAGTTGATTCATTGACTCCATCCCCATCCAAATCATCCATGAATGATTCATTCCACCAAACCGCGTGAGTATTGTTGATTGCGTCTTCGTAGTGTTCGGCCTCAAGCGCAGAGTCTTCACCAGCCGAATCCATCTCGTCCCCGGTATCATCGAATAAATCGTCCATGATTTCACCCTGTCCACTAAGGTTTTCATCAGGAATTTCTGTAGCAGTCTCATTTTCACTCACATGCGCATCGGTGTCCGTTAGTGGGTCATGAGAGGATTTTCCACTTCTTCCTCCACCCGTGGTGTAGTTCGATTCGGCCACCTGAGTAACCCCATCTTCATCCTTGGTTTGCCAACTATCAATGTTCCCTTCATCGTGATTTGCGTCTCCATCCCCATCGGGGTCAAAGTCAGATTCCCAGTCGTATCCATCTTCTGATTCAGCAGGTTCTGCATCATCCACAGTGCCGTCAGAATCCTCATCGATTTCATCTTCAACAGCGCCATCATCTGGAAGGTTATCTTGATAATACTCATAGAAGTCACTTTCAGTTAGTTCTTCAATTACTTCCACTGTGGTTGTCCAAGTGGTTTGCTCCCTTTGTGAATCCTCTGCAATCACCGTAATTTCATAGACTCCTGCTTCTGAGTAGGAGTGGTTTTGACTGTCAGTTTGAAGGACATCAATTATCCCGTCACCCCATTGGATAATTTGGGTAATATGCCCACCTTCTGGGTCAGAGGTAGTGAGGAAAACTGCAATCTCCTCTTCGACTAAAACGATTAGAGAACCATCACTTTCAGGTTCAACTCTAACATCCAATAATGGAGCCAAATTTGTCGCAATCAAAATGGTGGATTCTGCGGTTCCAGTAGTGCCATTTACATCAGTCGCTGAAGCAATTATGGTGAAACTCCCGGCTGTGTCCCATGAATGGTTTCCAGTGGTCTCTGTGGAGGTTGTGCCGTCACCAAAATCAATCAAATATGTTAGTGCATCTCCATTGCCGTCGGTAGCTGAAAATGAGTAGTCAACTGAACTGTTCGCATACGAAATGCTCTGTACTGTCAAACTAACTTCTGGCACCTCATTTGGTTCTAGACTTGTGAATCTTACTTCCTTTGAAATTGAGTTGCCATTCGCATCAGTCACGAGTACTGAAACAGTGTGGGTAATCGCTGTTAAACCGCTGAGTGATAGGCTATTCGAGGATTCACTCAAAGCGGCTCCATCCAGAGACCATGCGTATGTGTAGGGTGCTTCTCCACCCAAAACATGCACTGATACAACCTTCCCATCAACAGCCCCATCACTGGGCTCTTGAGTTACCATTGTTGCAGTGAGGGGATCAGCCTCAACTACATCTTCTCCACCGATACATCCAGCCAAGACTGACAATAACATCATCGTTATCATCAACCCGCTGGCAGCAATTTTTCTGGTCGTCAACATTCATTCCACCTTGATTTCCCATTTATATCTAATAAATAAATATAATTCCTCCAGCAATTCACCCATTTGTTGGTGAAATTGAAGCCTCCGTAGGAGGCTATTTGCCGTCATATTTTAGGATTGAAATTCTCTTAGGATTGAAATTCAGTGATTGCCGAATGGACCTCTTCATCATCCATCAATCGGCGCTGACTCTTTGCTACTTCAAACAGATGAGCCACCAAATCATCATTCACATCGTAACCATTTTTCCCTAACCAATGAGTGATGTTTGAACGACCAGACATATGGCCAATTCGAATTACTTGTTCTAGCCCGAAATCGTTGGCTGGGACTCCAGAATAAACTCGGTCAGCCAACCAGTGGTCACCTTTCTTCATCGCTTTGATGACTGCTGATGCGTGGACTCCAGTCCCAGTCTCAAAAGCATCAGCACCAAACACTGGATAATTACGCGGCAAGGCGACTTCAACGTATTCATGCGCCTTGCGCATGTATTCATTGAGTAAAGTCAAATCATTATCTATAACACCCATCAAACTCAGGTTCACCAAAGTCTGGTCAAGTGGAGCATTTCCTGCGCGTTCTCCCACACCAAGAGCAGTTCCATGAATCACATCAGCGCCCGCCTCAACTGCGGCCAAATTGTTGGCAACCCCCAAACCTCGGTCTTGATGGCCGTGCCAGTTAACCTCGATATCCCTTCTTTTGACCCCAGCATCGGGAATTACCTCATCTTGAATGAAGCCCAGCAACTGAGTCACACCGTTAGGAGTAACATGTCCACAAGTGTCACAAACGCAGATACGGTCTGCACCTAATTCGATTGCTCGAGTGTAAACTTGCTTGATTTCATCTGGTTTTGAGCGGGTTGTATCTTCTGTCACAAACATAACTGGAATATCGTTGTCAACAGCAAATGTGACCGCCTTTTCAGCAGTTGATAGAATCTTATCCATTGTCCAATTCTCCGCGAATTGACGAATCGGTGAAGTTCCAAGGAACGCACTCGCCTGAATCTGCATCTCGTGTTTTGCTTGCAAATCGACAAGCGGTTCAATATCACCAATCATCGTGCGAACCGCGCAACCCGGTCGGATTTGGAAATCATTCTCGCTTATTTCACTCAACATCGCATCAATGTGGTCAATGTGAAAAGGTCCTGCACCAGGCAACCCAAGGTCTACTTTTTGCACTCCAAGTTTTTCCATGAAATTGAGTAACTCAATTTTTTGTTCAATAGTTGGATTTCTAGCGCTTGGACTCTGTAGTCCGTCGCGCAGAGTTTCATCATCAAACCATACCCCATGTGGATGATTTGATGGATTTCTTTCAAAATCGTAGTCAACGATATTCCAATCGTAAACAAGGTCACTTTCCTGCATCGTAAATCACTCTCAGTGGTCGCCCGCTTGCGCCCGCAGGCGCGCAGAGGCACTCCTTTGGTAAAGACTCAACGACTGAATTAATGGCCCTTATTGGTCTGATGAATTCCACCTAAGGAGTAATTCCGATCAAAATCCAGCAACCCCTCAAGGAATTATTCCGCAATAGATGGGGTTGGTTCGGAATCCGATATTTTCATATTTTTTGGGTCATTTTTCCAGCGTTTGTAGACTTCAAGGATTGCAACTCCTGCAAGTGCTATCAAGCCAACATAAAATGATGCAACTACCATTACCATCGTTACAAATAGTAGTGCTAAATACTTCATTGAAATCATGAAAGAAGAGAAAGCAGATGGGATTTTTCCCTTTTCATCTCGCGGCTCTCTGAGGTCTATGTTTAGGACAGATTGGTTATACCAAACACCGAGTAACAAGGCCCAAGCAAAGTAAGTAGTGGAAATTGCCCATCCAGTACTCCACACATCATCGCGTGGAAAGCCCCACATTATTGGGTCGATGAACATGGCTGATATTCCGATTAGAAGTGCAGTATAAACGCGCATTTCTGAGATTGTATGTTTACCCCCCTTGACGGACGGAAGCATTGGCACATTTGCTTCTGAATATTCACGGTCACGGAATAGTGCAAGAGCCCAAAAGTGGGGTGGAGTCCATAAGAAAATGAGCATAAACATGAGCCATGGTAGTGCTGCCCCGAGGTTCAGGAAGGCTCCGAAATCTAAAGAATGAGACATTGCCAAAGTATCATTTGCGGCCGCCCAACCAATTAGTGGAGGAGTTGAACCAGCGATACCTCCGATCACAATATTTTGACTAGTCCTGCGTTTTAGCCAAATTGTGTAAATTATGACATAGAATAATACACTGAAAGCAGCCCAGAAAGCAGCAACGGCGTTTGCCATTTCAATCAACCATATTGTACCAAGAATTGCCAAAGATATTCCTAGCAGTAAAGCAGTTCTTGCAGTTACATTTCCAGATGGAACAGGACGTTCAGCGGTACGCCCCATAAATGGGTCAATGTCAGCATCATACCACATATTGATAGAATTTGCTCCGCCTGCAGTAAGGAATCCTCCGATGAAAACAACAAAACAAGTCCACAGTGTTGCTACTACATCAAACCCATTGCCGAGATGATATTGAATTAAATCATGTATCAGAACTGCACATAATGCCGTCACTTGAAGTAATGAAATTACCACCGGCTTAGTCAATGCAACCAAGGCACCTATGGTGCTGGTGCTGTCAATTTCAGGTGCGGCCTCAGCCATTAATTGCTGTCGGGCCGCACCCCATCTATGAAACAGCCTATTCGTTGAGGTGACAAATAGTGTATCCAATGCCTAACAGGAGAATTACATCGGTGCCAAAAGATAAGTGGGCTAAAGAAAGGAATTCTGGAAATCCGTTTCCAGCAGCGAGAATAACATAAGAAGCCCCAACAAGGATATTGAGTAAAAATGCTAACAAAGCAATTCCAAATGAAATTTGCAGATTTTTTGCTTCACCTTCAAGTCTGTTTTTCAAGTCAAAATATCCCTTTGCCAACCAGATTCCAATTACCAACACTGCAACCCTGTGTATCCAGGCCACGAACACGGCAATGTTCCCCATAATATCCGGAATTAGAGACCCTTGACATAATGGCCATCCTTGCCACCACCCTACAGAACAGCCTGCGTTGAATGAAACACCTCCCCCAGTTGCGACCCAAACACCCAGTAAGAGTACGGGTAAAGTAGCGAGTGTGAACATACCAAAGTTTTTCTTTTCTTGTTTGGATATCGAGTTTGAAAGAGTTGCCCATTTTGGAAATTCTCCAATATCTCTTAACCAAATTAACCACCAGTAAAATAACCAAATTGTGTAAACAATTGCAAGAAGCAGATGCAGTACTACTGACCAAGAATCATTGTCAAATCTGACAGTAATGGCGCCCATCGCACCTTGTGCAAGGATGATAACCAGAGCAGTTTTTGCAGCAAACCAATTCTCATCTGAAAGTTTTTCACGTTTTTTGTAGACCTTGAATAGGCCAACAAGAACCACGGCACCTGAACCCGTGGCTAGGAATCTGTGAAACCATTCTGTGAATATTTCAAAAGTTGTGTAGCGATGATTTTCTCCGCGCGAGTCAATCTCATCTGGATTTGCCTCGTACCATGCTGTTTGGTCAGCTTCACTGACGTCAAATCCAAGGGTACCAAAACAGGTAGGCCAATCTGGGCAAGATTCGCCAGCGTCATTGATTCTAACAAATCCGCCGGCGAGGATTACAGCCAATGCCATTACTCCAAGCAGTAGTGGGATGTTGCAGGCTCGCAACCAGTTCCCCATGCACACTCGTAATGGTAGCCGCTATATCAACAAACGGCCGCGACCATTACAGATGGCAACAAATCGAATGCTGATTTCTCTCGCCGCGATACTCATTTTTATGTCTCCAATTTTTTCAGTTGGATTAGTGTCAACTCCAGTATCAGCAGAAAGTCAGACTGTAGATTTCACTCCAGGTGAAGTAGTAATGGTGTTGACAATGCCAATTTTCAATGGTAGTGGAAATTCTAGTGATGCTGAGCAAGCACCACATCTTGTTGAACTCCATACTGCAACTTGGTGTACTCCGTGTCGTAGTGCAGAAGATGAAGTCGATGAATTGGATTCATGGTGGCCAGATGTAAGGACCATCTCTTTGCACCCATCACTTGACAGTCCAGACGAGTTAGCAACAAGCGTAAGTTCAGAAGTTTATGAAAAATATAATCTTAGTGGATATCCTTCAATTATCGTTGATGGGCACTGGACTTTATTGGGTGATAAACAGGCAACAGACCTCCAACCACTACTGGCTAACCTGTCTGAGGATAATCTGCCAAGACAAGGTTCTACCAACCTTGGATTCTCGTGGCAAATGGCAGGAGAGAATTTCACATTAAATTGGAATTTAACCTCTCAAATTGAAGTATATGTTGACTTCTTAATCAGTCAAGATGGGGTAGAATGGCCGGGCACAAGCCAAACTCTTGACAATGTAGTACGTAGTGGTTTGACGAACTTAACAGGAGAAAGTGAACAGTCATTTTCTCTAAATCAATCAGGTTCAGGCAATCTAACTTTGAATGCGATTGTCAGAGTCTCAGGAGATGTAAAATTAGTTGGGGGTTCTGAAATCCCCTTGTTCACTGACCTTCCTGATACGTGGAGCGAACCTGAAAGTGTGCGCTCTCTTTCACCCAAATTTATCGCGGCGTTTTCTGTAATCATTTTCCTTCTCGCTTTGATTCCTATGCGGCATACAGTTCCGGTGCTTTTCCGTAAGCATCAGCCTATCGGGGGTCAGGAGCAAATTTCTAATCAAGAACTGGGTGATAAATCGGCTGTTGACGAGCAAGAGTAATTGAATTCAAACCCGAATGCCTTATGAAAGAGCGGCTCTCGCCCCATTCTCACAGACGTAGTCTGTAGGTGATAACCAATGGTAAAACCAATTAGACCACACACCCGCTTTGAAAAGGCAAGAATCATCGGTTCGAGGGCTCTGCAAATCAGCATGGGTGCGCCACTTTATGCAACCGAAGAAGAGTTGCGAGTTAACTTCCGAGAAGAGTTAGTCTCACTTTATGGAGTCGATGAAGCCAACATCCGTTTCGTTCTTGACCCGCTCAAGATTGCAACTTTAGAGTATGAGAAGCACCTCATCCCAATTGATGTAGATCCACACTTGGATTGAACGCACAGAGTAGACTGAGCACCTCAGTGCTCAGCGGTGAAACTGAACATTGAGTCCAGTAATTCTCTCAAAGTGGCGGTCTGCTGTCCATAATGTCTGCGTATTGTTGATTGCTGTTGCTGCGATTATGCAATCTTCAGGCGAAATCGATTTTCCCTCCTGGATTAACTCAGCTCTAATTTTACCTGCAGTTTGGGCGATTTCTTGACTTACAACATGAACATTTAATTGAGCCAAATCATTCATCGCGCGGGAAATTTTACTTGGTTGGTATCCGCAAAGGACTAGACCTTGTTCTATTTCCATTACTGAAATCGCTGAAATACTAATTTGTTGACGTTCAACCAATGCTTCGCCGAACCTGTCAATCGAGTTACTCTCACCGCGTAATACATCGATTAAGAATGAGGTGTCAAGAATTGGCATCTTCTTCATCACCTTGCATTCTTGCCATCAACTCTTCACTGCGCATTGAAGATTCGTTGCGAGAATCGATGATTTGCTCCTTCATTTTTTCAGCATCATCGTCTGAAAGAATCCCCGCTAAATCTAGCAGGCTTTTGGGTCTATAATTACAGATTCTGCAAACCACATCTGAAAAACTCTCGCCAGCACTTTTATTGTTGCTCAAGACGGAATATGCATCTTCACTCAACCGCACCATTTTTGTGACCATCTTCTTACCTGTATACACCTGTATACTTGGCCTTATTTAACTCCAACGATTATTAAAATGGATGATTCTTCAATTAATTTAACTAACTCAAATGGCTCAGTTATTGGGCGTTTCAAAAAATTACTCAACTTTGATTAGCATAGCAACAGCATTGCCGCCACCAAGGCAAATTGTCACAATCCCCTTGCTTCCACCACGTGTTCTTAGGGCGTTGATTAGAGTCATTAGACAACGAGTTCCAGTTGAACCAAGTGGGTGTCCAATAGCAATAGCGCCACCGTTAACATTGAATTTATCATCAGAAACCCCCAATTCTTTGGCAACTGCACAACTCGCAGCCGCGAATGCTTCGTTGTGCTCAACAATATCAATGTCAGATATAGCCAGATTATTTCTCTCTAACAGCGTTCTAACCGCTGGAATCGGTGCCGCCATCACATCAGCGGGTGCAAGCCCAGATGTCGTTTGGTCATCAATGGAGGCTAAAATTTCCCAACCCTCTGACTCCGCTCTATCACGACTGACAACGAGTACCGCTGAAGCACCATCAGAAATCTGACTCGCATTCCCTGCTGTCACTTGGCCTTCAACATCAAACACAGGTTTCAGTTCACCTAAATTTGTAGCACTTGTAGAACCACGAATTCCTTGGTCACTCACTAGTATCATTGGATTTCCATCTCTGTCAACCCCTTCAACAGGAAAAGCCTCCCACTCAAACAACCCATTCTCCCAAGACTGGTGTGCTCGTTGATGTGAACGAACCGAAAAATTATCAGAATCATCTCTTGAAATGTCAAAATCACAGGCAACTTTCTCGCCTGTATTTCCCATATGTTGGTCGTTATATCCATCCCATAATCCATCATGCATCATGATGCTTTTCATTTCACCATATTCATCACGTCCTGTCTTTTGGCCAAAATATGGTGAATTTGTCATCGATTCCATTCCACCCGCGATTACAACTTCGTATTCACCAGCGCGAATCGCTGAGGCGGCAATCATCACGGCTTTCAGACTTGAGCCGCATACTTTGTTGATGGTTGTACATGGTGTAGAATTAGGTAGTCCCGCACCAAGTGCAACTTGGCGTGCAGGTGCTTGCCCAGCACCTGCTTGCAGCACCTGTCCAAACAGAACTTCGTCAATAATGCCGGTGCTTGCATCTATTCCAGCCCGTTCAAGTAATTCTGCCACTGCTAGGGTTCCTAGTTCAGTTGCCGAGTAATTTTTCAAAGCACCTCGAAATTTCCCAACTGGAGTTCGGGCGACTGCACAGATGACCGGGTCTGCCATTGAGTAGCACTGCGAGGGTTCGCCCTTTCAATCATACCCTCAATTAGTCAACCCTAGTTTAGTCAAGCAAAACCATAGAATTCAGGGTCTTGTAACTCAGGTAATGATTCTCTCTTGATGAGGAGTGTGCGAACAGCCCAGAGGTCTCCAAATACACGATACTGAAGTGTTGCTTCGAGGTAGTCAACTCCGGATGAACCGCCAGTGCCTACTCTGCGCCCAATCAGTCTCTCGACCATGCGTACATGGTGGGTGCGGAAAAGTACCAGTGATTCCTCAAGTTCCACTAAAGTGTCAATCAAAATTCGTGGCCAAGCAAGGAGAGGAAGTTCTCTGTATGATTCAATGAACAGCAAGCCTGCTCGGGAGCGGGACACCACTCCATCTGGCTTTAGAAAATCGACTGCAGCAGCATGTGATCCTGAAAATCTCGCGGCTACCGCTTCAATATTGTCAACACCATGTTTACTCATTCTAGCAACCGCATCATCGCCGATTTTTTTGTGAATAGCCAAATATTCATCAACAAACTCGCTAACTTTTTCTTCATCGCCAGAATCTCCTGCTAGAGAACCTTGAATTGGTGTTCGTAGTAACCAATTTGCCAAAATATCACCAAGTGCAGGCATTTCTGATTCTGCTTCTAGTCTTCTGAGGACTTCAGCATCTGTTTCACCACGCTCTGCTAACTTTCTGAAGTGAGCGAGCGGGTCCATGCCTGCAACACGCTGCTTAGTTTCTAGACCTAATAGAAGTTCAAGTTCCCGCATTTGATAGGACTCAAATCCGGACGCAGTTCCTAATCCATCGCGGAACGCCAAGAAATCTTGAGGAGTAAGGGTCTCCATTATTTTCCATTGGTTAGCCATATGGCGGAAAATTTCGGTACATCTCTTGAGGTGATGGACGATTCGCGGTACATCTTCTTCGGGAAGTGTGGTTTGGAGAAGTAGGGCTCTAGCGGCTCTTAACTCAATAAGAACAAGGCGAAACCAAAGTTCGAAGTTTTGGTGAACAATGACAAAATGTTGCTCGTCATTTGAAAGTTCATTATCATCTCCTTGTAGGCTTAACAGTTCGTGGAGGCTGAGATAATCTGCGTAGGTCTTACTTCCGGCCATAACTCTCCGTTGGGGCAGAGGTTTAACGAATTGTCGTTACATAATTTTACTCACGACGTTGGGAAAATACGCAAACTCCACCCACGTTTTGAGCGGTAGAAGCGTTATACTCATTTAGTGGACCTATCAGCCATTCCTAATGGCAGGTAGCGGCGAGCAGTTGGCGGAGTGGCTTTCCGCGTACAATCCTGATGAGATTACCATCGGTGTAGTCGCATCTCATTCGGCCCTACAAATTCTTCACGGCGCTCGTGCTGAGGGTTTCAGAACGCTTGGAATTGCAGTCGGTGAAGGCCGACGAAAGATGTTCAAAGCATTTCCAGGCGCTGAGCCGGATGAATGGCTAATGTTAGATGATTATAATCAGATGTTAGACAAAGCAGAATGGTTTAGAGAGCGCAATGTAATCATAATTCCACATGGTTCTTTGGTGGAATATCTTGGTCCAGACAATTTCATTGATTTACAAGTTCCAACTTTTGGTAACCGTCGCATCTTGAAGTGGGAAGCCGGTAGAGATACTCAGCGAGAATGGCTAGAAATGGGTGGCTGCACAATGCCAAAAACCATTGATGACCCGCATGATATTGATGGGCCAGTCATCGTAAAATATGCTGGTGCCAAAGGCGGCAGAGGGTATTTCGTCGCCAGAAATTTCAGAGATTTCCGGCGAAATGTCGATTTGGAAGAGGATTTCACAATCCAAGAATACATTTTGGGAACTCGCTACTACATGCAATTTTTCTACGACCCAATTTGCGATGACGGCTATCAAGTTGAAGGCATGATGTCAAGAGAAGGCCAAGAAATAGGACGCCTAGAATTGCTAACAATTGACCGGCGCGACGAAGCGAATGTTGACGAGTTCTACAAGTTGGGCTCACTCAGAGACCTACGTGACATGGGTTTGGAACCGTCGTTCGTGGTTACTGGTAACGCTGAGGTGGTTTTGCGTGAGTCTCTACTTCCCGAAGCATTCCGTTTAGGTGAAGGAGCGGTTGCTTCATCTCTTGAGTTAGAGGAAGGCGCACGAGGTATGATTGGGCCGTTCTGCCTTGAGGCAATCGTAACTGACAAATTAGAATTCAGAGTATTCGAAGTATCTGCTAGAATTGTGGCGGGTAGTAACGTCAGTATTGGCGGCTCGCCATACATGAACATTAACGAGGATAACATGAGCGTAGGTCGCCGTATTGCAAGATGCATTCGCAAGGCTGCTGATAAGAATAGATTACACGAAATCTTGTCTTAACTAGGCCATCTAGGAATTAATCAAACAATCTCGTAAGAGAATGTTTTCAATTATAATTCCCATTTTGATTCTTGTGTTTCTGGGTTGAAGTAATACATATTTCCTTGCTGGTCATATTGCTCAATCCAATCTCCAGAATCACCTTGGTTTGAATTTGGTGGTAAAGCCCTTTCATTACTAGGTGGCGGCATTTGGGCCCGTGGTGCTGGTTCAGAGGTTGTTGCAGTTGATTGATATGTTGCTTCATCAAGACCCCATGCAACAGCATCCTGCATTGCCTCATGGATATCATCTCGATTTAATCCATCATCATTTTTCTTCTTTTTAGAAATTTGTAAAACAGTAATAATGATAATTGCTAGGAATGGGACAATAGCTAAAATCAAAATTGAACCTATATCACCATTTCCTGCTTTATCAGTAACAGTTGCAAAGAATCCATTCATGTCACTATATCCATCAGAATCTGAGTCAGGACAACCGTACCTATCCATAGTGGATGTGCCATAGTTGCTAATACATGAATCAGAGTTGTTTCCAATACCATTGTCTCCATACCCATCTCCATCTATATCACTCCATTGAGTAGCATCAAGAGGGAACAAATCAGGCATTGTAGTTCCTTCGGGGTTATCTCCAAATCCATCTCCATCAGTATCTTTGCATTGAGTAGGGTCGTTTGGATATAGATCAGGATTATTTCCGCTTAAATCATCACCACAATGAGATGTTGATTCAGATTTATTCAATCCATCTCCGTCTTCATCTTCCCATTGTGTTGGGTCAATAGTAAAGTGATCATAATCGGTACCATCCGCGTTATCCCCATGCCCATCTCCATCAGCGTCATGCCATTGTGTGTCATCGTTGGGGAAAGCATCTGCAGAACCATCAGGGTGCGCTAACCATCCGCCGTCAGCGTCACTATATCCATCTCCATCAGTATCAGTGCAACCCCATCTGTCTATTGTAGAGGATTGTGTGCTATCCCCAAACGGACAAGAGTCGCCCTGTGTACCTGCTGAATTATCTCCATGCCCATCTCCATCAGTATCGGAATGTTGGCTAGAATCAAAAGGCCAGACATCGGCTCCATCCTCAATGGTCCAATTTGCGTCAGCATCACTATATCCGTCACCATCGGTGTCAAGACATCCAAATCTATCAATTGTGCTTGTCCCCTCATCTAAGGGGCAAGCATCGCTTTGAAATGCGCCAGGGATTGCCCAGCCTATATCGTAATCTTGATGATGGAAATATCTAGAGCTTGGACTGAATGAAGTATCCCAATCATCTACCCCCTCGTCTGAATTGTCTCCACAATCATCCCATTCGTCATTAACCCAGTTTTGAGGGATGGTGTTGCCGTTATCACAAACATAATCTTCGTCTAGAACATCAATGAAATCATTTTCTGCACCCCATGCAGCACATAATAGCACATCCATTCCTTTTTGGCTCGCAGGAAATGCTCCATCATTAATTGCAGTTCTAAGTTCATTCATGCAAATAGATGGGTCATATACGTTGGAAGAATCCCCAATCGTTGGATGCATAGCATTGTCTCCAAAACCATCTCCATCCGAATCAACCCATTGAGTTGAGTCTTGGGGGAAATGATCGGTATCATCTTCAAATCCGTCTCCATCAGAATCAATACATCCAGGGTAATGTTGGAAGTAGTAATTTGAACCAGCACCAAGAGGGTAAGGGTTATCGTTTCGAGGTGTGTAATCATAATTCAGATGTTCTAAGATTTCTGTTGCTTCTTCAAGTTCTTCTAAAGTCATTTGTGAATAAATAATATCAGTCAAATCTTTAGCATCTCCGCCATAATGGTCCCACGAAACTACTTCTATCGCTAATGGTCCTACTTCTGATGTCCCATTCAAAGTTCTATAAAACACCTTGAATGCACTAGTTCCCTCAACTTCTAGACATTGGTCTGAATTATCTCCATAATCGTCACCATCGGTATCATGCCATTCCGCCCAATCATACTTGAATGCATCAGCAATTCCAATTGGATGTGCAGGGAATGTAGAATCTGGGTCACTATATCCATCCCAATCAGAATCTGGGCAACCATTTCTATCATTGAAACTATATCCCTCAACAAATCTACAGTGGTCTGGATTATTTCCATCAGAGTTATCACCATAACCATCGTCATCTGTGTCATACCATTGTGTGTTATCACTGGGAAAGTGATCTCCTTGGTTACCATTTGGGTTGTCTCCATGGCCATCTCCGTCCTCATCTTCCCATTGGGTGTCATCGTTGGGAAAAGCATCGTCCCCATCACAATGTCCGTCATCATCTGAATCTAGATGTTCTGAACTATCATAGGGGCAATCATCACCATAATCAGACCAGCCGTCACCATCATAATCAGGGCAACCATCTCTGTCTTGATATGAATCCCCATCCTCATATTTACAATCATCATCATCATCATCATATCCGTCATAATCGCGATCACGGTTAGAGTCATCAATAGTTAATGTAATCTTTAACTCTGCTTGGTCATCTCCACCTAATGTGGCTGAATACCCATCATCAATACCTGTAATTTTCAGCTTTCTATAATCGTTGTTATCTATATGTGTCCATGTATATGAAATCCATGTTGGGGAACCACATGAAGTGTACCCGCCGGAACCAATCCTTCTATCACTCTCCCATCCTGTTGAACTATAGCGATATATTTTCGCATATACATTGACATAATCGTGGTCACAGGTATTCTCAATTTTCACATAAACTTCATCACCATAATAGACATAAAATTTGAAATAATCATAATGATCTATACCACCTGCTGCAGAATTACAATTATCATCCCAACAAACATAGGACCAAATAATTCCTGGTGAAATTAAGTCAGCCCCACTTGATGTATCATTTGGTTCAGCCGTAGCTGAAGGAGTTAACAGTATTACAATAATCATTAAACATGATATTTGACAACCAACTCTTAATATTCCGCGCATAGTTTTATCCGAGATAATATTTTTATTTTAATCTTTGTCAACCCATACCTTTCTTTCATCATGCCATTTTTGTATAGGGCCGTCTGCAAATTTCCTATAATTAAAGCCGTTATCTGACCAATGTTTTGGCAGTTCTGGTTTTATTGTTTCACTTTCGAATTCATTCCAACTCTTCTCATCATCATTCCATATTTGAACGGGGGAGTTTCCCATTTTACGAAAATTATTTCCCTCATCATCTGACCAATGTTTAGGTGGTTCTGGTTTAGTTGATGGTGTAATTTCTGTGGTGTCTTTATTGAATATATTTTGAAGTAAATTCGGATTTGATCTAACAACTGTGATGGATACAATGGCTATCAGGACAATCAACAATGCGATTGATATTCCAATCACTGGGAATTTTGATTCACCACTGGGATTATTATTTGAAATGAATATTGATTTGCAACCGTTTGGTGTTGTTTGTATTCCTAATGGTGTATTTTCACAATCATCATTTTCATCAATGACGCCATCATTATCACTGTCAATAAAATCATCACATCCATCAGAAACATTGTCTGAATCTACATCAATTGCATCATCAAAACCTGGGCATAAATCAGAATTGTCACCTATTCCATCTCCGTCGGAATCATTACACTCAGAAGGATCATTAGGTAATGAATCAGAATTATTTCCATCCAAATTATCTCCACATCCATCACCATCTGAATCAGCCCATTGACTGATATCATTGATGAATGCATCAACATCATCTGTGTATCCATCACCATCTGAATCTAATTCATATAACCCACAACCATTCTCATCCACACTAACGTTTGTGTTGGTTCTGAGGCAAGAATCATTGTTGTCATCTACACCGTCATTATCATCATCAGGATCTTCAATACCCCATAATTCATCATTGTCAAAATTAGAATCACAATCTGCACCCCAAATATCCATTACAAAATTGGGATAATCAACAAATGGATTGCGATTGCCTTGAATCTCAAATATTGCCATATTTCTCTCAAGTTCTCGGCTATCTACTGGGTCATCCACATTCCATTGATACATCGTGCAAAGTTTGCCTAAAGTTCCCACACCAACAGTCCCGTGTGTGTATCCATTGAACAATGATAAATCAGGTTCATCCAATTCTCCAGAATAGCGAACATCCATGTAAAAAAGAGTTCTAGCAACATCACCTTTTACCGCATTCGGAGGTTCCCAATAATTATGTGAATAATAGCATTCAGTACATTCTTCATGTTGAATTTCAGCATAATCAAAATCCTTGTCCCATCTATCATAATTTACTGATTTATCTGTTGGTCTTAAGTTGTGTAAATCAGTTCCCGCAGCCTTTGACCTTTCAGTCCCAAAATCCCCATGAGATCGTGGCCATACATGTTCTCTATTCCATGAATCATTACTTCTAATGGGGTTCCCATTCCAATCTGAATCATTAGATGGATGTGATCTTCCGGTGTAAAATAAATTAATATTATCAGGATTATTGGTAGAATAATCTATTTCTTCAAGATGTTCCCATGTGTCTACATAATATGCTGCAGTATGATTTTTGATAATTTCATGAAGTTCAAAATGTAACTCGGTATCAGCAACATCTGTTAAATTAACATAGTATCCATCATATTCATTTGAATATGCTGATGTTAGTACTTTAGATTCTAAATGTTCTTCAGGCAATAATGCAAAGAGAAATGTAGTGATGAATAAAATTGTTATGAAATATGTAATGGATTTCAAATCATCACTCCCTTCATAATTTCAAATGGCTGTGGCTTTTTATTTTTCATGTTTTTAACAAGTTATGATCTTTGATAATTTGTACATTTCCAGGCGGTAAGGCGGCCAACACATCGTCTTGAACTAGGCCGGTCGCTTTGGAAATCTTGTTTGCCATCGCTTCTTTTTTGATGGTGCCTGGACCAATTCTTACCCAGCGCTCACACCATTTTGTGACAGCAACATGAGCGCCAACAAGCGGCAATGGAATTCCGTTGACAACCGCCATACCTAATGTCATCTCCATGGTTAAATCTCGTAACCAATTGCGTTTCCCGCGTACAATCCATGCTCCTCGGCCAAGTGCTTCACCGGTTTCAGCAGTCTTGCTAACTTGAGGCGGCTCAACCCAAAACGCAGTCGCCGCCGCCCCTCCGCTTGACCAACCGCGGCTCCAAACTACTGACATTTCAGCAGCCTCTTTGATGCACTTTTCAGAAAATTCTTCAGTCTCAAATGTTTGAGTTAAACGTAGTGCTGGTACTCCTTCTGGTAATCCTGGTAATGGGTGTGGGTCTTCCTCTAACCCTTCTTTGAGTTTGAGTGCACACGAGGGCGCACCATGTAAATCAGCATGGAAATACAAATCCTCTCTCTTTAGGTATTTGTTCACAACCGCGTCATTTCCCTTGGCATCTTTACCACCCAGAATCAGATGCCCTTCCCCAACTACAGCCCAACGGTGTCTTTCAATCCACAACTGCTTGCTTCTCTTGGTTGCTTGAAGTTTTCCGGCAGCGTCAGCCTTTGCTCGCTTCTTTTCGGTGCTAGCAATTTTCGCGCGAGTTTCTTCAATTGCCTTTTTCGCGCCAATCGTCTTGTCTTTTTGTTTTCTTCCAGCATCAAAATATCGCTGTGCGTTTTGGTGCACTGATTCATCAAGATATAACTCAATTCTTTGGGCTGGCTCGCCATCTTCATCCGGTAAATATGCCTTCATAGTTCGCTTGGCTGGGTCCAATGATTCTATCCATTCAATGCTCCTGACTTTACTGCGGATATTATCCCAACCTTCTGCTTCAATTGCTGATAAAGTTTGAGAAATTAGGGTATCAATATGACCCCAATTATCCTGAATTGAAATGCCGAGTTGTTGCTGGGATTCACCTTTTGCTTCAAAACCAATGATTGCGCGTTCTTGCTGAGCCAAGCGGCGCTCAAGTGAACTTCCTTCATCCCGATGTTGACGCTCATCAATCATTTGTGCTGCTTTTTCTTGTTGGCGTCTTGCCATTGCTGTTGCATCCCAACCACCTTTCCAAGCATCTACTGTTGCTGCTAGTGTGGGAAATTCGATGGTGAAGTCGTTTTCATTTGCAGGTAACAAAAATGGTAATGCTTCCATAGCTTGCCCATCAAAAATTTGGTCTCGAACGAGTGGATTCCCTTCTGCTTGTGCCAACGGTACTTCCGCATTACTCGCTAGCACACAGTGACCACCAGCGCCATCATCCAATTTTTCTGTTAGCGAACGAAGGCCACGGATTAAATCTTCAATTTCATCATCTTCTATGTCCGTTGCCATCCTATCAGCAGAAATTTCCGCAATTTCACAGATTGCTTCTGCATAAGCGCCAGCCAAATTTGCCCTGCTTGCTAATGTTCTCACAATATCTGCATCACTTTCTGCTAATAACGGCGTCAATTCTTTTGCGGTCAGAGTTCTTGGGTCAATTTGTGCTGGAGGAAACTCATAGATTTCACCACGCTTCAAAACTCGCTTTGCATATTTTACATTAGTAAGCGGCTGAATAATGACTCCTTCTGAATCTAGAAGCAATACATTTCCATCGCGAAACATCTCAATTACTAGACTTCGAATTCCATCTCTTGTCTCAAAATCAAGAGTAATGATACGGTCAAAACCGTGTTGTCTTACATCAACAAACCGTCCGTTCATCAAGTGTTTTCGAAGAAGCATCGAGAAAGAAGAAGGATTTGGGGGCATTGGTCTGTCGCGTCTTGAGAGATAGATTCTCTTACCACGAACCACGACAAGATCAATTTGGGCTTCTTCCTTAGGGTTGAGTCTCAAAACCACCTGTTCCCAATGTGGATGGTACGATTTTCGTGCTCTCGAACCTATGTATGGGCGCAGTTCAGAGACAATTCTCGCCACATCAAAACTACTCATTTGCCCCTTCATTTCACCACCTCCCTTCGCTCTTGGCCCTCGCGTGTCAATTACCACCCCAGCGCTGACCCTTCATCAAATACCCCATTGATTTGCTATTTTCGACGGCCATAGACTCATAGGCGACTTTACACTCGGATATCCATGGCTGGAATCATATTGATGGGCACTGTAATTGTCGTAATTGTATTATTAATGCTAATTTTTTGGATTATTAGTGCATACAACCGTTTGGTAGATTTACGCAATGAAGTTGAAAATCAATATCAAAATTTGGAGACACAGATAGGTGTTAAAGACCAGAAGATTGCATTTGTTGAGGAAACTGATTTGGCACAATTAGGATTGGAATCTTCAGTTTATGACAAGATTATTGACGCGCGCAAGCAGTTTGCATCTGCAAAAAGCAGTGGCAACAGAGCCGATATGATGGCTGCAAATGGTCTGCTGGATTCAGTAATTCCAGATGTACTTGCATTTGCTGAAGACAACCCCGAATTAACCTCCCACCATGTATTGGTGGCAGGTCTTGAAGAGGGTGTTCAAGCAATTGCAAAGATGGCAAATGAAGTTGAAGAATACAATCAAGCAGCGAAGAATTACAACACTGTTGCCGAGATGTTCCCTACTCTCTTAGTTGCGCGTATGTTTGGATTTTCTCGAGCTGACTTGTTTGATATCTATTCTAGAGAACAAGTTGAACAAATGTTCGACCGTAGAGCAAGCCTAGGTAGTTTTGTCGAGTCCAAGCAATCTGATGCCGACTTGAGGACTGAGGAATTAAAGGATGAAATCGCGGCAATTGAGGCTGAGACAGAGTTGATGAAGGCCAAAGCAGAACTCGCTGCATTGAAAGAGAAAATGGCAGAAGATAAGTAATCAAATTGCTGTTACCATCAAGGCAATACTACTGAGAATGAGTAGCGCACTTGGGCCATATTTACTGAGTGTTGATGACTTCGCTTTCAATACCGAAAACTCAGTTCCTTTCTGAATAACTGCACGTCGTCGAGGAGCATCTTCACCCACTGCAACTAGTGTGTGATGAACCCTGCTAGCATTTTCTGAAACAGTTCCTCTTGGTATTTCGTCGTGAGGGCGGCCTTTGATACGCGCCATTGTGTATACTGGGTCACCTAGTTGTAATCCTCTTAATGTCCATCTGTGTTTCCTAACATCACCCTTGGTATAGAGGCCATTGCCACCCCTACTTCCAGGTCCATTCTTTTGCCAAAGGTCCTTACCAAAGTTTGAATTTTCAAATGTTTGTAGGTCAACAATAATTCCTCCACTACCATCATGCAGTAGGAATGGAGTTGCGTCACCATCCCCACGAATTGACTTCCATTCACATTTTGTTTTGGTTTGCCATCTTCCTTCTGAATCTCGATATCTCTCTTGCCAGCAATGGTAAACGCTGTAGTTCCAACTCCACCCAACAAGATTGTCAAAAGTCCAACTTGAATCACGATAATTGTCAACATGAACGGTTTGCAATGGCTCAAATGATGCAGGTCTAACTTGACCAACCAATTCATTGTGACCTGCATCAACAAATTTGACAATTGATGTCACTGTATCCCATGCTTCCATCACTCTCTTATTCTGAAAATATGAAACAATGACGGAAACTGCGCCAATAATTAATCCAACCATTAAGAATGGTGTTGTCGCTTGTCTTTCTTCTCCTGGAGAAAAGGAAAGCCAAACCCCAGTGAGAAACATAACTGAGAATGAATGGAACAGAAATCGTGAGGTGATTTGTGGCGGTGTAGCATTGTACAATGCGCGGTATCGGTGATGGCGTGGGTGCTCACCGAAAATCATTTCTTGTGAGTTCAGAGTATCAGCTTTTTTGAGTACCTTTTTCATTTGTTCATAGGCTTCTGCTTCGGTAGCAAATCTTCCATCTTCTTCACCATCTGAAAATGTAACCCAGTCATCTCCATCTTCTTCAACATCTAATTTAGGTCCATCTTGCTCATAGCGTGCAAGAGGGTCAGGTAGCCATGCACCTACTTTTTCATTCCACTCAACCCTATCTAAATGCCATTCAGCAGGGTCCATCGGCGGCAATGGTGGTATAGACCATGTACCACTTTGGTCGCTATCTGGTAACATATCTGACATCATATTTTTGAATGGGTTTGGGCTAGCAAAACCAAGAATCAATAATCCAATTGAACCGTAAACCAGAGGTTCTACTTGGAATGAAATAATGCTGGACATTATTCCAAAGCCAAGTGCAAGAGCACCAAATCCCCAAATTACCCAAGTCAACATTGAATTTGGCCAAGTC
Source organism: uncultured Candidatus Poseidoniales archaeon (assembly GCA_964645485.1). GTDB lineage: Archaea > Thermoplasmatota > Poseidoniia > Poseidoniales > Thalassarchaeaceae > MGIIb-Q1. The sequence goes on from CAZXZO010000001.1 coordinate 127,857, forward strand.
CAACAGAAGTTTTTGGGAAGTAAGGGCTTTTCCTCTTCATCATCAGTATGTGGGCCAGCAACAATATTTGACAAATTTTCATCTTTGTCTTCCATTTGCAACCACTCCTTGACCTTTGGTGAACTTCACAATCCTTCATGATGTCGCAAGTTTCCACGCTGAATTAATTTGTTCAATATCTCCGGCTCTTTGGTGAGCGAGTAGGTGAGATAGGGTTTGGTCAACTTTGAGAATTGGGTGCGCATCAGGTGTGTCAGCGTAAGCATAGTCAGCAATGAGAGTGATTTCACTAATTCCATTTTTCACCGCATCTAATACCCTAGCATGTCTAGCCCTTCTATGTGTGAGGTACCGGTTCAGTAGTTTCTCTGGCACGGGGGAAAGTGGGCCATGTGCAGGGAGTAGAATAGGTGGGTTTAAGTCGCGTAATTTCTCAAGACTCGATAGATAATCGCCCATATCGCCATCACTTGGTGGAACCAAAATTGTACCAACCATAACAGCCATATCTCCTGAAATAATACCAACTTCATTTGATAGACAAATATGTCCAGGGCAATGTCCGGGTGTCTCTAAAACACTCCATGTTCTTCCACTCAAGGTGAATGTGTCACCATCTTTCAGTACCTTGTCAGTATCACAAGGAGGAATCACTGTATGGGTTTCTGCTGTTGCCCAAATTGGTGCTTGATAGATTTCTGAAATCCGAGTTAAATCACCAATATGGTCTGGGTGGCGATGGGTGAAAATCGTTGCAATAACTTTGCTTCCAAGTGACCTTGCTGCCGTAATCCTTCTCTCAAGATATTCGAGTCCATCTTTGGATTTTGCAGCCGGGTCAACGACTACAATGTCGCCACCCATATCTCCTACAATGTAGCAATTAGTATGGGTGGCAGGTGGAAGCGTATGGGTTGGAAGTGGCACACATTCAACACTGGGTGCAAACTCAATACGGTGCTCACCAGTGGGTGGATTTTCAGACATTAGTGATGTAGCCGATTGAATATCATCTCCTGATTTCTCTAGAGATTCAATTATATCGCGAAGAAGAGTGATTTGAGGCGGCGGAATTCTCATTTCACTATTATTCCAAGCATCTAGTGCTTGTTGTGGAGAAAGCCACCGGAATTCATCAAATTCGCTTCGCCCACTAGGTAGTTTTGGTTCTGGTGGATTTGGGTCGTGTAGGTGGAAAAAGCGGTTAGTAAACCGCATGGGTGCAAGTGGTGGTGTAGTTCTGATTGAGATTATTTTGAACCCATTGAAATTTGGAATAATGTCACCATTTTTTACTAAAGTGAGCCAATTTTCACCATTTTCTATTACTTCCTCTCGAACAGATTCTTGGACAAAATCAATTCCTTGTTGAGTATTTGTCCAGCCAACCTCTTCCACCATTTCCCGCATTAAAGCAGCAAGAGCCGCACCATCTTCATCCGGTGACAATTGAGATAATTCTCCAGCAGCATGTTTGTCAAATTTTGACACACCACCTCCGGGAAATGCCCAAAAATCAGGGAATGAAGGCATCTGAGGAACCCTGTGACAAAATAGGATTTCAGCACCATTATCGCCATCACGCGTAATCACTAGAGATGCTGAAGGTCGGATTCGTGGGTCTGCCATTTCAGGCATTACGAATCCTTCGGGGACGTCACTCATCGGACATCCCACATACCCCTCGCTTGAAATCTCTTGCACCCGTGGGGGCTGATATGAGCAGGGCCGACCCAATCGCTCCACTTCTCGAAGAGGTAGAAAAAGAGCGAAAGAGAAAGGCGATTACGGCACGAATTGGGAGAATTTCGCTAGCATGGTTCATGATACTCCTGATGATTGGTTGGGTTTCAAAATACGCTTACCGATTAATCTGAACATTAGGGTTAAATTCTAAGATTCACATTCCTCTTCATGTGTTTATCTTCCAGTAAACGAAGGTGATTTTTTCAGGGTAACATATTTGCCTAAATGCAGAGTCGTTGGTTCTATGCGAGTGAAGGCCTTACTGATGTGCATCTTGATGTCTTCGTTTTCATTATCTGGTTGCTTCGGTACTGAGGCACCTGTTGAGGTCGTAGAAGACCTCTCTGGCCCCGAAGGAATCTTCGTTACAGGCCCGGATGGTTTGCCTGTTGATGTCGAACCACTTCCACTGAATTTCACCTTCAGTAGTGTTGGAGAAGATGCACCAGAACCAAGTATTGGAGTCACATCAAGTGGTTGTGTATTTTTCATTGCTCTTGAGAAAGTTATGCGTTCCTGTGATTATGGTGAATCATGGGAGGACGTCGCAGGTCCGATGTGTGCTTTCCAAACCAATGACCCGTGGGGTTGGGTTGATCCAGTTACTGACCGGATATTCGCAGTTCAAATGCAAGGTCTTGAGACTTCTTGGATATGCTGGAGTGATGACGATGGTGAATCGTGGTTAGGTAATCCACATGACTCTGGGACTACACCAATCAACGACCACATCAAACTGGCAACTGGCCCTTGGACAAGTAATGGCTACGGCATACTTGGTCAAGTCTCTCAATCATTCTATGAAACAGCAGTCTACTATTGTTACAACAAACTTGCTGGAATCTTTTGCTTCACCAGTTTTGATGGCGGGGCGACATTTGACACAGGTGGGCTAATCTTTGGATTAGCAACGACCAATGGTGGACTTCACGGTGCGATAACTTCGGCACCAGATGGCACCGTTTATGTGACTCCAAGGGTAGCAACTCCGACTGTAATCGTATCTGATGATAACGGATTATCTTGGGTTGACAGAACCATGGGTGAGGATACTGGTACACCTTATCCTAGAAAGAATTCGGAGGTTGCTACTGACAGTGAATCAAATGCATACCACATTTGGACAGGAGCAGACGAAGGCGTCTATATGTCTAGGAGTACAGATTCAGGCAACTCTTGGGAACAAACCAGCATTCGAATCAGTCCTGTTGAAGTCATTTCGTCAGTATTTCCACAAGTTGATGCAGGTGACCCTGGAAGGATTGCGATTACTTACCTTGGCAGTGAAAATGCCAGTGAGTTGAATCAATCAGACATTGATGGAAATCCATGGGATGGCAATGCTCACTACGCCAACGCCAATGTCAGTTACTATCTCTATGTCACTTACAGTTTGAATGCACTTGATGAAAACCCTGTTTTCCACACTGTTCGAGCCTCAGCAGATCCGGTGCAAATCGGTAGCATCTGTCTAAACAGTGGTGATTGCCGAGATATCGGAGGCTCAAATCGGAACCTGCTTGATTTCAACGATTTGCATATTGACCAAGAGGGTCGAGTTTACATCGCGTTTGCAGATGGTTGCACTGGCGATTGTGCTACTGGAAACAACTCTCAGCCAGAAGATTCCCGCAGCAGACTAGGCGTCATGTGCCATCTTGGAAGTGGACCAAGTCTTTACGAATCATTTGGCGATCTTGCAGAACCAAACTAGTTCATCGGGCTAGATTATCAATCATAGCATCAATTGTTTCAGGATTCGCTTCTTTATCTCGTCCAGACATGCAAGCGCGGCCAATCACATCTGCTCCGAGGTAGGAAAATTGTTGTCGCATAGCCATTACGACATGGGCCCCTCCTCCTCCACTATGGGTGGCTAATCCAACTGGTTTTCCGGTACACAAAGTTTGGAAGTTTTTCCAATCTCTAGATAGCCAAGCAAGAGCGTTATTCAAGGTGGGAGGTATCGAACCATTGTACTCGGGAGCGATTATTACCCAAGCATCAGCTTCCATCATCTTACTAGACAAGCCAGAGATATCGGGTACTTCTTCGGAGATTTCTGTACGTGCCATAGTAAACATTGGTAGGTCCATTTCAGCCAAATCAATAATTTCAGCATCATGACCTTTTTCTGTCGCGGTTGCAACAAAAGTGTCTGCAAGTTCACGGTTTGTGCCGGATGTAGCGGTTATCATCAGAAAGCGAGCCATACAACTGCGAGTGGTATTTTACTCTTGAAGTTGTGTGGAGTTATCAACACTTGAACAACAACGGTGAATGATGATGTGGTAGCCCCTTCTAGATGCGAATCCTCGAACTAGCGCTTGCAAACAATTGAGTTCGAGGACGCGAAGCATCTTTGATGCTGACGCGCTTTCGAATCTGGAAGTTTAGAAAGCAATGTGGTAGCCCCTTCTAGATGCGAATCCTCGAACTAGCGCTTGCAAACAATTGA
>CAZXZO010000001.1:132160-145767 GCA_964645485.1 uncultured Candidatus Poseidoniales archaeon
ATGTGGTAGCCCCTTCTAGATGCGAATCCTCGAACTAGCGCTTGCAAACAATTGAGTTCGAGGACGCGAAGCATCTTTGATGCTGACGCGCTTTCGAATCTGGAAGTTTAGAAAGCAATGTGATAGCCCCTTCCAGATTCGAACTGGAGTCCTATGATCCAGAGTCACAGATGATGGACCGCTACACTAAGGGGCTGTGTGTAGGCTTGGCGAGTAGCCTCAGTTATTTCAAGCCAACCGATAAGGATTCTGTGTTTTTACTCATCAAGTTCCACTATTGAGTCCTGCTCGGTGAAATCTCGTGTTTGTCCTGCATCACGTAATTTGGCATAGCGTTCTTTACTAATATCAGACCCCTTTTCGTCAAATTCATTAAACCATTTATCAAGAAGCCAGGCAAAAAACATGCTAATTGGGTCAGGTAAAATGATTATGAGCCCAACAATAATCGCTGCCCAATAATACCATTCCATGCTCTTCCCTCATTCAAAATGTGTGGTCCCTTGGTGCCATTCCATGCTCTCCCCTCATGCCTCGCTAGTCGGGTCCCATCCTGAAATAAAGTGTTCTTCAAGTGCACTAATCTCCCTTTTTTGGGGGCTTAGGTCGACGGTCAATGAACCAAGGTTTTCCTTAATTCTCCCCTCATTACTCGACTTTGGAACAGTGATACATCCGGCATCCAAACACCATTTTATCGCCACTTGGGCCGGTGTGCAGTCGAGTTTTTCAGAAATTATTTTCAGATTTTCATCTTTTACTTTGTCTCCTCTCGCTAGCGGTGAATATGCCATAACGGTTGCTCCTAGGGCTTCTGTAGCAGCGCGCAACCCGTCTCTTTGCAGCCACGGGTGAATTTCTATCTGGTTCACTGATGGCATAAACGTAGCATAGGACCGCATTTTGTCGAGGTGGTGGGCTCCGTAGTTTGAAACTCCAATTGCCTCTGCCCACCCATTTTTCAAGCATTCTTCCATACCCTTCCATGTTGGTTTTCTATGGTATGGGTCTTTTGGTGGTGCGTGCACCAAGTAAAGGTCCACGTATTCAAGTCCAAGATTTTGTAGTGATTCTTGACAGCGTTGTTGCACTTCTTCATTGCCAACTGCATGCGGGCGGCGCAGTTTTGTGGTGACGAATAATTCGTCGCGTGTGATGATTCCACTGTCAATGGCGAGGCGAATTCCCTCGCCAACTTCGTGTTCATTTTCATATGCCATTGCTGTATCAATATGCTTGTAACCCAATTTCAAAGCCGCTAAGACGGCATCTCTGCATTCACCCGGCTTATTCATCAGAAATGTTCCGAGGCCAAATTGCGGCACTTCAGAAGTGTGCGCCAATTCGCCATTTGAAGTCATGTGGCCGATGCTGAGAGTAGGTCCCATAAGTCGCAAGAAAAGGTCATCCGCTTTCAAACCCGCTCAAGCGCGGAACTGAGCAAGTAGGTCGGCAAGGTCAGCCTCACTTGGTCACAACTCGTCATTCCAAGTTCCCCAAAGCCTTGTTCAATCGGTCGTAACAGTTCAAGCGCGGAACTGAGCGAGTAGGTCGGCAAGGTCTTGTTCACTCGGTAGTAACAGTTCAAGCGCGGAACTGAGCAAGTAGGTCGGCAAGGTCAGCCTCACTTGGTCGCAATTGCTCATCCGATAGTTCGGCAAGGGGCGTATCGCACAACTCAAGCATCTCGTCAAGGGTTTTAGGTTCGGGGTTGTAGTACAACAGTCCAGTCACGTGTCTTTGGTCTTGTTCAGCCTGATGGATTTGCGAAAGAGCGCCCACCGCATCAGTAGGGTCGTGGTCTCCCCCAATAGTTTCGAGTCTGAGGGTTGAGCCGTCAAACAAAGTGATATCCTTGAATTCACCTTCTGGAACTTCAACTGCCTCAATGGGTTGGAATGTAGGGATGTAATCGTATGCATGAAGTTCTGATTGGTTATCTTTCACATATCCATATGAGCGGAATGATTCGTCATTATTGCTGAAAGTTACACACGGTGATATCACATCAATTACAGCCGTCCCACGATGGCTGATTGCTGCCTTCAAAATTGAAGTCAACTGCTTCTTTGAGCCGGAAAATGAACGTGCGACAAAAGTGCAGCCAAGATTGATTGCCATGGCGCACAAATCTATCGGCGGGCTCTCATTTGCATCTGCTTTTCTTTTCTGAGAGCCCTTTTCTACAGTAGCTGAATATTGTCCTTTTGTCAGCCCGTAAACTCCATTATTTTCAATGATGTAAACCATGTTTAGATTTCTGCGAATTGCGTGCACAAATTGCCCGATTCCAATACTTGCAGAATCACCATCTCCTGAAACCCCGATGTAATGCAAATTTTTGTTTGTGACATTGGCACCAGTTGTTACCGATGGCATTCTTCCGTGAAGTGTATTGAATCCGTGTGACTTACCTAGGAAGTATGCAGGGGTCTTTGATGAGCATCCAATACCGCTCATCTTGGCGATTTTTTCTGGTTGAACACCATTTTCCCAAGCCGCATTGATGACAACATTGGATATTTGGTCGTGGCCACAACCTGGGCACAACGAAGATGGTCCACCTTTGTAGTCATCTTTAGGTAAATCAATAATATTCAATTTCAAGACATCACCTCCAGTAATTTATCACGAATCATATCTGCATATTTTCTTGCTCTTGGGGGAAGGCCATCTGAGAAGGCAACACTATGCACACGCGGTACTAATTCTATTGGTAATTCTTTGCGAAGAATCCCATACAATTGCCCATCACGATTGACTTCTAGCACAATGATTTGTTCATGATTTTCAACGAATTCTTCAACAACCGGCGAGATAGGAAGGGATCGTAACCTACACTGACTAACTTTCAGGCCAGTGTCTTCCAAAATATCATCAATTTCTTGAATGGTATTTTCCATTGAACCATAGTAAATAATTCCAACTTGCTTCTCTGGTTCTTCTCTAAGTATTGGTTGTGGCATAACTGTTCTCGCACCGTCAATCTTCCGCTTTAATCGTGCCATGTTGGCAACATAAACCTCTGGATTTTCAGAGTAAACTGCATCTTCATCATGACCGGTTCCACGATAGAGCATCGGTTCAAGTCCACTGCCTGGTAAAGTTCTGTAACAGATTCCATCACCATCAACATCACGGTATCGGCCAAAATTTTCAATCGCGTCGATTTCTTCTTGAGAATGCAAGACTTTTCCTCTATCCATTTTTTCTGGGTAGTCAAAGCCATTACAAATCCAGCGATTCATTCCAAGGTCAAGGTCTGAGAATCCAAAGACAATTGTCTGGAATCTTTCTGCCAAGTCAAATGCCCGCCATCCAAACTCAAAACACTCATCAATAGTGCCTGGTATTAACACGAGATGTTTCGTATCTCCGTGTCCTACTTCGTAGAGCATGGAGAGATCACCTTGCTGAGTCCTAGTAGGTAAGCCAGTTGAAGGCCCTACACGGTTAACATCCCAAATTACTCCGGGTACTTCGGAGAAATAAGCCAGTCCAACGAATTCTGACATTAGTGAAATCCCAGGTCCCGAAGTGCAAGTCATAGCACGCCCACCAGCCCAGCCAGCCCCAACCACCATTCCTGCAGCGGCTAATTCATCTTCACTTTGAATCACTGCACAGGTGACTTGTTCCTTTTCGTTACTGCGTAGTCTTGGGAGATAGGATATTATTCCTTCAGCAATAGATGTGGATGGTGTGATTGGATACCATGATAGCATGGTGATACCACCAAATATGGAGCCTAGAGCAACGGCTTCATTACCGTCAATAATGAAAGAATCAGGATCTTTTTCTCTTGCTTCAATGGCGTATGGGCACAACTGTTCAAAATTTTCACCAACATATTCTCGGCCAAGGGTGATGGCAGTGGCATTCAACTCAATCGCTTTTTCTTTGCCATTGAATTGTTTACTCAATGCTTTGTCAAGAATTGTTCCATCGAGCCCAATTAATTCAGCAATTACTCCAACATAGACCATATTTGAAATCATTCTTGCCAACTTTGGATTCAATCCCCTAGCAATTTTCGTCATAGGAATTGGATATAGAATCAAGTCATCTCTTTCAACGGGCATTTTGACATCGGAGTTGTAGATTAATACGGTTCCCGATTCAAGTGATTCAATATCTTTCTCCCAAGTAGCTTTATTCATCAAAACTTGGATGTGAGTTCGGTCACCCGGGGCCTGATATCCAGCATCAGAAACGCGGATTATATACCATGTAGGTAGGCCAGAAATATTAGAGGGGAATAAGTTCTTTCCACTTACCGGAACACCCATTTCAAACATGGTTTGGAGAAGTATCAGGTTTGCAGATTGGGAGCCTGTCCCATTTGCTGTGGCGATGTTGAATGTGAAGTCGTTTACGATGGTCTCCATCTTGTTCTGAGTCCCCTGTGTCGGGTTTGTCCTACGGACATTAACCTCTCCCTTGCGCTTTCCGGCGTAGCATCAGCCTCTTCATAGTTTGCTTGAATTTTGAGTGCTATTCTCAAATGAAACGATTTCATTTTATTAATCTTGAAGTGTAAGGCCGAATCCAAAATAATCAACATATTTAGTGATTTTATTACTTTATTTCATTATATTTGGTGCATTTCGCGGGAGCGAGTGATTCATCAATGAGACGCTTGTCGGCGGTTCATGATTCCGAGTGGATTGAAGGAGGCGTGGGAGACTGCTGAGAAGCAGATAGACGCTGGTGAATACGATGATGCCTTGAGAACGTTGAGGCAATCTTGGTCGGAACATGGTGATAAGGCTGACCATGCAAATACATGGACTTTAGTCGGAGATGCAAAACAAGCGATAGCGGAGAGTAGTACCCCCATTAATCGCAAAATGTTACGAGATGCTAGTAATGCTTACAAAAGTGCATTGAAGAAGGATGCAAAGCACCGTGATGCACGCCGTGCTTCAAATGCTTTGCAAGTAAAAATGGATGGTTTAGGAATTAGAACATCTAGCCTACCAAAAATGATTGACGATGGAACTCCGACAATCTATGGATTAGTTGCAATCATGCTAGTTGGAATGCTTCTTTTGACTAGTATCAAGTATATGCCTGAAATCAAGTCGGCACTGCGTCTTACTTCGGAGGAATCTTCTGATTGGGATGCAACTCTTGCAATCGAACTTTACCCAGATGCTGCACCAAAAACTGTTGATTCTTTCAAAGACCATTCTCGAAATGGTAGATACGATGGGATTGCATTTCATCGAGTGATTGATGGTTTTATGGTTCAAGGCGGTGATATTTCCTGTTCTGCATATCCTCTAACTCAGTCTAGCACTGGTTGTAACCCGGGAACCGGCGGATATTCAGCAATTTGGTATGGTCAAGGTGACCAAAGCGACATGACAACTTGGACAATGCCTGACGAATTCAACACCGCTTACCGCCATGCACCAGGAATATTGGCTATGGCTAATTCAGGAGCGAATACCGGTGGTAGTCAGTTCTACCTTGTTGACAAAGACAGCACCCCCTCTCACCTTGACGACAAGCATACTGTTTTCGGAATAGCAACAGATGATAGCACATATCTTGGTAGTTCAATTGGTGGAATTGAGTTGATTGACAAAATGAGTGAGTTACCAACAGATGAGGGTGATAGACCTTTGAGTCCTCCTTACATTCACAGCATTGAGATAGATGGTAACATGGCTTACATGCACCTAATCTTCCCAGCCTGATGTTGCAACATTTTCAGGAATCAATGTTCTTGATTTTCAAGATTCCCGGCTTAATTTGGTAATTCAATTTTATTTTCAAGAATCAATGCTCTTGAATTTCATTGAATTCAGACTTGAGGCAACAAGAAATTCGTGATGGCTTTGCAAATATATCTCAGTCCGCTTTAGCGTGAGATTCAAGGAGGTCACCCTCGCCCCGTGTACTGGGGAGATGGATGAGCGCCGTTACCGAGTTTGAATTGAGTGATGGAAGCACCGGCAATTTCTACTCGTTGCCAGCAAAAGAAGCTGAGTGGGGAATCTCACTTTCCAATCTGCCATATTCAATCAGAGTTTTGCTTGAAGCGGCCCTCAGAAATCAAGATGGATTTTTAGTCACAGCAGATGATGTCAGCCGCATCGCAAACTGGAATCCGGAAATGACTCCAACAGAAATCCCATTCATGCCAAGCCGAGTAATTCTACAAGATTTCACCGGCGTTCCAGCCACAAATTCAGTAGGAAATGAACAAAATGTACCTCTTACTATTCAATTTGTGGCTGGTGGTGAAAATGAAATTTAAATCAATTTTCTTAGTCATCACGATGATGCTCTCCCAACCGATGTTAGCTGGATGTTTTGAACGTTCATCACCAGGTGATGATCACACTTCGTCAATCATACCGAACTTTGCTGTATGTATACAGATTGAAACAAATGTATCTGATTGGAGTATTGTACTACCCGCACCACTATACGAATATGAAAATGGGACATTAAGTTATCACCCATTCTTGAATAAACTGGTCAACGAAAGCGATGTAGAACCAATGATTATTGATGGGCGTACAGTCGAATTTAGTTACCGCAAATATAACCCTAAGTTCACCATTGAATTGTCTGAAAATCAGACGATGACAATCAATGGAACAGGCTCAGTCTCAGACCAAACATCTGATATAGATAGGCAGGTATGTTCTTCAATCTCAGGAACATTTGCCTTACCAAAATTTATTTGGCAAACATTTTGTGTTGATGACGATTGTAATCTAACTTCTATCGAAGTAAAGGTAATTGGAAATATGTCGGGTGCTTATCTAAATGGAATCCTTTCAGTTCGTGAGGATCCAATAAGAACAGAATTTGCTACTTGCTGGGGCTCAGGGATTTGGTTTCAACCATTTAATATGACACAGAAATATATTACAAGTGACTCACTCAATTGCACTTTTGTAAAAAGTTGATTACTGTTTCTTTTTTTTCTCTCGTAGTTGAGATTTATTTTGAACTGCCGACCGATGAGGGTGATAGACCTTTGAGTCCTCCTTACATTCACAGCATTGAGATAGATGGTAACATGGCTTACATGCACCTAATCTTCCCAGCCTGATGTTGCAACATTTTCAGGAATCAATGTTCTTGATTTTCAAGATTTACAGACCCAATTTAGTAACTAAATTAGAGTTCATTCTTGATATTATTAGGAAGCTTTCCGAACAATTTAACCCCGTATTTCTAGAATGGTTTTCAAGAACCACCGTGCTTGATTTTCAAGATTTTCTCCCTCAATTTGTTGATTAAGATAGTAGTTTCGTTTGTTATCATTAGTAATAACGTTGAGAAATAAATTTGATGAAATTTGTTTTTGAATCTTAAATTACCTCAAGAAAAATTAAATGAAGTACATGGGGAACTTTAATAAATTGCATAATTTAGTACTGATAATAATGCCAGTCCATAAAGGGTTAATCATCTGCTTGTTTTTCAGCAGCCTTTTCACACCCTTAGTTTCAGCCCAAGGAGATATCTTGTCTGATCCAAGTAGTGACAGTAATTTCTCTGAGTTTCTGGAAGGAACGACCTCAACTGATGCAGTTGACCCAATGGGTTGGAATCAATCTATAAATTTAATTGGAAATTATCCGACGAGAACCATTGATTTGACAGACTCTATTTCATCAGGTTGGTCTTCAACATTATCAACAATCGCTTCACTTGGACGGTCTGCGGAAATCATGTATTCCGGTCATGAGAATATATTCTATTTTTCCCAATTGAATTATCTTAACCCTGTTGTTATTTCTAGCGAGCACGACTCTGATGGGTCTGAATTTTCTCAAATAACACTGAGGAGTAGTTTAGCACTAGGTATTACTATTGATTCAATGTCGTATGAGAAGAAGGCGGTGTTATCTTGTGATAATGACTATCAAGATGAAGTGTCTTTTTGCAAACTATTGATTATCCATGAAAACGACAATGAGACAACAAAATTTATTTTCGAAGAGACTAATGTTTCAGGAGATTATATCCAAAATTTCTCATTGATTAACACAGAAAAAGGAAAAACTAACTTCTCATGTGATGATATAAGTTTGTTTTCAAGCGATGAACTGGAGTCATTTTCAGCCAAATCTGTTTTGGATGTAATTAGTTTTGAAGCTTTAGCAACAGGACAATTGAACTGCTTATCGTCAACATCCTCACAAAGTACGACTACCCCAAATATCGAACAAGACTCCTTATTTCCATACCAGAGAGAGTATCCACTCGTTCGAGTTCTCTTAATTGCCAGTGAGTGGAAAGGTGTCTGGACCTCCAGCAGTAACTTGCCTTGTATTCTAACGTATAGTCACCAGACAAGTGATACCACTGAATTTCGTTCATCGAATTGCCTCTCAACTAATTTAGAAAATTCTATTGAAGCGATTAGGGATTCGGCGGCTTGGTTCATTAGCAAAGGGATATATATTGAGTATAACTTACAAGTTTTATCAACTGTGAGTATAACTGAAGATCCAGAGAGGTTATGTGATGGCTCTAGTGATTCATTGAGCAAATGGTGGAAATCCTTCGTAGAAGATAATTTTGACGAATCCTACAAAAGATCTCATGATTATTATGACATCGTGGGATTATTGATTGGTTTTGACGAATTTAAAGTTAACAATAATGGAGAAGACGATGAGACATACAAAGCAGGATGCGCAATAGAAGCATCTGTGGAGAAGGATATAGGATCTTTTTGGGTTGAATGGACTAATATTATGCCTCTTAAAGTGAATGATGTTCAAAATAAAGAATTGGTTTTAAATCATGAAATTCTCCACACATTGTCAACATATGAAACCTCTTGGTTTTTTTTCACAAAAGAACCTTTACACGATGACTCAAAGAAGGATTGTACCAATCCAATCATAGATTCTACTGTCGGAAACCCAACTCATAATCCCAGTTGTTGGAATGATGAAAATAATATTAATTATCGGGATATTGTCTCTTCAACAAAGACAAAAGTGCAGAATCATGCAATTGATTGGCTACCCTATAAGAGGATAATTAGATTTGGGCCTGGCGATTCTACTAACTTTGAATATGATGATGCTAGTAATTCATTAATTTCAGATTCTCTGTCAGTTTCTGAGTTATGGATTGATATTTCACATGAGCCCATAACTATGTGGGTTGATGAGTTTAGATACATTGAAGTTGGTGATTATCCGTTTTCAAAGCGACCATTTTATAATTTCCATTACAAACTCGTAGAGAATGAAAATTATGAGACCGTTGTGTTCAGTATCCCATTTTCTGGCCAAGAATCTTATTCAATAACATATGGATCTCGATGCACTTCAACAATAAACGAATTCTTTGCAGGAATTATGGGTGGTATCACAAATTCTCCAAATCAGCCATTTGATACTTGGTTAGGCTATGCATCTAATTATATTCGTGATGGAAAGGATTCAACCATTTATCATTCTAATAGTGAATGGATCTCGTTACCGGTTGATTGTAACAACCCTGCTTATGAAGAAAGAACCCCTTATGTTTTCGAATATAATTCGGGATTTATTACATCAGTGTGTGGGTTAACCACTCAAGAACCATTTGCATATAAAGTCTGTAAAGATGGTTCACCAACATTATCTAGAATCAAAAATGATGGTGGTTCAGGCGACCCGATTTCATGGAAAAATCTTGATGTATCAGAAACGAGTGCTCTTCAATATATCATGATTTGGCCAGCCTATGAAGTGCAAAACCCCGACGGTTCTATTCGATGGGGAATATACAATTGGAATTCAATTACATATACTCAATGGGACTATACTGAATTGTTTGTTTCATATAATACAAATTCAGTAGGAAATGAACAAAATGTACCTCTTACTATTCAATTTGTGGCTGGTGGTGAAAATGAAATTTAAATCAATTTTCTTAGTCATCACGATGATGCTCTCCCAACCGATGTTAGCTGGATGTTTTGAACGTTCATCACCAGGTGATGATCACACTTCGTCAATCATACCGAACTTTGCTGTATGTATACAGATTGAAACAAATGTATCTGATTGGAGTATTGTACTACCCGCACCACTATACGAATATGAAAATGGGACATTAAGTTATCACCCATTCTTGAATAAACTGGTCAACGAAAGCGATGTAGAACCAATGATTATTGATGGGCGTACAGTCGAATTTAGTTACCGCAAATATAACCCTAAGTTCACCATTGAATTGTCTAACAATTTGACGATGACCATACGTGGGGTTGACTCAGTATCGCATGACATGGGTCCAAGTTATGAAGCCTGCTCGCACATTAGGGGGACATTTACTTTGCCAAAATTTATCTGGCAGACTGTATGTATTGAAGAACATTGTAATCAAATTCCTCTCAAGGTTATACTTGACGATGATAGTCCCTCAGCTTATCTGAATGGGGTTTTATCGGTGAGTGGAGGATTTGTAAACACTGAATATGCTAAATGCGCAGGCTCAGGTATTTGGTTGGAACCATTGAATTTGACACAGGAATATGTTAATAGTACCCAGCTTAATTGCACTTTTGTAAAAAGTTGATTACTGTTTCTTTTGTTTCTCTCGTAGTTGAGATTTATTTTGAACTGCCGACCGATGAGGGTGATAGACCTTTGAGTCCTCCTTACATTCACAGCATTGAGATAGATGGTAACATGGCTTACATGCACCTAATCTTCCCAGCCTGATGTTGCAACATTTTCAGGAATCAATGTTCTTGATTTTCAAGATTCCCGGCTTAATTTGGTAATTCAATTTTATTTTCAAGAATCAATGCTCTTGAATTTCATTGAATTCAGACTTGAGGCAACAAGAAATTCGTGATGGCTTTGCAAATATATCTCAGTCCGCTTTAGCGTGAGATTCAAGGAGGTCACCCTCGCCCCGTGTACTGGGGAGATGGATGAGCGCCGTTACCGAGTTTGAATTGAGTGATGGAAGCACCGGCAATTTCTACTCGTTGCCAGCAAAAGAAGCTGAGTGGGGAATCTCACTTTCCAATCTGCCATATTCAATCAGAGTTTTGCTTGAAGCGGCCCTCAGAAATCAAGATGGATTTTTAGTCACAGCAGATGATGTCAGCCGCATCGCAAACTGGAATCCTGAAATGACTCCAGCAGAAATTCCATTCATGCCAAGCCGAGTAATTCTACAAGATTTCACCGGCGTTCCAGCAGTCGTTGACATTGCGGCGCTCCGCGACGCAATGGTCCAATTAGGCGGCAACCCACAAAAAGTCAACCCGCAAGTTCCAGTCGACCTAGTAATTGACCATTCAGTTCAGGTCGATTTTTCGGGTCTTTTCCCCGACGCGCGTGAGCGCAATTTGGAGATTGAGTATGAGCGAAACATGGAGCGGTATCAGTTTCTAAAGTGGGGCCAGCAGAGCCTTGACAATTTCCGTGCGGTACCTCCGGGAAGGGGGATTGTGCATCAGGTAAATCTCGAGTGGATTGCCAGTGTGGCGCGCCAAGAAAAAGGGGTTTGGTTGTGCGATTCTTTGGTCGGTACTGACTCTCACACCACGATGATAAATGGCTTGGGTGTTTTAGGTTGGGGGGTCGGCGGAATTGAGGCTGAAGCGGTGATGCTCGGCCAGCCGATTTACATGCTTTTACCAGAAGTTGTTGGCTTTGAATTGACCGGCTGTTTGCAGCCGGGGGTGACTGCAACTGATATGACTTTACGAATTGTTGAGATTTTGCGAAATCATGGATGTGTTGGAAAATTCGTTGAATTTTTTGGGGACGGTCTAGCCAATATGACGCTACCTGACCGGGCCACGATTGCTAACATGGCGCCCGAATATGGAGCGACATGTGGATTTTTCCCAGTTGATGAAACAACTCTAGATTACATGCGGCTTTCAGGTCGGGATGAAGAACACATCGAGAATGTGAAGCGATTTATGACCGCTCAAGGTATGTTCCTGACAGCTAATTCTCCTGACCCTGACTTCACATCGGTTTTGAGATTGGATTTGGGTTCAGTTGAGCCGGCTTTGGCGGGGCCAAAACGGCCACAAGATTTGGTCAATTTGAGCGAAATGAAAGAGCATTGGGTGGAGAGTTTGACCGCTCCACTTGGGCATCAAGGTCATGGGCTTGATACTAGCGAAGTTGATGTAAAAATTGACGTTGAAGGCGAAGATTTCTGCTTAACACATGGCGATGTGGTGATTGCTGCAATTACGTCTTGTACTAATACCTCAAATCCGTCAGTCATGTTGGCGGCGGGACTAATTGCCAAGAAAGCCAATGCGCTTGGGATGAATATCAAACCCTGGGTGAAGCCGAGTTTAGCACCGGGGAGTAGGGTTGTAACTGAATATTATGATGCGGCTGGGCTTACCGACGATTTGGCGGCTTTAGGATTCAATAATGTTGGATACGGATGTACAACTTGTATCGGAAACTCGGGTCCGCTTGCGGACAATATTGAGTCAGCAATTGAATCTGGAAATCTGATTGTTGGAAGTGTGATTTCAGGCAACAGAAATTTTGAAGGTAGAGTCCATCAAAAAGTCAAGGGCAGTTATCTTGGTAGCCCACCATTAGTAGTCGCTTATGCATTGGCGGGCACACTCAACATTGATCTTCAGAATGATGCATTAGGTCAAGATTCAGATGGAAACGATGTTTTCTTGGCCGATATTTGGCCGACAGATGCAGAAATCCAAGCAACTATTGCGACTTCAATCAGTCCAGAAATGTTCCAAGAAAGATACTCTGATGCAACCGATGAGCCGCGCTGGAATGCAATCCCCAGTGAGGCTAGCGACCTATACCCTTGGCAAGAAGATTCTACTTACATTCGTCTGCCTTCATTCTTTGAAGGGATAACTCCTGAACCAGCGCCAATTCAAGAGATTAGTGGGGCCAATGTCTTACTGATGTTGGGTGATTCCACGACTACAGACCACATCTCGCCTGCAGGAGCATTTCCACATACCGGCCCGGCCGGAAAATATCTGATGGATAACGGTGTAAAACCGCGCCATTTCAACTCGTTTGGTAGCCGGCGCGGCAACCACGAAGTGATGATGAGAGGTACTTTTGCCAACGTCAGAATCCGCAATAAAATTGCACCAGGAACCGAAGGCGGATATACAACATTCTTCCCGACAGGAGAAGTAACTTCAGTCTATGAGGCAAGCATGAGGTACCAAGAAGCAGGCACGCCTCTAGTAGTCCTCGCTGGCTCGCAGTACGGCACTGGAAGCAGTAGAGACTGGGCAGCAAAAGGAACACTTTTACTCGGCGTAAAAGCGGTTATCGCTACATCATTTGAGAGAATTCACCGCTCAAATTTAGTCGGTATGGGGGTACTTCCCCTGACCTTTATTGAAGGGCAAGACCCAGAAGTTTTGGGGTTGGACGGAAGTGAGACATTTGATATTCCTGCGCATGGAGAATTTGAACCCATGAGTGAGATGACCGTGACCGCACACAAGGCTGATGGGACAAGCATCACTTTCCAGACAATCGTAAGACTAGATACACCTGTTGAAGTGGACTATTATGACAACGGGGGAATCCTCCAAACCGTTTTAAGGAACCTCGCTCAAGAATAGGTTTGATGGCAACGGGATTTTT
>CAZXZO010000001.1:145867-162168 GCA_964645485.1 uncultured Candidatus Poseidoniales archaeon
CAAACCGTTTTAAGGAACCTCGCTCAAGAATAGGTTTGATGGCAACGGGATTTTTTCGCGGCTTGATTCTAGGCGGGTTGGCATTGCCGCTTTTTATTGGTGTTGATATCGCATCTGAAATTACTGCGGCTTTGATTGTAGGAGCATTAATGGGGATTGTTCTTGTGATTATTTTACGGCTTGTAATTGTGACAGCGATATTGTGTGCAGAAAATCCTCCAAAATCTTCTGCTGTGAAGTTAATTTGTGATGTTGAGGTCGAAAATGAGTATCATGCAACGCTTTAACGTTGCTTTTTCTAGCATGGAATTCATTGAATCAAAGAATCTCACATTCAGACATGGAAGCGCAATCGGTATAGGTGGATGTTGATTGTTGGGTCTATGACCCAGAGTCAAGTAAGGCATTCTTTGCTTCTCGTTTTCCTCTTGTTGGTAAGCACGGTTGGTATTCATTTTTCATTAGCAATCAATCCAACCTTAGCAGATGGCGAATCAACATTGAGTTCTAGTCCTAACTCAATGGACGTATTGATGATGGGAAATTCATATACTCAAGGGAATAATCTTGAATCGTTAACTGAATCCTTGTTAACGAATGATTTCGCTAATTCAAATGTTGATAGATTAGCCGCAGGCGGTTTGAATCTAGCCGACCACTCAAATCGAGTGCAAACATCTGGCCATCAGTGGAATACTACTCTCAATAATGGGAATTATGATTGGGTCGTTTTACAAGACCAAAGCCAAATACCTAGTTTCCCAACCACTTCACAATATTGGCAGGACAGTTTGTCAGGGGCAGTAGCCCTAAATGACGTGATTGAGGATAATGGTGCAGAAACACTCCTCCTAATGACTTGGGGTCGGAGAAATGGTGACCAAGACAACCAATGGCGAAATCCAGACTTTTTGACAATGCAAGCGAATTTGGATTCTGGTTATCGGCTTTTTGCAGAAAATATCAGCACATCTAACCGTCCGGTTTGGATAGTTCCAGCGGGATTAGCATTCAAGCATATTTATGATGAAATTGTAGCATCTGGTGGCACGCCTGAAAACTCCGGCACTTTGTTTTCTGACCTATATTCATCTGATGGAAGCCACCCATCATTATCAGGTAGTTATCTAACATCCCTTGTTGTTTATGCAACTATTTCCGGTTCAAACCCAGTTGGATTGAATGGCCCATCTAGCCTAAGTTCATCACGCATTCTTGAATTGCAAGAAGCCGCTGCAGCAACTGTGTTTAACAACACACAAAATTTGGTATATCCATGGCATCGGGCATCTTCTACAACTTTTTCAAATGGTAATTCTAGTGTTGTTTTACACCCAGCCCTCAATGAGACAGCAGAATTGACTCACCGGCCAGGGCAAAGAATTGACAGCGCAAGTCTTAATCTCACAGCTGGAGGATTACAGGAGTGGTCAAACACGACCAACCAGATGAGTACTTTGGCTCCTAATTCAACCATGATAGGAACCACTGTTGACACAACCCAGCAACTCAGATTAAACACCACAGGCGCAGGAAATGTGCCTAACTCAGGCACAAATAATACAGTAATTTCTAATTCAGTTACAATGAGTGGAAATCATTCCTACGATACTTTACACCTCTTATGCGGAATTCAAACTTGTGGCCAAATTTCAGTATCTGGTGGTCCATTACGAATATACGCTAATGTGATCAAAATTGAGTTAGGAGCATCGATAATTGCTGATGAATTAGTTATCGGTAATTGGGGTGTAGGCGGTTCTACTGCGCGCGCCACTAACGGAAAAAGTCCCGGTGCGGGTGGTGGAAGTCACGGTACAAGTGGTGGAGCAGGCGGAGGCACAAATGGTGGTTCAGGTGGGACAACCTACGGCAATGGCTCAGAACCCGGTTCTTCAGGTGGTAATGTCACTTATATCAACTCAAACGGGGGTGTTTCAAACGATGCAAACGGCGGTAATGGAGGCGGCGTTGTCGAATTATACGCTCGTGTTATCTACATGAATGGTTCAATTTCAGCAAATGGTGGACGCGGTGATGATGGTGCACCACCCAGTGGTGGCACTGGTCCGGGAGGAAGTGGTGCAGGTGGAGGAAGCGGTGGCTCAATATCTCTCATGGCAAATAGCATCTACATCGGTCCAAACGGAGTAATAAGTGCTGATGGAGGCGACGGCGGAGATGGAGAGGATGGCGTTTGTGCGGCTGGTGGTCCTTGCTTATTCATGTATGATGGCGGCCATGGAGGTGGAGGTGGTGCTGGCGGAATTATTTTGTTAGCAACCACTGCTAATAATTTGAATAATAACGGGGCTACGAGTGTGTCTCCGGGTTCAGGTGGTTCTGGCGGCGCACCTTATGGGACGGGGACTGCCGGTTCAGCAGGATACAATGGCAACGCCGGCTATTCTTTCACTGGAACATTCGCCGGCTGGACAGGCTCTCTTGCCTACATTTACAGTGGAAATTACACGAGCCCTATCATGGGACGTCAAGGCCTAATCAATGTTCATGGTGTTGTCAGAGTTCCAAATAGCCAACCTGCTAACACCTCAATAATTGCCACTTATCGATACTCTGTAGATGGTTCATCTTGGTCACAATGGGACTCCTTCAATCTTACTTTTGAGGAACTGCCACCTTTCTCTCTAATCCAATTCAATTTTTGGCTTTCTACAACCAATAATACTTCAACTCCAAGAGTTAACTCTATTGATTTAGATTTGTCAAATTGGTATTCCATAGATGATTTCAGGCTATCAATATCTAACGTAACCGGTGGCGCACCAATTTGGTATTTCCCACAAAACCTAGGGGTTGTTAGGAACATAACTGCAATCGCAAATCCTGGGTCCACCACGCTTAGGACTTTTGTCCCTGCTGATGCCACTCCAATTGGCTCAGGATGGATACACGTCATCCCACCAACTTTCATTGTTGATTCAAATGTGACATTTTCAGTTGGTGGTACCACTATCCTTTCAATCAACAGTAGTCAAATTCCTGCAATGGGCTTGACGGTTGAGTTGAATGCTTCCCTTCTGCAAAATAATTGGAAAAATAATATTTTCACATCAAATGGAACTGCGGGTATAGCGTGGGCGAATTTAGAGTTAGATTGTACAGCACAAGGTCCGTATATGGGTGGTTTTTCTAGTTCGTTTGCTATATTACCATATGAGTTAACTGAAACTTTAGGGGTTAATGGCTCTATTGTTTCTGCACTAAACGACCATGTAAACCGGACTAGTGGGCGATGGGCTGAAGCAACTTTCAGTACATTCCCTGTGATGGCCCAAGGGGTTACATTAGATTCTCACGAGATTGTATTGGATGAACTTTCACTCAACTTTATTGATGACATTCTTCCAGAAGTTAGTTCAATATCCTTCTTTGTTGATGGTCAAGAAGTAACAGAGGCTAGAGTTGGTGATTTAGTTGAGATACGTGTCAATGTACTCGGCAACGAATCTGATGTTACAATAGACTGGCACTTGCAGGGGCTAGGAACCATTTCTTCATGGCCTCCGGCATCACTTTCAACCATGAGTTGGGATACCCTTCAAAATAATTACATTGCATTTTATGACACATCTCAGCATTCTGCTGAGTACGGTGACTCCATGGCCTTGTGGCTTTGGATGACAGATGCTGGAGGTAATTCCCGCACACCTTCAGGGGTAGGTGCGTGGTATGAGGTATTGATTTTGAGGCCGGTCCTTCCAGAGTTTGATTTGATTTCTGTAGGTGGCTGTGAGAGAGTTATTGTCGCTATTTGTGAGACTCAACCCGGAGATGAATTGGTATTCCAAGCGACTGCCGTTCAGAATCGAACAGATCTCAATGTGTTCGTACATTTGATTAATCCAATTGATACAGATGATGATTTCGTAATCCCACTTTATTGGCACGACGCTTCAAAAGTTTATGACGGGTCTACCTCACTTTCCAATGCTGAATTGGGTTGGTGGGATATTAGTTTCAGAATTATAGACCTAAATTTGAATGAAGAAAATTGGTCATCAGCGGTAATTGATAAATTGCATCTTATCGATTCAACCCCGCCAAATGAAGGGCCATTAACAGTGGTGAGTGAAGATAACTCAAGTATTTCTTGGAAGGTATCGGCTCAATGGTTAGCCACATCACATGATAATTCATCTGCAAGTTTAGACATCATTGGGCCTGCAGGTTACCAGCAAACAATCCCTCTAACTGGCTCAATAATCAGCGACCCGCTCAACATCTCATCCTATGTTGCTCTAGGTTCGGAGGAAACAATGGGTACTGGGGCTTCAAATTCGAATAATAGTACGACAGGGATTATTTTTTACGAATTAAACCAAACTTGGCCAGGCCTTACTCTGACAAATATCTCAGACTCCTGGGGTTCAGTTACCACATTCCTCTCAAAACAATATGATATTACAGCAGCAAATCCAGATATTATTACAATTATTCCAATCCGTGATTACACATCTTCATCATCTAGCGTTTGGCAATCATCTTATCCAACTCTGCTTGATAATTTGGCATCTACAGGGGCTCAAATTTACATCGGGGTAATGGAAATTGACCCTGATTATATCTGTCATATTGGTTCAGGTCCAGCAGGTTGTATCCAATATGGGGAATTCCAAACTATCACGGAAAAGAACAGAATTATCACCGAAATAGCTGCATCAAGGTCATGGGTGACCTTAGTTCCACTCTCTGATGATGGGCCTGAGCATCCCGAGTGGAAGGATTCAAACGATTTCTTCACTGATGCTGGACACCGTGCACTTGGGGATGCAATGTTACATGGGATAAATGCGGAAATAGATGCTCGATATTTCACTCTCGAGGCGAACTACACTCTGGATTTGTCGCCTCTATCTCCTGGTGACTATGAATTTGAAATGCAAGTAATTGACCAGTTTGGTAATATCGCCAATGATGGAGTCACAGGCCCCGATGCTACAATGACGCTACTTCCAGATGAGGATATTTTGTCTTTGGTCATGCAGTCATCTGCTCCAGAAGTTTTGCATCCCGGTCCCTTTGACATTTCATATGATGCAATATGCTCAATTGGTTGCTCAATGGAACTGGAAATTTCTCTAAATGGGGAATTAATCGAGGTGGTCCAACCAACTGGGGGTGCGGGAACCTACACCGTCACTATTCCAACAATAGGAATTCATACAATTTCTTTGGTGCTTTCTACATCAGATTGGCAAGTAAATTCACAAACAGCATCTCTAGATGTCTTTGCAACGCCCCCACCTGCTCCTGAATGGCGCATTTCATGTAACAATTTTGACGAGGAACTTACGTTGCCAAGTATAGCGTATAATGGGAAAATAGGGAACTTTACTTCATCTACTCATTTCATAAAATGTACAGTTACAAATAGTGGTGATGCAAACGGATTTGTCCAAATTTCTCCGAATTCATCCATGCAACCTTTCGTTTGCACACCTACAGTTTTCGAGATATCACCTGCCGGTAGGGCAGAATATGATTGCACTGCAGAAGAGAGTTCTGAAACATCGGGAATCTTCCCAATTTCATTAGAATTTGAAGAAGTTGGCCTGTCCGCCAACACCTCAATTGGGAGTTGGGAAACGACTGTAGTGATGCTTTCACCACGCTTTGTTGCAGATGAGATTGTTGATGACAACGAGCCGGAAGAAGATGGAGGTTCCTCAACCGAGGTCGCGGGTAAAACCCCTTTCAACTGGATGGTTTCAGCATTTGTTTTGATGTTAGTTGGAATTGGAGCAATCAGCGTGATGTTTGCAATGCGTGATAGGAAAGAACCAGAGATGCTTGAAGTCAATCAGGATTCTCTTTTCAACGATAAAATGGGTTCAAGGCAAGCAGCAGCAGAGTTGGAATCTATCCACCCTTCAATCGCTGGTCTGCGAGAGGAATCAACAGAATTAACTTCTGAAACAACTCAACCCGACTTATCTCCAAACAATGTCATTTCAGTTGATGAAACAGGAATTATAGATTCTTATCTAGATTTGCCAGGTGGCGGAGAATATCACGTGACCGATGGAATTACTGTTTATGAGCACCCAGACGGGTCTCGATGGCAGCAAGAAGATGATGGAAAATTCCGACTACTTGAGTAAATCTAATTTAATAAATGATGATGGATTTCAAGTCATTTTAACGGTTGGTTCAAGAACCACCTCTATCCGCTATAGGTCGTGGTAGACGAAATTCGCTCCTGCTATCGGTTCCGCTCGCCCGAAAATGACATCGTCATTTTGATTGAAGGCGAAATGGATTGGGTTGCTTCTTGGAGGGAGAAAATAGGTCTCGCGGGTATCGGCCTACTTGAGCGCCTCAACATCGGTTCAGATGACGACCCGATAATTTCCTCCTCTTCGTCAACAGGTAGGGCCAGTAAACCACTTCCTGGACCAACTCCAAACCCTGAGAGTGTGTTAACCGTACGCAGAATAATCGGCGAGTTAAACATCGAAGAAGAGATGAATAAAATTGGAATCTACAAAGAAGAATCACCTAGTGCAAATGATCTGAGGTCAATTCTAGATGAATATGATGAAGCGCCAAAGCCACCACAGGGTTCGCCATCAACTGAACCAGTAGCCGAAGGGTGGCTGCGTGAGGCTCTGCGAATTGCAGTTCGTAGATTCGGTGTGATGGCTCTGCCGGTAGATGTTATTGTTGAAACAATTCATGGCCGACATGATTTGGATGATGAACTTGTTGAGGGCTGGTTAGAGACACAATACCAACTAGGAAAGTTGGTCAAAATTTACGGTGGGACAAGAGAAGGATTTGGGCCTTCTCCGACCTGGCTTGACGCGGTTTAATCCGGATGTAAAATGACCCAATTTATCAATCTAAAATCAGACATAAAATCACCTCATTTTTTGGCTGATACGCGACGGTGTGGGAAACTAACACCGATAATTAATAAACGTTGTACTGAAAGCCAATTGAGATAGCATTTTTCGCACACGCGCACGAAAGGGGTAATAAGAACATGCAAAGTCGGTAGGTCTTGTATGTCGAGCCATACCTTAGAATTGAATATGAACAAGAAGCGGGTCAAAGCCCTAGCACTAGTCGCACTGATGGTGCTGTCAACTTCGTTGGCGGTACTGGATGTATCTGCGAGTAATTCAAAGCAATACCCAGTAACAAGGAATCCTCTAGACCTTGCGACTGGTGACTTTGATTGCGACGGTGATGACGATATTGTGACCGCAAGTGAGATGGGTAATTTCTTATCCATTCTCTGGAATGACAATGGAAACTACCAAGATAGATCTGACATTTGGGTTTCAAACAACGCTAGCCGCCGTGCTGGATTCACTGACATCGCTGATGTTGGTGGTGTTGAAGTAGGAGACATTGATGACGATGGTCAGGATGACATTGTCTTTTACCAAGGAAACATACAGGTCTTTGGTAGCGCAGAAGTTATCCGTGGAAATCTCACAGTTTTGCGAAATGAGGATTGTGCTGGAACCTTCAGTGAGGATGCGGTTTACACAATGGGCGACATCGTTTGGAACTTCCAAATTGGTGACGTTAATGGTGATGGAGTAGACGATATCGTTGCTCTTGAATTGCAAGATTTGGCTTCTGGTACACAACGCCTCTTAACCTACCTCGGTGGTTCTCAGCGTAACAACGCTGCAACAAATCATAAGATTACCACCCTCGACAATTTAGCAAACAAAGTGTATGCAGACATTAGGCTCGGAAACTTTGGAGAGGCTGTTGTTGGTGGACCAATCGGAAACGATTGTGACGATTTAGATGCGTTCCTGCACTTTTGGCCTGGATTTAATGCCGCAACAGGATTCTCAGATGGAGATTGGGACAACGTCTCAATCGTTGAATTCGAATGTACGCTCGATACATTCGCTGCATGGAATGACCCTAACAAAGAACACACAATCAAATTGAATTCAGAGAGCGGTAGCTTCGATATCGCTGATGAAGATGGTGACGGAAAGATTGACACAATGGCAATCACCAACTTGACGACAGTTGTCTTACAGAGTTGTGCAGCGGCTCCTTGCCCTGCCCAGAACAATTGGCAACAGATTGCTATTTCTCCGACTATAGGCTCGTTTGTTCCTGCCTCAGTAGAACTGCAGGATGTGAATCAAGATGGAAGCATTGACTTAGTTGTTCCAACAACTTCAACAATTACAAGTTTGCAAGGTGCTAGTGGAAATACTGTTACTTCTTACTCCACAGACAACCTTGAAGAATTGAACACAGTGCAAATCATTCTTTCAGATGGAAGTGGTGGTTATTACCAGCCACAATCCATGCCAGTCGGTCGTCGACCAACAATGGTTCTTGTGGGACAGTTTGCTGGTGGTCCAACCAGTGCTCTTGACTTGGCAATTGGCAACCGTGACTACACATACCAATACTCAAATGGTGCTTTACACATCGATTCAAAGGGATGTGCATTTGACCCACTAAACCCACAACTCAATGGATTTGGATGTGGTAACCTTGATGCGATTTCTGTTGTCCAACTTGATAACGAAGACGTAGGAATTTCTGGTATGACTGTTTCACCAGCGAGTTTCAACCCAGATACTGGAAGTATGACTATCGGTGAAGGTACTCGTGAAGTCAATGTAACTGTGCAAAATACGGGACTTAATTCCATTACTGGAAGTGTGGATGTTGATGTTTCAGTCAAAGAAATCACCGGTGGAGTAGACACTACTGTTTATTCAAATGATTACGAAACCGCGGCAGTATCCAACTGTGGTACAGGTTGCACATGGGCACATGCAGATTACGACGGAGAGTCATATTACTGGCACGAGGAGGTTACTGCAAATCATTCTGCAAATCCCGAAGGAAATGAAGCAGATGTCAATCCAACTGACTACATGTGGGCTGGAACATGGCAACCGAATGCAACTGCAGGCAATCAAATGGAAAGCGGATACCTATCCAACCAAGATGATGGTTTAATCTTGCAAAACATCGATTTGACTGGTGCTGATGCAGCATCTCTAGAACTTGATTTGTATTGTAGCGTGGGTTACTCAGTTGTCCATTATGTGAACTCCCAAGGTTCAATCTCAGGAATGGTAATTTACGACGATTCTTGTAACATTGATGTTTACACCGATGATGAAGGATGGGTTCCTATCATCTATCGTGGTGGTTACGATGCTGTAAGACTGAACGAGTATTACAGTAACGGTGGCTCTGTAGAATATACAAGCCGAGTTTACCACATCTTTGGTACAAATTACAGTTGGATGGACCTCCAAGGAAACAACTCACTAGATTTGACACCATGGGCTGGAGATACAATTGACCTACGATTCCGATTCCGAACTGGATACGAAGGAAGCGTTGGTCGTGACAACACATCTCGAAATACTCAGTGGGATGGAATGGCGTTCGACAACTTGACAATCAAGAAGACGATTACCCAGTTCGGCCAAATTCAACCAGTTTCACAAACTCTGAATCTCAACAGCTTCGCTCCTGGTGACGAGCAAACAATTACTCTGAACGCATATTTCACAAATGGAACTGAATACATGATTGAGAGTGCTCTGACCTCTCCGACAGGTTTCAGCAATGAGGATGCAAGCAATGATGACATGCGTTGGAAGATGGATGTTCTGAACTTGTATGACCCTGCAGTAAACGAGATAACTTCTCAAGACCGTGGGGCATTGTACGCATCGGGCGATATGCCGATTGATGTAATTGTGGAAAATGCTGGTAACACAGTGATGGATTTCGAGGTTAAGGCAACTGTTTACACTGCTCAACCAAATGCGCTGTTCACAAATCCGTGTAAGGATATTGAGGACTTCGAACCAAGTGCATGTGCATACATGTTTGGTGATGATAGCGATGGTGATGGTGGAATCGTAGATGACACAGATACTAGTGTCCAAAATGCAATTGTGCCAGGAAATCGACCATTGTTCGGTAGTAACGCTTACTGGTTCGGCCACCCCGATTCGGGATATGAAGACAACTGGAATGAGTCAATGACTCTTCAAACAATTGATTTACGCAATATGGGTGGCGATTTCGCATATCTAACATTTGATTACTTCGCAGAGGCGGATTACCTCAGTGACCAAGATGGCAATATTGTAGGAGTTAACGAATATGGTGCTCTTGAAATTAGCTGGCGTAAAGGCTCACAAACCTATGAAGGACTTGTCTATGGTTCATGGAATGATTACAATGAGAACGGAATTATTGGTGGTCCAAACCAAAGTTGTGAAGACATAGATGATGACGGGGTCTTTGACGAAGTTGAATATATGGGAGATCACCCAGACCAAGGCAATTATGTCGTTTGGTTTGACAGTGAAGGAATTGTGAAATCAGTTACCTTAGATTTGACTCACATAGTTCTACAAAACCGTACCGGGCCTTCAAACAACTGGCGCACTGAATGTACATCAATGGAAGGTGCAGAAGTCGATTTGACTTTCCGCTTCATGACAAATGGTGACGGAATCAATGGAACATCTGGATTCGCAGGTTTCGCTCTTGACAACATCACTGTTCAGGAGTATACATTTACTTCTGACCAGACATACTACGCATCAGTATCAGGCATTGATGCCCGTGAAGAGCGCAATGTATCAGTTGGAGTGCATAACTTCCAACAAGGTATTTATCGAATTGATGTAATGAGTATTTTTGATAATCAAACCGCTGGAAACAACTGGACTAACACTAAGGAAGTCGCAGTTGGAAACAACGTATCAAAGGTTATCTTTGAGGTTGCATCCGTTGATGTGACTTTGTTTAGACCTGATGTTCTAGATTGTGTAGAAGATGTAGATTACGATTGTGTATATCCATTTGACGCTGCACTCACTCATCAGTTTACAGTACCATTGAGCAATGGTGTGTTAGCAGGTGATTACAATATTTACCTAGACATTGTTGACTCATCTGGAACTACGGTATCATCAACAACTTCGACCAATAGCCCGATAACTCTAGAATCGCATGAGAATAGTCAGGCAACCTTCCAGCCATTCAATGGATGGGTAGACGGTGAGACCTATGACTTGCGGTTCTACGCACAACTCGTTGATGGAACTCCATCAGGTAACCAGCGTAACTTCACAATTACATTTGCTGACATGGTTGATGTGGCAATCCTATCTAACCCGACAGACCAGAACCGTTTGCAGAGTGTGAAGATGGACTTAGAGGCAATGGGAATGACCTACACTCAGTTCAGACAAGGAGATTGGGACACGTATCTCGCTAGTGGTTGGTTAGACCATTTTGACAAGGTATTGTTGCCTTGGCAGACTACTGCTAATGTTCAGGCTGGTAATTACTACGGCCGTCTTGGAGAATCAGCAACTGAGAACATCCTCAAGAATTACATGATGGCTGGTGGAACTATTGAAATCCATCTTGGTCCTTATGCAGAAGGATTAGATGACAATTTGTTGTATAACATGGTTATTCTAAACCGTGATACTGCAGGTAATCAGGTTGAGCATAATGATCTCAACATTGCTGACCCATACCATCCTCTTCTTGCCAATGTAAGTGATACAGCATGGCTAGGAATGAACAATGGTAACTATGTAGCAAATGCTGCTCTATCTACAGCAAGTGCTGGTTCCGACAAACTACCAACACCATGTGGTGGTTTGATCAATGCACAGCAGGGTTCATTCCACAGCTTGCTAAACCATGAGTCAGATTCAAGCATGCATATGCTGGCAACTTGTGGTGTAGGCAGCGGCGGTCTAATTGTGAGTACAATTGATGTAGAAAACCCAAGTGTCTCCGAACCATTCGGCAGCACTTCATCACCTCTCCGCAGCAACTTGCTTGCTTACCAAGTGACTCCATATCCTACTGAATTTGGAATCGCTGGAAACGGATGGGATTTAACCATTAATGGAGCAGCACCATCTGAAGCAGATGCTTCGGGTGACTATTCAGACATTGTTTACATGAAATCTAACAGTGTAGTTGATTTCGGATTTTCATCAACTCTTACAGGATTGAACGCTGACTGGGAAGTTCGCGGTGCAACAGACTGGGATAGAAATCAATTCCCACCTAACATAGAGTTTGCACACAGAGCAGATGATTCCCATGAGGTGACTTTCTGTCTAGTTGACACAAACCCGGACGGCACCGGATGTATTCAAGACGCATCATGGCAAGTAACACTGTATATTCATGATGCTGAAGGGCACACAAGAATCACCCACTTAACATTACAAACAAACGACATATTGGCTGATGAGTCAGACCCAATTGCTAACGTAACAGTGAGTGAACACCCACTTTACCCTGAGAGTTTAGATGACCATGGTACTAAGGAATCTGGTGGTGTAGAATGGCCAGTTTATCTAGCGAAATTATCGGCTAGTGGAGATGTGAAGGTCAAGTTCGATGCTTGTGGTTCACAAGACCCAGATGCAATGGGAGATGAAAGTGGAATAACACTCTACACATGGACTGTTTACCAGGATTACCCATGGAACAACCCATCAAATGATTACGATGGTCACACCTTTGAACGCACTGCGGCAATGGGTTGTGATTGGACTTACACTTTTGTTAATCAAACTGCAGACCCATCAGGATTTGCTGAAAATCCAATACGAATTGAATTGGAAGTTATTGACCGTGCGGGTCGAGACTCTGAGAAGATAAAGATGTACTTCGTAGTAGTTCCAGAGGACTATGGCGATGATCAACCTGTTTGGCAAATCAATACTCCACTGGATGGTTCAACCCAGACTGGTGATTATGTATGGGTAAATGGAACAGTGATTTCAGGTAGTGAAAATGGCGATGTAGCGATTGAAGCAGCACTAGATTCATCAATTCTAAATGATACCATTGACAATAAGGTACAACAGTTGCGTGACGGAAAGTTCGCCGATGTTCGAAACCTTGGAGACGACTCAGCATTCAGTCTGAAATTGAAATTAGAAGACCTGTATGATGAGAATGGTTCTACCCAAACAATCTATCTGAAGATTGTTGAGGGCGATGGTCAGACATGGACTCTATATCAGCAGATAGATGTGAATCTACCACCTCAAGAAGTCAATGTTGACCCATGTGTTGAAAATCCAAATGCTGAGGGTTGTGGCGATGGAACGACCGAAACCCAAGGTGGCGGAATGTCCAATACCATACTTTACGCTGGACTTGGTGCAGTTGCTCTACTAGTGATTGTCATCATTACCATGCTTGTAATGCGAATGCGTGGTGGCAAGGAAGATGTCAGTGGATTCGCAGGAGTCGATGATATGGACCCACAGGAAGCCTATGTTCAACAATTGATTGCTCAAGGGTATCCAGAAGATACTGCTCGTCAGTACGCAGCCCAATATGCTGGACATTTCCAGCAGGGCCAACAGTAGCGAACAGTAGGCTGAACGGGGCTTATTGCCCCCCACTCACCTAACCGTTGAGCGTAGCCTCTAATCTCAGCCTCGCCCTTGTGCTTTTGAACCGAAGCCATCTCCCAGAGAGTAATGGATGAAGCAGACGAGTACAAGGTTGCTGACATTAGTCAGGCCAAAGAGGGTTCTCTCCTAGTTGATTGGGCCCGCAGTAGGATGCCAGTCCTCGCCCTTCTGAAAGAGAAAGCAGAGAAAGAACAGCCCTTGGCAGGAATGACGGTTGCTGGTTGTTTACATGTCACAAAAGAGACTGCGGTGTTAATCGAGACGATTGCTGCTGCTGGTGCGAAAGTTTCGTGGTCAGGATGTAATCCTCTTTCAACTCAAGATGATGTGGCTGCTTGGTTAGCAAGTGAAGGGTATGGGATATACGCCTGGCATGGCCAGTCAGTAGAGGATTTCTACTGGTGTATTGACCAAACTATTGATGCCCAACCGACTTTGACTTTGGATGATGGGGCAGATTTGATATTCAGGGTGCATGATTCACGGGTTGATGCTTTGGACAATGTGATAGGTGGAACAGAAGAGACTACCACGGGTGTTCACAGACTACGCAGTATGGCAAAAGCAGGGAAACTTCGTTATCCTGTTATTGCTGTGAACGATGCTATAACAAAATGGGATTTTGACAATGTTCACGGAACAGGACAATCCACCCTAGATGGGATTTTGCGGGCAACTTCTGTATTGTTAGCCGGAAAAACATTTGTTGTTGCTGGATATGGTCACTGCGGTAAAGGATTAGCTAATCGAGCCCGTGGAATGGGGTCAAATGTTGTGATTACTGAGATTGACCCTCTAGCAGCCCTAAAGGCTCACATGGATGGATTTCAAGTGATGCAGATGGATGATGCTGCAAAAATTGGTGATATATTTTGCACCGCAACTGGCATGGTCGATGTATTGGTCGCACGCCATTTTGAAACAATGAAGGATGGTGCCATTGTCTGTAACACAGGACATTACGATTGTGAAATCAATGTGGCAGAGTTGGAATCAATGTCTAATTCTGTGCGTACGATACGAACAGATAATGAGGAGTTCACGATGAAAAACGGGCGCCGAATTCACCTTCTTGCTCGTGGCCGGTTAGTCAACCTGGCTGCAGCAGAAGGCCATCCTTCGGAAGTTATGGATATGTCATTTGCAAATCAATTCCTCTCACTTTGTTTACTAGCCGCAGAAGGGAAGGATTACGATAACGCGGTCTATGATATCACTCATCAGCAAGATTCTGAATTGGCTGGCTTCAAATTAGCGGCAGAAGGGCGCCAACTCGATGAATTAACTGCCAAGCA
Source organism: uncultured Candidatus Poseidoniales archaeon (assembly GCA_964645485.1). Lineage (GTDB taxonomy): Archaea > Thermoplasmatota > Poseidoniia > Poseidoniales > Thalassarchaeaceae > MGIIb-Q1. The sequence continues at coordinate 160,617 of CAZXZO010000001.1, forward strand.
GAAAGCGTACCACGAAGACTACTCTCATGGCACCTGATTGGCGAAGGTTATTCTTCCTCAAATAGCAGGTCAACCGTTGTCAAATCAGGAATACTTGGTTGCCAATTTTTGGGCATTGGTTCGCCTGACTCAACTACCTTCTCTAATCTCTCCTGAAATGCTTTAGTCCTGTAATCTAGTAGTGTTTGGTAGAGTTTTAGCTCGCGCCATTCGTTTGGAAAACAGGTTTTTCCTGAACTCATCTCCACATCAGTAGCTCTGATTACATTGTAAGCAGGACGGTTTAATCTCCTGGTCAAGGATTTAGACCATTTTACCCCAATAAGAACGGTTCCTACAACCAACAAGAATCCAGAAATCATGGGGATCCAAGTAGATTGAAACTCAAAAGAATTCCAAAGCAAAACTTCAGACATAACAATTGGTCCGGCTAGCATTAGAAAGGTTAATTGTTCATTAGCAGGTTTTTTCTTTCTCTGGATTTCAATATCTTTCCAACCCGGATGGTCTTTTTCCCATGGGCGGAAAATCAATGTTTTTTCACGTTCTGCAGCCTTTTTCACAGTTTCATGTAAACGAGCAGTTCTCATTAATTGACTATGAGCCATAGCATCCATACCTTCTGCCCAAAGTTGGTTTAGACGCTCGGCAGAGAGGGCGTATTGCCCGAGGTCTGCTAAAATTGCAATCTGTTCAATTAGGGGTTCAGGGTCTGTTGGGGAAACTTCACGGCGTAATTGCCACCAACCAAGTGCTTCCTCAAGCATCCCTAACTCTTGCACTAATATTTGGCCACCTCGCCACCATGCTGGTCTATTTTCAGGGTCATATTCAACGGATTTACGACATGCTCTAAGGCATCTAGAAGCCTCTCTTAGGTTTGGCTCCCCTTGAAGTGGTAGCTCGAGATTAGCGCGCATCCACCATGCTTCTGCATGTTCGGGGTCTGCATTAATGATTTCATCTGATAATCGGCACATTTCATCTCTATCATCTTCATCCTGAGCGTCTAATGCCTGTAACCATAAGTCCTCAACATCAACTGCCATACACACCCCAGAGGGGTTGGGTTCTCAATCCCACCGGCTGAGGAAGTTCATTTTTTTAACATCAGATTTAGAAACATATGTTAACCACTCATTGGAATTATTGATGAAGGATGACAGTATGTCATAGTTTAGGTGAAACCATTCCAAAGGTTAGGATGCCGAAAAAAGGGTGGCCCAGGCTCCCCCTAAGGCGAAAGTTTAGGCGAGTTAAACGCCAAACAGGATTACCTCCTTGTCCTGAATGTCATTCATTCAAAATGGAAAAGGATGAGCGCAAAAATGAGTTGTACTGCACTGAGTGCGGACGTACTGTCTGATTAGTTGTCACGCCGTCTGAATGGATTATTGGGGTTAGTTTTCGACCGGTGTCCCCCGCGCTTTTGACCCTTATTTCCACTTCGGTCTCCACTGCGGTCACCCCAATGTCGGGGTTTTGAGGTTCCACTTCTGTTGGGGCCACGGTTGCCACCTCGGTCATCGCCACGGTTGCCACCTCGATTTCC
>CAZXZO010000002.1:0-2814 GCA_964645485.1 uncultured Candidatus Poseidoniales archaeon
GGAGTGGGCGATGCAGGATTTGAACCCGCGACGACGGGTTCGAAGCCCGTCAGGATATCCAAGCTACCCCAATCGCCCAATTAACCCGCCGACCGAGGCATATCCTTTGAAGAGAACGGCTCGCTTACGCAAATAGGAGGCCAAGCCGGTGTCAACAGAATGGCAAAAAACCCCATGTTTTGAGCAACAATGTAGCAAATGCTGTCGCCAAACCGAAATGCCGGTGACAAACGCCGACATATCCCGTATCATCTCTGCTGGCCTACAAGATTTCTCAACAGCTGAATCATTCACTATCGTCCTGCCTGATGGCAGTGTGCGCCTAGCGAACTCTCCAGCCACCCAAGCATGTGTATTTCTCAAGACTGACTCACCTGACCTTCATGCACAGGGGACTTGCGAAGTTTGGGAGAACCGACCAGAGGGTTGCCGAATCTACCCCCTAGTTTTGGATCAAAGCGACCAGCCATTCCTTGACGAATTGTGTCCGCACCGAGATCAATTCCCAGCCCCTCCTATTGGTTTGCGAGGTCGCTTACTTGTGTTGTCAAACACGTTAGAAGATGAAAGTACACAGCGCACTTAGAGCATCAAATCTAGTTGCGCTTCCAGACTTGAAGAGTATCATCTCCGCTCGCTCTTTCCTCAACCAAGTGTAACCCTGCTGCCTCAAGAACAGTATCCGAAATACCAGAATTCAAACCCTCACCAAGGTTTGCTTTTGAGTGAAAAATATATGCTTCATCAACCAATTCATCAGCCAAAAATCTAGCCCATACATCTGGTCCACCTTCAACTAATAGATTTTGAATTTCACGGTCCCCTAAAAGGTCAAGAAGTTGGACTAAATCAACACCTTCTTCGGTGTCCGAAAACAACGGTGGCATTAGAATAGTATCACATTCAAGCCCCTTTTTATCTCCTTCGCAATGAAGGATTAGTGTATCGTGTTCATCACTAACTAAAGTCGAAGATTCTGGGGTTCTAAGTGTTCGGTCTAATACGATTCTTAGAGGTTGTTTTCCGCTTCCAAGTGCAACTCTTCTGACAGTCAATTCTGGGTTGTCTCTAACCACTGTATTCACACCAACTAGAACCGCATCGCAATCTTTCCTAAGGCGGTGAACTTCATCAAGAGATTCAGCAGATGTGAATCTTGCTGGAGGCCCTGATTTTGAATCTACATTTCCGTTGCAGTCTAGTGCCGCTTTGAGAAGTACAATTGGTCGGCGGCATTCACACCAATGCATGAATGAGTGCATTTGTTCACGTGCTTCAGCCTCCAACAATCCTTGTGAAACCTGAATCCCAGCCTTTCTCAAATAATCGATACCACCGCCTCTAACTGTTGGATTGATATCTTCGGCTGCAATCACAACTCGCTTAATCCCAGCCCAAAGCAACGCTTCGGTGCAAGGTGGTGTTCGGCCATGATGATTACATGGCTCAAGTGTGACAAACGCAGTTGCTCCTTGGGTTGCTACACCTCTTGCTTCAGCATCAGCAATAGCTGCTTGCTCAGCATGAAGGTCGCCGAGATGATCATGCCAACCTTCGGCAATAATCTTGCCATCCCTAGCCAAAACACACCCAACTAGAGGATTTGGTGAAACTTGCCCTTCACCTTGTTTAGCAATTTTGAGAGCCTGCTCCATACAGCCTCGCTCAAATTCACTCCACTGCGTGCCACTCATTCGTCCACCCGAGTAGCCCCGCCCATTTGTGACTTCGCCTAACTAATTGTAGTGGATTCTTTGAAATGCTGGCGGCCTTATGGCCCTTCATGCCACGAATTGCTTGCATCGTAAATCCAGCCGGCCGCGATGGCCGCTCTCTCAAGCGCTGGCAGGCTGCAGAGCCAGTTCTGAAAGAGGCTGGATTTGAGTGCGAAGTCCATTTCACTGAAAGAATCGGCCACGCCCCCGAAATTGCATTTTCCCTGCGTGACCGTGAAGATCTAGACTTGATAGTCGCATGTGGAGGAGATGGAACAGTTCACGAAGTTGCATCAGGATTGAGAGGTTCATCAATACCGCTTGGAATTATTCCAGCTGGTACCGGCAACGATGTTGCCCGTGCTCATTGTATACCTCTAAATAAACCAAAACAGATTGCAGAAGTTCTAGTCAACGGAACTGATCGTCAAATAGGTGCTTTTCGACTTCAAGCAGTTCCAGCACCCGAAGAATCCGGTTACCCTTCCCCAACTAATAACCCGGCATGGGATGGAGAGTCTGATATCCCAGGGAGGGTAGTAAGATGGGTATTTTTAGAATCAGATTGTGGAGTTACATCTGAAACCTCACGGGCAAAATTGACACGTGGAAAGTGGATAAAAGGGGCGATTAAGTATACCTATCTAGGTGCAACTGAAATTCTAAAGCGCAAAAAGAAACAGGCTTGGGTAAAAATCAATGATAACGAGCCGGAAGTCGTTGATTTCTCAATGTTAGCCGCCACCACTAGCGAAATGTTTGGCGGCGGATACAAGGTTTGTCCAGGTGCTTCACCAATTCTTGAACATGGTCACTTATGTCATGCGTGGGGACTTTCAAAACTTCAGATGCTGATGTTAATGGGGCCACTCAAGAAGGGGAAACATGTAGGTAAATGGGGCATTGAGTTCAAACCATGCACTCGTTTAGAAATTCGTTCTGTTGACGAAAACGGAGAACCAAGTGACGCCTCACATTCACCACCACTAATAGTTCAGGCTGATGGAGAACCATGTCTTCAAACTCCTGCTCTTCTAGAGTATCACACCAAGCAACTCTGGGTTAGAGGTGCTAAGCAAGTTCCTTGGGACAGTTAATT
>CAZXZO010000002.1:2914-22857 GCA_964645485.1 uncultured Candidatus Poseidoniales archaeon
AATAATTCGAAGCGTTTCAAAACTGCTCGATATTCCTTCACAACACCATTGGTAGAAATCGTCATTCCCGGCTCTAAATCATCAAGATTTGGTGTTTTGTCAGAGGCAATAACTGAGACAGCAATATCAGTTCCTTCAATAACCCCTTCAAGGGTTTTCCCGTTTTTGTATTCATCTGTAAGGCCAATACCCATTGTTCTACTTACTCGATTAATTACGACTGACACAGGCCATTCCCCTATCATATCTTGAGATACAATTTTTGTTCGTTCGGTTGAAGTGAGTGCATCCCTAACTTGCTGTGCTAAGAGAACAAATTCGCTTCCTCGGTCATCACTCATTGGTTCAATTACAGGTTGCGGAGTTTCCTCAACAAGCGCATCTTCAACAACACCTTCAGGTTCAGAGATTTCTTCAGATGTTCCCATTTCTTCAACATCATCATCAAATTCAGGCTGACCAATATCCATTCCTTCAACAAGGTCTAGAACTTGGTTTTGAATTTCATCAAGATCAACTTCTCCATCTTCCATGATGACTTCTGCTCTTTCAGATACGCCAGCAACTGCAGCCAAGCCAGCCGCGGCTCCGACAGCCCCTGCCGCTACTCCAACTCCTGCGGCAACCTTAGCGGCATCAGGGATTTTACTTCGTGCCTTTTCTTCAACAGCATCCATCTTAGATGCAAACCCAGCACGAATCTTATTTTGTATAGGTGCAGGCAAATTTTTGATTTGCCCTTCCATTTCCTCTTCGGCTAACATTCTAAGATTCGAAATCTCACCATCAAAATTAGGATCTATTGAAAGTTCCTCTACCGCTTCAGCAAGGGCTACAATTTCTTGCTCTTTTAATTCTTCAATGCCGCTCGCTTCATCAGCGAATTTTTGTAAAGTGTCAGCAGCTTCTTCTTTGAGTGAGCGATGGACGTGACTAATCACAAAATCCTTAGTGGCGAGTAATTGGTAACCATTGTTAGCAAGGAAAGCCACCTTGTAATTCCCTGCTTGTAAATTATGGGGGATGGTGATTTGTCCCTCTCTAAAACCATGGCCAGAAATTTTTTCTCCATTTACATACAACCAATTTCCATGATGATGCCCCCCATCTATTGGGTGTTCTGATTGATAAATCCCAATCCAATCGGTTGGGTTTCCAGGCCCATTCTTGAAGGCAACTTCAATATTTTCCTGGGGACCGAAATGTTCCTGACTGAGGGAAAGTGAAGGACCATCACCATCAAACGACTCAGCCGCCATGAGTTCTTTCAGGGCCCCCTGTGTTATAGGACCTACTATTCCATCTGCAGCCAACCCGTTTTCGGTCTGGAAATTCTTCACAGAGTTTCGAGTTTGAACACCAAATGACCCATCAACAATAATTGAATCACCTGCCTTATTGAGCAATTCTTGTAGTTCACGAACATCATCACCATCGGCTCCTAGTGCAAGACTCCTTTGGGCAACATCCAAGCCTTCAATCACTTGATTTCCAGCATTTTTAATCCGGCTAATCCCATCAATTAGGATACCAAATAATGGCATCAATCCCATAGGGACCAACATAAAAATCCACAAGAAAATAAAACCCCAACCATGTTCAAATGGCATTATTCCCCAAGTATGAGGGAGACTCCATAACCAAAGCACTGCCCAAATTATCGAACCCCATAGTCCTGCAGTAAGGACTGTTCCAAGCCCATCTCTTTCAGGAAGAGTCATCTGAGTAAATACTGTCTTTTGACCCAATGATACTCCGCCGATTATTCCTGGCGACAGAACGCAGCCAAGAATGAAAGTATGCAGTAGAAGCCACCACTCCGCTCCACCGCAAAATCGGGGTCCATTCCAAAAACCACAACTTATAGACTCTTGAAAGAACCAATCTGCCTGCAACACTTTGAAGACAACGAAATATCCCATTAAGGAACCAATAATTGCTTGAGATTCTTTGGGATAATTTCTAAAAAAATCACCATCCATTGGCTCATTTTCATAACCTCCCATGGTAACTCTTCATAGTTGTCGGTTGTATATCTTTCCTTATTTATTTTATAACAATAATTGTCTTTGGTAAAGCCGGTGAGGATTGAGGCGTCTCAAAGAGCAAAGTCTGAGAAGTCATCGTCATCGGTAATATCTGGTCCACTTCTAGTTCGTGGCTCAGGCTTGGATTCAGGTTCGGGTTCTTTCTTGACAGCCTTTGTCTTGCGAACTTTACGTGTTTGTGGTTGTGATTTGGCAGCATCTGTTTTTTTTGCCGGAGTTGGCGAAGTAGGTTTATCTGGTAATCCTTTAGGAACCTCTATTTTCCCTCCCATTCTTGCCATCTGTCGTTGCTTTATTGTGTCCTGCAACTCACGCAAAGAATCTGCCTCATCCATTTGTGCTTGCATTTCAAATGATTCTGTAGTTTCTATAACACCAGCACTAGTAGATGAGCGCACTGAATGTGCGCTCGGCCGATTTGCTTCACTCATTACACTATCAATATCAAAGTCATCGAGTTCAATACTTGGTTTTTCACTCAACTTTTCAGCCTGTACAACCTGTGCCTTTGCGGCCTTGATTTTCTTCTTTTCACCAGTTTCAGATTTTACTCTATGCATATCATGTTTGACTTCTTTCTTTACTGTCTTCGCTGCTAGCATCTGCGCCTCAGTCATTAATTCTCGAGCACTTAATTTCGCACCCCGCCGAATTAAACCACTAGATAAGAAAAAGAGTACGGCAGCGCCAGCAATAGACCCGAGGAGAATAATAGAGTATAACCAAGTGCCAAAGATTGGAACTGAGTAGGCATTGTAAGAATTCTCTTCATCAATCAAACCATGCTCACTAAGTGTCATTGATGTCACAAGCATTGAGCCCCTGAAACCGTCAATATTTGCACCAGCATAAATACGGCATTGTCCATCATCGGAAACATGTACCTCATTATCGCCCATATATTGTCCATCAACTAACCAACCCTCAAGTGCTATTTTTTGATGCCAATCTAATCCCGCAAAACCATCTAGAATATTCTCATTGGCTGGAATCAAGCCTACAATTGCCCACCCATCGTGCGGGAATTTACTCGCAGATGTAAAGCCTGGAGGTGTGGCTCTTACACTCAAAAATGGAGTATGCCAGTCCTTAACTCCCTCAACTTTCCCTTGCATTGGAGGGATTACCTCATCATATTTACCAAATTGAACAATTATTGCAGATGTGCTCACCATTTCGCCTTTTGAAGTCGAAGAAGTGCCATCTGGAAAGTGCTTGGATAGATGTAACCAACCTTCAATTCTGATTGGTTTGTCAGTAGATGCTGCGGCTACTGAAAAATTTCCTTCATCATCACATCCTAGCAGAGTAGCAACATCATCCGAGAGGTCATGGTCGCCCGTGTAGGACGACATCGTTGCAGTACCTGCTGATTCATCAATAGTGACTTCGATGCCATCTGCACCCCACTTTTGCATCTCTGGTGAAACACAACCGGAAAGCACTATACTTGCCATTAAGAGAATTGCAAGACTAACCTGCGCCCCTCTTGCCATGAGTTGGCGAGGAGTGGCGTAGTTGAATACGCTTTGCCGTGTAATTAATGGTCATCGGTGTCATTGAGGTCATTGGCCTACTAAAATTCTAATATCCTCAAGGAATTCATCGGTACTCCAATCAGAACCAACCCAAGCAACTCGCTTTTGCCCATTCTTGTCTACGATATATGTGACAGTGCTATGTCCTACATCATACACTTCTTCTGCATCCTCAGAATCTTCACCACTCTCATGACCATCATGTGTGCCTTGCCCGTCTCCAGATACACAAGTTAGGTGGTCAGCACCATCCCATTGGTAGCCATCATCACACATACAATGAGCACCATCTCCCTCACCCATTACCCATCCATGTCCACCGCATATTGCTGATGCTGGTGTTGGAAGATTTGAGAGGTTTGCATTACTCGCTACCCAAGCAATGTGTGGGTGGTGTGCGGAAATATCTACTCCATCAATTCCTACTTGACTTTCTTCCCATGAAGAGTTTGAACCGTTCCAAAGGTAAAGACTCCAATACCATGAGTAGTCAGAAGGAGATTCAATTCCTGAAATATTTTCCATGTAATGCCCATATTGTGAATCAGGTGCTACGAAACTGATGTTGTTGATGTTGAAAGCGCTTGTAGTTAGATTGTAACCAGTTGCATTCTCTGGTAGATGTGTTTGGTTTACTTCATATTCAGCGGTGCTATTATCTGGCATCATGGTAATTACAGAATGCATGATTTCCTCTTCATCCATACCATCGTCACTTCCATCCATCTCCCCGTTGATATGCATATCAATCATTGAAGAGTTGACAGCAACCCCCCAACTATTCCACATACTCTTCAGTAATTCAAAATCTGTGGAAGTAAGGTGGGGCCAATCGTAGCCATATTCCTCGACATATTGTGCTAGAACTTCAGGTGTATCTCTAATTGGGTCGATAGTGATAGACAGATAAACCACATCTTCACCATATGAATCTCCTAATTCTCCTGCCATATAATTCATGTTTGCTTCAATAATTGGGCAAACATCAGTGCAGGATGTGTAAGTGAAAGCTACAACAACGACCTTCCCATCATAATCGGAAAGAGACACATCATTTCCATCTTGGTCTGTTAAGGTGAAATCCGGAGCATCAACGGGTGGATTGTATTGGTGACCATTGAATGTAACAGCCTCTTCATTTCCACCTAAGCATCCAGAGAGCAACAGCGCCCCTGCTAACAAAACAACGACAACTCTACGCATGTTTTTGCGCAGGTTAATTTTGGTTTTAATTTATTCCAGCAGAGGTATCCACCCTATTCGTCAATTCATATTGATTCAATCAATGCTTGTTGCCCTTTGGGTTCAAGAATGAGAAGCGAGTCGGCCGCTTCACTGCGGACGTCGCATAGCCTGGTATCGCGCCGGATTTGAAATCCGGTGACCTCGTGTCGCGGGAGTTCAAATCTCTCCGTCCGCGTCATTAACAAAACGACATACTGCTGTCAATAGCAGAGCCACTCAATTTTGCCCATCAATTAACAAGTTCAACTAGGGCGTATCAGCAAAGATGCTATTGAAAGCAATTCTACCAGAATCTACACCATGCTGGTAAAGAATCAGGTGAAGCAGGGCTAGTTAAAGCGATGACAGCGATCATAATACCAATGAAAAAGACAGGGAACAAAGCAGTCATTGTCAAAATGTTGCTATCTTCTTCCATCCTAAGGTGCATGAATATGAAAGCGATTCCAAGAAATTTAACCACTCCAATTGATACGAGGACAAAAATAATCATGCCCTCAGAAATCTGTTCTTGTACTGCTGCAGCAACCGCTCCAACTTCAATTAAAGTTAGAATCATCAGCATAGCGAAGTTCATGTTGTAAGCGTCTTTTCCAAAAATTGTATGACTCATATTCTCTCCTCCTTAATACAGGTAAAATGCTGGGAAAACCAACACCCAAACCAAATCTACAAAGTGCCAATAAAGACCGAAGTACTCAATCGATACTGCGTTAGTTGGTGAGTACCCTCCCTTGTGAGCCTTGAAGGTCATATAACACAGGCCAACAATGCCTCCGAATACGTGAGCACCGTGAGTTCCAGTAGCGACATAGAAGGTACTTGCAGAGAGACGTAAATTGGCTGTAAGGTGTTCTTCACCGTGGCCTGAACCAGCAAATGGGTAGGCCGTATTGTGAATTGTGTATCCATCTTCCAACAGACTTGGTGCATGGAATGGTCCGATATTGAATCCAATGAACCACTCAACCATCTTCAAGATTAGGAACAGAGTTGCAAGTGCAAGAGTTGCTCCTAGATAGTTGCGTATTTTCCGGCTTCGCTCTTCGTCATCCAAATCGGTTCGCTTTGCAGTCTGTAGAGCCATTACCACTGTGAAGGAGGAAATAATTAGAGCGAATGTGTTGATTGCACCTGGAACCAGAGTGTCTGGAAGTCCAAATCCACCAAATGATAGGGTCCACGATTCTGAGTGGCTTCCAGCGATAAAGTAAGATGCTGGAATCCAGCAAGCATCACCCGGTGTGAATGGTACACCGTTAGAGTATGTGGAATGGTTGTCAAGAATTGTTTGGCATGATTCTGTACTAAGTCTATAACGAATATAGGTTGAGAATAAGGATGAGAAGACCATCATCTCAGACATTAGGAATACCCAAATACCAACCTTACGGATGTCGATATTCTTGAATGGAACTCCTGCGGATTTTGGTTCGTAGGTACCATCAAAGGAAAGATCTTGGCGCCACCAGATTAGGAATCCTGCCATGATTATTGCAAATCCAACAAGAGTTACCGGTAGGCCACCGGGATTGTAGATGGTATTGTCCATTGTTTCATTCATTGCGAATGTGCCCGCAAATCCGAATAGGAATACTCCTACTCCAAGTGATACAATGATTGGTGCCCAACTGTTGTGTGGCGCTCCGTGTGCCCAGTCATGTGGACCCCATGCGCTTCCATGATGTTCGTCGTGCTCTCCGTCGTAACTCATTTTGCCACCTCCTCGTGGTTATCAGGAACCATCATTCGCATCAACCAATTTGGTTCCTTCTCTTCGTGAACGTTAGCATCTATTAGAGTTGGAATCTCGTCGAATGATGGAGTTGGTGGAGGTGATGTTGTAAGCCACTCGAATGACCAACCACCCCATGGGTCAGCAGGTGCTTTTTGACCCTTGATTAGAGAAACTACCATGTTGATTACCATAAACAAAGATGAAAGTCCAAAGATAAAAGCATTGATTGTAATGAACATATTCCAACCTGCTGCTTCAGGAGGTAGAGTTCCAATCACATCACTGTATTCATTTGCCTGCATGAAGTATGTGTGGTGTCTTCGAGTCATTCCCCAAAGTCCTAACTTGTGCATTGGCCAGAAAATTCCATTGTATGAAATGAAGGCGATTAAGAAATGAATAACGCCCAGACGTTCATTCATCATGCGTCCAGTCATTTTCGGATACCAGTAGTATATCGCTGAAAACAGACCGAATACAACTCCCCCAACCAGCACATAGTGGAAGTGCGCGACTACGAAGTAAGTCTCATGCAAATGTGTGTTCATTGAAATTGCCGGGAAGAACATTCCTGAAATACCACCTAATGTGAAGGTAATTAAGAACCCAAGAGCCCATAGTGTGTGAGTTCGATAAACTAGAGAACCCCCGTGCATGGTTTTGAGCCAATTGAAAATTTTGATTCCCGTAGGAACAGCCACAGCCATTGTTGTCAGCATCATGACGAAACGTAGAGCAGGAGACATTCCACTGGTCAACATGTGATGCCCATAAACAATAAACGACACAAATCCAATTCCAGCAAGCGCAAAAACCATTGAGCGATAACCGAAGATTGCTCTTCTTGCACTAGTCGCCAATACTTCAGAAACGATACCGAAAGCAGGTAAAATAACCACATAAACTTCGGGATGTCCAAAGTACCAGAACAAGTGACTCCAAAGAACAGGGTCACCACCTGCTGAGACATTGAAGAAGGAAGTTGCAACGGTTCTATCTAAGAAGGCTTCAATCAATCCGATTCCAAATGCTGGGATTGAAATAAATAGACACATGATAGAAACTAGAATTGACCATGTGAATAGAGGCATTTGCATCCAACCCATCCCAGGCGCTCGCATACCTGCGATTGTTGTAATGAAATTAATTCCTGCAAGCGTTGAAGATGCCACCAGCATTATTTGGCCAGCAATCCAGAACGTCGCCCCAGTGTGGGTACCAACCCAGCCTGTAATTGGTTGATATCCAGTCCAACCAACATCAGCAGCGTTTCCAGAGAAAATCCCACTCATTATGAGCACTGAAGCAACAGGGTTCAGCCAGAACGCCATTGCATTGATTCTTGGGAAAGCCAAATCCTTTGCACCAATTTGTAGCGGGACAATCCAATTAGCAAATCCATTAATCATTGGCATTGCTGCTAAGAAAATCATAATTGTTCCATGTAAGGTGAAGAATTGATTGTATTCATCCTTGGTTAAGAAATCGTTACCAGGGATTGCTAATTGTGTGCGCATTAACAGAGCAAGAACTCCACCGACAACGAAGTAAAACAGTCCTGCTACAAAGTAAAGAGTTCCAATCTTTTTGTGATCGGTGCTAGTCAACCATTCTGAAATCCAAGGTGCAAAAGCTGACCAACTGAATCCCTCAGGATTCATTCGGTAGAATACGTAAACTATTGCGACAAACAGCAGAAGTGTTACCAAAATAATTGCAGAGAATAGAACAACGAGCCCATCAGCATCCGCCAAAGGCTCTTCTCCTCCACCCATTGAACTCATAGTGAATGTTGATTGAGCCCAGTAGTCATCAGCACTAGCACTTCCATCCCCATTTACAGAATTTACAGTCAGGGTAAAACTAGATGTTCCACTCGCAGGTGAAGTCCATTCAACTGTCCAAGAAGTTTGGTCATTTCCTGAATCTGTGTGGGTTAACTGGCCTGCCATTAATTGAGAAGAGTCATCAGTTGATGCCAGAGTTCCTTTTGTTGCAACGAGATTGAATCCACCCATGTTCTCTTGGGTTCCGGCAGCCACATCTCCAGGTCCACCAGTAAAACCAACTAAGAATGAATAAGTTTCAGCGGCATTGTATGTTTCTGGTAATGCGCTACCATTCGCTAATGTCATAAAAACTGACACTTCACTGTTAGGGCTTCCAGTGTGACATGAACAACCTGTTTCTACATTTGAGATACCTGTTGGCCTTGCTTGCATGCTAGGTGCCAACAACATTGCAACTAGTATCATTGAGAAGATTGCGATAAATTTCTTATTTACTTGCACGATAATCACCTCACTCGTGGACCTCAAGAATCGCAGTCATGTATGCATGGTCATCGCCACAAAACTCTGCACAATCAATGAAGAATTTACCAGTTAAATCAATTGGAAGCCAAATAGCAGTCTGCAGTCCAGGCACAGCATCCTCCTTTGCACCCCATTGAACGAAGTAAGGTGAATGTGTTACATCCCCCGAAGTTAAATCAATTCGATACATGGTATTATTTTTCAGAATTAGCGTGGTTAAGCCAGTATCTGCATCAACTCCCACATCACAAAGGTCTGTACTTAATTCTCGACAGTCAAATTCCCAGTACCATTGGTAGCCAGTAACTCCAACTTCAAAGTAATCTACACCCTCAACTCCAATTGCATCGGGGTCTTCCCACACATCAGATGTTGGGCCTATGATTAGTACGGTGAGATAAATAATGAGGATAGAAGGAGCAATAATCCAAGCGGCTTCCAACTTTCCATTGTGATAATGTAGTGGAAATTCTCCAACTTTGAGATTATCAATATTTGGCACTTCTCCGTCCTTAGAGCGGTAGAAGAACGAATGGTGTAATTGCCATCCAAAAACGATGACACCTACAAAGATAGACCAGTTCCAAAATATCTCAAACAACTCATTGTATGAAGCGCCACCTACAGCCATGGAAAACCCTCTTGGTTTGGCCGTAAAGCGGTCCGTAGTTAAGCGTTGGCAAAACCTAACTCAAAGTGGGAACAAAGATTGAACCATTTTTTCAATCACTTACACACACGGCAGTTGTCCACTGAAGTATTCAAATATTGATATTAAAACGCATTTTCAAGATGGTTATTCGATTCTTTTTGACCAACATGCGATTTCGCAAAAGGTTGAATTGGTAACACTGTATGGCTCTGTCTATGAGTGTGCGGGCGTTGGTGGTTGAAGACAACCAAGTAAACGTACGTTTACTACTCGCTTTGCTAAAGGGAAAAGGCATCACTGACATTGAAATTGCAGAGGATGCCAACCAAGCCTTCACCGCTCTCCAGACCGGCGCTTTTGATCTGATATTCATGGATATTCAATTACCTTGGACAGATGGTTTACAATTGACAAAAGCAATTCGTGACCACCCCCTTGTAAGGAAAAGTAGGATAATTGCTGTGACAGCATTCTCTACCCCAGAAGACCGTCGTAAGGCAGCAGCGGTAGGATGTGATGCATTCGTTGCAAAACCAGTACGGCGAGAAGAGTTGTATCGAGTAATTGATGAGCAATTAGCCGAGCGTGGCAAATGATTGATTCCGCTCAAATGCTGATTATTGTACTGAATTAACCGCTTTGTTTTCATGTTAAGCCAAATTCAAGATACATAGAGTGATAATGATGGCTGACATTAATGATGTAGTTACCCTATCATCTTCTAGAGAAGTTTCAATTGCAATCGAACTCCAACCTTCATCTTCAAGTTCAGAAATTTTGGGAATCAATCAATGGCGTCAGCGCTTGCAAGTAAAGGTCATTTCACCAGCAATAAAGGGCGCGGCCAATCAAGAACTCATCGAGATAATGGCAACTTTTTTTGGCTTATCTAACTCATCAGTGAAACTAGATTCAGGGGCCAAGGATAGACGTAAACGAATTTTACTTTCAGATATTTCATTGGAAAAAGTGCTCGAGAAACTTGAACATTTTTTGGATGAAGGGGGGCAATGAATGTCTCGAAAAAACAGCACTGGGAACCCCACTCAAGACGTACGGTTTGAAAGTGCTGGCCGTGCATTGGCGTTAGCCCGAGAGAGGAACCGAGATGTTGAGAAGGGTGGTTCTTCATGCCCTGTATTAATTGAGGGAATAAACGATGTCAAGGCATTACGAAAATTAGGCTTCACTGGAGTCATTGAACAACTGAATAGAGGTTGGGACCGAAGTCGTTTAGTAGCATATTTATTTGAAAAATATGGTTGTAATAATCCAAATGATGGCGGTCCAGCCATCATCTTATTAATGGATTGGGATCGTACAGGTGGTCGTATCCAAAATGACCTCAGTATTCGTCTTAAGGCAATGGATGTCTCCTTGGATGAAAAGACACGAATTGAATTAGTAAGGGCAATGAAACCAGAAGGAAAAACAATTGAATCATTGGCTCCATTTGCTAGCCAATTACGTGAAAAAATGAGTTATCATGACCCAGATGGTTCAGATGGTGAGGAGTAATCCTCTAGTTGAATGATAATCCGAGCACTGAGTTCTGCCTGAACACCCTCGCGAATTTTTTCAAGGTGTACAATTCGCTCATCAAGTTCTCTGGTTAGCCTCGCAATCAATCCGTTTTTCATTCGTCTCCAACGGTCATCAACAGGCGTCCCACCTTGTTGTTGGCGATAGACTGCAGCACGAATCTGCTCACGCTCTCGTTCGATTCTTTGCATCCACGAGCGTTGCACATTGTGCCTCAATTCGTCCAAAAGTGGTGCTAGCCTTGCCCTTTCATCTTCTAGAAGCCAACCATGGATTCTATCTAGAGCACTTTCAATAACGACTTCTTCGGTCTCATCAAACATCACCCTCTCAAGTTCCTCAATTGATTTCCATGGATAGAGAGGTTGATTGGGTATAGGCATACCATGTTTGTCTAGAACTAGCCATCGTCGAACTGCATGATTCGATAATCCAGCAACAATCCAATCAAGGCAGATTAGCATACATGCTTCTTTATCCCAATATTTTGGCCTCATCGCTTTGAGTTGAGTAACAGGAGCAATTCCAGCGACCTTCCATCCGCTGATGGTAGCATCGGGATTTGATTCACCACCAATTGGTTCACGCAACCATTGGACAATTGGGTGCCATGGAGCAAGTTGGACAAGATCAGTTCTGTCTTTCGCCTCTTCTCTATCAATCGCTACTCCAATTATGTGCGGTCCAGCCGAACCTGCTAACATTTCAATATGCTTTTGCCAACCACTAGTCAGCCAATCAGAACGATATTTTTCAGCGCATCTTTGGGCTAATTCATCAACGCTATATTGGCTTAATTTCAAGTGCCAATATCCATCAACTTTGTATACGCTTGAATGTCGGTCACGTTGTTTCAATCTTGCTTTCACCCAGGCAATTAATTGACCCGGCTCAATACCAAGTTCCATGTTGATAGCGTCTTCCCTCAACTTTCGAATTCCCGGGTCATTACCTAACCATTCACGTTCTTCAGTGGCTCTCTCTGTTAACCAGCGCTCGCGTTTTTCGAGTAAAGTGTCAAGCCCGCCATCAACATTGGCAACTTCATCAGCATTTACCAGACTATATCCACTATGGCCTAAACGTTTGGCACGTGGATTGTTGAGTTCGGTTTGAGCAACAAGCCGCATGGCTTTACCAAGTAGCGGGTCAAGCATTCCAATTGAATCTTCAAACAATCTTATTCGGTGGAATAAACGACCTAGGATTGCAGCATCAATTGTGCCTTCAACTGCTAAGTTGAGAATAGTAATCACATCTGCTTCTTGACCAAATCTATCAAGGCGGCCAATCCGCTGTTCTATTCTCATAGGATTCCATGGTAAATCGTAGTTGACTAGTCTATGACAATGCTGTTGGTCTAAACCTTCACTTCCAACTTCACTTGAGAGAAGAACATCAATTTCTCCATTAGCAAATTGGGTACGCAACTCCTCTCTTTCCAACATTGGAGTTTGTCCACTCAGAACTTTACAATTTACCCCCTCTTCGGTTAATCGTCGAGATAAATAAGCAAGTGTTCCACGGAAATGACTGAACAACAGAATTCCTCCCACACGGTCTTCTTCAAGGGAGTTCAACATCCACATTTTCATGGCTTCAAACTTTGAGTCTTCATCTCCCAGTTCTTCCGCTGCGTCAATCAATTCATCAAGGTCACCAAAGCGACTCAGGAGTCGGTGTTCGGCTTCTCGGATTGTGCCATCATCTGCCTCATCCTGACCTTCGGTTCCAAAATCAAATGCAGCTCTTGCTGTTTGTCGTAATTGAGTTTGAACATGAGTTGCAAATGCTTGTAGGCAACTGCTAGCCATTCTCTCAGGCACTACTAGTGCCCAATCAAATCTATCCGAATCAGGATTTCTCAATTGCATCAATCTCCAAGTCCAACGTCTAGCAGCCTCATACAGCCTCCACTCAGCAGCACTCAATTCAACATCCAATGTGATTGCTTCCCGGGTCGCAAGGTGGAGGTCTAAATCCCGACGTCTTGTTCTAACAATTAATTCATTGAGTGGTCTTAGTTGACGAATTAAATCAGCAACTTCTAAACGATTTCTTTGTAAATTTTCATCTCTCCAACCAAGGGGGTCTGAGCAGATTTCAATGGCTTGAGTCAAACGAGGGTCGTTGGTAAATCCAGGCGTCATGTTTAGAATTTGTAGTGCACCCAAAGCCCCTTCAAGGTCAGGTGTGGTTTTTGCTGTGGCATCTAATGCCGTGTTCAGCATCTGCATAGGTCTCATGGTTGCTTGGAAGGAATTGAAATCTGGCCATCTGTCAGGTGCTAGAAGTGAAAGTTGCACCCACAATTCTTCATTTGAGAGATTGACAGGAGTGGCTGTTAGAAACAAGGTTTGCCGGCTATGTAATGAAAGAATCTGGATAGCATCGTGTAATCGACTACGAGGATTTCTGCAATGGTGTGACTCATCAACAATTGTCAGAAGCAAATCAGGCACCCCCTCTTCCATCAATTCTCTCAACAATTTTGATTGTCTGAAAATACCATGACTAGTGACGACTACAAGTGATTCACCATCGCGAATCCTGTCCAGAGCATTGTGCAACTTCTTACCGGTATTCGCCTCGAATCCATCAAGGTCACAACGGTGGAACATTTCTTGCAACCATTTCAATCTCAATCCACCAGGACAAATGATGAGAACGCCGCCGGATTCACCCATCGCGTGAAGGCGGCGTAATACATGCAATGCCGACACTGTCTTGCCTAATCCAACTTCGTCAGCAATTAGTAATCCAGCCCAATTACTAGAAGCCAGCCTTGCTGCTGGAAGGTGCTGATGTGGCTGGTCAACCCAGCGTCCAAAATTTAGTAATGGACACAAATCAGATGGTGGAAATCTAATATCCAAATCGGCGCGGATTAGATTCCATTCAGGGGCACCTAATTTTGCGCCGCTGGCGCCTTGATTCCTACTACCTAAATCGCTCAACAGTGCCTTACCGCAAAGCGACCGTTCTTGAAGATGCGCGAATCAATAGGGTGAAACAGTCAAAAAACGACAATTCCCACAAAACGGCACTGCGATAATTTTTCAAGGATTTAACCAAATGAATCTTGATTCATTACTGCTTATTTCGGTAACTTAACACCTTGTTCTTTCACGGTGTTTAACACAACCATGGTAGTAGACCTTTCAACTCCTTCTGTTGAGAGAACGGTTTTGGTGAAATCATCTAAATCATCTCGGTCACTCACCCGTGCAAACACCAAACTATCCATTTCACCTGTCACATCGTACACTGCGAAAACCCGAGGGTCGTCGGCAATCAAACGCTGTACCGGGAGAAGTTCTCCTTTGACGATTCGCAACCCGACAACAACACTCATTTCCCAACCAATTTTGTCCGCATCTAGGGTGACAGTATAGCCTGTGATGACACCATTTTCTTCTAATTTACCGAGTCTGTTTGACACAGTTCCTAGAGCGACACCGACCAAATCAGCCAGTGCTCTCATGGAGAGTCTACCATCTCCTTGAAGGGCCTCAATCAATTGCTTGTCAGTTTCATCCAACTCCATTTTACCAAGTCCGGAGTTTAATCGCTCCGCAGGAGGTTTTTGAACGTTGTTGACAATTTACTATCTTTTTTTGGTCAGATGAGCACCAAACTATGTGAAAAAGCAATTTTACGACAATTTCTCGTAAGTCCAAAAAGTTTCACTCAATTTTGTGAACAGGTAATTTTAGGTCAAGAACCCAACCACCTAATTCTTCTACTTCAACTTCCCAATGAGTTTCTGCCTCGCTGATTTCTTCGGTACTTCTTAGTTTTACAGAAAAATTCCGACTTGTTCCTGCTGCAACCAACTGCTGCTTCGGTATCCTTGACATCTTCCAAGGTAATGTTGCTGACGCCCCCTTGATTGTCAAGTCGTATTTACCCGCGGTAACTTTTACTTCAGCAATCCATTCCTTCTTGATATAACGTAGTGTTCCTGTGATGAGTGGAAGCCCAACTTCTCTTTGGTAATCTTGACGTACAATGATAACAAGGCCTACAATGATTGCAACCACCAACAGCATGACAGGAAACATCCCTGCAATATTCGGGATTCTATCAAGAGTTTGAACCTGAGCATGGTCAATTCCATAAATGGTTGAATTGAGGTCATCGACTAACATCACTGTCACTTCTAATCTCCACAGGTCATTGATGGTAAATGGAATTCCATCCTCTGCCAAGCGTTCTGAATCAATGACCTGCGACCAGTTCGTGACATTACCGGCAGAATGGTAAAATGAGGATGACCAACCATAGTGGAGCACGACATCATCAGCAGTTCCATTTCCTACAGGAGCATGGTCCACCGTAACATACCAGCGCAAATTTAGTGACTCCGCTAAATCCTCTAATGGTTCAATTTCAACTTCTAATAATAGTCCAGCAGATTGAGTCACATCAGTGGCAGGGGATTCTTCATCATCTTCTGTGGCTACAATATCAACACTGAGAGTCAATGTTGCTAGCGATGATATCTTGGTAGCATTCTCAATTGACTCCCCATTCTTCCATTGTGAACAGGAATCTGCACCGAGTTTTTCAGCTCGTTGCTGTCCGGCTAAACTGCTTCCTTCACCATGAATCCAGTTTAGTGTGATATCGTTCTCTCCTTTCTCAACAATGTCAATTTCTTCAGCACAATTGTTGTCATCAATAAATGATTCAAAGACCGAAATTGATGATTCTTCAGCCTCAGCACTAACAGCCTCCAAGTTATCGGGAATGACAAAAAAAGTCAGATTTATCAAGATGAATGCAGCGATCATTACTGCCGAAAATCGTGTCACAGAGTCACCTCAATTCCTAGTGCATAGGTCAGGAGAGTGCGTTCGCAATCTGGCAACATGAGAGTCAACTTGCCACCTAGCCATGCAGGTAGCCACCACACCACTCCTTCATGATTGAACCGCAGTACCACACCTCCAGATGATTCCTTCTCAATAGTCGATATGCTTGGGGCGGCGACTTCCTTGTCTAAACTTCCCTTGAGTAACATTTCCTCTAGTAACCCGGCTGATATTTCGTGTACACGATTAGATAATTTTGCTGCTGTAATATGTATTCCTTTGGAAGTTGGTCTTTGTAAAATTCCTTTGCGTATTTCCCACGTAGGCAGCCCTGCTTGAATGACTTGAAACGGATGCCAATGACAACCCGGCAATTTACCACCGCGTCTCAGCATTCTTTCACCAGCCCAGAACCAATCGTGAATCTCATTGCTGATGGTGTAGATTTTACTACCTCTAGTGAACATTTTTTCATAGTCAGCCCCCCATTCCTGAGAAATAGTCTTTAGCACATCAGTTGAGGTAGGCAGTTCGTGGTTTTTTGTTGGTGGAGGTGGTTCACTAATTGGCCGTTCTGCCATCTCACTTGTGGGCATTAATGCTTCAGCAACTTCGCTATTGCCGATATGTTCGAAAGATGCCACAAAGAATCCTCCTGAATCATTTTCATCACTCCAAATTCGTTGACAAAGAGGCAACGCGCTAGCGATTTCGGCTTCTTCAGGCGGTATCAGAATCTTTTCAGCATCATCAATATGCCCTCCTTTGCCATCACTTTTTTGATGAAGTAGAGGCCAAGTGGACATTCCATTCCGACTAACTATTCCCGGGCATTTTTTATCAATTTCAGTATCAACTAATTTCAAAAATTCACAGGTCCGAAGAATCTCTGCTACCACCGCTTCATTTTCAAGTGGGTCCATTGAACATGTAGAGTAAACCATTCTACCTCCCGGTGCGAGTAACATTGCACCCTTTCTGACTAAAGCAACCTGTAACTGATTCAATTTCCTTCCAGCCCGTTCAGTCCATTTGTTCCATAGTTCAGGATTCTTTCGCGTTGTCCCGCTACCTGAACATGGGGCATCCACCAATATCCTATCATAGCCAGGATTTGGACAGCGAGGCAAATGCCTGCCATCATGACGAATAATTACCATCGAAGTAAGTCCAACTCTCTTAGAATTTGATACCAACAAATTTGCTCGCCCAGGGTTTGATTCATTGGCAACAACCACTCCCTCATCATCAATTGCTTCACACAATTGAGTCGATTTGCTGCCAGGAGCCGCACACATATCCAATATGTGATGCCCAACCTTGCAATTGAGTAGTTTTACAGGAACCATGCTAACTGCTTCTTGCCTAGTTATCCGACCTGAATCATGCAGGGCACAAAGCAGTATTTTTGATTCACTTGAAGGCCATTTTCCCCTAGCCCAAGGCATTACCCAACCTTGTCCTCCCCCGCCTTCAGGTAACCACTGGAGCGGTTTTCCACCTAGATAGGAGAGTATTTCCTCGGTCCATTTTTGGTCCTCCCGCAAAGGATTTACGCGCAAGGTTTCACTAAGTCTTGATTCAGCAGCCTCAAGCCATGGTTCTGGGTCGTCACGCCATGCTTTCACAGCCTTCCACAGGTCGCTTTTCGAAGGGTCTCCAAAGCCGAGTTTGCCCATTCATACCACCCCCATAACCGGTTGCACAAACCTTCGTGCCCGTGACCATCCCTCAAGGGTTGTGGATGCGCTAACCCAATGAGCCATACCCACAGTCGCCTATTTCATGGCGGTTGGTGGAGGTGATGCATTCAGCCTTCCCGCCACCTTGTTGACTCTTATTTTACTGTGGTCGTTTTTACAGTGGTCTGCACCTTTATGGCTACCAGGAATGTATGAAAAATATCCAGATAAAGCAAAATTTTTGCGTAATTTTGACCGCAGTTTAACAATCCTACCTGTGGTATTGGTGTTGCTTGTTGTCTTAGTATTATTCAGGATTCATTATGTTCAAGATTTCAACCACGGTCATGTGGTAAATTTTGGAATTAATAGTTCATCAGCATTGCAAAGGATGTTACACGGTCCATTCAACACAGTTGGTTCGCCATGGTTAGGAATCATCATTTTATTTGCTCTAACTACTTTTGTAAAAGAGATTTTTGGCAACTCAGATTATTCATTATTTGATGATGAGAGTGCCGACCTACGCGCCCGTGTATTAAGATGGCATGGATTTCTATGGCCATTGATGCTGGTTGGGTTTATTCCTTCAGATGCATTTTCAGTCCATTCGGAGCCACAAACTTTCATCGGCTCACAAATTGTACCAATACAGACTACAATTACATTGATTTTTGCAGGCATCGGAATAGGCATCTGGCCCTATGCTATGGCAAATTATTCACAGTCGGGTGAAATTGGTAAAGGTGACAATTTTCTGCTAGCCGGTATTCCTGCTGTACTAGCATTATTTTTCCTAGCGATGTCAAACTTAAGTTCACAACAAATTGATGATTTTGATGAACTAATTGCTCTAGGGCAGTTCAGCCAAATATCTCTCGCCATTTCAATGGTTGTTTTATTGTTAGGATGGCCTGTCTTCTTGTTGTTATTGACTAAAGTACACCAAAAAAGAGGTATTGCGAAAGGAAGGCGTTGGCTTGGATTAACTCGCTCCCTCGCTCATACACTAATTTTGACTTGGATTTCTGGGGCAGTAATACTCGAATCTCTGCCTCACATTGATGGTTGGTTCAGTGCACTTTGGCTTTCATTGAATTTGATGCTTCCTCTAGCAATCTTTGGAGTTGTTGGGACCTTGCTCCCTATTGTAGGATTAGATTCTAGACCACGGCCAGAAGTTTGGGGATTTTACTTATTGATGAGTTTATCAATTCCTTTCTTGACAATAAGGGAACCTCTCACTGTAGTTTTAATGCCCGGCTTGTACATGTCAATGACGACATTACCTCTGTTAGCAACCCATCCAGAAAAGCGCCCCAATCTCCCCGTTCAAACCAGAGGAATTGAATCAGGTGTGTTAATTGGATTAACAATTACAGCCTTGTGGGGATTGCACCACATGTTCTCAGGCGATTCACTTGCTATTTCCTTAGGTATTGGAATAACTTTGGTTTTACCATTGATATCACTACTATTACTGAACCGAAAAACAGCACTTTCTTGAACAAACTTAGTGAATTAAAAGGGGAAACTTGGTGTCAAAGAATACCCTACCAAAATCACCATCTTGAGGAGTTTTTGACCTGCAACGGTTATAGCACCGACAGTGCGCCTGCATTTCAGTTGACTGCGTTTAGTAGTCATCTAGATGGGATGCGAAATGACGGAAGAGAGTGAGCGAGGAGTAAAGAGACAAAAGAGGATTAGTCCATTAGCAAAAGCCAACAAACAGGCTTTCAAAGCGGCTAGGGCTAGAGCCGAAAAAACATCACAACAACTTGATGAAACCAGAGAGTTCAGAACACGCTTCCAAGATATCCACGAGCGTGCAGTAGAGAGCCAAGTTGAGCAAGGCCCGCTAGTTCCTGTTGAGGCACAGATGGAGGTTGAAGATGATGATTGGGTTTACCAGTCAATTGATGAGGAAACTCTCCGTGAATTGAGTCATCGCGTAGTTCTTCAAACCAGTGCTGGTACGCGAAAAGTACTATTTGAAACTCAAAATCTCAATGAAGCAATGGATTGTGCAGCACGAATTGTAGAGTACAGTGATGGCTGTGTTTTGGTCGAAACTGTCGACCCTTGAGTGTAAATTAGCATTCGTCGCGTTCAAATAGGCGAGGCAGGTCGGGCGTTTTACATGGCAGTCAAGAAGGACAAGAAGTCGAAGGGGCCAAACATCCAGCAAGCTGCTGGGTTGATTCGCTACTTCGACGAGGAGTCAGATGATGCTTGGCAGATTTCAAAAGGCATGATCTACACTGTCTGTATTCTATTCTCGGTTGGCGTATATTTGGCTAACCAACCCAACCAGTGGGATAACACTTGGATGTGGATGTGGGATAACCTGTTCGGCTGACTTT
>CAZXZO010000002.1:22957-25007 GCA_964645485.1 uncultured Candidatus Poseidoniales archaeon
AACCAGTGGGATAACACTTGGATGTGGATGTGGGATAACCTGTTCGGCTGACTTTTCTTGCCGAGGTGCTGATTTTTCTTTGGAAAAATCAACAATCGCTCATGTTGAACATCTGTCTGGGTCGCTATCTTCAATTTCAATCAGGGTCCTCTGGACCCCAAGCGACTAATCCAGACAGATGGATTTCAATTTCCCTCGCTATAATTTCAATTTGCCTCGGCTAAGAAAAGTCAGCCTGTAGTGTCATATCTGATTTCAAATGAGGTTCTACGAACCGAATGGCAACTTTTCAGTTTTGGCTTTGGTCTGTTGGGCCTCCCAATTTTCCCAAGAAAATTGGGTATCCGCTCGAGCGAAGGTCAGAACTGGTCGCTCATTTTCATATGATTCCGTCTTTCGGGGTCCTTTGGACCCCATGAGCGACTTGTCAGTTCTGACGATTGAAATCGTTCTCGCTTTGCAGATACGCGCCCAACTTCAGACCAAAGTCAGCCTGTAGTTTTACATTCAATTTCAATCAGGGTCCTCTGGACCCCAAGCGACTAATCCAGACAGATGGATTTCAATTTCCCTCGCTATAATTTCAATTTGCCTCGGCTAAGAAAAGTCAGCCTGTAGTTTTACAATCGATTACAACTACTCTTCGGAGTCGGTTAAATCAACGAATGGAACATCGTTGTCAGAATCATCGTTGATGCCTTTGAGCAAGTCATCTGCTGAGACATCGCTAGTTTTTGTTGCAACTTCATTAGGAGCAATTCTATCTACTTCTTCAGGCAGTTCTTCATGGATTAGAATATGCTCTTGTAATTCTTCTTCCTCAACTTCTAGTGAATCATCGATAAGTAAATCATCAGCCTCTTGGAAAACTGTACGCGTAACTTCTGTTGTTGGGTCAGCCTCAATCATTGAGGCTTCTGCTCTTGCTAGCGCCCTCTCAAAGCCGGCTGCATTCTTGTCATGAAGTGCTGCCAAAGCGATTTCAATGTGGCCACTTGCGTCTTGCAAGGCGTTTTCAGCATCCTCTCGCTGCCAATTTTCATAATCCATTCCTTCAAACTCGTCAAGTCTCTTTGTTAGTTTTGTGTGTTTATCTTTGTATTTGTGAGCCTCTTCGTTCATATTTTCCCTTGCATATTGGAGTAGTCCTTCCCACGCTTCACGATGACCATTCGAATTAGTCTTGGTAGTTCTTTTCCACATCAAGCCAAGAGTTGGCTCCCACGGGTTTCGTCCAAGAGTTGCTACCAAATCAAAAATAAGTCGAGCCCGGTTTTCTAGTGGGCCTTCAATTACAATCTCGTTCAAAAAACTTGAATCAAAGAGTCCAAATCCCCAATATGACCGACTTGTGATTTCAATACGTAACAGGGAATCATTTGTTACCATCTTCCAAGTTTGTTGGTCAAAGCCAGGTGGCGAAGTCAAGATGGGCGGTTCATGAGCGCCAAAGCATCTCAACAAAGCATCACAGATATCACCGAGATAAAGGCTAGTTTTTCCTTCTGGCCAATTTAGGTGGCGCAATCTGTTCTCATCATCAACCTTCATCTCTGGTTTGCCGTTCTTAACCTGACACCAGAGGTGGGAGTGTGTTGCGTGAATTCCGACCACACCATCTTCCTCCATAGCCCACCCTCTCAAAGTCGTGGGCGCGCCTGTTGCATCATTGTTACTTCGCTTTGATAGTGCTTTTCGGGTGGTATAATTTACTGTAATAGATTAATTTTGGAGATGATTTCTATCGTAAGGCTGAATAAAAGACTCGTTCCGTAGCGCCACCATGGCGAAGAAGACGGACTCGGGGAACAATCGTTCCGCAGCAGCAAAGAAAGCCGCAGCAACTCGAAAGAAGAATGCTGCTGCTAAAGCGAAAGCAGAGGCCGATGCAGCGGCTAAAAGAGCAGCAGCGGCTAAGAAGGCGGCAGCAACTCGCAAGAAGAATGCTGCTGCAAAAGCAAAAGCAGAGGCAGAAGCCGCAGCAGCCGCCAAGAAAGCAGCAGCGGCTAAGAAGGCGGCAGCAACTCGCAAGAAGAATGCTGCTGCAAAA
>CAZXZO010000002.1:25107-138211 GCA_964645485.1 uncultured Candidatus Poseidoniales archaeon
CTGCAAAAGCAAAAGCAGAGGCAGAAGCCGCAGCAGCCGCCAAGAAAGCAGCAGCAGCCAAGAAAGCAGCAGCCACTCGTGCTAAGAAGAAAGCAGAGGCGGAAGCCGCAGCAGTAGCGGCCAAGAAAGCAGCAACTGCCAAGAAGGCGGCAGCAACTCGTGCTAAGAAGAAAGCAGAAGCCGAAGCCGCCGAAAAAGCAGCCAAGCGAAAAGCCGCTGCCAAGAAGGCAGCAGCAACTCGAGCCAAGAAGAAAGCAGAAGCCGAAGCCGCAGCAGCAGCCAAGGCAGCCGCTGCAGAAGCCGCCGCTGCTCTAGAAGCCAAGCGAAGGCCAGGATTAGTATTGGCTGTCGACCAGATTGATTCCAAAGTATCCAATAAGTTGCGCAACCGCGCAAAAACCTCTACAGCAGCATCTCACATCGCTGCTAAAGATGATGCTTCCAAGATTATGAAGAAGGGCGTAAAAGCCAGTAGAGGTGCAAAAAGCACTGCCGATAAGAGAAAGAAGGCATTTCACAAGCGCTGGCTAGATGGTGCAAACGCACAAACTGTTGAAGAGTTCTCTTGGGTTAGAGAATTCACTTCTTGATAACTACAAATCACTCAATGTCGCCAAATAGGTCGACTTCTTGTGCTCTACGATAGACTTCTCTTAGAGTTTGGTCAGTGATATCTAGGTAAACTCGTGTACTACTGATGTCAGCGTGACCTAGTAATCTCTGAATGCTTACAATGTCAGCCCCACGCTCAAGCAAGCCTGTTGCAAAATTATGACGCAATGTGTGAGGGGTTAATCGACTTCTCAATATTCCAGCATCATCAGCCAATGAATCCATCATTTTCTGAACATTTCTTTGAGTTAGGCGATGTCCGCGACTGTTGAGGAATAGTGCTTTTTCATCTTTTGTGAACGTCGAAGACCTGTGTCGTAACCATTTTTCGAGAATTTCCTTGCTCCTTTTGGTGAACAGCACCCGACGGTCTTTGTCACCCTTCCCTGACCACACATTTGCTGACATATCTTGATAATCAATATCTATGCAATCAAGCCCACATAGTTCACCCACTCGTAGCCCAGTCTCAAGGAGCACAACTACAATCACTTCGGCGAGAGGATTTTCTGATTGGCGGCAAACTTGGATTAATTTGCCAAGTTCTTGATGTGTTAATGTTCTAGGTAATCTTTTACTTCTCTGTGGCCTAATAACCCAGTCAGGTACTGTGTGACCTAGCCACTTGAGTAGGTGAGAGATGGCCGCTAATCTAGCGTTTATGGTCGATGGTTTGAGATGTGAAATCGATTGAATCCAGAGATCCAACCTCCCATTGTTTGGGTCAATATGACCAACACCCTCAATCATTGACATACTCTCAACCTCATCAGGACTGAGTTGACCTTGATTTGGAATCGAAGTTGAGAGAAACTTTCTTGCTGCAATGAAGTAGGAACGAGAAGTATGTTCACTTTTCTTTTCTGCTTTCAATTGTTGTTCATAACAGGACAATAACGGCATATCTTTCAGACGAGTAAGACGAGTTGGAAGAGTGAAACCATGACCGACTATATCATCGCTGAAACGCTCAAGATATTGACGCGTTCCTGCATCCGCCCATGGTTGCCCATTTTCCTCTTCTTTTTGTGACATTGTTACCTCTCTTCATCGTCAGTGCCACCGAGGTGACACCCATTCCCATCCCCTTACAGGGAAGAGAGGTTGATTCACTCACGATTATCAATGCTTCGCGGGTTGAGTGGTATTATCCGTCCAACGTGCATTGAATCGAGAATAGCCACTTAGTAGGAATCTTCGCTAAACTCAATTGTTGAAGGGTTGACATTAT
The DNA here is from genome assembly GCA_964645485.1 of uncultured Candidatus Poseidoniales archaeon. GTDB lineage: Archaea > Thermoplasmatota > Poseidoniia > Poseidoniales > Thalassarchaeaceae > MGIIb-Q1. The sequence continues at coordinate 26,951 of CAZXZO010000002.1, forward strand.
TGTTGTCGACAGAATGTGAAACCCATTGTGCTAATTGTTGGTGAATCTTGTCAATTTCACCATAACAAATAATCTCGTCACCTCGCCGCAAGAGGAATGTTCGTCTTGGCTTCCAGATATGCATTCCCTCGCGAGCAACAGCGAATACAAATTGTTCATTAACATCCGTAAAAACGTCACCAATTTGTTTTCCACTGAGAATTGGATGCCGACTGATGTTTACACTAACAACACCGTGACCGGGTCGACTACGCAAAAGTTGGTCTAAACCAACATTACTGAAACCTTGATGCTTGATGCAATGTTCAATGATTGCACCCGCCACATTGATGCCAGTGGCTCCTTCAATTCCTTCTAATCCAGGACTTGAATTAACTTCCAAAACCAATGGGCCACGCTCACTTTCCAGTAAATCAACGCCAGCAACATCAAGATTCAACAAGCGAGCAGCACGTCGCGCAACGTCTGCATATTCATCTGGCAAATCTATTTTTTCAACAGTTCCGTTGAGATGAAAATTTGATCTAAACTCACGACCTCGAGCGCGTCTTCGCATGGCAGCAATGACTTTTCCTCCCACGACAATAACTCGGACATCTCGCCCGTGACTTTCTTCGATGTACTCTTGCACAAGGACATGGTGTCCCTCTGAGAGAAGTTTGTATGTCAGTTCTCTAGCCCGGTCTTCACTATGCACTAGGAAAACTCCACTACCTTGGGTGCCCTCACTAACCTTCACTACTACTGGCATTCCACCTACCTTAGACAGTGCTCCTTCAACATCCTGCCATGTTCTAATATGACAGGTGGTGGGTACAGGAATGCGATTTTTTGTGAGTAGTTGAGTTGCATGTAATTTGTCTCTACTATGGCTAATTCCCTCACTACTATTCGCTACATAGACACCCAATCTCTCAAATTGTCTGATTAATGCAACCCCATGATGCGTAATTGAATATCCAATTCTTGGAATTACAGCATCGACTTCGACAGGCCAGCCAGCATTTAGAATCCTTGGCGTTTCATTCCCAACAGTGATGCTGAGACGCATTGGGTCAAGGATTTCAACATAGCAATCCTGCTTTTCGGCTTCTTCAAGAAGGCGCCGAGTACTGTACAGTCTCGGGCCGCGGGATAAAATGGCCAACCGGACAGTCATGGTATTCCCGGGTTACCTCACCATTTTTGAGTCCTGTGGGTCTTCATTTTCACGCATTTTCATTTTTTTTAGATGCTGAAGTTGTATTTTCCACTCGATATCTAACAATTTCAATGAGGCCTATCCTTTCATAATCAGGGAGGCAGTGCCGCCTTCATGCAAGCAGGTCCATCCGGTCCTCCGAGTGCCGGACCAACAGGTCCACCAAGCGTCGGCCCATCCGGGCCGCCCAGTTCAAAACCATCTGGTCCACCTAGTTCTAGACCCAAGGGTCCGCCAAGACGGTCTGTGTCTTCTTCTCTCTCATCTAGCGAAGAGATGGACGAAGGGGCTTTTGAGAAATTGGCTGAACAAAATGTCGTCCGACAAGCCGAGATTGACCGCCGAGAAAAGGTGGGAGGCTTAAGGAAAATTAAGAATGATAAGCGAAACAATGTAATCTTGTTATTGTTGTTAGTTGCAGTATTTGGTGGTATTGCGTTGTGGCCTTTCAGTCAAGGTGACGTTTCTAACAACCCCCATGAATTTAGTCAAGAGGTCGATATTCTAAATCGTAATGACCCCTCTCATCCAGCCGCTTGGGAAGAACAAGATATTGAGTTGATGAGTAATAAAATATGGGACGGAAACGATGAGTTTTCAGGCTCGTTCCAGCACGATTTGAATCTCCCAGGAATTCCAATTGAACTTAGTGGAATTACTACAATACCAGTTGATGTAAAGTTGGTAAGTTATCGTGTTGATGGCGCAAATACTGGTTTCAGGATCGCTCTTTTCCCAACAACTTGTGACACCATGCAAGGACAAACCATTGAGTCTCTTCCAGATCAATACAAGTATGGTTCTATAACACCGATGATTATAGGTATGGAAGTTTCAGTTTCTTTTGAAGTTCCAGCGGGTAAATATTGCCTAGTCTTTGAATACGAAACTCCTCCAGAGGTTCAGGGATTCAGAGCAACAATTGATGCTGAAGTAACACCTCATTGGAATCAACCTATATGCGCGCCATTGGCCGCCATTTCTTTCATTCTAGCAATATTCGCAGGAGTTGGTGCCCACAAGGCAGGCAAGGCTTGGAAGAAAGTCGCCCAACCCGATTCACCTGACAAGAAGAGCACCGAAGAAGAAGTACTTGACCAGGCAGAGGAAGAGCGAGGAGCGATGTCTGAACTTGGAGAACCCGGTGAGGGTGGGGATGATGATGCCAAACTAAGTGGCCACGCTGACTCAACACCACAAGTTGAGGAACCTGTTCCAACCTCTGAACCTCAAGTTACACAGGAAGCAGTATCAGAAGTTGGGGAACCAGCACCTGCTCAACCAGTTTACACTGATGAGGAATTACGCGCTTTAGGATGGACTGACCAACAGATTGAGTGGCAGCGTCAAGCAGAGCAAATGCAGTAACCATAATCTTCGTTTTGAGATTTTTAACCCGTGCGTAGCACGGATTTTAGCATTCCCAAAGAAATTTTTGTCAATGTAAAATCGTATGTGCACCCTGCTAAATACCGAAGGGGTTGAAAGCCCTAAGTGGCCCCAATGTGATTGGGTCACAGAATGGTCGACGATTCTAATCCAACTGCAGCGCAACTAGTTGCGCTCAAAGTTGCAGATCTGAAATCAATGTGCAAAGATGCTGGATTGAAGGTTTCTGGACGTAAAGAGGAGTTAATTGACCGACTCTTGGAATCTTATGCATCGGATGATGAAGAAGAAATCTTGCTACTTGAGGAAGATGGAACTGAACCTAGTTACCAACCAACCGAAGAAGAAGAGGTTAGTCAAAAAACAGCCGAAGAGGTCGCTGAAATTGAGGAAGAAGTTGTTGAGGCTGATGTCTATGTTGCAGAACTAGAAGATGAACCTGATGACGACCTTTTCATCGCAGAAGAAGAAGATGAAATTTTTGAAGCCGAACTGTTTGAGGCAGAATTAATTGAGGAAGAACAGTATGAACCCGCTCCTCTACCTTCTAGCCGTCCAAACCGTCTCGCAGGGGGTTCCTTCATTGGGACTCTAACTAGTAAATCCACGATTGCAACCCTGTTAGTAATTCTAGTTATTGCAGGTGGTGGATATTGGTGGTGGACCAATAATCTAGACCCATTTATTGCCGAGCCAATTGAGTATGGTGATGAGATGAACTTTGCAATCTCTAGTGGGTCATTTGATGTTGAAGGTGAAGAAATGGTGCGCGAATTAGACAACCGTCTCAATGGTGCCCTATCTGATGTGTGTGAGGAATTCAAAGTCGATTTCACGGGTACAGGGAATATAGCGGTAGCCAAAGGTGGGAAATCTGAATTGCTAAATCCGTCCGATTCAAACTTAGTTGGAGTTGTGCAAGCAAGAGATGCATATGGCTTAACTTTCTTAGCAGTTGAACAGGAGTTGAATCATCAACTTTCAGCCACCGTATCTTCAAAAACATGGCTTGGAGATCAGACAGACAACATGTGTTCTGTGCCTGTCGGGCCGATTTCAGGATATTCATTTGCCCAGAATTCAAAGTCTTGGACAGAGTTAACCAGCAAGGCTTTGTTGAGTACTCATAGTTCAGTAACTCTTGACAATCAAGGTGAACTAACTTCGGTAGAAGCACTTTCCTATGGGGTGCCTGATGATACTCTGTCTGACTTGATGCCAGAACTTCTCCTACCACTGAAACCAGTAGAACTTACACCAATATTTGGCAACTCTCTACTTGAAGAAGGACAGACCGGAACTAGTGGCAACTGGCGCTGGGAGGTTGGAAGTGTAATCTCGGTTGGCAATGAAATGGGCCTTCAAGTCAACATGGCACACACAGAAGTTGAGGGGTGTGTAGGGCGAGCAAATATGGTTCTGTACATTGTCCCTTCTTCTCCTTGGGCGGTGCAACAGCAAGTTGACATACGTCTTGAGAAGAGCCGTTATGATTCACCAGATTGTGGGGTTTTGACCGAATACCTACTTGATAGGGCACTTCCAGAAGGTTCAGTTAGTTTGCAGTATACGCTTGTGCGAACAAGTGATTCCAGCGGTGAAGGGATGATTGATTGGCAATCATCCTATGGTAACCGGCCAGGAGATAATTCTGGAGCACTTTCAGGAAATGAGAACTGGGGTAGCGGTGGGCTCCACATGCCAGACCGCAGTGACGATAGGTCATGGCCGCTTGAACAGGCGATAGCCTGTATCATCAATCAGACAATACAGGCTGAAGAGGCATCAGCAGCTTTGGCTTCTGGAGGATATGTCTTCCGCGCAACTGATGATAGAAGTCATGGTTTAACCGAATGGAATGTTAGTTGGGTTGACGATAACGATGCTGGATGGGTTCGGGTTGAAGAGCGAACTGATAATTGTTCAGTTCTTGACAAGGCTTCAATTGGTGGTGAAGATAAACCTGCACATCGCCGAGAAAGTATCCCCACTACTGCCAGCCTCCAACAAGTTGAACAGAGAATAATTGACCCAAATCGTTACCCAATTCTTGCAAACGATATCGCCCAAAGTGGGGTAATATCTGATGACACATCAATCGGATATCTGCTAACAGTTCCACCAGAAGCAAGTGACCTTCTTGACCTAATTGATGGGTTACAAGAGGGGTCTGTCATGGTATTTGGACAGCGAGAATGGACTGAAAGTGGGATGGACCACACACTTTCATACGCGATTGATGGGGAGACCGGCAGGTTGGCAGGGTGGGTCAAAACCTCCACTAACTCCTAGAATCCACAGACAAGCCCAATTCCTGGTAATAACTAGGAACACCGATTATTGAAAGAGAATTTTGATTCATTCACCTGTCATTTATCCGGTTTATAGAAATAAGAAAGGGTCAGAACCACGGAGATAAATAGAAGAGTCAATCCGATAAAAATGTAGTTCATACCATGGGTTGTTGGCGTTTTTTCGTTGTTGAGTTCAGATGAGTTATTGGAATTATTCAAGTCACCTAAATCACCATCATTATCTGTTGATTCATCATTTGTTGTTTCTTCATCTAGTTCCTCCTCAATTTCCTCTTCAGGCTCTTCAACTTCAATAATTTCTGGAATAATTTCAATCAATTGACTTGTGTAAACCAATGTCTTATCGGTTCTAGAGCCTTTTTCGCTCATATTAGTAAGGTGCCATGATGAAGTGATCACATCGTTTTCTTCTTTGTGAATAGAATTCAAAGAGATATAATCAGCGCGGATGGAATCATCAATCCATTCGATTGTTCCGTTTTTGTTAATTTTCATTAGGTACCCTGAGGCACGAGAATCGTTACTGGTTAGAAAAACCTCATCAGAAATAGAAATGTTGCAAGTAATATCGGGACAAAAATGTCCGCCCAAAAGAACAGCGCCATCACTTAGGATTAATGCGCCTCCAACGGTTAAATTACTAGGCAGAGAAAAATTCATCATTATGTATGAATTGTTTTCATCATCATTCACCGTTAGATAGTATTCAGTTATTGTTGGGTCATCTGAACCTAACACACCCAAAGTATCGTTGAGTTGAAAGCCATTTATTTTTAACAAAGATGTTCTAGATTTATTTTCAAGCGATTTGCTATCGATATAGGTAATCCAACTATCTTCATTATTACTTCGCTGAGAATTCATATGTTTTCCATTAGTCATATTTCTATTGATTAAAAAAAGATGAAATTCAGGATCATTCATGTGAAGTTGACCAGGAGGGTCATCTTCTTGATGTTCCCTATGACACCTTTGAAAACTCTGGTCAAGTATGGAAAAATTACCGGGCTCAATATTTCCTCTGGGTGAGTTATCAGAATATACAGAAGCTAGAACTGATACCAAAATGTTTCCTTGGTCATCAATAATCATGTTTCTGAAATTATCAGTACAGGGACTTGAAATAGCAATTTGTTTTCGCAGAATGCCATCAGTTTTGTTTAATTCAAAAATCAAAATATCAGCGTAACCTCCTCCATGTTTGAATAATCCTCCAGTTAAATTTAGAATCATCTTTCCCTCTCCATATAATGATGAAGAATCACTCTTCATATAAAGGGAATCAATGATTAAACCAATAATAATTGGATTTCCTTCGGGTGATAAACCTAGTTTACTAATTGTAAAGGAAGTATATTCCGGAATATTTAAGAAATTGAGATCTATTAATTTAAACCAGTTCAATCCACCATGAGACGCATTGATAGATATAACTATAGATTTTTTATATGAACCGTCTGTATCCGTTTTGAAAGCTTCTTCATTTATGAAAAGTGTAAAGTCAGAATCACAGCCTATAGAGAGAATGCTGATTAGAATATCACCCTCTTCGTTGATGCCAAAATTTAGGGGAGAGAGAATAGACCTTAAACCTGAATTGCTTATTTGCAATACTGCACAAGTCATGTGTGTACGCCATACTTCATTATCGTCTGAATCTAGAGCGGAAATTCCTGTTACATGTTTATGTTCTAACTGGCCATCAAATTCGTGCCAAAGAATATACTTAGTACCATTTGGCATCACGATAACACTTGAAATCTCAACTGATGAATTATTGTATTTCGGATAGTATGTTGAGTGTTCAATTTGATGATTTTTCCTTTCACTTTCATCAGAATTTTCTCCGACCACAACCATATTCGTCAAAAGTAAAATTGTAACAATGAAAAGTACAAGAGGCCATGACTTTTCTATCTTCATTCAATCACCATGTTCCATCTTCAAACCACGATTATCTTCCCGGATTGAGTTGTATTCCAATAATAGTGATATGATGCAGGTCCCGAACCAGTCCCGTTATTTGATCCGACTGCATTAGTTTCTATAATTTCATGGTCAAATGTAACGCTCAGATTAATTTGATAGATAGGCGCTCCTCGAGAAAATGAAGTGGATGAGATATTGTTGTATGAAAATAGAGGTTCTTTCCCTCCGCCAATTAATATATCAGAAATTACCCAATCGCAGCGAGAACGACTCTGAGAATTACTTGGAGGCAGATTATTGGTTGAATGTTCTGGCCCACCTTCTGCACAAGTATGGTTTGTCGTCGAATGTAATAAATGAACAAAACTGTTCCCATTCCAAATCGAGATGTTCAAAGCGACTGAAGCATTTAGGTGAAAATGATGATTTGTAGGTTCTAATGTAAGACAATTATCATCTGAATCCTCATGTACTTGAATTAGAAAAATTAATTCACTTGAGTAATTATTTGTAAAATTACTAGTATCATTTGCTTTTCCAACAAGCAACCCGAAAGGCGTTGGTATATTTGAAGATCGATTACTAATTGATGTTGTAGCATTTGAGCATTTTGTTCCGTTTGAAATATTTTGGTTCGTTGTGTTGTGAATGTTAAATCCAGCTATCACTGTATAATTCCGGTCGTAACTATGGTAATTTGTAGGAGTCCCATTTAATGACACATCATGAATTCCGTTTTGCACACTATCAAGGAACCAAAAATCATTGAAAATCGCATGTGTTCCTCCAAGTGTAGGTTCATGAGCGATTCCTCCATAAACCATTCGTGCCCATCTACCAAGACTAATTGTGTTGTAAGAGGATGCATTTGTATCAAGCAGTGGGAAGGGATTTACGACTAACCATGGCGCTATACTGTTATCTCCCATTGTGTCATTTATAGGATGATAAAATCCAGAATTGAGGTCTTCAATACTACCATTCCCCAACGCTCCGAATGCTTCAAATCCCATTTCTGAATGTTGAAAAATACCCAAATTATCTGATGTAAAGTCATCCCCAAAAGCTTGCCGCATTCTAATTCCATTATACGTGGAATTGCTACTCAAATCAGCATAAATTGGGTAAAGGCATTGAGTACCCCAATTCGATTGGAAATACAAACCAGCCGGTGAAGATGAAAAATCCCATCCAGCAACCTCAAAAATGCCCGAACAGTTTGCGTTTGTACGAAAAGCATGAGTGCCAGATACTATTGATGAGCAAGTTGAGAGATTCTTTAGTGAGGTAGAAGTGTTATATGCAGGGCAAACAAGATAGGCTCCAGTTTTAGACCCATGGAATGTTAAGAAAATGGTTCCATTTCCATTTTCTTCACCGGATTCAAAAACAATATTTCCTGTATCTAGGTTGATTATCCCGTACTTTGACAGATCATCAACATAAAGATCTAATGAACATGAACTGATAATACCGGAATAACTTCCAGTGTCATTGTCATAATCGTAGTTGTATCTCACGTCAGATTCTGATTCACAATTGGTGCTGCCTAAAGCACTAGCCTGAGCAGATCCAGTTTCAATCAATATATTGTTAATTGGAAAAAAAAATAATGATAATAAAATACAGAGGCTTGTCCTTAACACCGCCTGCATGTTATTTCTAAGGGTGTAATTCTATATATGAACTAATTGCCGGACGTTGAAACATCGTCAATTTAAATCAACTAGTTCATTATCTTATTAGAACTCATTTTGAAAACAAAAAAAATATTGGCGTTGGCGATTCTGAAAACGCCTCAAATTCGTTACCAACCAATGACTCCCTCCCGTCACCCTCAAGAGTGTTTGAGCCGCCGCTAACCTACGGTGCTATGATGCGAGACGGTGACGATTCAATTCCCGATGCCCAACCAGCACCGATGGTCATTGATGTTGAATTTGAGGAGCAAGAGGTACAAATCCCCCAGTCTAGAGAGTTTGGTCAAGCCGAGATTCGTGAACCGTTGGACCTTCCTAGGGCTGGGCCAACACCCGATGGACGTGCACGCGTTGTGACAGTCATCAATCAGAAAGGAGGGGTAGCAAAAACCACCACAGTCATCAACGTGGCTGCTCATTTAGCAATTCAAGGAGTAAAGGTGTTGGTTGTTGATTGTGATTCTCAAGGCAATTGTGCTACCGGATTTGGGATTGATAAATCAAGAATCAGGTATGGCACTAGAACTCTAATGCTAACTCCCGAAGATTCAATCCGCGCTCGACATGCAACTGGTGTTGAAAATCTCCATCTAATTGTTGCAGACCGTCAACTGGTTGGAATTGAGGAAGAACTGATTTCACAACTTGGTAGAGAAAGAAGGCTTGCTGAGGGTTTGGAGGCACTTCTTCCACATTACGATTTGATTTTGATAGACACTCCACCTTCACTCGGGCTTGTTAGCATCAATGCACTAGTTGCTTCTGATGCAGTTGTCATCCCAGTTCAAACGGAGTATTTCGCATTAGAGGGTTTAGCCCTTCTTGCCTCAACGATTCGTGAAATCCGCCACCGCCTCAATCCTCGGCTAGGTGTTGATGCAGTGTTGATGACAATGCACGCTCCAACTTTGCTCAATGGACAAGTGGCTGCTCAAGTGAGAGAGACATTCCCAGACCTAGTTGTAGACCCACCAATCAGGAGGAACATTCGATTGGCAGAAGCGCCGAGCCATGGGACGCCGATTCATATTCACGCCCCGAAAAGTGCTGGTGGTCAGGATTATCTAAACCTGTCAAATGCATTAATGAAAGTATGGGGATTTGGTGAAAAAGATGAGTAAAACCCCCAAAAAAGGTGATTCCAAGAAAGGCTTGGGTAGAGGATTGGGTGACCTACTCGCTCAACATGATACTGATTTACCGTTTCTTGGTGCATACGGGGCTGCATCTGGTGAACACGAGCATGGTTTGCCAGCATCTGCTGGTGAAGATGATTCGAAACAGTTGTTATCTGCTATTGAGAGATTCCTAAGAACTACTCTGAAAGAAGCAGAAGTTGAAGCGGATGGAGATGAAGTTTCAGTCGCTGGATTCATGACTGCTGAAATCAGAAAAGAAGGTGGTATCTCATTTACAATAAATGGTTCAAACCTGCCTCTAGTACCTTCTGACTTAGCGGCTCCAGGTATGATTGCTGGCAAACTTACTGATGACAGAACTAGCGCAGAAGTCGCAATGTTGCAGTGGGGGATTGAATCACGACGTCTGCTAAGCAGATTGTGTGAACACCATCTGCTTACTCTATGAAATCGGAAATTTCATCCAGCGCTTTGCGCTGAAGATTTGGGACTTCAGCATCATCAGCAGGGTAACCAACAGGCATCAATAACATCGCTTTTTCGTGTTCGGCTCGTCCCAATATTTCTCCTAGGAAACCCATTGGTGAGGGCGTGTGGGTGAGTGTTACTAACCCCATATTATGGACTGCTGTGATGAACATCCCTGCAGCTATCCCGCACGACTCTTGAGAGTAATAAGTGGGTGACCACTCTCCATTTTCTCTTTTTCTTTGGGTGTGGCGAAACAGTACTACTACCCATGGCGCATTGGTAATATGTTCTTTCACATGGTCTGTGCCTAAAGGTGTCAACACTTCTTGCCATTCTTCCGGTATTTTCTCTTCGTAGAATCGTTTCTCTTCAATTTCGGCAGCGTCTCGGATTATTGCTTTCAAGTCTGGATTTGATATTGCTACAAATGTCCAAGGTTGCAGGTGGGCACCTGATGGTGCGGTACTCGCGGCGATGATTGCATTCTCAATCAATGAGCGGGAAACCGAACGGGTTGAGAAATTACGAGTTGTTCGTCGTTTATCCATCATCTCAAGAAATTCAGAAGAACGCGCTTCCATTTCACCTTTGGAGAGTTCATGAAACTCTAGGGGCACGAATCCCTCTTGGCGCTCGGGCATAACTTGGCCGGAGCACTCATCAGACATCAACGGTTCTAATCGTTGCTTCCACAGTTGGAACAAGCAAGCGAGCCCATTGGGTCCCATGCTGGTAATACAACTGGCTTGGTATCTAGTGCCTTTAGCATGGCTTCTGTGAGATATGATTTCGGTGCTGCAATCTCAAACATATATTGGTCAAACCAAGAATCATTCATTGTGTAATATCCATCTTCACCGGAATTCTTTGCCCCCCATGAATTTTCAACACGCCACTTGCGAATACCGTTCTTATCTACATCAACACCGGTGAACAGCATTGCGTGAGTCATCAGCGAATGATGATAGTCCAATCTGTTCTTTTTGTCTAGTCCGAACTCAATTCCATACATCTCTTCGAACTCAAACAGTTTAGCATCCCAAATCCCGAGTTTGCGGTGCATGTGTTTGCCGACATCACAACCCATCCAAACGGTGGTGCCATCTTCCAATAATTTTCTAGTTACAGTTTTCATTTCTTCAATTGAAATATTCAGATACTCAACAGGCGGTCCACCGACCACATTTTGCAGGAAATCAACGGTGTATGTTTGCATCAATTCGTTTCTTGGGTCGTTTACCAGACAGACATAATCATTGTAATCAATAGTTACGAATTCTTCTAAGAATTCATGCGGCGTCATAGTTCCCCGAGTATGGTGATCGTTGTCTTTGTCCCTCCATGACCATTCAAACTCTGTAGGAGGAGTTCCGAGGTGAATGCACAGCAGTCTCCAAACGTCCTCCATTCGTTTATTTTTGTGCGCTCTAGCCTCAGCCTCTGAGCCACCATCATCAATCATTTTTCGGATTTCACTTGCAATTGAGCGCACGAGTAGGCGCAAGTTAGCATTCATCCAGCGAGTTGAGGAAGATGATTGAGATTCAGGGTAAGCAGATTTTGGCACCATTCCATGCTTGTTGATGACATTAATCGCCATGTTCCACTGGCCACCATCCTCACTTGGATTATCAAGAATAAATCCAATCGTCCGGTCATCTAAGTCACGGTCTGAGGTGACAATCATTGCTTCCAAATTGTGGTTCGCCCGTTCAAATTTGTCCCAAAAATGTACAAATGCTTGGCTAAACTCAAATTCTTTGACATTCATTTTTTCCATAGCACCTGGCCGCATCAAATTCAATACAGCAAATAGCCAACAGCGCCCACTGGCTTTTTGATTGGTTACTTTCCATTCATCAATCTTGGTTGAGAAGGTAAAATCTGTGGAGGCAACAACTTCACGAGAAAGTGCAATATCCTGAACCGTAGTTTGGGTCACTGCATTTTGAACTATTCTTGCATCTTTGTCAGCAGAGAACTCTTTTCTCAATCTATTGATTTCCTTAATCGTCATTTCACCGGTCATTGTAACAACCTCGCCCAACCCCACGGTAACTCGGTCAGGTCTAAGTGATTACTACTCTGAAAGTAAAATCAATTGTTACAGATTCTTCAATTATTCAGTCTTCGCACTGCAATAGCCATCATACCAAGAACGCTGATGGTTGCAATAGTTGTGAGTCCAGGCAAACCGTCACTATCATCATCACAACCGTCACCTCCAGACTCAAGACCAGCAACCCAGCAGTCTGACCAAACTTTTCCGCCCCATCCAGTTTCAGGGTAAGTGCTTGAATTTCCATCTGAATACTCTAGTGTGATACGATAATTCACGTACGAGTGGTCATTAGCAGGAGTCATCGTAGTAACCCAAGATTCTCCACCATCAGAAGAAGCCAAATCTTCAGGTACAGGAGCATCGCAAACACCACTATTGAGACAAACCTGCCAAATCCAAGAAACGCTGGTACCATTGTTAGCAGCATTCTCATCCAGTGTTACAGTAATTTCGAATTCTACACCATCACTTGATTGAGATGGGGTGCTTATAGCAGCGATAGGTGTGCCCTCGATGTCTAAATTTTTGTTGACACCTCCTACATCTGCAGAAACCACAGGCGCCAATAGAAGTAGGCAAAGAACGAGCGCCAACCCTCGCTTCATGGTTAAACGGGGAACCTCCTCCTTCATCAAACCTCATGTTATTGGTTCAACAATTTCACAGTTCTAATTCCCACAATTCATCTCCAACATGATGAATTGATTTCACAGCTTTACCAGATGTTGCTTTAATCATATCTGCAGCATTCATTGTTGCCCACCCAATCGCTAACGGCTTGCTATGTTCTTGGTCGCGAATCCAAATCAGGTCTCCTTCAATTATTGATTCACAGGCGGAATGAATCCCTGCTGCCATGCAATCAGCACCATTCAGCAAAAACGGAATTGCACCATGGTCAACCTCACACCATTTTTTTTCAGGAGACCAAGCCAAACACCCGCGTAGTGTTGGAAATGCGATTCTTTCTCCTTCATCTTCTGGCAAAACTTCCATTGCTAAAGGTGATTTATTGACAATTAATAGAGACCAAGGACCATACTCGGCTTGCTCAAGAAAAGTAGACGAAAGGTCAACATCAAGGTTTAGTGGTTCACTCAAGCGACCAATCAAACCACGGATTTTTTTGTGCCGCACTGGCTTTCTCTGCTTCAACTTCCAATCCTTTGCCACGTCCTCCCCATGGCCTCATCAGACATCAACCCTGTGATTGGAAACATTTACTGAATAAATTCCAATATATCCATGACCTCATGATTGTGGCCCCAGGTCAATTTCCCCGGTTTATCGAAATAATAGTATTTGGTCATGAACTGAGCAGGTGCGTGCGTGTTCTGACCGTGTGCAGGCCAACGTGGATTTGGTTCATCCCACTCTATGACAATCTTAACACTCCAACCAGGTGATGCAGTGCAACATCGTGCAGGTTTGTTATCAACTAATACGCGAATCCATTCCCAATCATTGTATTCCACTCCTTTGCTACCATCAAAGCCGTCGCCGTGGTTGTCTGGAATTATATTTTCAGTTAGTGGCCTTACAGGTACATCACTCCAATACACATGGCCATCAAACTCGTATAGATGCGGGTGAAGAGCCACGACTGTGTATTCATGCATTTTAACAGGAATAAAATGCCCAATCGGAATTTTACCACCCCCATCGATAAGTCTCTGTAAAGCAAGTTCGACTGTTTTCTTTGTAAAATTGGAATTGGTTCTCCCTGTTCTCAAGTTCTCAATGTTGACCTTGTTGTTATTGGCAGAGTAAATTTTGTACAGAGATTTCCCTGTATATGAGTGGTGGATTTTCTTTTGCTTTTGAGCATCCTTTGCTTTTGCCACAAGAGAACTCCAGAATTCATTTTTATCAATTTTCAAGTTATTTGTTCCACTTCTTAATTTGGCTAACATATCCCTTTTTATTTCGATATCGTCATCAATTTTTGTACGCTTTGCTGATAATGAATTGATATCAGTTTCAATACGTTTAATTTTCTGTTGATGTTTATTTACACTAGACGATTTTGTGTAATCGCGTAGCATCTGCTTAATCATTCCACTACGATTGCCGCTGGGGATTTGCTCCCAAAGCGCAAGCGAGTCATCATCCAAATACAAGTTAACTTTCTTACCCATGTGGGTATATGATAATGGGGTCATATAAAAACCCATGGGGTACACGAACATTCAGAACCTAGTTTCTTTTCCACATTTCATGAACGGCGCATGGGGGGTTAGGAGAAATTACCATGCCCATGCAAAAGAGATGGGGGGTGTAGCACCTTCAACTCCCAAGTTTTTCTTCATGCCTCCGATAGCAATAGTTGAGGCCGATGAAGGTGGTAGCGTTGACATCGCATTAGGAAACTCAGCAAATCAAATTGAACATGAGGTAGAGTTGGTTGTAAAAATTGGTGAAAATTTTGAGCCTGTAATGATGGCTGTGGGGTGTGATACCACTGACCGCACCGTTCAAGCAATTGCGAAATCAAAGGGGACTTCTTGGATCGAAGCCAAAGGATTTCCTGGTGCTGCAGTTGTAGGTGGATGGATTCCTTACCTCGATGGGGATTACAACATCAGTCTTTCAGTGAATGGAAATGTAAGACAGGACTCTAATACCTCATTGATGATTCACTCAGTTAACACTTTGATTTCAGCCCTCAAAGAGGAAGGCAATCTTTCAGAAGGTGATTTGATTTTTACCGGTACGCCAGCAGGAGTCGGTTCTCTAAATCCCGGTGATACAGTTTCAGCATGGATGCAAAATAAAGCCGGCGAAATCATCAGTCAGTTTTCCGGAATTTGTAAATGAACCATAACGGAATTTTGTTCCAATTCCCAAAGGTCAGCAGTTGACACTAACTAGTAATCCCGATGGGGAAATGGGCAGGAGTCGTATTTTGTAAGCGGATTAGTAATGCAGGCTTATGGCGGTACAGACTCGTGAATGTTGAGAGTTTCACGGGCCTTTTCTGGGTCATCAACACTGAACACCAATTCGGTATCTCCTCTGTACTTAGAGAGAATGTAAATTGATCTAATATTCACACCTCCATCAGCTAGCCGTCGAGAAAATTGTGCGAGAACCCCAGGCTCATCAGGCATCACCATTTTGAGAAGTTCTGAAACGGTGTAGTTGATACCCATCTTGTCAAGTAATGCCTTGGTTTGAGGCACCTGCTTGGTAACCAGTGCAACGTTTGGCGCGACTCTCCCTATTGCACAAATTGTTTCAATATTGATATTTGCTTCTGCTAATGCTTCGGTAACTGTTGCTAATGACCCGGGCACATCGGGTAGTTCCATACTGATTTCCATCATCGCTTTCGTCCTCATTAGTGGCGTCTATTACTGATTATATAACCCCCAACGGCTGAACTACTAGTTAATCGCGGCTTTCAAATAAGGGAAGCAGGTCGGCCGCATCCCTGAGGGATGATAATGGCACACTGGCATGGTATCTCAAGACGCAAGCCGACTGGCGGTCGCTTGAAGCGACCAAATCGCTACCGCGGCAAGCGCCGAACCGAAATTGCATCCGAGAAACAATTCGCATCAATTGGCGAACCAGTTCGCAAAGTATACCGAAAGCGCTCAGGCCTTCAAACAGTTCGTATTCTAACTGACAACGTTGTCAACGTTAACGACCCAAAGAAAGGGGTCACCAAGAAAGCTAACATGGTTACTGTAGTCGAAAGCCCTGCAGATGTCAACTATGTTCGCCGAAATATTGTCACTAAGGGAGCAGTTGTAGATACTGATGCTGGAAAAGTTCGACTCACATCCCGCCCAGGTAAGGATGGCGTTCTAAACGGCGTCCTAATTGACGAGTGATTTTCCCGTAGCCCTGATAGGGTACGAGTTCCCCGACAAAAGTTGAGGGAGAGCCATGACCGACCATAATCCTGACCGAATTGTACTTTGGCCGGGATACTTCAATTCCAAACTTTCTCGCAAACAAGGTCGCCGAGTCTCGAAAGAATCAGCAGTCTTGGACCCAACTCTTGACACCCTCGCTTTAGCGGCAAGAAATGTTGGATTAACCAAGATGAAAAGAGAGGCTGATACTCAGCATCCAAAACGTGCATCACAGAAAGAAGGTCGCCTTTGGCTTTCAAAGAAAGATTTGCAGGCAACTCTTGGTACTACTTCCAAAGAAGCCGTAATGCAGACAATTGGAACCAAGTGGCAAAGCCAGCAACGGGAATTAAAGGAACAAGAGATTGCTGCCAAAAAAGCCGGTCCAAAGACCGGCGACAAGCAAGCCCGTTCACAGAGGAAGCAGGTTAAATCAAAGGGGCCAAGACGCCAAAAAAAGAAAAAATGGAAACTTTGAGACAGTTTCATCCATTTTACTCAACGGTAATTTCAGCTGTTGGCACTGCTCGAATCCAGCCAAATTCATCCACTCCTGCTTGAGTTTGAATTGAGGTAAGCAAATCATACAGTTCTTGAGTCACTGGCCCAACTTGATTATTGCAATAAGATGTACAGACTTCACCATGACAAATTGCACCGATTGGTGAAATCACTGCAGCCGTCCCTGCACAGAAGCATTCGTCAGCCTCTAAGACAAATTGAATATCCACTTTTTCTTCCCTAACTTCGTATCCTTTGTGACGTGCTAAGTCAATAATACTCGCACGAGTTATTCCGGGGAGAATAGTACCGGTAAGTTCAGGTGTGTAGATTATTCCATCCTTCACACAGAAGAAATTGGCCGCCCCAACTTCTTCGATATATCTGTGATGAACAGCGTCCAAATAGATAATTTCAGCAAAGCCATCACTTTTCGCATTCTTACTAGGCATCATTCCAGGTGCATAATTCCCGATTGCCTTGACTGCACCTGAACCACCAGGGGCGGCGCGGTGAAATTCGTCTGAAACTTTCAGTGCAATTGGGTGCATACCTCCTTTGAAGTACGGTCCAACCGGACAAACATAGATCATGAAAGTGTATTCAGGTGAAGGTGCTACTCCAAGAATCGGACCTGTACCCCATAGAACTGGTCGGACATATAGTGCTCCTTTTCCGGTAGGTGGTACCCAACGTGCATTTGCCGCTACAACTTGTTCAATAGCATTGAGAAACATCTCTTCCGGGATTGGTGGCATACCCAATCTTTTCGCGCCATCGGCTAGTCGCTGAGCATTTCGCTCAGGCCGGAACAGAACAATTCCACCATTTACGCCTCGCTGTGCTTTCATTCCCTCAAACAGCCCTTGCCCGTAATTTAGGACTCCAGCGGCTGGTGAAATTGTGATATCACCATAAGGTTCCAATTCACCTTCCTGCCACTGCTCACCTTGTTTACAAGTGGAGCGGTACATCACATCAGTTGGTGTGAAACTAAAGGTCATGGAGTCCCAATCAATTGAAACATCATCACTCATTTTCAATTCCCCTTGCCTGCCCACGGCGGCTCATTCAAACCGCAAGACGAGGACTCGGTTATCAACGGTTACCCTTTTTCGGGTTGCGAGGGTTCTTTGGGCTCTTACCATGTCGGGTGAATTGGATGGTGCTTACAACTGTGCAAAGTTGCGTGGTGCAAGGCTCATACATGGGGAGGGATACTGATTCAGGTCCTGAAACGATGATTGAGTTATGGTGCCGAGCGCGCGAGGGGCATTCAGTTCTATTATTGGTCACAGGAGTTCGACCATGGCTAGAAATTTCGGTGCCTGGAAGGCCAAAAACTCCACCAAACATTGACGATTTATTAGACCAAGTTAGGGCAACAAAAGGTGTCACAAAAATACATCAGCCAGTTGACAAATGGTCTGAAATGGGTGTGAAGCCGCATTGGCGAGTTGAAGTCTCTCAGCCATGGGCTGTTTCAACCGGTCCAAAGGTAAGGGAGCAATTAGAGCGAGATTGGACCGTCACTAGTGCTGACATCCCATTCATTAATCGCTTGTTCATGGACAATGATATCGGCCCACATATTTCTACGGAAGTTGAAGTCTTGTGGGCTAGTTCAGATGTCCCAGATACTTTGTTTGCAGAATTACCTGAATCAAGTAAAGGTGATTCTAGAAGACTTCAGGCTGCGGACAAGATTCGCGAGATTGGCGGTTCTGGGCTTTATCCAGTTGACTTGATAGCAACTTGTGATTTTACAAAAGTTGTACGCTGTGACCCATTCCCAACCCCTTTCGTTTTGATGTCTTTTGACCTAGAGACATCAATTGTTGAAGAGACAATTTTGTGTGCTGCGGCTGTTATTCAGAAAGGAGATGGGGAGCGTGAAATCCGCGAATTTCAAGGTTCTGAAAAAGAAATTCTAGCAGGGCTCAGTAAATTGGTCAGAGAGTTTGACCCTGACATAATTACTGGTTACAACATAGATAATTTTGATTTGCCACGCTTGCAGTCTCGAATGAAATCTAATGCTAATAAGAAAGATTTCTCAAGTGGTGCAGATTTGTTCGGCTGGGGCCGAGTGCCAATCATTGAGAGTGAAGCAAAGCGATTGATTCCCGGCCGGGATTCTAACCGCAGGACTTGGCGGATTCATGGCCGCTGTGTTCTTGACGCATGGTGGCAGGCAAGGATGGTATTACGGCCAAAGAGAGAGACTCTGAAATATGTCTGTAGATTGCTTTGGCCTGAAAACGAAGAATTACACAAGATGGATGTTGATGCATCTCAAATGGATAAAGAATGGGCTGAAAGGCCAGATGTTGTAATGGAATATTGTGTTCAAGATACGATTTTACCACTGGAAATTCTGAAAGAAATTTCCGCTGTCAAGCGAAAAGAAGCAGTAGCGTCTGTAGCAGGAATTCCGTTAGAAGTAGCAATTTCAGGAACCACCTCACAATGGATTGATAGTCTTGTCATTAGAATAGCAGACAGAGAAAATATTGCGGTTCCCAGAACAAATAGAGGCGGCCGTGGCGAGCAAATTGTTGGTGGTTATGTACACGAAGTGGAAGCGGGTGTATCCCGCTGGATTGCCGTACTCGATTTCAAATCAATGTACCCTTCAATCATGATTTCAAACAATATTTGTTATACAACAAGAATTGACAAAACCACTCGCCCTGATGAAGTTCTAGAATCGGGTTTCCACGAATCTCCTCTTGGGGCGAAATTTCTGCCGGTGGAAACACGTCGAGGATTAATTCCTCGTCTCCTTGAAGATTTGATGCAGTTACGAACCGACCACAAATCTGCTCTCAAAGCAGCACAAAATTCAGGCGACAAAGTAGCCGAGCAATTCAATGACGAAATGCAATACGCGGTAAAAATTCTAATGAATTCATTCTACGGCGTTTTTGCTTCCAAGTTCTACCGCTTCACTCACGAAGATTTGGGTTCGTCAATCACCGCATGGGCAAGGTCCAACATCAAGGATATCATCAATCAACTCGATGAAGAAGGCAGCCATGTTGTCTACAGCGATACAGACAGTGTGTTCGTAGAAGCGCCAGTCAAGGAAGGTGCACCCCTAAAGGAGCCCGCAGAAGGTGAAGACCGTACGGCTTGGGACGAGGCATCTAATGCATTAGTCAATTTTGGCGATGAGTTAGCAGATAGGTTCACCAAAGAAGGTGCAGAACTAGAGTTTGAAACAGGGCTCTCATCATTTTTCAGTCACGGGGCCAAAAAACGATATGTCGGACAAGTGATATGGCCAGAACCAAAACTGCTCATACGGGGCTATGAAGTGAGAAGAACCGATTCATTCACCTTACTTACCGATGCCATGACAGGACTTTTTGAGATGATTCTTGATGGTGAATCAGATGCCGCAGTCAATATGTGTATTTCATTGATTAAAAAGGTGAAAGAGGGTAAAGTTGCACCACGCGATTTGGTGATTAGCAAATCTTGCAAAGGAAAAGTTGGGGCGGGAGGGGTAATAGATTTCTCCAGCGCTTATGTTAATCCAGATAGAATGGTTCAGGTTAGGGTTGCTAAACAGCGTATTGCGGCAGGACTTAATTTCACACCGGGGATGAAAGTAGGGTGGTTGGTGACCGATTATAGCCAGAGTCCGATGCAGGTTGCCGCTTGGCTAGAGGATGAAACAGGGGTTGAACAAACTGAATATGACCCTGATTTCTATGTCAATCGTTTGGCTAAAGCCCTTGGCAGAATTACTGAAGCATTTGGCTGGAGTGGTGAGGATTTAATCAAAGGCAACCGACAAGCAAATCTTTTCAGTTTTTGATTCTTTTACTTCCCAAAAAAATCCTCTCCTTTCCTCAGATGCAATCAACAAACAAATCTTTTCAGTTTTTGATTCTTCCACAAATGCCTATTTGGGGTGTGAAAAGTGCTAATAGAAAGCGAATGTAACCTATACTCATTACCGAATGGTTGATGATAGGCCGCCACTCGGTATAACATGATGAAGAGACATAAAGTTAGTTCCAAGGTACTCGTTTTGACATTACTTCTAGCGGCAATCGTTCCTGGTTGCTTAGAAACATTCAGTTCTAATTCTGCACCATCAGCATCTTTTTCGATACAAGAAAGTGGCACTTTGAAGGCAGGTATGTTACTTCATTTTGATGCAACCGCATCTTCGGACCCCGACAGTGATGAACTCACTTACTCATGGAATTTTGGTGATACAAATACTGCCACCGGCGAAACAACATCTCATACATACAGTGCGGAAGGTGATTACACCGTCAAATTATCAGTTTCCGATGGAGATTTTGCTACAGAGAAAAAGATGACTCTGAATATCCTTTCAGAGGATGCGGCAACTCCATTCGCAGAAATCATAACTGCAAAGGATGATGATTGTGATGACGAAACGGCTTCTAGTTCAGGGACCTATATCCTCATTTGGATTTGTGATGACACAATGGATGAAGGGACTAGGGATTGGAACCCTGAAACAACTGTAACTCTAGATGCCAGCGAAAGCGCAGCTGGTAGCGCAGAATCTTGGCTAGTTTCATGGAAGTGGGATCTCAACATTTACATCGATAGTGATGGAGATGGTGACAAGACCAATGATGTGGATGCAGATGGTGAAACCTATTCTTGGACCACACCACCCGGCGAATGGAAGGTACGCCTGACAGTAACAGATGACCAAGGAATGACCTCAACTGAGGAAACTTGGGTATACGTCAACGCGCGGGCAATTTGGAGTGACTTAGAGATTGGTCGTAACAATTCTGCAGATAACCCCCGTCAAGAGTTCACCGTCCCACTAACATATGATTTTGAGAATTCTCAAAAGTTGAACCAATTCAAGACAAGAATCGTGTATCCAAAGCAAGACCCCGGGGTTGGTTGTGGTCAAGCCTGTAATCAAAACAATAGAATGGACCTCTATTTCTACAACGAAACCGATGAAGAAGTCCGTAACAGCAGCGCAAATTCTGATGAGCAACAAACGGATTCAGACTGTTCTTCGGATAATTATTGTTTGACTATGACTTCTAGCACTGGGGATTTCCGAAAACATTTGGATGGAACTTGGTTGGTTCAAATATTCAATAATAAGCAGCATGACGCGGAAATTATAGAAGTTCAGATTATTCTGAAATATAAATGAGGTAATTCGCGTCTCAGTGTCCCTTTTAGGGACCTTATCAAGGAACCTTTAATCTGCGAGTGGTTCAAATAGGGGTGGTCAGTCGGCGGGTCACTCAAAGGAGTGTATATACCATGGGTTCACAATGGGAAGATAAGAGCAAGGATCACTTGAACATAGTTTTCGTAGGTCACGTTGACCACGGAAAATCGACCACAGTAGGGCGATTAATGCTAGATAGCGGGCACATCGAGGCCCACGTTATTGAGAAGTTCGAGAAGGAAGCAGCAGAGCGTGGAAAGGCCGGTTTCGGTTTCGCTTATGTTATGGATGGATTGAAGGAAGAACGCGAACGTGGTATTACCATCGACGTTGCTCACAAAGAATTCTTCACCCCTAATTATTACTTTACAGTCATCGATGCGCCAGGCCACCGTGATTTCGTCAAGAATATGATTACCGGTACCAGCCAAGCAGATGCTGCAGTTCTGAATGTTGCAGCAAACGATGGTGTAAATGCACAAACCAAGGAACACGCTTTCTTGGCTAAGGTTCTTGGTGTCAAGGAATTAATCGTCAACGTCAACAAGATGGATATCTCTGGTGTTGATTGGTCACAAGACAAGTACAACAGTGTTGTTGATGAAGTCAAGGGATTACTCAGAATGGCTGGTTTCAAGCCCGATGATATTCCTTTCGTCCCATGTAGCGCACTTGCGGGTGACAACATATTCAACAAGAGTGACAATACTCCATGGTACTCCGGGCCAACTCTGTTCGAAGCCATTGATGGAGTACAGTTGCCTCCAAAACCAATTGACAAGCCTCTTCGCTTACCAATTCAAGACGTTTACAAGATTGGCGGTATTGGAACAGTTCCAGTCGGTAAGATTGAAACTGGTACCCTAAATGCTGGAAAGACAGTTCAATTCAACCCTTCAGAGAAGAGTGCTGAAGTGAAGTCAATTGAGATGCACCACACAGTTGTCGACAAGGCACAGCCTGGTGACAATGTTGGATTCAACATCCGTGGACTTTCAGCAACTGACATCCGCCGTGGTGACGTAGCTGGATACACAGACAGCCCTCCAATGTACGTTAGACACGATGAGACCTTTGTCGGTCAAATCCAGTTGATGGACATCCCTAAGGCAATCGGCGCTGGCTACACACCTGTGTTCCACGCTCACACTGCACAAGTAGCAGTTCGCTTCGCTGAACTTCTTGAGAAGACCAGCAAAGGCCAGAAGACTCCTAACCCAGACTTCCTAGTAACTGGTGATGCATGTCTAGTACGTTTCGCACCAACCAAGCCAATGGCGATTGAGGAAGCCTCAGTATTCCCTGAATTGTCCCGTTTCGCAATTCGTGACATGGGTAAGACCGTGGCTGCTGGCGTTTGTATGAAAGTTGAGAAGAAGTGATTGCCTAACTTTGGAGAACACTGAGAATTAAATTCACAGGTTGGTTTCCCCATGGCAAGTATCACAGCAATCAAAGTCACTGGTATGAACCATGTTGATGTTGATAGTTTGTGTGATGGTATCAAGCAGATTTCAGACCAGACTGGAGTCTCAATGAGAGGCCCAATACCGCTACCAACCCGCCGCTTAGTTGTTCCATGCCGCAAAGCACCTGATGGTGAAGGCTGCGAAACATGGGACCACTGGGAGATGCGAGTTCACAAGCGTTTAATCGAGTTGGAAATTAACTCCACCAAGGATGAAGCAGTTCTTGCACGAGTTGTCCACGGTTTGGAAATTCCAGATACAGTAACCATTGAGATTACTCTGCGCAATGTCAACTAGATACATCAGATGATTGATGCATCTTCTGCGAATCCTGCTGCAATTAATCCAGTTGCAAAGTCAGATTCGCAATACTCAACATCACCTTCCATAAGTTCTAACTCGTTTCCATTAGAATCCATAATTGGTGTTGGCATATCGGTTAACATCTTGATGCGAATCATTCCTTCCTTAGCAACTTCAGTTGAATTTGGAATTTGGTCAGGCGAGATATTATCGCTAGATTGTGGGCTAGATTGGGAAGGTTCATCACTTGTGACATCTGGTTTTACCATTCCAGAGGTCGGGTAGGCACTCATCCTAGCTATTCTGTGTTCTTCATCCTCATCCGGGTCTTCGTATGGTTGAGATTCAACTTCTTTGACAACTACCTTTGGTGGTCCTTGTCCTGTAATCCCCCCTTCATCTTTAACAAATGAGTCTAATTGCACTGTACCTTTCTCTACAACTGGTGATTGTTCTGTTTCTCCAACCAAACCCTTCTGCAACACATTCCAGGAAACATGGTGTTTGTACTTCTCAATCAGTGAGTTCAAACCTTCATAAAATGCTCTCTCAGCAGCATCGTGGCGTTGCCAATCAAGAGGGTTGAGAGGGCTTTTTTCTTCACCTAAAACATCACCATAAGGAGCCGATGCAAGATTATTGGTAGACGCGTGTCTAACGAATGCAGTCAACCTGTGCTGAGTCAAATCAGCAACAGATCTTCTGACATTACCCTGACGGCGGCTGAGATTTTGGGCTTTTACACTCCAGCCTTCTGATTTTCCAACCTCGGCTAATTCAATATCGATATTTGCAAGAAGTGTTGAAACCTGGGCCCAAAAATCGGGCCGAGGTAATTCGATTGGGTGGTTTTGTTTGGCTTGTTGTCGAACTAAACTGAATAATTGGTTCTCAATCGCTTGCAATTGTGTGGCGCTAACTTGCGTAATTTCACCACTCTCGCCGCGCATTTCAACTCGCCCGATTTCCCTCTGCTCGAAGGCATCCTAAGAATGCTTCAGTCAAAATCAGACTACAATCTAGAGAACTTAGTCATCGTTGGAGAGAGTTCAAACGAAGTGAGCACACCGAGATGTATGCAGAGGCGTAGCCATGGAGGGGGTTTCAGATACAAGGAGAGCCTATCTTCTTGCTATGCTACTCATCATCATGCCAATGGCTGGATTAGTCTCGGCTAACCAAACGATGTGGGTAGGTCCAAGTGTCGTTTCAAGTCCTGCTGGTGGCGGGAATGTCACTGTTACTGGATTCCAAGTTCCCCAAGGGGAAGAAGTGCTTGATGCCTGGCTCGAAGTTAGTGAGGCTGGCATGAGTGATCTTGGCACCGGTATTGAGTGGGTTGAAGATGCAAATGGTAAACTCAACTTTAGTTGGGGTCTTTGGAATTCAACAACTGCAGATTTCTTTGATGGTGCACTGAGTCTCGATGCAAACCACTCGGTTGGTAGAATCAACGACTTTGAAACTTTGAAGAGAGTAGTTCAAAATTGGCAATATGGTGGCACTCCAGGTGTTTGGGAAATTAGCGACATGTTGGGGATAGCAGGGCCAATCAATGGTTCTGGCCGTGAATCTAGTGGTGGCTTGATTCCAATTGGAGGTGTGACGGGGCGTTACATAATCGCCACTGCCGACGACCAAGCTCTGCCAAATGGAGTTCACAGTTGGATGGAGTCTCCAGATTTTTACATACCTAACGTAATCAATAATTTCAATCTAACTTTCTCATATTGGCAGCATATGTACACACCAAATTCTGTTAATGGAAATGCAGATGGTTCTTGGGTTGAGATGAGCATTGATGGTGGTGCAAATTGGAATTACATCACTCCCGAAGGAGGATACAATAATCGCATCAATCCAACTGCACCTTCACCAAACGGTAGTGGTGGTTCAAATTTTGAAGTGTGGGCTTCACCTAATGCAACTGGATGGCAACAAGCAAACTTCAACCTTGATAACTATCCGGGGATTACTAATGCTAGCAATGTTCGCTTCCGATTCGTTGTTTGGACAGATGTCAACTCCACAGTCCAAAGACCAGGTATGTTTCTTGATAATGTGAATCTTACAAATTCAGGGTCAGATCTCGGCTCATGGTTCCATGGTAATCTATCAAGTTATTACGCAGATGGCGCCAATTCATTCCTTTCATTCGAAGCCAATCTTTCAAATGCAAGCGGCCCAATAATGCTGGATTATGCTGTTGATTTTGATATGGAAGGAGATATCTATGATAATTTCAACTGGGAATGGTCTCTCAACAATTTTTCATGGACTTCATTCTCTCCACAAATGCCTTCATTTGGGGTTTTGATTGGAGGTCAGATGTATGTTGATGACTCAAGAGGCTGGAAACCCCTTTCCCATCCATTGCCTCAATCACTTGCTGGCAATTCTTCAGTTTACATCCGAGTTTACCTAGAAACAGACACCTTCCCCGGCTCAGGCTTTGGTGGCACAACTCTAGACCCACCAGAAGGCTTGTTCATTGATGATGTACGAATATCTTCGGGCACAACAGGGAATCAGACAACACACCTTTACCTCAATTTCACAGATGTCAATGATGGGAATCCAACTCATGGAAACATCGGGACAGGGTTAGACGAGTGGCAACACCTAACTTCACATGGGGTTAATGGGCCGTCGTACCAATTTGATTCATTTGAGAATTCACCTCTCCTTCCTGAAGGTTGGGAAATTGACACAGACCGTGGTACAGGATGGGAGTTTCGCGCTCACAACACTTCTTGGGTGTATGGTCCGGACACTCCAGATTCTGGTTCTTATTACGCAGGCATTGTCTTTTCAGATGAATACCAACCCAATACCTGGACACATCTGACTTCACCAGCGTTAGCGATTCCTGTCGGAAGCCATGCGCGAATTTCATTCAAGCAATTCGCATGTGCTGAACCGGGTTGGGATGGTGGTGTTGTTTACATCTCAACTGATGACGGCCGTACTTGGATTCCTTATGGACAAAATGAACCCGATTTCTATGATACTCAACAGACTCAGAATCCAAATTCTGACATCTACAATTTGTGGGCAATGGACGGCAGCAATGCCAAACCCACTTGTTATGGGCAACGTGGACCGAGCAATAACAAATCATGGGTTACTAAGGAGGCTGATGTTAGTCAGTATGGCGGCCAAGCAATAAAACTCCGTTTTTCGTTTTATTCCGACCCGTTATTGGAAGCGGATGGTTGGTATCTTGATGATGTCGGGCTCTATGTTGATTGGTTTGAGGAGCAGGGCACTTGGACAAGCGATTTAATTGATACAAATAGAAATGGTTTAGGAACGATAGATATTGATGCCTCAGTTCCGAATGGAACTTGGGTTCGTTGTTCACTGTTGGATGAATATGGGGCAATTTTACAAGGTATGGAAAACCTTAGTTTCCCAGTAATTCCTTTACCCGGCTCACTTGGTGAAAAGGTAAGAATCAAATTGGAGATGGGAACATCTGAACCCGAACTAACACCAAAGGTACACGCGTTGTATGTTGGAGGAACAAATATCTTCTCAGCTAGAGATACATCCAATGGCTGGACAATATCACCATATCTCGATTTGAATCAAACATCAGGCAATCTAACAAATTCTGGTTTGGCTACTCATTCACTCACAGGTCCTCTGATTTATGCGAATAGTCCAATGCAAGTATTTGAGTTATCAGGGGTAGGGGCTGGTGTTCTTGTAACACTGTTAGATGAAAGAGGTAGCTCGTTTAATTATGGGATATTAGGAAATAAAACAGTTCAAAGAACAATACCTCTAACTGCTTATCGTGTTCAAATTGACCTACAGCCTGGAGGTTGGCTTAATTCACTAAAAGTTTCAGGACGAATGCTTCAACCCGGATTAAATGTCTCAATTGATGTTGGTGACGATGGCTCAATTGATTGGGCGTTCAGTGAAGGGAACGATGGGCGAGGTCAACTTGGATGGCAGGATTCTCTGATGTTATCTAATACAAGAAGTGCGACAACTGATTCTCAATGGAACGGTATGAATTTCATATCTCTATTAATTCCAGAAGGTGCAATTGTAACTGGTGGAATAGTCGGTGTGCAAACTTATCAGCAATCTGTTGAGGTTAATCTTTCGATAGCCGGAGCAGCTTTGCTGAATCAGCACCCAATTGCAAATGGACAAGGAATCTTGGTCCCACTGGATACTGCAGTCATCCAATCAATCAACGCTCAAGTTGGTATGCCTTATGCAAATTCGACAAGAGATTGGAAGCAAATTCCGATATCGTTGGATACAACTGATTTAACCCAAATCCGTATCTATGGGTTGAACTACATCTTGAGAGATAACGTATCAGGACTTGGGCCAGTAGTTTCTCAGGCAGTGAATGGAAGTATCCCAGCAAATGGGACTTACAACATTCCAGTACGAGTGGATTCACAAGCAGGCGGTATTGGATTGTGGGGCGGGGTAGAGCATGCACCACTTTTGGTTAATGAAGTGGTCTCTGTTCCAGAAACTTGGCTACCGGACAGGCCAACAATCATCACTACTGAACTAACACATTTGTTCTCGCGGGAATTGCTTGCAAGTGCTAATCTATCATTGATGGCACCCAGTGGTGATTTGATTTCATTTTCCATCATTGACCTTGCAAGCACCCCTATATTTTCTCAAAATAGCGGAGGTGGCCAAGTATCATTTGATACAACATCATCAACTATTTCCCCGATTGAAAGAGGCTGGCAGATTGAATGGCATCTACAAACAGAATGGGGTTGGGATGATGTTGATTGGCTAGACGTTGCTGCCGATTCTTGGGCGGTTGATGGAACCAACCTTGCTGACGATGTTGTCAGAATCGGTATTGGCTCAAAAGCCGTTGAAAATGACATGGAAATAGATACTTGGGAAGTTAGGAACCAAAATGGAAACCTACTCTCAACCCGCGGCTCCCCAGCCTATCCATTTGAGATTGCTACAGGTTCTATCATTGAGGTATCTGGCAAAGTTAGGTTTGAGGATTCTAATAGCCGCCCTTCAAATGATGATTTTCAGGTTTCAATCCAATCTGAACATATCAACGGCACGACCCAAGTCATTGCCTCAAGTGGGCCCAACGGTGAGTGGGAGGCTACTGTAGTTCTTGAACAAACGAGCGGACAAGTGAATCTCACGGCTTGGATTCTTCGTCCAGGACCAACAGGCGTTTCTCTTACTGGAGCAACAGATGTTACTGCGGATAGAACACCAGTCACGCTGATTATTGACTCCAATCCACCAACACTTGGTCCTTTAATGGCATACACACCTAGTGGCCCAAGACCGGCGGATGGAAATGTTTGGCCAGAAGACAGACTCTTGCCGCTATCAGTGGAAATAACAGAATTTGAGGCTCTTGGAGGTCCTCTATTATTGCATTCATGGAGGGAAGGTATCGACGATGTGAATGGGAATGGTCAAGCAGATGAATGGGAATATTCTATCCTCAGGGAAATAACTCCGATGAAAGAAAATGGAACCGTGAAAGTAGATTTCCCATCCCTAGATTTGGTAGCAAATGGTGAACTTGGAAAAGTCTCACTCTACATTACCGGAACAGATCTTGCGGGACATTCTGTGCTAAATGGTGGTGCGCCAGGGGTGGACAATGACATGGCAACTTTAGTGACCCAAGATGACTTACCAACTACAATTTCACAACCATCTATATCTCTTGATAGGTGGGGGAATAACCTTCTTGTTGGTCAAGTGCATGAGTTCTCTTTTTCACTCACTGATGATAATGGAATAGGCTCAATTGACAACATTTCAGTTGCTTTGGCACCAGGTGACGCCAGAGGTGACATCTGGCTTGACCCGTTATCAGGGATATTGTCTGTGAATGATGATTCCCCAATCACTCCAGTTGGACTAATTATTGACGAACTACCCGCGGGTTCGTACAAGGTTATTGTTCAGTTCCGCTTGGGTGTTGACTCACCTCAATCTTGGAATAAAACAACCCAACAACCCAGTGTAATAGTAACTGAGCATGGTCAAGTGCTAGCACTTGGAAGCAGTTCGCTTTCTCATCTTGATTGGACGGTTGATGGGCGGGTCAACCTAGAATTGTTGAGTGCTAATGACTTGTCTCCACCTTACAGTGGATTAATTGAGAATACGCTATATCTTCAACCAGACGATAGATTCAATTTTTCGGGTCAGTTAAATCATCCGGCTAACGGATTAAATGTGACACTGGATGGTGATTGGCAAGTCAATATTAGTATGGATGACGGCCAAAATAATGCTGAAAGATGGCAGACTATACTTACCGATTCCTCATGGTTTTCTGCAACATCTGAAATCCCTCAATCTAGATGGAATCGTGGCTCAGCAACTGTAAAAGCAACAATCGTTGGAGGTGTTCAAACAATTCCAATTTCCAATATGGAACTACTTCTAGTGATTGATTCAACACCGCCTCAACTTGATATTCCTGAATCTACACTACGGGTCATCAACTCAAATCAAATGCGCCAACAATTAGTTACAGTGCAGGTAAATGAGGAAGGTGGGATGGGTGAAAACCCTCTCGAATTGCATTGGTCATTTAGAAGGCATGGTGTAGAAATCCCCAGCATGAATGGGATTTCACTACTACCTCTCGCAACCCAGACAGAAGGGGTTTGGACATACTCTACGAGAATCGATTTTGATGTGAACCAAAAAAATCTCTTGCCAAATGATGACTTGGTAATATGGATTGTTGGTACCGATTTAGCAGGCCATTCCTTAGAGGGACTAGGGACCGAAGGTAATAGTAGACTAACAGAACTACGAGTCATATTCTTCCAACCAGTACTCTCGGAATTAACCGTTAGCCCATATAATCCGACTGTTGAATCTGTTTTCAGCATTGATGGTAGAGTGCTGAATGAGGGAAATGATATGGGGGTAGTCAAAATTGGACTATGGGCTTGGCAATCTGGTAGTGGAGGGCGTTATCTCATTTTAAATGAAACAAATTTAACACTTTTACCTCAACAACATGCGTTTTTCACCTTTTCACAAGAGGCTTGGGCTTCTGGTGATTTGCAATTGTATATCGCAATAAATGATGATGATACAAATTTGACAAGCGTCCCTGTTGGTCTAGTTCGTGAGCAATCTGCTGGTGAAATTTTATGGCAAAATCTTGACTCACCAGCAGCAATTGGTTTGATGATTTTACTAATATCAGTCGTTTTGATGGTTGTTACTGCAGCGATAAGACGTAGTGATGAAGAATGGGATGATGAAGAGGACGAAGATGCTCCGCCTCCACCTCCGTGGGCTCCGGATGAATGGCCCGAAGGTGCAGGACCTCCACCCGAAATCCTAACTAAGAGCACATCAATGCTTGAGGAAGAATGACAAAGGGAAGCATCCACCAAGTTACCACTCAGGGGTACCCGACCTCTCACCGCGGGCGCAGCGGTGAGAGAGTTTTCGGCTTCGCCGCGCTGCGTTTGAATAACAAGATTTCAATTGTCACAGGCCCATTTTCTTGTTGTTTACCCTGTGAAACCGAACCCAGCTTTGACCGTATATTTGAAGGTGGATTGGCTTCCCCCTCAACTTACACGCAGGGGTACCCGAGCGGTCAAAGGGGGTGGGCTCAAGATCCACTGCTTAGTGCTTCGCAGGTTCGAATCCTGCTCCCTGCACTTTGATTACTCATGCCTTCATCGTGCAGAGAGCGCAAAACGCTAACGTCGAACCTGCTTCGCAGTGCATCAGGTTGCTGTGCAACCTTCGCATCCTCAACCTTCCCTCTGCTCTCAGACGCTTCCATCAGTCCAGATTGAGGATTTTGAATCCTGCTCCCTGCATCAGATTTCATAAGATTTCAACAGATTTAATCAGGACAGGATTCGAACTCCGCGAGTTTTAATCCATCTTACTTCAACAAAACTCGCTGGAGTTTGCCGCTGGACTGACCAAAGGGAAGGAAGCGTCAGACCGTTTGAAATCCTGCTCCCTGCACTTTGATTACTCATGCCTTCATCGTGCAGAGAGCGCAAAACGCTAACGTCGAACCTGCTTCGCAGTGCATCAGGTTGCTGTGCAACCTTCGCATCCTCAACCTTCCCTCTGCTCTCAGACGCTTCCATCAGTCCAGATTGAGGATTTCGAATCCTGCTCCCTGCACCAACCAATTTCATTCATTCTCCTTCCTCACTGCAAATTATTCTATCTAAATGAATGTTGACAAAGGCAGTAAAGGTAAGTGAATTCTCCAATATAAAAATCACTTTTCCAATTGAACAATATGTGGTTAATTCATCATATTGTTAGAGGCACACATTCAAACAGGGGAGGCAATAGGTTGGGTTATGCGCAAGCGTGAGGATGAATCGGAGGGATTCATCTTTTTCGAAGATGATGGTGAAGATGAATCGGCAACATCTGAAGATAAAATCATCAAAGATAAAATTGCTGAGGATACTGACTCTCAAGTGGATTCAAATGATTTAGTTTCACTTCCCAAAGACCAAATAATTCCCCTGAAAGATATTTTGCCAAAAAGGGATGAGGAGTATTTTTCTGCTGAATTAGTTACCGACGGTGTTCATGATTTTGAATGGCCAATCAAAGGAATGGATTGCCCGGATTGCGCAATGAAAGCGAGTTCTGCTACAATAAAAAATCCAGCAGTTGCCTCATGTAAAATAAGCCATGCTGAAGGAATGGTCCGTATCGGGATTGATCTTGGAAAGGGTGACCTTTCTAGAGCTAATCGTATATTATCAAGCCTAGGCCATGAGCCAGATGTTGATTGGTTCAAATTATCTGGTGTTACTGTTGAATCGGTAATGAAGCGGCAGGGTTGTGACCAACCCTCTTTGAAGCGACTCCTCCAATCTGCTCCAGGTGTACTCGATGTTCACTTAGAAGGTAACGATATTATGATCCAGCGGCCACCTTCTTTGTTGCCGCTCACTCGTCAAGAACACGAACATGCACTAGAGAGAATGACAGGGAAAAATGTTGAGTTGGTAAAAGGTGATATTTCCGGGCTTTCAACCGAACATTGGCGCTTGATTGGTGCATCCATCGCATTTGTTCTATTACCAATTATTCTCCTCTTAGAAGCATTTTCAACTCCAGCAATACTAATCGGTGGAATCGGGCTTTTTGGCACAATTATTGGTGGTTATAGAATGTTCTTAGAAGCGATTGCGAGTGTCAGGAATCGTGTTCTTGGATTTCAAATACTTACCACAATGGCAGTAATCGGTGCGGTAATTTTACAACACTGGGTCGAAGCATTAATGGTTGTATTATTAGAATCTGTAAGTGGTCATTTAGAGTCATCAGCCCTTGTTCGGGCAAGAAATGCAATGCAGGGTGGATTAGACCGCTTACCCCGAGTGGCAAGAGTAGTTTCAGGCATGAATCCACGCTTGGGTACGGTCTCAACGACAACATTTAGCACAGGTTTATCCCCATTATCATCGCTTGAACCAGCGCGTCCAGAACCCGAAGAAATTCCGATTGAACTGGTTTTTCCTGGAGCAAAGGTGGAGGTCAGAAGTGGTGAGTTGATTCCAGTAGACGGAATTATCACCGAAGGTGTTGGGCAAATAGACCGGGCTCCCTTGACTGGGGAAAGTGTACCAATAAGAGTCGAAGAAGGAGACTTCGTAGAGGCGGGGTTAGTGCTTCTGAGGGGGCCAATATTGATTGAAGTTTCAGCCGTTGGTGAGGATACAACTCTTTCAAATTTAATTGACAGTGTACATACTTACCGAGATAAGCCTCCTCGACTCCAATCTTCCGTAGAATTGTTCACGAAATTTTGGGTACCTACTGTACTGATTGGAGGCATTGCAGTTGCTCTGTTCTATGGTGAATGGATGATGATGTTGCTACTGTGGGTAGTTGCTTGTCCCTGTGCCTTGCTTTTAGCGGCTCCAATTCCACACGCAACTGCTCTATCCACTGCAGCCCACCAAGGTGTAATTGCGCGTGGAGGTGATGTTCTTGAGAGGGCGGCTAGAGTTGATTTAGCATTACTCGACAAGACTGGAACATTGACAAGTGGACATCCTCAACTTAGTTCATTAGTCCTAGCAGATGGTGTTTCTATGCTTGAGGCACTTTCTCTTGCTGCTGGGCTAGAAGCACGAAGTAACCATCCATACGCATCAACAATCATGTTGGCAGCCCAGAGTGAAGAGGCTCAACCAATTGAAATTAAGTCATTAACAGATGGTGTAGCAGGAGTAAAAGGGAAAAATGGCAGGTCAATTGTCCGTCTAGGAAGCCAAGAGTGGCTATCTAATGAAGGAGTTAACATCACAGATGCCCTAGAAGATGCAGCTAATGATGCCCGAATGAAAGGGCTTGGTGTGTCAATTCTTGCCAAGAGTAATGATGCGATTGCCGTATTTACTTTCATCAATGATGACTTACGGGTTGGTGCAAAATCTCTCGTCAATGATTTAACCGAACTTGGTATCTCTGTGGAATTACTTTCCGGCGATTCTCAACCAGCAGTTGAAGCACTTGGGAAGGAACTTGGAATAGATTCAAAATTTTGTCGTGGGGACATAGACCCAGATGGCAAGGCTATCTGGGTAGAGCGCCGCAGTCAAGCACTTTGCACAATGATGGCCGGAGATGGCTTCAACGATGCTGCAGCACTAGCGGCTGCGGATGTAGGGGTTGCAGTTGGAAGTGGAGAGAGTGTTAACCTTGAAGCCGCAGACGTTCTAATTCCATCGAATGACCCACGCATATTGTCTCGCTTAATTCGTCTATCTAAAAAGACGAGATTCATTGTAAATATTAATCTAGCAATTTCTCTAGTTGTCACCTTCGTCTTAGTGATTTCAGTACTTTATCGCTGGCATGATAGCCTAGCGCTAGGGGTGTTTGTTCACGAAGCGAGTGCGTTGATTACCTTACTAAATGGAGTCTGGTTAGCAGATGAAAATATGAGTAAATTAGGTACAGTTGGCAATTTGTTTGAACAACTTGGAAAGGATTGCGTAGAGGCATGGAGTTCCCTAAAATCAATGGTAACTGCAAGTAATTAAATGTGGCAACTTGTTATAGCATAGTGCTGAGTGTTAGACAACAACGGGGAGAATAAGAATGGCAAAGATTCGAGGAGATTCGCGGCAAGTGGCCTTAGCTCACGAAACTAGAAGAGGTATTGTCGAAACCTTGCAAAATGTTGAGGAAAAATCAACAGTGCAAATTCAAGAAACTATAGGAGTAACTCGCTATCATCTATATCATCATCTCAAACAACTCGTAAGTGCTGGCATCATTGAGAATCATCGTGACCAGGGAAGAGCACGATGGTGGCGACTTACGGGGCCAATTGAATTAGAGGCTGGAGTGAGTGTGAATCAACCAGATTTATCCGGCCTTCCAGATGAAGTCTCTGCCCTAATAAGGAGAGGGGCTGATGTTCACTGGGTTGAAATTTCAGGTTCTGCAAGAGATTCAATTGCGGCAAAAAAAATGCTGGAAAGTGTAGCCGAGGAGTGGGGAGTTGAACTTGATTTACCATTCACTTTCACGCCCGGCGGAATCCTCATCATTGGTAAACCACGAAACTGAGGTGAATAAATGTCTGAGGAAGAAGTAGAGGTTGATAATAGCCAATTAGAAATAGAATCAAATATTTCACCACCATTAATCAATTGCCCAAATTGTGATGGTTTACTACCTCTAGGTTTGGGGACCAAGACTTGTGCCCTGTGTGGTGCAGTAGCGAATGTTGAACACGAAGCCACACGAAGAGAGTGGGCAGATGAACGGTTTGCCTGTCCAAATTGCTCAAAAGTTTTGGTTTGTGGGCTCGAAGAGAGACCTGCAAAAGTAGCCTGTTCTTCCTGCTCAAATCAAATTGTCGTGAAACCAAAGGTTGTCAAGGTAGAGATTACTTGCCCTTCCTGTGAGCGTCGCCTACGCCTCAAGCCCCGACCGGGCTCGCGTCAGATTACCTGTCCTGCTTGTGATGATGAGTTTAAGGTCACATTTTGATCCCTGTTTAGCATTAAGCAAACGCTTCTTTGGCATTATACCCTTAGGGTATGTGAATTGCCGTTTGACGGATAATGTCACCCTGCTCACTCAAATAGGAAGAGACTTGCAGGTTTGTACTAGGAGCAATGGGCTCCAGGGGATGGGATCCTGACTGAAACAGAAGCGAAGTTAGCAGAATTGAAGAAGCAGGTCGTTGGTGGAAGCGATCATTCACTTGCTGAATTACGTCATGAAATCACTGGTACAGATTCACCATCTTTGGAGAGAGCCGGCCAGATTACTAAGAATTTGACTAACGAAGAAGGTCTTCGCCGTAGCCTTGGAAGAGAACGCCGTCTTAGGTTGAAAGACCAAGCAGAAAGGCTCTCCGCTGCTAAGGGCTCAATGGGCCGTGCTCTCCAGATGGAACACCAATCTATTCTCAAGAATCTTGAGTCAGAAATGCGGAGTGAGATGGAATCAGAACTTTCGCGTCTAGAGAAAGAAACACTTGGTCGGGAAGAAGAGATATTACGCGAAGAATTGGATATGAGGCTTGAGCGTGAAGAGATATCACTTCGAGAGCAACTAGAGGTTGAACGGGAACGCCGCCTAAGTGCAAGCCGTGAACAACTTCACTCACAACTTTCCAGTGATATGAACAAAGAGTTTGACCGTCGTCGCGCATTTTTACAGGAGAAAATGGAAATTGAGGCAACCCAAGCACTCCAGGAACAGTTGTCGAGTCTAGAATCAGAATTGAAAGAAGAGATGGAAGTTCAATTAAAGTCTGAAGAGACACGCCAAGCAGAAATCATTGAAGCTGAGCAACATTCACGTCTTTCAGAAAGGGAAATACAACTCCGGGATGGAATTCGCCGTCGCCTTGAGGGGCAATTACGCAGTCGTCTGCGCGCTCGCGAGGCTCGCCTCAGAAGCGAGTATGAACATCGCGCCCATAGAATGGAGGAAGAGATTGCAAAAGACCTCCAAGACGAACTAGAGCAACGCCTTACATCGGAAACCGAACAACTCGAAGAGCGAATGCAACAAGATTTGGAGTTAGCAGTTGCGCGTAAACGCGATGAAGTGCGAGCATCCATTCTGAATGAACTTCAAACCCAGTATGGTGAACGAATCGCAGAACGGAAACAGCGTCTCCGTGAGCGTTATGACTTAACTTTCAGTCAGTCAATTGATGAGATTGAACAAGCTCTAAACATCGAATTGGAAGATGTCCTTCAAGATCGAATGGAGGGTGAATTTGAAACTTACCGCCGTTCACGAGAATCTGAAATATCTAGTCGCCTATCTCGATTCCGCCATGATAGAGAAATTGAACTCCGACAACAACTAACTTCATCCTTTGAAGGTAGGAAGCAAGAATGGATTGACCAATTAGAACAAGAATACCGCTCTAAGGAGTCAGCAGTACAACGACAAATTATGGCTGAGATTGATGCTCGAGTTCGTAACGAAAAGATATCTCAAGAGACCTCACTTGACCTGTTAAAGCAGGAGACCTCAATGGAACTTGAGGTAGAGATGGAATCAAGACTACGAGAGTTTAGATCTAGAAAGGAAACAGAAGTAACCGATCAATTAGAACGCCAACTTTCCAAGCGTGAAGAAATTATGCGTAACAAAGCCCTCATTGAAGTTCGCCGCCGTGAATCCGAAATACGTGCAGAAATTGAAGCACAACTTGCAGTAAAGAGAGCAGAAATTCGTGAGCGTCTTGCAACACTTGAGCAACGCTCAGAAGAATTCAAACAAGTTGCAGAAGAAAAGATTCGAACACAACTTGAGCGTAATCTTGTTTCAGAGGAAGATTTGGAAGACCAAGTTCGCTTGCAGCAGTTAGAGGATGAGGCTGAAAACCTTGAGAATCAAGATACAGTATTGGACCGCCGCCAGAGATGGATGGGTGCATTGGAAGGTGCCCAGGGCCAGATGCCTGAGACTGCTGTTCGCCAAGGTGGCCTTGTTGGAGGGGGCAGATTAGGACAACCAAAGTCATCAACTCTTGGTGGGCCTGCAAAGGCCTCGGCACCCCCCGCTCTTGGAGCAGGTGCTGGAGGGCGATTAGCACCTTCACGAGCACCTATTGGACAGGCTTCGGCAGCAACAGCGGCCACGCCAGCAACAAAAATTCCCAAACCATCAATCGGTTCAACTATGGCTGAGCGCTTAGCACCAGTCAGAGCGCCTATCAGGGTTGAAGGTGAAGCACCTAAAGAAACCCGTTCTCTAAGTGATATTGCAGAAGAAGTAGGACTACCTGCGCTTGAAACAAAAGAACCCGAAGAACCTTCAGGCATTGACTCACCAAAAGAGACAATCGAAGATGATTGGGATAAGGATGAAGAATTAGAAATCAGTTCAGTAATTTCAGAATTAGCTACTCTAGAAGAAATAGATGCTCAATCTCAGTCACAACCTGAAGAACCAACCCCTGTATCAAGAGGTCCGCCAGGTGGAGGCAAATTGATTCGCGATGACGTGAATACAGAGGGAAGTGTAGAGACAAAACCAGTGCGCGGTCCACCCGGGGGCGGAAAACTAGTTCGAGAAAGGCCGGAACCTTCTGAGAGGAGTCCTCCAATTGATACCACAGATATTCCAGCAGAGATATTAAAGCCAGTTCGAAAGCCAGTATTACAACCAAAGAAAATTGAAACTGCTAACATTATTTCAATGACAGACCCCGTCAAAGTACTAGTTCCTGAAGCGGCTCCAAAAGTTGCAAAACTAACTCCGGTGACCACCACTTTAACTCCAATACAAAGTTCAGAAGAAGAAGAATGAGTGCAAAATAATTGAGTTGACCGTAGGTCATTTACTCAAAATCAACCTACCACCGCATTCAAAGGTAGAATGCTCCTCAACGGAGCATGCGCGCCTCGCTGACCCTCTCATCCCTAATGCTCATTGGCGTTATGATTCCTCTACTTGCATCCACTACAGCATCAGCATCATCACTTGCAAATGCTGGTGTTGTATCTGATATTGACAGCCATTCAGTTGGGATGTGGCAAACTTATGATGGCTATTCGGTAGTCGTCAATGAAACAGGTTTCGTAATGGCATTAGAAATAAAAAATGATGGCACAGTGACTGAAGCATGGAATTACACATTAAATGTGTCAATTACCAGTGGAGCGATAGATAATTCTCAACACCGACTTGCTTTAGGTACTGATGCTGGGGTTCAGGTGATATCAACTGAATTCCATCAATTGCTATATTCAATCAACATCGTTGGAGGTGTTGACTCTCTTGGTTGGGATGGGAATGGTGACTTATGGGTTGGTGATAGAGCCTATCGTTATGCGGCAGAGTATGACGACACAGCAGCGACGGGGGTCACAACTCAAACACATCTCATCAAAGTGACAGCAGTACTTGGCATGACAAATGGAAGTGTGATAACTGGAGGCAGAGATTCAATCGTTAGAGTCTCAGCACCAAATGGCTCTATGGTTCATGAGATGATGGATATTCAAAGTGATGTTGCAGGATTGTATCTAATCGATGGCGGGGATACTCTAGTTACCACATCTACTACGGGTCAGTTGATAACATATTCAACTTCTGATTGGCAAAAGACTGGGGATATTTATCTATCCAGTGGCGGAATAATCAGAACAGTAGCCCAAAATTCGGATGGCACTTTAATTGTCGGGACTCACAATGGCCATCTTACAATTTTAAATGGCACTGATTTGTCCGAAATGAGTAAATTTTCTTCACTAGGGGAGATTATCAGCGTAAAACTTGGCCAAGATAACTCCTTTTTCTTGTTGGCAACTTTCTCTGACAAATCTGATATTATCATGTTCGATTTAGATAGTGATGGAGATGAAGTTGTTGACGCGGTAGATGAATTCCCTAACGATTCAACCCAACAAACAGATTCTGATGGCGATGGGTATGGAGATAACCAACTTGGAAACAACCCCGATAAATACCCTCAAGACCCGACCCAATGGTTAGATTCTGATGGCGATGGTCGTGGTGATAACGCCAGTGGGAATAATGGAGATTTATTTCCATTTAATCCAACTCAACATCAAGATAGTGATGGAGATGGATATGGAGATAACCCATTAGGTCAAGATGCGGATGCATTCCCAAATGATATATCACAATGGTTAGATTCTGATGGTGACCAATTAGGTGACAACCCAAACGGTACCAATCCAGATGATTGCCCAACATCGGCTGGGAATTCATACAAGGACAGAAATGGCTGTCCTGATTCAGACAACGATGGCTATAGCGACCCTCGTGGTGATGACCAGGAGTGCTCATCAAATTATCCAAATGGGGCTGATGCATACCCACAGGATGCAACACAGTGGTGTGATACCGATGATGATAATTATGGAGATAACTTAACCGGAAATAACCCTGATTGGTGTCCTGCAGAATGGGGTAACAGCACCCGTGGAATCTTTTTCGATACTGAAACTAATATTTATGTCACAATACAGAGATTTGGTTGCATTGACAACGATGGAGATGGATACGAAGATAGCGGTGAGCAAGATGGGCTTACCGATTGGTCGAACAACAAGAGTGAATGGGTCGACAGTGACCGGGACGGAGTTGGAGATAATGCCGACTGGGATGACCTTGACCCTACAGTTAACACGCTTGAACAGTATTGTGTCAAGAACCCAACAGATTACTCTAATTGCGAATCCGTATACATTCCAGTAGATAATTCAAATAGTGAAGATGAAATGACAGCGAGTGAAAAGCGCTCGAAGTTAATGAAAGAATTCTTGATTTATGGAGGTGGCATTGGAGTCGCTTTGATTGCAGGAATTTTAGCAGTGTGGGGATTAGTTGGAATTATTCGGACATCTATCGCAAAGCGAGCACCTGATGCTCAATACAGCCACCAGGATGCGACAAAAGAGTTGCAAGCATTTGAAGAAGGAGAAGAATTTGAGACTCGCGGTGGAATCACAGAACAAAAAGGCTGGGAGGATGAAAAACTCGGTGATGGAGTTACTGAGGATGAATTATGGGACCTTGCTGAAGAAATCGAGAAACCATCCTCTGTCCCTGACTCAAGTATGTTTACTGGTGAATCTGAATCACCTACGGAAGAGTCGGATGACACCTCAGAACCTGAGCCAGAACCTGAGCCAGAACCAGAACCAGTAGCAGTTGAGAGCCAGCCAACACCAGATACATCCGCGACTATTGAAATGCCAGAGGGTGCACCTCCTTTACCAGAAGGTGGATTACCAGCGGGTTGGACTACAGAGCAGTGGGTCTACTATGGTCACCAGTGGTGGGATGCAAAGAACAAACAATGAGTTCTAACTGTTTTCTCAATGAAAATCAACTGGGATTCGAGTCTTTAATTCCCCTAATTCGGTGCCAGACAAAGCGGGCTTCCCATCTTTTTTGAGATTATTAACCAGTAACCAGAGTAATGTATTCCAGGTTTTCTTAGTAGCATGCAGTTCGATGGTATTACACGCAGCAAGTTTGAGTAACTTATTCTCATCACTATCCTTGTTGAACAGTCCGTTCACTAAAGTACCCGAGTTAATCCAATATGCTGGAGCCTGTCCTTTCATTTTTTTCACTCCTGAAATGGTGAAAGTTCAAGTTTCGCAATTAATCCACTCACATCAATATCATCCATTGATCCAAGTGCTTGTTGAAGGGCATCACTATCCCTACTAATCTGATTGAGTCGGTGCTCCTTCAATAATTGTTGAAGGAATTCGTCAACACTCTTGTAATTCCCCAATGCTCGCATTGAATTTAGTTGCCTTCTTACCTCAAAACTTACACTAATTGATGTCATATCTGGTGAACCCATTTTATCACTTATTCACCGTGAATCAAGACATCTATAGAAGGATGACGGTTACAAGAAGGAATAAAATTGTGATTTGCCATATAATCGCTTTACAGCCGATGTATCTTGTAGTACATTATTCAGCTTGTTTTAAGTGATGTAATTTGAGTCTACTCGTCTCGTTTACACCGTATTTATAACGTAATTTTTTAACACGGTCTGAGACTTCTTTGGCTAATGACCAATATGCTTGTGAACCTTTATTTTTCTTGGTAGGCTTCTTTAAAATGACAACAGGAGCGCCTTCTAATGGTGCTTCTGCGATTGAAATTATTCTCGGAATCATTGTTCCAAATACTTGTTTGTCAAAGTGCCTTCTAACTTCAGATGAAACTGTGTTGCAAAGTCTAGTTTTTTGATACATCGTAAGTGCGATTCCAAATAATTTGAGATGAGGGTTAATTCTTCGTTGAATCAACTTGATTGAATTCATTAATTGGCTCATGCCTTCAAGGGCATAATATTCAGTCTGCACTGGAATCAATACCCAGTTTGCTGCAGCAAGGGCGTTAATGGTTAGTAAGCCAAGACTCGGCGGTGTATCGATAATGATGTAATCAAACTCATGAATTGCGCTTGCAAGCCCCTCTTTCAGCCGAGTTTCTCTACCGATTCTAGTTGCCAATTCAATTTCAGCACCCGATAATTGAATGTTTGACGGCAGTAACCACAGATTTTCCACTTTGATATGCTTTGGAACCTTCCTCTCTTTCTTCGCCCCATCTTTTTCGTACCGATGTTGGTTTTTCCAAGCCTCACGCATTGAATCAGTCAGTATTTCAGGAGAAATCAAATATTCATCCAAAATAGGGAGATCCTCTCCCAAGTCATTCATCAAAAGGTCGTATACAGTTCTACCGAGTTTACTTTTATCTACACCAAAAGAAGTAGATGCATTACCCTGAGGGTCAAGGTCTACGAGGAGAACTTTAGCAGGTTCTACACCCCTAGCAGGATTACCTTCTGCCAATGATGTTGCTAGGTTAACCGCGGTGGTAGTTTTCGCACAACCCCCTTTCTGGTTGGTGCATGCAATGACCATTTTGTACGGGTCCATCTCTCTCTCCCCCCTCGTGTGGTACGGGCTCTGCTTTGAACCTTAATCATAACCGC
Source organism: uncultured Candidatus Poseidoniales archaeon (assembly GCA_964645485.1). GTDB lineage: Archaea > Thermoplasmatota > Poseidoniia > Poseidoniales > Thalassarchaeaceae > MGIIb-Q1. The sequence continues at coordinate 69,484 of CAZXZO010000002.1, forward strand.
GATTGATTGTGTGCTCAAGTGGCATAAAAGCCGTCAATCTGAATCAAGCAGTTTGGATTACTGGGACAGGTACTTCAGAGAGAATCTTGCGAGTAATGTGCATGCCTGTGATTCCCCGAATCTTTGCTTCTGGCTTTAGCATGATTCTGTGACTAATAATTTGGAGTGCAACACCCTTGATGTCATCTGGAATCACATAGTCTCGGCCATCAATTGCTGCTGATGCACGACCAGTCTTGAACAATGATTGGCTAGCACGCGGAGAAGCACCGGTGATTACCCTGTGATCTTCACGGGTTCTCTGGACAACTTCAACAATATAAGAGAGAATTGCTGGGTCTATGTGCACGGTTTCCAGTGCCTTTTGCATTGCCACCACTTTCTTTGGAGAAGTGATTTGTTGAACATCGTGGTCATCCTTTCCTCGCAATTTTCTGCGAGCTAAAATCGCCTTTTCTTCGGAACGGTCTGGGTAACCCATAGACATCTTCATCAAAAATCGGTCCATTTGTGCTTCTGGTAGAGGATAGGTTCCTTCTTGTTCAATTGGATTTTGAGTAGCCAATACAACAAACGGTGCTGGTAATTTGTGGGTAATACCTTCGATTGTAACTTGCTTTTCTTCCATTGCCTCAAGCAGAGCAGCCTGAGTCTTCGGCGGTGCACGGTTTATTTCGTCAGCGAGAAGAATGTTTGAGAATAGAGGTCCAGGTCGAAGTTTGAATTCTCCAGCCTTTTGGTCATACATGTAAGTCCCCATAATATCTGAAGGTAGCAAGTCAGGTGTGAATTGAACACGCTTGAATTTACAACCCAGTGCTCTTGCGAATGTGTTTGCAAGTAGTGTCTTTGCTAGTCCAGGGAAATCTTCTAGCAGCATATTTCCATTGGAGAGAATACCTATACTTACCTTCCTCAAGTTCTCTTGTTTTCCTATGATGACTTTTGATACTTCATTCATCAATCCGTTTGAAATTGCACTTACAGTTGCAATCAAATCTCGGGTTCGTCCGTCCCCTCCCATAGTAGTCTGCATTGCCATCACTCCGTTCTACAAAAACCGACCCGCCCAATTCGTACTAAAGGGTTGGGGGTTGAAACATCAACCACAATTCACTGGTTACCGGCCCCAAAAATGGTCATCACGGCGATGAATAGCAATTATTTCAGCAAGTATTTCTTCCTCAATACTTGAAATACTTAATTTGCGTAATTTCCTGATATGTGACTCTGGAACATCAACTAGTAGTACATCGCCTTCATCGACACCTCGGCCAATTGTAATTCCTTCAATAGCCACAGCCAATTCATCGCCCTGTTTTGCTTCATTCAGAACATGGTCGCCATCCCGTATAGATTTCACCCGGCCTGCCCGTTCTCCCTCAATAGTCAACAGCCGTTGTCCAACGTGAATTCTACCACCCAACACCCTGACTCCTACAACAGCAGGTCCGGAGCGTCGGAAGATATGGTCTTCCATAATTAAAATACGGCCGGGGTGGATGACATTTTCACGCCCTTCTTCCTCTAATCTCTTTTTTGTCGCGTCAAGCCATTCGTCATACTCTTCAAGAATATGGTAAATAATATCCGAGCCAACGTGTAAAACATCACAATCATCACTACTGAGATCAGCCTGTGCTTCTGCTAGTATACCTGAACTGAAAGTAAGAATTACTCTCTCATACGGGTCGTCAGATACCGCAGCACTTCTGACATCTTTACGATTGATTGGGCCAATTGTAGCAGAACGAATTTTAATGTCCCTTGGATTTCCAATAGAATCTTTCATTCCTCTGATTTCAAATGCAAGTGCTTCCAATCCACCCAATGTATCAGCTTTGATAGCAATTCCTTCTTCGTCTAAATCAATTGAAATTTCACACTCTTCCGCAATATTGTCAATTATTTCCTGGCGTGAGTCAGCATCAGGGATTACTCGCAGTGTCGTTCCTGCTAAAATAGACTCAATATCAGGTGCACTCAATTTCAATCCAGCCGCTGCTGAAACGGAATTTACAGAATCCCATCGGTCGCCTGCATCTCTCATTTCAGACATCCCTCGAGGCGAAAACATGCCTTTGATTTTAGTTACCAGAGGGCCTGTTGGAGTAGCGATTGCAATTTCGTCTCCCTTATTCATCGTGCCCCTGTGAAGAATGATGTCCAAGGTTTTTCCAAGCCCCCTCTCATCTTTCATTTCGAGAACTGTTGCTTCTGCACTCCCCTCAACATCTTCCAATTGATCAGCCAAGAATTTTTCAGCCAATCCAATAGTTACCGCTAGGAGGTCTTGAATCCCCTCACCTTCTTTGGCTGAGCAAGGTACGAGTGCAATATTCTTCGTAAAATCCGAAATTTGGTCATAGCGTTCAAGATTGAATTCTTGTTCGCCGAATTGGCCAACTAATTGCCAGTATTTTTGGTCAAAAAGAGCAAGCACATCATCAGTCTGATTTCTCAATGAAAGTGCCATTGCTCTGCCATTTTTGGATTGCCATCCATGGATTCTATCGACTTTATTGCAAGCAACAACGAATGGAGTTTTTGCTTTCCTCAAGATACGCATTGACTCTAAGGTCTGAGGTTTACAACCATCAACAAGGTCAATTACCAAAATTGCGATGTCGGCTAGAGACCCACCCCTAGTACGGAGTGTGGAGAAAGAATGGTGTCCAGGCGTGTCAATAAACAAAAGCCCAGGTGAGTTGAAATTTTTTCCACCCATCAGGGGCGCACAAAGGTCGTTAAGAACCTCTGAGGGAACTTCAGTTGCCCCAATATGTTGAGTGATTCCACCAGCTTCTCTTGCCATTACTGACGACTGTCTTTCAGAACCTAGAGAGCGAATGTGGTCAAGCAGGCTAGTTTTACCGTGGTCAACATGGCCGAGGACTGCAACAATGGGTTGTCTCCTCTCTTTCATCCATGTCACCTGCCCCTGTAATCAAAAATTCATTCTTCGTAAATCCAATCTTCTGCTGACCGGGTCCAATCTACTAATCCCTCAGCGAACCAAAGTCCTAATTCAAATTCTGCAGTTTCTTCAGCGTCACTGCCATGGATTAAGTTGTGTCCTATATCCATCGCCCAATCCCCACGAATTGTTCCCGGGGCAGCATCACGCCCATTTGTTGGACCGATGATATTTCGAGCCACCTTGATGGCTTCTACTCCACTCCAAGCCATGGCTACAACAGGTCCGGATGTGATGAATTTTAGTAGTCCAGGGTAGAATGGTCTTTCTGAGTGGACGGCATAGTGACTCGCCGCTAATTCATGAGAGGGTGTCAACTGCTTCAAACCCACCAAACGGAGCCCCTTTTCCTCAAAACGGGCAATAATCTTGCCAACCAATCCTCTCTGAACCCCATCGGGTTTTACCATCACAAACGTTGTCTGCATATAACTCACTGAAGCGGCCGTGACGCCTCCCCTGTTTAAGCAAAACGCTTGAGCGAACCAAAAATTTTCACTGGATGCCGCCTTTCACATAGTGGCGGGTCCACTTTACTTTGCGAGAATTTCGCTTCAAATTCACCATGTTCTTGCGGGCTTTACTGCTCTTGAACCACAATACAGTACCGTCCTTACGAACATACATCTGGCCAGTGCCGGGTTCGATTTCTTCACCACTAAAAGTGCAAACACGTCGCTCAGGCATCTTATCGACCTCCGAGTTTACGTGCTTCACGGCCAGTATCACGGAGCATCAACACATCACCTATGCGAATTGGGCCCAACACATTGCGAGTAATTATTCGCCCAACATCTCTTGGATTTGGGGCATCATTGACACGAACCTTGACTTGGGTAGCCTCACCGGTCATACCGGTTCGACCTACAATTTCAACGACTTCTGCCGGCCAACCGTCTGCCATCAAAGTCACCTCAGTTTCCTGCTAATTCCTTAGCAGATGCAACTACGCCCTTGAATTCGTCTGCTGCTCCATCCATCTCAATCACTGCGATTGCTGATGTTGGGCGCCCAACTGGAAGTCCAGCTGCCTCTCCAAGGTAACTTTGGTCCTTGACATAAATGTAAGGGATACCACGTTCTTTACAGATCATTGGGATTGGAACCATCATTTCTCCAGGGTTGACATTTTCAGCCATAATTACGAGCTTAGCATCGCCTCGCTCGCATACTTTGATGACCTCATTCATCCCCTTCTTGAAGTGGCTTCCGCTCTCCTTCTCAATCTTCTTCACAAACTCATAAACCATGTCCTGCACATCGGCAGGTGTTTCAAAATCAATATGTACGCTCATAGGATTCTCTCCTCCTGTAGGTGTTCCGCCGAGGGCGTGGTCTGTATAAACGCACCGCATGGTGTAGTGAGGGGTATTTCGGGAGACTGCTCAAAGATTCAACCGCTCACGCAACTGCTCAACACCCCTTGCCAAAGCAGCAGCGGATGAGACAAGAGCGCGTGGATTGCTTGCAATAGAATCTGTTGCATGCACCCCACTCACATGGTCATCAAGTCTGGTAATGGCCCCGCCAGTAAACAAACCGTGTGTACATGCTGCATGAACTTCTTTTGCGCCTTGGGAAAGCAAAGCATCACTAGCTTTGCATATTGTTCCTCCTGTACTAATCATATCATCCACTATTGCAACAACTGAACCTTCGACATCCAAGTCTTTTGGCTTGTGTTGAATCGTGTGCGCATCTATTCTTATCTTCTCGAGATATGAGAATTTGCAACCTATTAGATTTGCAACATGAGTCGCTCTTTCGACTGCGCCTTTATCAGGACTTAGAATAAAGTCTGGATTAACATTGATTTTGAGGTGTTCAGCAATTTCGGGCATTGCAGATACAAATTCAACAGGAGTATCGATATCATCCAATACTGAAGGTGCATGTAAATCCAAAACGATTAATCCGTCGATATGTCGTGCTAATAGACGTACAATTAGAGAAGCAGAGATAACTTCTCCCTGCTGAAATCTCTTGTCTTGCCTACTATATCCAAAGTAAGGAACTGCAAGAAAGATTCCCGGGCCAACGTCCGTAAGATTTTCTGGCCCTTCACCCATCAGGTTTTGGAGATTTCCTGACCGAACGTCATGAATCGCTTCTAGCATTAGTAATGCCTCAACTATTCCGTCATCAGGAAAAGTTGTAGCAACTACAACAACCGGTTCAGAGCGAACCGCATCAATACTTTTTGCAGGCACCCGAACATATGCCTCTGAGTCTGGAAATCGCCTAGCAACTAATTCATGATGTTCCAAACCCAAACGTTTTGCTAATGCAGATGCAAGATCTCCATCAATACTTCCTGAAACTACTGGCAGGCGCTCCCCTCAAACACTCCGACTAGTGGGACCTTCATGTCCTTTGTGTGTAAATTATGGGTAATAGAATTGAGTAAGTTTAGTTGGGTAATATCTAATGACACCCCTGGTTGTAATTTGAGTGGCTGTTTTTTCAAAAACAAAAGGGGAAAAATCACACCTCGAGAAATTGAAGAGTGGACGAGGCAGGATTTGAACCTGCGACCTCCCGGTTATCAGCCGGGTGCTCCAACCAACCTAAGCTACCCGTCCAAGGGTGAGCCGCGCCACCGAGGGGTTGAATTAAACGGTTCCGATTCGGAATCTCATTCTTCTTCTTCGAAGTCTTCTTCGTTTATTTCGCCTGAATTCAACTTTAGATATGATGGGAGTCCCATCAATTTGTCAAACGTCCGTGAAAGAATGAGCTCATCCAACCGGGGGCTTGTGCGTGCTAGGAATTGAACTGGTATGTTGATTACACCGTTTTCTAATCTGTATCTTCTTCTTAGATTTCCTCTAGCCTTTACTTGTACGCCGCGATATGTGCGCTTAATTTTGACTAGCCCAATGACTACGCCGAGGTCTTCACCCTGGGTGTCAAGAACTGCTCTGTCAAGTAGTTCATCGGGGGCGTATAATTTTTCATTGATACGAACTGTGTTTCGCCATCTGCGTTGCAATTCCCTCATTGACTTCGTAAGTTTGATACTCCCATCCGACTGAATGCTGTGAAGGAGTTCTTTTGAAAGTGGAGCGAACTCAGCAGGCTTGCGCATAAATTCGTCCGCAACACCTGGCTCAACCTGTAATCTGAAAGATTGGACTCTTTCTTCATTGGGGTGATATCTCTCCCCCACTATTACTCCAACTCGCGTTTGTTTCACGTAAACTTCTCGTTGTAACAATTCCTGTATTCTAAATGATTCATCTGTCATATTTTTTCCCTCTCTATTACCGTGCATCCCATGTCTCGGTCAATGTCCTACGCTCGGAGTCAGTATATTAACTATCTGCCGAATAACTAATCAGATATTCAATTGAAAAAGACGGATAATCATGAATATACCAATTGGTTGTTATAAATTTGGACAATTGACCACATAATCAAAATTCAATTGAATCTACTGGGGATATGCATTTAATTTACCAATATGAATAGCCTGTTTAGAATGATTATCCGAATAAGTTTTCCAATAGGAAAGACGGATAATACTAGCGACTTCCCATTTTGCAGGAATTATCTCTTTTGGTCCCGTAGTTTTCCAAAATTATTCGCTGTTTCCAATATAAAATCCTAAAAAAATTCTCAAAATGATTTTTCTTCACAATTGACAAGATTTTATTCGATAAGTTAATGATCGGATGGCACATTTTTTTTAATGAAACTACCAATTGAAAAATAGATAATTCAATTGGATAATTTGGGCATATAATTCATAATTTCCACAATAATATATCTTGCTCTACTCACAGCATAAATTGATGAGTGCACTCCTCTTCCCAATTCACATGGAAGATTCGTTCTTGTCTTTGTTAGATGAAATTCGGAAGAGGTCAGGACCCCGCCAAACTGTTGGCTTGAAGGACTCGGTCATCACTGAATTTGCTGCATCAGATCAAAATCTTGTAGACGCCATTTCAGAAGCATCAAAAAATCACCAAGATTACTCGGCTGAATTTGGTCCAGATTTTTTAATGATGGATGAGTCGGAATTAATCAAAACCTTGCAATCAGATTTCATAAATTTTTATCCTTCTGCAACAGTGAATCCCTATGTTGCAATTGCTGCTCGTGGCCCTTGGATAATCACTTCACATGGAGCTGTTGTCCACGACAACGGTGGATATGGGATGTTAGGTGGTGGTCATGGCCCGAATAATGTCATCAACGTCATGTCAAAAAATTGGGTTATGGCAAATGTCATGACTGCTTCTTTTAGCCAGAAGAAGTTAACCGATGCATTACGCAGAGAAGTTGGTCATACTCGGGGCACTTGTCCCTTTTCAAAATTCATCTGTGTAAATAGTGGATCTGAATCAGTGACACTCGGTATGCGAATTGCTGATGTAAATTCCAATAATATGACTGGTCCAGGTGGACGTCATGAAGGTAAACCGATTAAGATAATCGCATTGAAACAAGGATTCCACGGTAGAACACAACGACCGGCTTCAATATCGGATTCTTGTAAAAAAGGATACATAGATAATCTTGCTACTTTCAGAAAGCGGGATAATGTTATCATCGTAGAACCAAACAATGTTGAAGAATTACAATCAGCATTTTCAAGAGCTGAGGAAGAGAACTTTTTCATTGAATTATTAGCCTTAGAACCAGTGCAGGGTGAGGGCTCTCCTGGACAAGCAGTAACTCGTGAGTTTTACGATGAAGCAAGAAGGTTAACTTCCGAACATGGAAGCATGTTGTTAGTTGATTCCATACAGGCTGGATTCCGCGGCAAAGGCTGTCTTTCAATTGTCGATTATCCCGGATTTCAATCTGCTGAAGCCCCAGACTTAGAGACATGGTCAAAAGCACTCAATGCTGGGCAATTCCCTCTTTCTGTTGTAGGATTATCAGAGCGTGCTGCGCAATTGTACGTTGTTGGAATTTATGGAAATACCATGACAACAAATCCCCGTGCACTCGAAACAGCAATAGAAGTACTCGACAAGATTACTCCAGAAGTACGGCAAAACATTGTTGAAAAGGGAGATGAATTTCTCACAAAACTTGCAGGATTACAGAAAGAATTCCCTAATGAAATCACCCTAGTTCAAGGTTCAGGTCTGCTTCTGTGCGTAGAATTAGATCCAGAGACTCTTCCTGTTATTGGCTTTGATTGTGTAGAGGAGTGGTGTAGATTAAACGGCCTTGGTGTAATTCATGGCGGAAAGAATGCACTCAGATTCACCCCTCACTTTGGAATAACATCCAAAGAGATTGATTTGATAGTAGACTTGGTTAGATGTTGTCTGATTGAATTTACAATGGGTAAAGTGCATCAAATTGCAAAATAAAGTGTTAATCATCAGTTTAGTGTAATGGGAAATTGTATGAATCAACAATCAACGAAGGTGAGGGTATGCCAAAAATGGTAAACCTTCAAGGAGATGAGAGCGTTTTCTTTTCGTCATTAAAAGAGCGGCTTGAGAGGATAGAAATCGATACTGATTCAGCTGATGGAGTCCACATCGTATGCTGGGATAATGGTCCAGCAGTCAAATGTGATTTAGTAATCCGCCCCTCAACAAGTAAACCGTACCCAAGCGAGTCTCACTGTGAATTGGTATTGCACGATTTGTATATCCCTGGTGGGTCTGGAAAGTGGGGTCCTAAGGAAATAGAAGAGCAAATTTCGTGGTTGAACAATCCTATTGAAAAGAGGCCCGAAGGAGAGCCAAGGCACTGGATTCACGTTCGTGATGTAGTGGATATGCTTTCAGTTTTTTTTACTAATCTACCAAGTGGTGTGGTTGATGTGAGTGGCAGACGTTGTTGGAGCCATGAAGCGATGTCAAGTGAATTGGAGATGCTCTTCAAGAGGGTCAAAGCAGCGGAATCAAAAACTTTCCAATTAGATAACTTAAAAATTTTTGAGCCAAAAACCGAGCCAATGGTCTCACCACCTAGGCCTAACCTTGGCCCACTTCATGAGGCGTGTCAAAAGGCTGGATTGACGGGATGGCACCCTTCAATTCCGTTTAGAATTGGATTGATGGAATGCATTGCTCATCAATTACTTTAGTGCAATTTTGTATTTTCATTGTTCTGCGAAGAGACTTGCACCTAACAGAGGTAAGAGTAAGGAAGCATCCCCCTCCACAACAATTTGAGGCGCTTCCGCACGAATTTTCCCCCAACTAATTGCTTCTTTGAGTCTTGCACCCGATAATGAACCATCATGTTCTGAGGCGGTAGTGATTTGCACTGCAGAATCCAGTCCTCCTCGATATTGATTCCACCAAATAACATGGTGTTTTGAGATTCCTCCTCCAACCATCAAGGCATGGGAGGAGTCTGTGGTCCAAATTAAGTCAGAGAGAATTTGTTGATCTTCTAACAAATCAAGATTGAAGTCCCTTGCTTTTTGTCGATGCATGAACAATTGAGCTCCAATAGAACCATCATAAATACCTGGTATAATAATCGGAATTCGATGCTTGGCGGCCCAATGAAGTAAACTTGATTCATCATCAATCCGATCCCCCAAAGCCCAGCATAATTCTACACTCCCGAATCCTTGCCACGGGTTTTCGGGATTTTCTGAGCGCCTCTCATCGTCAATTTCTTGTAATATTGGCATTACGATTTTCTCAATGATATCTCCATAACTTGCATTTGGAACAATCACGTTTCCTAATCGATTCAAGCCCTGTTCACCTAGTTCGATATCATCTAACTCGAATGCTCCATGATAATAATCACTGAAACTTCTGGCAATGTCATGGTCAAGAGTTCCACAAGTTGTGACAACAACATTGAATCTTTTTCTTTTCAATGCTTCAACGAAGAATCCACGTGTTCCGGTAGCACAAAGGCAGGCAGGAAAAGAAAGCCAGTTCAATTGGCTATTCCCTTCTTCACTTGATGACTCATCAAATTGCTGAAACATATCTGCTAGAATGTCGCGGGCTAGGGCTAATTTAGTTGCTGTAAAACCACCAGCAGTTGCCATTTGGTCCAACAGTTTGGAGGCATTTTCAGTGGTAGAGAAATCATAATCCACCACTGGCAAATCAAAGTCTTCTTGGTTTACCATGACATCACCCGACAAGCCGCCTCAAAATGAATACAGCGGTTATTCACAAATCCTCTCAATTTCCTTTATCACTTCATTTGCGACATCAATTCCAGTTGCTCTTTCTATTCCCTCAAGCCCAGGTGATGAATTTACTTCCATCAACAATGGCCCTCGGCTAGACTCCAATAAGTCGACTCCACCGAATTGAATGTTTAGGGATTTACAAGCGTCAATACATATTCTCTCAATATCTGGTTCAAGTTCTAATTGGTCACCGGTTCCACCTCGGTGAATATTGCTACGGAAGTCATCACCCTTTCCCGTTCTCCTCATTGCGGCTACTACTTTATCGCCAACAACAATTGCTCTGATATCAGTTCCCTTGGATTCTGCGATATACTCTTGAACAATTATTGGTTGATGTAATCTAGCAAGCACATCAATAACTGATTCTGCACTTGCAACAGTATCACAGCGCATCACTCCAATTCCTTGAGTCCCTTCTAATAATTTCAGAACTACAGGTGGACCGCCCACTGTTTTGATACACGGGTGTAAATCGGCTGCTCCTCTTGCATATGCTGTTCTAGGAATGGGTAATTCCACTGCGGCAAAACGCTGTAGAGCACGTAATTTATCCCTACTCGCCCCAATTCCATTACTTGGGTTGAGGACTGGGACGCCTGCGGCCTGAAATTGTCGGAGAATGGTTAATCCATGGCGGGTGATTGAAGCCCCAATTCTAGGCACAATACAATCCATTGGTTGCACAATTTTGTCACCATTATAGAGAACAGTTGCCCCATCGGGAGATAAATCAATTGTACATCTTGTTGGGTTGAGATAACTAACTCCATGCCCCTCTCTTCTAGCAGCAGCAGCCAATCGAGTTGTGCTGTAGAGTTCAGGCCCTTGGGTCATGATGACAATCTCAAGTCTCCGCCCCATAACCTGACCTTCAGAGGCTCATTGTTTTCAAAATGACCGATTTGAGCTATCCCTGATTTTCCAATTGGAAAATTCGATCTCTCAATTGGGCAGCCTTCTCAAATTCAAGTCTACTTGCTGCCAGTTTCATCTGTTTTCCAAGTCTTTCAATTAGTCTTTCAAGATCTACGTCCTTTTCTGTATCATCACTAGTTAGGGTTGCTTTATCTTGTTCCAAAATTGAAGATGCAACACTCGCCCACGAAGGTTGGCTTACATTGCTAACCGTTTCGCCCTCAGAACCCCATCCATCTGAGCCAAGGTCTAATCGTTTTGCCAAATCTCTTTCATCTTTAATTTTACCACTCTGACCGGTGGTTCCACCAACAAATCTCTTACCGCCACTGCTACCAGTACCAGCAGTCCCAGCCAACAATTCCTCTGCTTCAATTCCCATTGTTGGCAATTCTTTGATGATTGTTTTAGGGACAATATTGTTCTTCAAATTGAATTCTTCTTGTCGTTGCCGCCTTTCAATTGTTTGTAAAATAGATGTACTCATCGCGTCAGACATTGAATCAGCATACAATAATACTCTACCGTTTTCGTTACGCGAAGCTCGGCCAATTGTTTGTAGAAGTGACCTCTCATTACGCAAGAAACCCTGACGGTCGGCATCAAAAATTGCAACCAAGGATACTTCTGGAATGTCAAGGCCTTCACGTAACAAATTAATTCCTACAATCACATCGATGTGACCAATTCGCAAAGCCTTGATGATTTCAGACCTTTCAATTGTATCGATTTCAGAATGAAGGTAATGTGCTTTCACGCCCATTCTCTGTAAATAGCTGGAAACTTCTTCAGCGAATTTAATAGTCAAAACAGTAACTAATACTCGTTCACCATTCGTTACACACTTGTTAATCTCGTCAAGTAAATCTTGCACCTGTCCCTCGGTAGGGCGAACCTCAATTTCCGGATCAAGTAACCCGGTTGGTCTGATTTCCATATGCACAACCCCGTCAATTTTTTCAAGAGATTTGAGAATACTTGGGGTCTTTTTTGGTTTTTGTAATTCAGGTTCAACCACTCCACCACCTCCTGGTACATGGAGCAACTCTTGGGGGACGTCTTGCCCAGTCACTTCTGCAAGATGTCTTAGTTCCCTTTCTCCTGGTGTTGCTGAGACGTACAACATCTGTGGGACAAGGTTTTGAAATTCATCTATGCGTAAAGGCCTATTATCTGCCGCAGAAGGTAATCTGAAACCGTGCTCAATCAAAGACATCTTTCGCGAATGGTCACCTGCGTACATTCCTTTTAGTTGAGGTAATGTCACATGGCTTTCATCCATGATGACAAGAAACTTTTCAGGGGAACCATGGAATTGATTAGCTGCCGCAGCAAAGAAATCAAGCAAACAGAATGGTCTTTCTCCATATGTTCTGCCATCAAAATGCATGGAATAATTTTCTATGGCTTTGCAATGACCAGTTTCTCTAAGCATTTCTAATTCAAACTTAGTCCTAGTCTCAAGTCGATGGGCTTCCATCTCTTTGCCTTCTTTCTCCAATTCATCAGTTCTCTCTGATAACTCAAATTCAATATCTTCCAATGCTTGGGCGAATCTCTCTGGGCTAGTCATGAAAAATTCTTTTGGATGGACCCACGCTTCCTCTAAATTATCAAGAGGTTCCCAAGAAACAGCTTCACAAACCTGAATTCTTGTAACTCCATCAAAGTCGAATCGAATCCGAAGTGGGTCATCCCTACTTGGCATCCAAACATCAACAACCTCGCCACGGCAACGGATTTCACCTCTAGTGATTTCACCTGTTACTCGTTGATATTGCAACTCTACCAATTGTTTGACTAAATCCAAAGGTTCGATAGATTGGCCGACGTATATTCTTGCATGTTGTTTTAGGAATGTTTCTGGGGGATTGAGTCCGTAGATTGCGGACACTGTTCCAATGGTAATGACATCAGGTCGTGAGACAAGTGAAGCCACCGTTGCGAATCTTTCCTGCTCAATCCGCTCGTTCATCTGTAATTCTTTATCGATGTATAAGTCGCGTTTTGGTAAATATGCTTCAGGTTGATAATAGTCATAATGACTAACAAAATACTCCACGGCATTTTCAGGAAATAGTGAAGACATTTCCTGCCAGAGTTGACGCGCCAACGTCTTATTGTGGCTGAGAATTAAAGTGGGTATATTCAGTCTTTCAATGATATGCGCCATAGCGAATGTTTTACCCGAGCCAGTAACACCAAGAAGGACACCTCTTTCCTGTGAATTATTGAATTGAGAAATTAATTTTTCAATTGCTTGTTTTTGGTCGCCTGCGGTGTTGTATTCAGAATGTAATTGGAAGCATGCTACCGAGGGGTCTAACCAGTCTAGAGCAGCACCTTCAATTGCTTTAGACAAATCAAAATGGTCGACGTCTTTTTCTGTCATAATATCCACTCACAATTGATGACCCTTCAATTTATGGTCGATATAATCCACCGTTGACATGTAAAATTGCACCAGTAATGTAACTAGAATCATCTGACAAAAGGAACGAAATCACATTGGCAACTTCTTCAGGAGTTCCCAATCTTCCCATAGGAATTGTTTCTTCCCTAGCAGTTCTTTTCTTTGGTGTGTCATTCGCCACCAAGTCTGTACTGATAGTTCCTGGAGCAACCACATTTACTCTTTGGCCATTCGGGGCTACATCAATTGCGAGTGAACGTGCCCAACTGTGTAATGCACCCTTTGAAGCGGAGTAATCTGCACCTGTCGCAGTCCCTTTAATTCCGAGTTGACTACCTAATACTACGATTGATGCACTTTTTGAGAGGTATGGGGAGAGTGCTTTCCACACAAGAAATGAGCCTGTGAAATTGACATTCATAGTTTGTTCAAGTGCCTCAAGAGTTAGTTCCTCGGCCTTACCACGTTCATACATTGCATGATTCAATACCAGAGCATCAACACCTTCTCGAATCCATGGATGGTCTGCCAGAACCATTACCTCACCGGTATCAGAGCAGTCAACCTTTACGGCAACACAATCACAGCCGATTTCTCTTACATCTGAAATTACACTTTCAGCAGATTGAGAATCTGTATGGTATGTGATTATTAGTCTGTAACCTTCACTAGCCAGACGCCTAGATGTGGCGGCTCCAATACCTCTACTTCCGCCTGTGATTACTGCTAATTTCACCATTTCATCACCTCAGTCTAACAACCCATCATTGGATGGTTCAATTGTCATTATGGCCAATAGAAGAACCCACCCCGTTAGCATCGACACTCGAAACAGCATCTTTTGGAAGTCAGCAAACTTTTCACGAAGTAGTATTACAGCGATGTTCACAATAGCCATTATTCCCGCAGCCCCTAGAAACCAAATTTCATCCATGGGGTTGGAGATAGCGAAGCATGCGAACCATACTAGGGTTAGTTGTACAGATGTCCTCGTGGTAGTTTCTTCTGAGAACCGTGAAGGGAATGAATGAATCCCGTTTTCTCGATCACTCTCTACATCCATGCGTGCATAGTTGATATCGAAGGCAGTTATCCAAAATGCGACCCCTAGGGAGATGAAGAAAATAGTTGGATACCAAAGAAGGTCAGTATATCCATCGTGCAGTCCTGTAATTGCAGCCCAACCATGCACATCTGCTGCAATAGCAACCCAAGCCCCGGCAGGTGCAAGACCAAGACACAATCCGAGCCATAAATGACACAACCAGGTGTAACGCTTAGTGTATGGGTAGATAACGAAGGCTAAGACGGGAAGCCAAGCCATCATTAGTGCAACTTCGTTGAGCAACCAAGCGCCTAAAAGTAGCATACTAAGGAAAATTGCCGATAGAGTCCAAGCCGTTTGCATTGACATATTTCCCGATACCAAATGCCTGTTTGCAGTTCGTGGGTTGGCGGCATCAACATCACGATCAATAATACGATTCAAAGTCATTGCAAGGCCACGGGCTCCCACAGCCGCGATGAGAATCCAAATTAGGTCCATTCTTAACCAACCAAGTTCAGGAACAGGAAGGTCATGCATGAATTGATTGTAAGCGAGAATATACCCAATTAACACAAAGGGAAGGGAAAAGAGGGTGTGCTCAATTTTTACGAATTCCAAAATTTGCTTTACACCCAAACTACCACCTCGATACATTTGGTTCCCAAGCTCTCTGTTCATACCCATCATATCCTGCCATGTTTGTTACTTTGGCAAGAGTTTCTTGGCCGTGAATAGTGATTGCTGGCCAACTTCTGATAGGAAGAATTGGATCTAGCGCTGATATTTCTTGTCCAGCACTTGCAAGTGCTTTACGACCAGGGTGCGGAATCGGGGTGGTGGCATCCCAGCAAACCCTACTACGATTTGAATCAAAATGTAAATCTCTACCAACATCAAATCTAACGGTTAACTGCCAGAGCAATTTTTGATTTGCTCCTGCTGAATGTAATTTCACATCATCATCAGTGATAAATAGCCATCTTAAATGTTCAGATTCTTCCAATTGCCAAATTGAATTCATCAATTGGAAAATACGTTGCCTTTGAGCCCTACTGGCTTCAACTTGAAGTGCCCATGCAGCGGGGTCAAGAATTGCCTGCATTCCATTACTTGGGCTAGGTGTGTCATCAATTTTTGTTGTAATCACCATAATTGATGGCCTAAGGAGAATTGCCTCGCTAACTTCCTGCATCGCTCTGACTTTTGCACAGAAGTCAACTGAAACTCCTGGAGCATCTACCTGTCCACGGCGCCAATCTGGAGATTCATCGAAACCCGTTCCTCTAGGTAAGCCGACTCCTCCTTTTCTCGGATCGGCACTTGGTAATGTTGTGGCATCAATCAGTAATTTATCGTGAACATTTTCCCATGGTGAAGATGTGTCAAGTGTATCTGCAACCATCCCAGGTATTGTTATCAAATCGGCCTGTGGGTCTACTTTTTCATGTAAAGCATCGAGAAGAGCATTCAGTTCTTTTACAGGGTGGCCAGGGTCAACGGCAACGGAAATTTTTGTGAACATTAATTGCCCAGCGCCCAACAAACCAAGGCAAGTTTTTCGTGCTTGACGTGGGTATCTTTGTTTCGCGGCAATAATCGCCAAATTATGGAAACCAGTCTGCAGTGGCACGAACATATCAACGATATCTCGGTGTTGAAAATTTAATATTGGCAGGAATGCATCTGTAATTGCTTCGCCAATATATCCATCCTCCATAGGCGGAAGTCCAACAATTGTCATTGGTGCAATAGCATCAGAACGATGAGTGATTGCAGTTACGTGCATCACTGGGTAATCCCCCTCTAAACTATACAGCCCGAAGTGGTCACCAAAAGGGCCCTCTGGTCTGGTTTCGCCAGGGATACAATACCCTTCAATTACAACATCTGCCTCTGCTGGAACCCACAAATCTTGAGTAGTTGCTTTCACTAACTTCAGCCTCTGATTTGCTAAGAAGGAAGCGAACATAAATTCAGAAAGATTGTCAGGAAGAGGTGAAATTGCGCTGAAAATTAATTCTGGTGGCCCTCCTAGACAAATTGCCACAGGTATTTTGTTGAGTGAACCAAGGCTAGCATCAGCATGGTCAGCACCATGTTTGTGCATTTGCCAATGAAGTCCACATTCGGTTGGGCCATAAATTTGTGAGCGGTACATCCCGAGGTTTTGCTCACCGCTGACTGGATCTTTCGTGACTACTAATGGTAGGGTGATAAACGGCCCACCGTCTTGTGGCCAAGTTTTGGGGATTGGAAGAGATGTTAAGTCTGGATTTTCCATGACTACTTCCTGACATGCTCCTTTTCTGACTCGTTTTGGAGCCATTCGCAGACCTTGTTTGGCTAAGCCAATTCCTTTCCATGGTTTCTTAGAAATTGTGGCAATGTCTGGTTTCATCAATTCCACGAGTC
Source organism: uncultured Candidatus Poseidoniales archaeon (assembly GCA_964645485.1). Classification (GTDB taxonomy): domain Archaea; phylum Thermoplasmatota; class Poseidoniia; order Poseidoniales; family Thalassarchaeaceae; genus MGIIb-Q1. The sequence continues at coordinate 86,393 of CAZXZO010000002.1, forward strand.
GGTTTCCAATAGTTGCCAACTCATCCACGCCAAGAGCCGTTTTCACCCTAGTTCTAGTTCCAAAAAGATTCATTGCAAGGGGAATTTTGGATATGCTGCCATTCTGTAATCTTGGTTGCTCAAAAATTACAGCCTTGCCTTCACCCTTTACAAGACGGTCGGCAATACATCCCGCCTCTAACTCTACATCAACCGGTCTTGCAATGCGCAGCATATCTCCCTGTTCCTCGAGGGCGGCGATAAATTGCTGCAGATTACTCCATCCCACAGCCCTCGGAGGGGCTCTCACCTATGAAACATCAAGGAGAGATATTCAAACAAATTCACCCAGATTATTCCACATTTGGTAACCGCGTTATTCATGAAGGGACCCCCCTCATCACAACCCATGGAGGGAGCCGGTACAGAGTGTGACGTCTTGGTCATTGGCGCCGGGCCTGGCGGTGGTGCTGCGGCTTTACACAGTGCAAGAGAAGGTCTCAATGTCATCCTAATCGAAGATCATGACGAGATTGGGACTCCCGTACATTGCGGAGAATGTATATCGGATTTAGCCGTAAACAACCTAAAACTTGAACTTCCAGATTCAGTAATTTCACGTCCTGTTGATGGTATTAGAGTACTGTTTCCGGATGGAACGGCAAAAAAATTAAGTGAACCGGGATACGTTCTAGAAAAGCACTTGTTTGAGCAGTGGTTAGCAGCGGAAGCAGTTGAAGCGGGCGCACAATTACACCTATCACACAAGTTGACAGGCCTTGAGCGTCAAGAAAATGATGGTGTTTTCAGCGGTTGGATTTGCCAGGGTAAGGGGGACCAATTTCCAATTACAGCTAAGATTGTAATTGATGCCTCTGGCGTTGCTGGAGTATGCTCAAAAATTTTGCAATTAAACCCCCGTCCTAAAGTGGTTGCAGGGATGCAATATGAGGTACTAGAAGTTCCAACAGATGGTTACTTGGATTTCTATATTTGGCCAAAATATGCCGAAAAAGGTTATCTTTGGATGATACCAAAGGCAGATGGAAGGGCTAACATTGGGTTAGTTACAGAGAATAAAAAGGGTGCTGTAAAGGCACTAGACCAATTCATAGAAAATGGGGAATTCAAGGGATTAGAAATGATCAATCCGCCCTGGCGGAAAGAAGGAATGAAACTGCGAGGTTTTGGCGGAACTATACCAATTTCCGGGCCACATGAAGTCACTCATACAGATGGAATAATGCTGATTGGTGATGCGGCTGGTTTCACTTCACCTCTGTTTGAAGGAGGTTCTCATTTGGCTTTGAAATCAGCATCATTTGCAGCTCAGACTGCGGCTGAAGCAATCGCTGCTGGAGATATAACCGCTTCCAAGTTAGCCATATATTCATCCAAATGGAAAAGAGAGTTTCCACCATATGAAAAAATACTGAGAGGAAAAACAGCCTTGTATTCACTCAGTGATTCTGATATGTCAGTAATGGGCAAATGTTTCCCAGAAGAAATGTCTTCGATGGGAATATCTGGAAAGGCAATGGTTGGAATCCGCCTACTTGTTAGAAGACCTAGTTTATATTTCAAGAAAATAGTTCCAGCGATGTTGGCTTTTGGTTATAGCCGGGCTAAATACTATGGCTGGTAATCCAACAATCAGCGATTACTTACGGCCGAAATTGCCATCAGTTGATGGCTACTCGCACCAATTGTGCAGTGGCTTCTTTGGTTAGCAATCGCGGTTTCCATAGCCGGTATCTCGATGCCGTGGCGAAATCTGTCTGCGGAGCAATCATTGTGGTTCCCACGAATCATCACAACAATCCAAATTTTACCTTTCATCGCCCTAAGTTGGCTATTTATCAGTGATTCTACAAACTATGATTTGGTTCGTCTTTACGGTGGCAGTGAGATGCCATTTGCCTATCGTATCAGTGCGGTTTGGGCTAGTAGAGAAGGGCCAACCCTCCTTTGGGCTGGTTTGTTAGCAATCTGTGGCCTTGCGTTCCAAGATGCGGCGAAAGATGAGAGTTCGATTCTATTTCGTAAATTAGTCAATGGCGCAATTCTAACACTCTTCTCTATTGCAATGATGATGCGACCATTCAGGCTTGCACAAAGCAATTGGCGAGGTGAATTAAATCCACTACTGCAAACCGATTTGATGGTCTTCCATCCGCCACTGGTTTTCCTGTTTTACTCACTTTGTATGGTTGTGATGCTGAAGGCTTTGTCTACAGTTCTTAGTAACGATGGTGTTGATGATTCTCGACTTCGTGAGATGGTGACGCCGCCAGCAAGAGTAGCATTGGTAGTAGGTACGATTGGAGTGGGACTCGGTGGGCTATGGGCTTACACAGTGCTTGATTGGGGCGGGTATTGGGCTTGGGATCCCGTCGAAACAGCATCCCTTTTGCCCTGGCTTGGGCTCCTCCTTTTACTTCATCTACGGGTAACTCCTGGTGGGAAAAATAGTGGTTTCGTCCTCCCTTTAGCAATCCTTCCTGGATGGTTCTCTATCCACGCTACTATGGTCACTAGAGCCAATGGTGTTTGGGCCTCGGTACACGCCTTTGTCTCAGAAGATGTTGGGTCTCAAAGTGATTCTGCAATACTACGAATAATTGACTTACAAAACACAGGGGTAAGTGGAACAGAGGTGATTACTTACCTCATTTCATTGGTGGCAATTTTGGCAATCACTGTGGCGGTTATGGTTAGCCGTCAGGCTAGAATTGGTGGCGGAGAAAATTTGCAATTTTCGTCTAGATTATCATTATGGTTGATATTGTTATTACCTTTATCTTGGCTAATTACTGTTGATATGTTTGGGGCTGAATCGAGTCTAATTGAGCGGCTGCCTACATTCATTCTACTGATAGCAGCAGCATCTCCATTGGTAGCAATCATGCTTCCACCTGATCCTGCAGGTGCGAAGTTGTTCGCTGATAGAGAGAAAGCATTCTCAATGGCTGCTGTGATTTTGTTATCATTAATCATTGATGAACCATTAATTGCAACTCTACTTATTTTGTTGATGCTGTTGAAAGCGAGTTCGGATAAAGAGTCAGAAATGATTTGGACAGTGGCAGGCATCGTTGTCATATTGACTTCAGTTTACGCTTATTTGATTGGGGTTTATGTTGCTGGAATTGGCTTGTTAACTTTCATTTGGCCATTGCTGGTTCTTGATATTGAAGATGGAGATGAGCAGACATTGAAGGAACGCATTTCTGAACTTTCATTACGAAAAACCCAAATTCGACTATCGCTATTTGCACCTATCGTAATCGGTGGGACATTTTTCACATTGACTTGGATGTTGTTGGTTGCTAGCGTTGATGGGACTTCTCTACCAATGCATGAGATGTTTGGCGCGCCACTTATTTTGTTAATTGCGGCTGCTTTAGCAACATATTCTTGGAAAGATACAGTGCCTGAAAAAATGGTTCCTTTTCTTCTATTAGGTTTTATTATCTTAGGAATTGTTGTTGGTGCATTCCTTAATATTCCTATCATAGGGGATAGCAATTCACAGTTTAGTGATACAATAAACCGAGGTGAAGTAGCTTGGTTGTTGCTACCGATTTTAATAGTCGCAATCCCTTCAATAATACGTCTTGCGATAGACCTCTTTATGCGTACTGCAAAGGGGTATTCTCCTGCAAAGATGCGAAGTGCGCTTGCTCACAGTGCGCATGTAGGGATTCTACTGTTACTGGTAGGCCACGTATTCACAACTACTCTAGTTGACCGAACAGATCCTTCTCATCAAGTAGTGTTGGTAAAGGGTCAAGAGGTTTCTCATGAAGGGTACCTGCTAACTTTTGAAGATTGGACAGTGCTTTCTCCAGATGATACTGAATTCCAAGAGCGCTTTTCGGTTGGAGATGGGTTCCTAGGTGCTACAATTGACATACGTGACGAGCAAGGTAATTTTCTCGACACAGTTAATCCAGGGATGTTGAGGTTTGATAGTTCAAACAGTTTCCCACGTAGTGAGGTAGATAGGTACACTTCTATTACTGGTGATACTGTGTTTATTTTTGATTGGTCCCAAACACAAGCATTAGGTAATGCATCTGGAATTATGGATTCAGAAAGTGACGATGTTGGTCTTGACAGAGTTCGATTAACGGTTTACCAGCTCTCTGGCAGCCATCTTGTGTGGGCTGGGTGGCTAATCATTGTACTCTCAACTCTAGGAATCGCAATCACCTCAGTTCAGCGCCTCAGTAAGCCGATTCCCTCCATCTGATATTGGATAATTTCACCGTTTCACTCATAAAGGGGGAGTCGGTCGGCGGCTCGCCCCATTAGGGGTTGAAGTGATATTCATGGAAGAAGGCACAATTGTCTACATTGATTACGACCTGTTTGAGGTTGATTCCGGAAAACTAATTGAGACCACTCGTGAGGAGACTGCAAAGTCAAACGACGTTCATGAAGAGTCACGAACTTATGAGCCTCTGTGCACCACTATTGGTGCTGGAGCGTTGATTCCTGGTTTTGAAGAAAGCCTAGAAGAAGCAGAAGTTGAAACTGACTACGATATTGAGATTTCACCAGACAAAGCATACGGAGAGCGTGACCCGGGTGCTGTTGAAATGTTGGGCCCACAACAATTGGCTCGCCAAGTAAGGGACCCTGACAATTTACAAGTTGGAGGACCAGTCGAAATCGGTGGCCGAAAAGGTACCTTAGTCATGTTCCGTGCTGGTCGGGCACGAATTGATTTCAATCACGAATTAGCGGGTAAATCACTGCGTTATAATTACCGAATCACAAAGGTTGTTGAAGAGAAGGACGAGATGGTAATGACTCTTCTAAAGATGTCAACAGGTTCTGATGACTTTGAAGTAGAATTTGACGGCGATGATGTATCTATCACAATTCCAGAGTTCCTTGGATATGACCAATCATGGGGTATGGCAAAGTTTCAACTCATTCGTTCACTACGTGACACTGTTGGTGCCAAGACAATCGTGTTTAGAGATGTACACCAATTCAGAGAGGCTGCAGAAGAAGAGGAAGAAGAACACGTCCACGATGAAAACTGTGACCACGACCATGACGAAGAAGAGTGAACCTCTTTTGATATGGCCGACTCGGCGGTGCAATGAGCACTGACAAGGACAAATCCGAATTTTCGGGAGATGCTGGTTTGAAGGACGACGTTTTTGTTGATAAGCAGGACAATGACTCATCCCCAAATGTTAGTTTTCCACGTTCATTACCTGATTCCGAGTTTGCCAAACATGAGTTATTAGCATTCACAATTATTGGTTTGGGGATGGCATTACCTGGAATCGCTTATCTGCTAGGAATTTTTGCTGATGTCTGGGGCCTGTGGGATATAATTGACTTGAACATCGTACAGCCGATTATTGGCGAAGGTGATGGTGATTCAAGTTACAATCTTGTAGATACTGTTGCGTATAATATTCTTCTAGTGGCTTTCATTGTCAGTCTATCTGCACTAATACGAAAGTGGGGTATTTCAAGTGATGATAGAATGCTCTACTCATTACTACCTTGGATACTATGGGCGGTATTAGTTGAAGTACATGAGGACGCAGGACTTTTCGCAGATAATGTTGATTCTTGGTTTGTTTCACCAATTATTCATTTCCAAACTGCTGGCTGGATTTTACTCATTGGGATGTTTGTTCCAATTTTGAAGGAGATGGAATCCAGCCCTCAAAAAGATAAGTTCCTGACATTTTTGCCATTGATGGTGGTGGTTATTTGTCAGTTAATTCTGTTCTATGACTTTTCGGCCGAGGGCAGTATTGCGGTAGTAATCCTGATTCCCGGTTTCTTTTGGTTCTTCTTTGAAGTTGAAGAATTCAGGTGGAATAACTGGTTAAATAATTGGAATCAACTAGAGCGCTCTTTGCTTTATGCTGGAATTGGTGCTTGTATCTTGAACGCGGTTAGCCTGATGGGATTTGCCCAAACACAGTTAGTTGCCGGAGAATTAACAATTTGGCCAGCATTTGTAATTCTTGGAATCCCCTTCGTTATTGTTCTGATTCTTAGGCGTAGGGGCTTGGATTCATTCAGGGGATTGATGGGTGAAGGAAAAATACCTGGCATACTTGAGGAGGGGATGACCATCAAAGAGTGGGAAAGTCTTGATGGTGAAGAGTTTGAAGAAAATGAAAAATTAGTCAAGCGGGCTGCGTTTGCAACACCTATCGTATTGTTAGCAGTATATGGTCAACTTGTAGATGGTTTCGCATCATGGTTAGGTGTTGATTTTTTTGGCTATTCTGAAAAGCATGTTCTGTCAACTTTTGTAATGCGTTTGGCTGGTGGAGATGAAGGTGGTTCTGGTGGCGGCTGGGGATTTTTTGTGGTGAAAATGGCCTTAGCCTTGGTGGTCATAATGTTCTTTGCTGAATGGCGATGGGAAAAACGCCAATCTCACCTTAGATTATTGGTTGTTCTTGGACTTTTGACCGTCGGCCTCGCTCCGGGCCTTAGGGACCTAGGACGGCTTATGTTGGGTGTTTGAAGCCGCACCGTTCAAACACCTGTTTGATTTCGACCCTATGGGTCGACATGGATAGACTACCTTCTTCGGTGCGAACTAGTGACAAACAGTATGTCTCAAATTTAGAACATAATCGTGCTATTGTGGCGGCATTGGAGGGCCGTATGAACGCTGTAATGGAAGGTGGAGGTGGAAAGTACGTGGAACGCCACCGAAGTCGGGGTAAAATGTTGCCTCGTGAGAGAATTGAAGCCATCTGTGATCCTGGCACCGCCTTTCTCGAATTGAGTAAATTAGCAGCAAACGGCCTTTATGATGGCAACGCTCACAGTGCAGGAATCATAACCGGCATAGGAATGGTTCATGGCCGTGAATGTATGTTCGTAGCCAATGATGCAACCGTAAAAGGTGGCTCATATTATCCAATGACAGTCAAAAAGCACATCCGGGCCCAAAATATCGCTGAGGAGAATGGCTTGCCTTGCATCTATCTAGTTGATTCAGGTGGCGCATATTTGCCATTGCAAGATGAGGTATTTCCCGATAGAGAACACTTTGGCAGGATTTTCCGCAATCAAGCAGTAATGAGCGGCAAAGGCATTCCTCAGATTTCTGCAGTCCTTGGCTCATGTACAGCAGGAGGTGCTTATGTGCCGGCAATGAGTGATGAATCAATCATTGTCAAAGATAACGGGACAATCTTCCTTGCAGGTCCACCACTTGTGAAAGCTGCAACAGGTGAGGAAGTAACAGCCGAAGCATTAGGCGGTGCGGAAGTTCATACTGTTGAATCGGGAGTTGCAGATCATTTTGCTGAAGACGAACCAGATGGCCTGCGGATAGTTCGTAATATTGTTGAGAATCTTCCAGCCCCTTACAAAGTTGCGCTAGATGTAACTACTCCTGAACCACCACATCACGACCCCGAAGAATTGTTAGGGATTATTCCAGAAGATAACAGAATGCCATATGACGTCAGGGAAGTCATCGCTAGAATTACTGACGGTTCACGGTTCCACGAATTCAAGTCTCGCTATGGAACTACAATTGTTTGTGGTTTTGCCCGCATCCACGGTTATCCAGTAGGAATCGTTGCTAACAATGGAATATTATTTTCAGAATCAGCACTTAAAGCAACCCACTTCATTGAATTGTGTGGCCAGAGAGGTACTCCGATTGTGTTCTTGCAGAATATAACTGGCTTCATGGTTGGAAGTGAATATGAGGCAGGTGGTATTGCTAAAGATGGGGCAAAAATGGTAACTGCAGTTGCTTGTGCCCCTGTGCCTAAGTTCACAGTAATCATTGGCGGGTCTCACGGCGCTGGGAATTATGCTATGTGTGGTAGGGGGTATGACCCTCGCTTCCTTTTCATGTGGCCTAATTCTAGAATATCAGTAATGGGTGGCCCTCAGGCATCAAGTGTATTGACTACAGTTAAGCAAGACCAGAGAGCACGGGAAGGTCAAGCACCAATGGAAGGGGAAGAGTTAGACGAGTTCCAAAAGCCAATCTTAGATAGGTATGAAGCCGAAGGTTCACCATACTATGCTACTGCCCGATTGTGGGATGATGGAATAATTGACCCAAGGGATACTAGAGATGTATTGGGGCTGAGTATTTCTGCCGCCCTGAATGGGCCATTCCCTGATTCAGAATATGGTATATTTAGAATGTGAAGGAGCAATTGCAATGAATGATTTTTCAATTGGAGAATTAATGCCGGAAACCGGCTTGTGTACCCTCAATATTGAGGGGCCAGTGGGGTATCTGAATTTACAACGTGAAGATGTGTTCAATGCATTAAATCCAGAATTGATTGGAGAATTATGTGATTTACTTGATTGGGGTAAAGATCGCTCAGTAAGTGAGCGTGGTCAGTTGAAGGACAGTAACGGCGAACCTTATCTGAGAGTAATTGTATTAACCGGAAATGGAAAACATTTCTGCGCAGGGGCAGATATTGGTTGGATGCAGGCTTCTGGTGCACAAACATCTGAACAAAATCGCAACGACGCCCAACGTCTTGATAGATTATTCAACAGCCTTTGGTCTCACCCTTGTTTTACTATTGGTGCTGTCCAAGGTGTCGCACTAGGTGGGGGTGCCGGATTAATTGCTTGTGTTGACCATGTGATTGGTGAGAGTAGAACAAAAATTGCCCTTTCTGAGGGTAAATTAGGAATTTTACCAGCCGTCATTGGACCCTATGTCTATCGTAGACTCGGAAGTGCGCAAACTCGACGACTCGCCATGTTAGCAAATCGAATTGGAGTTGATGAGGCTTTACGAATTGGCATGATAGATGAGAAGGTAGAATCTCCAGAACAATTTACTGACAGTATCCAAGAAGTAGTTTCTGAAGTGTTGACAACAGGTCCTTGTGCGGTTGGGGAAGCAAAACGTTTGGTATTACAGTTTGACCGTTGGAATGGAACTGATGAGGAACTACGCCAATGGACCCTGGATAAAACTTCAGAGATGCGAGGTTCTTCAGAAGGTCAAGAAGGGCTTTCGTCATTCATTGAGCGACGTCAACCTGCATGGAAAAGTGAGGATTGAGCAACTATGGATTTTCCGTCATGGATTGCAAACGCGCCGTTTAAATTCGGTAAAGTTTTGATTGCAAACCGCGGTGAAATTGCTTGCAGGATCATACGAGGCTGTCAAGAGATGGGGTTAGCCACAGTCGCTGTTTTCAACGACGCTGATGCAGATGCATTGCACGTTGAGTTGGCAGATGAATCAGTTCACCTAGAAGGTGATGATTTGGCATCAACATATCTTTCAGCAAATTCGATAATCAATGCTTGTAGAAAAAGTAGAGCAGATGCCCTTCACCCTGGTTACGGATTTCTTTCTGAAAGGGCAGATTTTGCAGAGTTGGTTGGAGCAAGTGGAATAATTTGGATTGGGCCACCAGCAAAAGCAATTGATTCAATGGGTGATAAAGTAAAAGCTCGTAGATTGATGATTGATGCTGGAGTCCCTTTGGTGCCTGGTGCTGAACTAACTTCTCAAGATAATCTGAATGCTACTGTTGACCAATTACGTAGTTTGTCTAATGAAGTGGGTTTTCCAATTTTGTTGAAAGCCTCCGCTGGAGGTGGTGGAAAAGGGATGCGGGCTGTTGAAACATCCGGGGAACTTGAGGCGGCATATCTCTCGGCAAAACGTGAAGCACTTTCAGCATTCGGAGATGACACCATCTATCTAGAAAGACGAATAGTTTCACCTCGGCATATTGAGATCCAAATCCTCTGTGACACCCATGGTGGTGCAATTCACTTACTTGAGCGAGAATGTAGTATCCAAAGGAGACATCAGAAGGTTATCGAAGAAGCACCTAGCGTGGCAATTTCTCCAGAGATGAGAGAACAAATGGGTGAGGCAGCGATAAATGCAGCCAAAGCAGTACACTATGTGGGTGCTGGAACTGTTGAATTCTTACTTTCGGGAGACGAATTTTTCTTCCTAGAAATGAACACTCGCCTACAAGTGGAGCATCCTGTGACTGAACTAGTGACAGGTGTCGATTTGGTTCAAGAGCAATTACGAATTGCTGCGGGTCATCCATTAGCGATTTCTCAAGATGAAGTTTTTCCACGTGGCTGGGCAATTGAGGCTCGAATTTATTCCGAAGATGCGGCCAATGGATTTTTGCCAGCAACTGGGCCTTTAGCAATTTTTAGGCCACCAGAGGGCCCGGGTATCCGTCTTGATACTGGTGTTAGGCAAGGTGATGAAGCGAGCCTTGACTTCGACCCAATGCTCGCCAAACTCATTGTTCACGCCCCCGATAGGATGCGCGCAATTGAGCGCATGTCTCGGGCATTAGAGGATTTCATAATTTTAGGTGTCACTACAAATATTGAATTCTTAAGAAGCGTAATAACTCATCAGAAGTTTGCCAGTGGAGACACAACTACCGATTTCATAGAATCAATTTGGTCTGATGGTTGGAATTCGGGCGGGGACCCTGCAGCGGCTGTTGTCGTTGCAGCAAGTGCTGAAAAATCCGGCCTTCACTTGGGGTCATTAAGCGGTGAACTTGGAGATTCACCTGACCCATATAATCCATTTTCCTCATTGTATAGGAGCTATCCATGAGGTGTTTAATATGAAGGAATTCACCAATCAAACAGATGGCAGTAATTGGGCTGTTGGTGTTATCGATACCGCAAGTGGTTACTCTGCAATTCAAATTGAAACTGAAGGCGAGCTCTTAGATCTACAAGATTGGCGCGTTTCATTTGGTACATCTCCAAACGAGGCTTTGCTCGAGCGTGGCGATCGAGAAGAACGCTTGGTGATTGTCAAGGTAGGTGACACTTGGTGGGTTCATCATAACGGCCATACTTCAAAAGTAGATGTTGTAGAACGAGGGGCAGTCAGCACTTTTGCTAACAGTGGTGGTTTGACTTCACCGATGCCCGGAAAAATCCTCAGTGTCATGGCCTCTGTAGGTGAACCTGTAGACGAAGGACAAACTTTGCTAATTTTGGAAGCCATGAAAATGGAGAATCGTATCTGCTCTCCAGTCAATGGTGTGGTTTCAGCAATACACTATGAAGTTGGAGACCAAGTTAACCAAGGCGAAGTCCTCATCGCTATTGAAGAGTCTGAATAACCAATTGGAAAATCAATTTACCAATTGCAAGATTGGAGGATTTTTTGGCCCTGCATATATGGTTGTAGAACTACTGGAATCTGCACCAATCCATCTTCCATTTGATTTTGCTCAATTATTGCTACCAATGCTCTGCTAGTAGCAACCGCTGTTGAGTTCAAAGTGTGGACAGCCTCATTTCCATCCGCAGTTCGATACCTCATTCGCAGTCGATTGGCTTGATAATCGGTGCAGTTCGAACATGACACTACTTCTTTGTAGGCTTCAACTCCAGGAAGCCATGCTTCTAAATCATATTTTTTAGCAGCCACTGTCCCCATATCCCCAGTACAAATATTGACAATTTCATAATGTAGGTCTAAGGAATTCCAAAGTTCAACACAGTTAGTGAGTAACTCTTCGTGTAAATCCCATGAGTCACCAGGTTTGCTGATGATTATTTGTTCAATCTTGGTGAATTGATGAACTCTCCATATTCCCTTATCAGATTGTCCATGGGCGCCCACTTCTCGTCTAAAACAGGGCGAAACACCAACCATTCTCAGAGGCAGCATTGATGGTTCAATTACCTCATCCATGAACATAGCAGTAAGCGGGTGTTCACTTGTTGCTATAGTGTAGAAACCTTCTGGCTGAACATTATACATCACTGTTTCAAAATCACCCAAGTCTGTAACTCCTTCGTACGCCTTGCGGTTCATCATCACGGGGGGTTGTACGAGTGTGTATTCTCTTGAAGTGAGGAAATCTATGGCGTATTGTTGTAAGGCTAATTCCAGCCGTGCTAGGTCTCCTTTCAGAAAGTAGAAGCGGCTTCCAGCAATCTTAGCAGCTCTAGGTAGGTCAACCCATTTATTCATGTCAACGAGTTCATTGTGGGTTTTTGGGTCAAATGAAAAAACTTGCTTTTGACCATGTTTACTGTGTTGTGTATTACCACTCTCATCCTCCCCGACTGGAACACTATCGTGGAGAATGTTTGGAATCTTCATTCTCAAACTGTCTCGGTTTTTGATGAGATCATTTGATTGAATTCCCAACTCATCTATCTGTGCACCTATTGTTGCTACTTGGGCTAAGATTTTCTCAGCCTCTTCATTGTTGCCAGTTTTTTTTGCTTCGCCAATCCCTCTCGCGGCCACATTTCGCTCACGCCTAAGTTGGTCAGCATCATAACGAGCCTTCTTCCAAGCGTCGTCAAGACGAATTACCTCATCGATGCTGTCATGAGGAATCCCTCTCTTGTCGTGGTCAGCACGCACAATATCTGCGTGGTCCCGAAACATCTTGATGTCTAACATTTGCCTTCACCCTGCTGATTCATATCATCCTCTTGAACCCACTCATCATCTAAAATATTGTAATACCGAAGGAAACTGACTCATATCCTAATGCGATAAATCCAGTGATTAAATATCCTAGAATACTACCTCCATTGAGTAAAGGTAACCCTGCTTGAGGGCGGCCCATCGCAACGTACCCCATTAGAGCTAAGTAACCAAGAAGACCACCAATAAGCGAGCCTAATGCCACAAACATAGGATCACTCAATCCCATGATAGTTCCACCAGATGGCAGGAATGTCAGGGCTGATATGACTAACATGCCAGGGAAAATGACATCACCTAATCCCATGAATAACGCATCACCGGTATTTTTCTTAGGGGCCGGGCGGGGCGGTTCTGGAGGAGGCGCTTTAGCACCACTCTTCGGTCCACTATCCTTCATTGGGGCAACGGGTGGCCCATCCATCTTACTGATTGTGTCTTCACCCTCGTCAAGGAAAGAGTATCCCTTATCTTGAGGGGCGACTAACAATATTGGGAGTTTGAGCCCTATCATCGTGTCCGCAAGGTCAAGCATGTGCTTCGATTTGTAAACCGCATACCAATCATAAATTGCGGCTACAATCATGAAAATCAGAATTAATGTTGGAACAAAACTTACCCCAATAATGGTAATTACGCCAGCACCAGTTAAAATTCCGGTAGTGTTCACTATGTACCATTCGGGCCTGATTGTAAGAGCAATCATCAGTATAGTGGAAGCGACTAAAGCGACTATTTGTGACCAATAAATTGGTAACCAGTATCCAGCCGAATCTTGGAGAATTATTGCAGGGTCATTCACAGGCGTAGCAATTATTGCACTTTGAGTGGTGTTTACAGTATAGGTTGTAAGCACACCATCTTCGATATCGATTTTATCCCAAGCAGGAACATCGATAGTGTGGATTATCATGTCGATTGACCCGTCTGAAACAGGTCCATCAATGATTAGACTCTCAACCATTACCCAACCTGAAAACATCCGAGTTTCTCCTCCGGATGCAATCCAAACATCAACTCTTCCATCATGTTGGTCGTCAGCAAGCATTATGCCTTGGATTTCAGAATTAAATGCATCACGTTCGTTGAATTTAATATGTTCTTCAACATTCATTTCCACACCATCCCAGACAAAGCCGTAGACTTTTCCTTTCTCAGTTCCTAACATCAACAAACTGTCAGTTGAGTTTTCACTCCACCATTTGTATCCACTCCATGGAGAGTGGCCAAAGGCCGAGGCAGTGAATGCGTCTCCTGAATTTGGGGTGACTTGCCAAAGAATTGACGCATTAAAATCTCCAAATTCACCGGTGTGTGGCTCATCTGGAATATCAACGATTCCAGCCCAACCAAATGAGACCAATAGTAGAGTGTTATCATTGAGCATACTGCCCTGCATAAATTCCCCTGAGGTGAATTGTTCGGGTAGGTTGTAGGCCCAACTATGGCTTGGAATATCAGGGTGGAAGGGGTCAACCTTATGGATCACATTGTTGTAGATAGCCCAGTCATTTTCTTGCGAAGAAAAACCAGCAACGCAGGTGACATCTGTATGGTTTGTGAGTGGGGTGCCATCAGACTTGTCTAAAGATTGCCACCGATTTCCATCACACATTACATATGAGTCAAGATTGTCAACAATCGCGGTTCCTAAGGCTGAAAAACCACCATCCCGATAGAGAGAGAAATCCCACTCCACCTTTGCAGATTGCCCTCTTTCTAATCCACTTGGTTCACTCATTTTGATTAGATGAGTTCCGTTGGAGACTATGAAAGAAGAAGGTTCGTAATCAACGAAGAGAAAATCAGCGTCAAGTTCCATTTCATCACGATATTCGACTATCGGTTGTGCTTCATCCATAGCAAAAGATGCTAGAGGAATCATCGCATAGGAAAGAGAAATCCAGAGAACAAACAGCACTCCCCATTTGATAATTGATTGGAGTCCTCTTTTGGCTAACCAGATGATAAAAGCAGTAAATACTAGAATCAGAATAAATTCCAAGCCGATTAAACCTACTTTAGTGGTTCCTGCCTCACCAAATGCTCTCGCTTCTGGCCTATCCCAGAACGGCTGAATGTAGATAGCAAGCAATATTGTGCCAACAAACATCGCGCCCATAGTAGTCATTGAGCGCCATTGGTCAGCCATCAAAGAAAGGATGTTTGCAAAGCGACTCTCACCGGTCATGACTACGGCGAGAGTGAAAACCCATTTGAAAGCGAGGGTCACAAGAGAGAGCGTGGGCGGGTATCTGTGAGTGATGTACGAGAGTGGTTTACCGGGCTGAAAGTGCTTGGAATGCGGCAGAGTCTTGAAATAACTGCCGTTTTATTGTCCCGTCTTGGGATGCCTCATCTCAAATTTCCATCAATCCATGTTGCAGGAAGTAATGGCAAAGGGACAGTTTGTTCAATTCTATCAAATTGTTTGTCACTAGCAGGTGTGAACAGTGGATTGTTCACCTCCCCACATCTCTGTTTTGTAGAGGAGAGAGTTAGGATAGATGGGGTACCAATCTCACCCACAATTTTTGACCTATATCTTGAGAGAATTCGAGATGCATCTCAAGTTGAACCAGTTACAATGCCGACATATTATGAGGCCACTTTTCTAGTTGCGATGTTGGCATTTGAGGATGCGGGAATTGACCGAGCCGTAATTGAGACTGGACTTGGTGGTAGACTTGATTCAACGAGATTAGTACATGCTGATTGTTGCGTACTTACTGAGTTGGCACTCGAACACACCGATGTCTTAGGCGAAACCCTTGCTGAAATTGCTGGAGAGAAAGCAGCAATTGCTCGACCAGGCGAAGTTTTTCTTGCCAAATGGACTTATGACGCTGGAGCAAGACAAGCGATTGAAGATGCAGTTGGTGACCACAAACTAGGCTATTGGTGGAGGCCAGATAGAGCCTTATTAGTTCGATTTGATGATACTGATAAGAGCCATCGCCCAATTTCGGAAATTGCCACACCGAGCGGTTGGTCACCATACCAAAAGGAAGCCTCAATTCTCGCCCATGCAACATTAACTCTTCTCGAATTGTACAAGCCTGCTAGGATGATGGCTAGTGCTCTCCTTCATACTGTCTGGCCAGGGCGTGTCCAATGGCTTGAACATGAAGAGGTTCCAATTCTCATAGACGCGGCCCACAACCCGAGTGGAATGCAAAAAATCTGCACACAGTTACGTGTTCAAATGGAGAGCGATGAAGCTCCAACCCCAGGGGTTGTGCTGTTAGGCTGCACATCCCAAACAGATTTAGTTGGATTTCTCAATCCTTTAGTGGAACTACTAGTCGAAGGAGAGGTAGGTCATGTTGTGGTCACTGAGCCACAGAAAGGAAGGCGACCGGCTATATCAACAAAGGAATTGGCTGCTGAATTAGAAGCACAAGGAGTGCCAGCGGTAATTGAGGAGGTCAAACATCCTGCAGAAGCACTGCAAAGAGCACTGGAATTGTCAAAGCAAGATGCCAACCAACCAGTTCTAGGAATTGGCTCAATTTACCTGGTGGGGAATTTACTTTCTGCACTTGGTCTTGATACAATAGAAGCAATGACAACACTCCGTCCCTCCGAGGAAGGAGTCCATTGGACTTGACGGTATCATCATTAGGCTGGCACGTCACGACAAGGTTTGTCGGTGGTTAATGTGAAGGAGAAGCATCTGAAAATTCGTATCGAGCAGTGTTTGGCCTTGGCAAAAGCCAGTAATTGCCCAAGGGCAAAATTTGGTTCACTACTAGTTGACCCGGACCGCAATGTCATTTTGATGGATGGCTACAATGGCGGTCCTAGAGGTGGAGGAGATTTGTGTGGAGGAGATGTTTGTTTACGGGATACTGAAAAAGTAGTTTCAGGAACTAGAGTAGAAGTCGGATGTCATCATGCAGAAATGAACGTAATTTGTAATGCTGCAGCAAATGGAGTACCAACAAAGAATGCGTGGCTAATTGTTACCGGTGAACCTTGTATGATGTGTGCAAAGTTGATTCACCATTCAGGGGTATCAAGAGTAATCGTTGTAGACGGTGGTTTTGGCGGAGCAAATGGCATAGACTATCTTGATAATCACGGGGTTATAGTTCAGCGAACCGATGGACCCAAAGACCCTCGTGGTGATTTAAAGTAAGATTATTTATTCTTCAAACGAATCAATCAACTCTTGCAATTGACGGTGTAACTCATCAACATCTCCATCATTTTGAATTACAACATCGGCCATTGCAGCCGTAGCGATTAATGCTTGGCCACTTTCATCATGAGCCACCAATTCAGATTCTTCTTGGCCAACAAATTGTTCAAAATTTTCAGCATCACCAGTTCGTCCACGTGAAACTAAACGCTCCCATCGCACTTCTAAGGAGGTTCGAACTTCGATCATGATGAAATCCTTACGCTTTCTGAGGGCTTCAACCTCAGCGGGTGTCCTGATGCTGTCAATAGCATGATTACCACCTTCGCCAATTCGGTCAAGCAACATTTCTGCTAAAATTCCAGGGCCACCCATAGCACGGAGTTTTCTTCCCCCATCAATTAGATTGTCACGATTTATTTCACGGCCATTAGAGCGTAGCCAATGGCGAATAGAGTCAGAACAAGAATTTACGCCGAACCCTCGTTGTTTGAACCATTCAATCACAGTTGTTTTTCCAGACGCATTACGTCCAGTTAACCCTACCAACATTGAAGCCACCGAGTATGTCACCGTTCAAAGCAATAACGGCAATAACCAAGAATTGAATCATGCCCAAAATCTTCTTGTTCTAGCATAATTGAGTTCAGCTTCGTGAATAATCTTCAGCATTAATTCTCGTTCTCCTTTTGGAACTCTGTTGAGAATACGGGACGCGGTTTCTTCTCCAACTCCTCGAGCCATCAAGCAAATGAGTGCTTCAATGCCCCTTTGCCGGACAATGTGAGCATTTTTCTCCATTCTTGCCTGTACTGTCTGGTCTTCTGAAGCAACCCAACCTGCCAACATTTCTTCTAATCCTTCGCGGCTTGCAGCAAGCATGGTTCCCCCACAATCACAATGGGTATGCTTGGCTCCATACATGGCTACGCGAGTCCGCATGCGCGAGGCACAAGCCAAACAGATTAGCACAGCTCTTTCGTTCACTAAGCGCTCTTCTAGACGAACCCTGACTTCAGCATCTGACCAATTTGGTAATAGCAGGTCTTTTTCACTTCGTGGAGAAATCCCTAGAGGACCAGAAGCGGTTTGTTCTATTCGGACTGCACCTGCTTGAATAGCCTCTAGCAGCGCTACTGTGCCATCAATATCCATTTGGTCATGGAATAATTTATCCAAAGCCTCGTCAAGAACAACTGTGCCTCGATAGCGATTAATGATTCCTTGAAGGTTTACACGTCGCGGGTCGACACCTCGTTGTAGTATTCCAAAAATTTTGCACACTTGCACTAACCTTGCGCGAAGTTTCCTTCCATTAGGAATCGTCATTCGCATAATGTCTCGTAAGGCCTCGGGTGGAGTTTCAGTCAGCCAAGTAACCATTGAATCTGCAGTTAATGCTGGAACTTGCAGTGAAATTCGGTAAGGGTCGATGATGGCTCGCCCACTTTTTCCGTCAATTGTAGACGCCATCGCTTGCAAAAAATGTGCCAGTGCTGCATTCACTTTATTGCCATGGCAACAGTTGAGCACTAGAGCATCTCGACGGGCCTCAACAGTGAGAAGTCTAGCATTAGGTATGCATCCAGTAGCATCCAAATGTTCTCCAATACTTGTTGTGAGAATACCAAGTGAATGGTCAGATACAGGATACTTTGAGAGTTTGTGTTTGTCAGGTAACTCTTCGAGCCAAGCGTTAACCTTTGGCCCAAAATTCTCATCCTTAGGATATTCCACATCCCATCTATGGTCATCTGCAATTACCATTCTAAGATTGCCCACTTCACGAGCGATGTCTGCTGGGACTGCTGGCAATTCTCCAGCCCAGACTGGGGCTGTACTGATATCAGAAATTGGAGCGACCAACAACTCGCTTTTCTCTGGGTCAGCATCAATGATTTGCCAAGTCCTTCCCGCCATCACAAATCGGCGAGGTGAACCATCTTCTTCCCCACCCGATGAATCTAATGACAACACAAAGGTTTCATCCACATTTCCTAAAGGTCTACGCGAAACCGAATCGCGAACAGAGTAACGTGTTTCGTCAGCGATCATGGAGAGGTGGTTTAGCATGTAATGGCGACTTCGCGAGCCTGGTGAGAACCATCCGTTCTTGAGGTTCTTTGGAAGAGTAGAGCGCAAGGCCTTCGACCAAGTCTCTCGCTGTTCGTCGGAAACCCCCTCAAGTTCTTCTCGCTTAGGTCTTTTTTCGGGCAAATCTTTGTTTTTCTCTGCTGCATTTTGCCAGATAATCGGTGGCCAATCAATTGGGTCAGAGTTGACTGGTTTTTCAACTAATTTTAGCAACCTCCTATCGTCAAGGATTGTGATGATTTCGTGAATTTCGCTATCGGTAATATCAGAGAATATAGGAGCCCTACGAAGTAAGGTTGCTGCTGATGAGAGCGGGATTACTTTTTCAGCAATCGCAGTCAAAATTAGTTGGTTTGCAACTACCGAGAGTGGTTTTCTACGCCATTCGACTCCTTCTAGTTGGCTAGACATAGCCCGCCTGGTGATTACAGCAGATTCAGCGATGTCATCATTTTCCCAACACAGTAGCATCCCTCTTGATGTGCCTCCCAAAACGTGCTCAGCCCTGCCAACTCTTTGCAGCAACCTGTCTACAGCGCGTGGCGACTGAACTTGATGCACTTGTTTGATTGAGCCTACATCAATTCCTAATTCAAGACTTGAAGTGCAGACAAGTCCATGCAGATTTCCTTTCTGCAATTCAGATTCCATTTCTTGCCGAGTTTCGGCTGCCAAGGAACCGTGATGAACCCCTATATTCAACCCTTCATCGAGTTTACTTATTCTTTGAGCAACTGTTTCAGCGGCGTTTCTAGAGTTTACAAATATCAAGCAAGGAGCGCTTTCCTTTACTTTTGATGCTAAGCGGCGAAGAGCCGCGAGACCTCTTGGCGAAACATGGAGTTCTAGTGAAAGTGCACGGTCTTCTGCAGTAGTTGGTTCGGTCACAACTTGCAGTTCAGCAGGTCGTGGTGCAGGCGCATTGATTGGGGTGGCAGTTGGTGAAAGCCAACCAGCCATTTCATCAGGATTCCCCACAGTTGCAGACAACCCAATTCGTTGAACACGTCGGCCACATAATTCATCTATCCTCTCTAGAGCAACAGTCAATTGTGCACCTCTTTCAGAAGCCGCTAAATCGTGCACCTCATCAATCACAACTGCTCGGAGATTGCTCATGCCTTCTCTTAGTCGACTACCAAACAACAGTAATTGGCAAGTTTCTGGGGTGGTGACAAGAAGGTGAGGAGGGTTACGAGATTGTTTTGTTCTCTGTGATTGGGTTGTGTCTCCATGACGAACATCAGAACGTAAGCCACACGCCTGAGATAATGACTCAATTCTCCGGTCAATATCTCGGTTCAAGGCCCGTAGTGGGGTGATGTAGAGAATACACATTGGTTGCCATTTTTGTGTGATGGCGCGAGATAATAATGGCATCACTGCCGCTTCGGTTTTACCGCTTCCTGTGGGTGCTATTAGCAAGTGGTCTGAGCCATCAAGAATCTGTTTTTGCGACGCCGCTTGGATTGGCGTCGGGCTCCAACCTCTATCCTCAGCGAGTTGAGAGAGGGAATCTGCGAGCGCACTGAAATCAGACAGCAAGTAACTCCCCTCTCAAAAGAGGGGGGAAAGCCTGAGTGTGAAAAGGACGCCGGCTATCAATCGTCATCTTCTTCATCATATTCGTCATCAAATTCATCATCATCGTCAAACATTAGGTCGTCATCAAACAATTCAGAACGATTCGTGAGAGCTCCCTGCATGCTAACATATGCAACAATAGGTAGAACAATCATAGCGATAATAATTCCAATTACAGCGAGTAAGTTTTGGCGAGCGCCTTCAACCCACCCCATTCCAAATGCGTAGTCAACAGACACTCCTACACTAGCACTATTATCGGATTCGTCAACTTCCGAAATTTCGTTTTCTGTGTCAACGATTACGATTACTCTGTCAACCCCTTTCTCAGCAACCCATGTCGCAGAAATAGGAATTGCTTCATCAGCGATACCGTTCAGTTTCTGTGTGGCGAATGGTTTTTCTGAATCACCAGAATAGAATCCAACTACAAACCCGGAATTAGTTGAACCACCGAGATTAGAAATCCATGCTGTAACCTCCACTTTGTCACCATTAGCAACAATTTCTTTATCTGCCGAAATTCGTTCTACAGTCAATTGTGCTCCTAGTGCTCCAAACCGAATCCATTGTAGTTCGTGGTCACCATTTAGGTCAACAGGTTCTCTCACTGGGTCACTCTTCGAGTTTCCTTCAGTGGCAAGTGGGTTGCCAGCACTGTCCCAACCTTCAATCCAGAATCCGACTTCATAATCCTGAAGTGGTGGATTCATTCCGTCTCCAATCAAGTCCACAGTACCTGTCCAAGTGATTGCTTGTCCTTCTTGAAGCATCCCCAAAAGGGAGGACCCTGAGGAAATTTGGCGCTGATTCTCATCTCGCATTAACCAGTGTACCCACTGCGGGCTTCCTGAAAGGTCTGCATCTTCCCAGCCAATGAATTCTACTGGTACTTCAGTTAGAGCAGTCTTGTTAGAAATGTCAATGACATCAATCGGTGTTAGCCTTTCAAGAACTCTAGGTGGAGCGTGATCGACCTTAACTTGCAAAGTTGTTGAAACGGTGTCGCGAGTCATATCCTCACCTCTGCCAGGAATATTTCTCACTCCTGCAAGGAAGGTTCTAGTTTCACTAGAAGCAAGTGTGGTGGCGGCCCCAAGAGGGACTTCTAAACTAAATCCACCATCGTCAGTTAGGCTTCCATCGGACCAGTATTGTACTCCATCGAAGACTTCAACTGTAATTCCCAAATTTTTCGGTGCGGGTACATCGCTACCTTCGTAAACCACTCTACCAGACCAGCGCAAACGGTCGTTAGGCACAACCCGGCTTCCATCAAACACGGGGCCAACTCTTGGCTCTTGTACATCTTCTACGGTGTAAGTTTGAGCGTCTAGTACCAAGTCATTCTCAATTCTGAAAGTGTGCTCTGTGAAGATTTCCCTACGTGGTTCAGTACTGCCTAATTGAGTGAATTCTAAGGCGATATCTGACAGATCAGCATCAGGCCAGTCCCATGAAAATGCGAAAGCAAATGTGACCTTCACCCAAGGTAAACCTGTTTCGTTAGTAGTAACAATTCCTCCGCATGATTCATCCAGTATATTATTACAAGCTGGTGAAATTTCAAGGTAATCATCGTCAGTCCAAAATGTAGCATTATTTCCACTGAAAGATAATCTCTGTTGGTCTCTCTCTGGATCAGGTCCTTCAAAGTCAAAAATTAAAGAAATATCAGTGAAGTCAATCAAGCCGTTGGCATCAACAAGGCCGAGTGTGATATATTGAGTGGTTCCCGCAAATGCTCTTTCACCATCTTCGTGACCTGCCCAATGTAATCCGGTGAATACCGAATCCATGTCTTTTCTTGTTCTGTAGGTTACCAAGTCATAATCAAAACCGGGGCCATCTGAACGGAGTAGCGCATTGCCTGCAACATCAGTTCCGGTGACGTAATAAGAGACTCTTGCCATGTTTGGATTATTTGAATCATCAATATATGCGAAGAACAATTTGTCAATGTCATCAGTCATATTTGTCATGGTTTGATTGACGTATTCGCCTGCATCAGCATTGCCATTACGGTTAGAGTCATGTTCTGCTTCTATCCAGTAGTGAAGAGTCAATTCTTCAGGTGCGCCAATTTCATCCTGAATTCTTATGCGCACCGCTTGGTCTTCTTGCCCTGCCTCGTAGGCATTGTCAAGAGGAGTTGCTTCTATCAGAGTTGGACTTGTGGCATCAACTCGGATGGTTCGTTGCCATGATTGGTTGGTTGAGAGGACTTTGAGAGGGTCTCTTGGGTTGTCAATCACGACCTCGTAGAATACACCGTCTGGGCGGTCAATTGTATCTACAGGAACTGGAATAAAGAACTCTCCATATTGGTTTGACCGGTCTTTGGCTTGTACGAAATCACCTTCTGTAGTTCGCTTGACGACGGCTACATCGAAGGTAGAGTCTAGCGGTGCATCTTGAGTTCCGTCATACCAAATTGCTCCTTGGAAGTACAGCGTTTCACCCGCTTTAATCCACTCATAATTTGGGACATCATCATGGTGCACAGCACCGTCATTGTCTCTGACTGCCAACCATCCAAGTCCATAGGATTGGTTCACTCGGATTCCTGGAGCGTTACTTGCCCGTGATGATAGAGACATTGGTGAGAGGCCTTGGTCATCAGTGCAACTGACTCTGAATCCAACATTGTCCTGTTCAATGAAATTAGAGGTGACGCGGAAAGCCCAATGAATTTCTAAAATACCATTACTGTTATTGGTCCACGTTGCAGAAGCATCTGGAATTATCCAATCTTCGGGGTCGTCATCAATAAGGGTTCCATCACTGTTCCAAGTTAAGGAAGGAGTTTCACTTGCAGGGTATGCTAAGAAATCAAGAGTTGCAGTAGATATGCCTCCGGCATCTTCACCAATTACGTGTCTAGTTACAACTTCATAGGTGTCAATTGTTTCATGCAACACCATAGTTTCATCCCAACTAATGTCAAGATTGACTGTTTGCATGACGTATGTAATTGAAAATGAATTTATCACCACTTTACCAGAAGACGACGAAAGAATCTGGATTGGGATCAGTTCTGTTCCAGAGCCTGTATCTGGAATAGCATCATTTAGGGCATTAACAATTGAACTTCCTGATGTGCCAGATGCAGTTACCGTGGAGAGTAAGGCGTTGGTATGAGTCCACTCAGCACTGCCATCACTGCCGATGTCTAATTTCACATTTTGGGGAGCATTGGAGTAAAGAGCGACTTGGAAGTCATCTACAATTGGACTGTATGCATTGGCGCCACCAGCGTAAAAGTAGAAACAGAGGGTGAGATATGACAGAGTAGTCGGGAAGTTTACCGTTTGTCCCGGTGTATTCAAAGTCGTAGATGTCCCCGATGTGCAACTGCTAGATGTAGTCCACCTGACTGATAATGAACTACCACCTAATTCTGTTGAGTTCCACCATACTTGGGCTGCTACAGGCCCATTTGAGCTAGAACCAAAATATGGGGTTCGCATCCACATTAATCCTGAAGGTGCATAAGAGCCGGTGTAACCTAGGGCAATCGTATCTATTAAAGCAGAAACGTTGCTGTTTGTGCTGTTGAGATATGCTCTCCATCCAAGTTGGGTTCCTGAATTTGTGAAAGTTACTCTTGTTCCGATTTGTGCTTGCTTCCAAGTCACTCCACCATCGTTTGTGACTTCATATTCTACCGATGTTCCTGTTGGCTTCCAGGAAATTGCTGCAGTTAATGTCAAGTCCGGAGTTGTTCTAGTTGCAGTGATTGCGGATGAAGTTATTATTGTAGAAGTGGTGCTAGGTGTTCCCATTGAAGAAACAGTTGACCTTCCATTGGTGAAGATTTTGTGAGAACTTCCACTTGGGCATTGGGTGTTGTAATAACAACTCCATGCAAGAGTCCCATCCGCTGTGCCTTCCAGTCCGAAGTGAGCATGATTTGGGAACAAAATATCTCCTTGGTGTTCAGGCCATGCCCCACCTCGGAGGAAAACCGAGTGGTAGTTTTTGGCCTTACAGTTGTTATTGCTTGAGTATGTACAGTAAACATTCACAGTTACTCTGTCGCCAGCAACATCGAGTCCTGCTGGTTGACCTTGACCACTTGGAATCATCATCAACAATTGTGTTGAAAGTGCTTGAGCGGGGCTTGAGCGGTTGACATTCCAAAGGTAGTAATTGTAATTTCCACTCACATAGCGGGATGCTACAACATACATTTCATTGTCAACTGGGTCAAAAGCAACACCTCCAATGTTGTATGATGAACCATACCATGCCTGATTACATGACCAACTGGTCCCTGCAGAATTGACTGTCCACTTAGCGATGTAGTTGTAATTCCAACTTGTTGTCCAAATCGTACCATTTCCATCACTGGTGATGTCAGAAAGATATGCCATGGTAGAGGTCGTACAACTGTTGAATGAAAGGCTCACAGTGCCTATTTGGGCGCCAGTAGTTGTGTTATAACTCCTAATTGATGGGGTGCTGTAAAGACTGGTGCTTGACCATTGTGCGACAAAAGTTTTGCTTCCTTGGTAAGCTACAGGGCCAGCATAATTCCAAGAGCCACCAGAATACGCTGAATAACCCTGAGTAGTTGCTCCCACTAAATCAGAATCAGCCAAGCCAATAGATCCACCTGTTGTGTTGTGGACTGCATTTGGTGCACTGGAAATATCACTCGTTCTCGTTAAAGCCCAACTCGCTTCACTTTGCATTTCTCTTAGGGATGTTTGATCGTTACCAACATCAATAGTAGTTCGATAATCATAAGAGAAGTATGGGACATTCATAGGCCCATCTGTTGTTGAAGGACCGCCAAAGTGTGTATTGGTGCTTGCATTAGCCCAAGTAGTTGTTGAAGGTTCTCCAGTGATAGAGAAACTTGCTGATGTTACTTCTGCTCCATAAGGCATGTTTACTCCAGCAGTTCCACCATTCCCTTGACCGGCAAAGGTGTGGGAAAAACTGGTAGTGCCATCAGCAAATTGGGTTTCAGTAGTTGCCGCGATTGCAAATGATAGCGTTGTAGACAACAGCATTAATCCGGCCAAGAAAAACGAAGTGAATTTGATTTGGTTGTTGCATCTAAACATAGGCGGTCCCCTAGGGACCGTTAGGGGTACCATTTCAACCCTTTGCACTTAGAACAAATCCAATTACACCGAAACTGTATCAGTCAGGAGGCCTACGAGCGCATGGGATTGAGATGGCGGCAGGCAAGAAGCGGAAAAATTCGAAGCGAGGTTTGAAGGCATATTTTGGAGAAATTTGGGAGGATAAAAGAGACCATCATTTGACAATTTTGGGAATGCTAACAGTTCTTACTTTTGCCATGATTTTATGGGCAATAGCATTCTTCTCAATGTTTGCTTCAAACGCACAACAGGAAGCCAATGGATGGGCAGATTTGACCGCAGCAACTTGGGTTGGAGTCTTACTTGCATTTGTTCTTCTATTGTTTGTTATTCCGGAGTTTTTCCATTATCTCGGAGTACGTAATTCACTTGTGGATATTCTTGAGACAGACTCTCGGGCAGAGTTACAAAAGAACAGCAAAGAATTAGATGAAGGGGCCAAACTACTCGCCGGCGCGTGGCCTGCTAGAATTGCTGCCAAAAAGGTGGAGTTAGGTTTACGTCGCGATATGCCGGATGGCATGTCATTATCCGACACCGGTAAAACCTCATTAATTGGCACTTGGATGAATACTAAATATTCCAGATTAGCCCAGAGATTCCCCGATTCGAACCTACTCAAAGACCCTGGAATAAATAAAATTATTATTTTCAGTTCACTGACAGGATTACTCCTATTTGTCTATAATGCCTTAATTGGACTAGCGCGTGAGTCGATAACTAGTCCCCGTAATATGACAGTTGATTTTACTTCCATCATTACAGGTGGTACATACAATGCAACTTGGGCTCCACACTTTGATTTGGTTGGTGTACTAATGATTGCAATGTTTGCAACAATTCTTTTCATGACTAGTCCAGCATCCAGTGAAGAGGATGAATCAGATAGTGACTCTATTCAAGAAGAAGAATGAATGAGGCGGTAATTGATGGCCACACCATTAGGCTGGATTCGCGAAGCATTGCTTGCAATCGGATTAATTTCGCTTTTAGTAATTGGTTTGTGGGCAACCACAGGTTCTCTTCCGCCAATGGTAGTGGTTGAATCATCATCTATGATGCATAATACTGAGGGAGAAGTTGGGGCAATTGACCCAGGTGACCTGGTTCTTGTGATGTCAACATCTCGCCGAACGAAGATTGTCAGCATGGCAGAAGCAATGGAAGTCGGTGGTGAATGGGAGGGATGGGAATATCATGGCAAACCCGGAGATGTGATTATCTACAAGAAAAATGGTGGAATTGACACGCCCGTCATTCATCGTGTAATTCTTGAAGCAGTAGCAAATAGTACAATCTCACCAACTGATCGTTCACTTGGACTCTGTCCGCAGGGAAGTAGTTGGGACCCGATATCAATTGATGCTGATGGGCAGGCAGGAACATGTGTTCTCACATGGGATGCTCCGGGAACTACAGTATTGAATCAAGCCTCAATAAACTGGTCCTTTGACAATGTGGAATGCCCTTCAAACCCCCATGGTTTGATGGTTCAGGAGTGGGACCCAGGGCACGCAGGATACCTTACTTTGGGGGACAATAACCGTTGTGATGTGGACCAAGGATCTCAAGCCTATCCCTTGGCAGGTGGACTTACTGATGAGAACGGAAATCGAGTTACTGCTGTACGTTCAGACTGGGTAGTTGGGGTTGCGGGTGCTGAACTACCATGGCTTGGTACAATCAAACTAGCAGCCTCATCAAATTCGGCCCAAGTAACAGGTCATAGTTGGAGAATGCTGGGAGCAACAGCGGTCATTCTTTTACTTGGGACATTTGTCGTTGAGCAGGCTACTGAAAAGTTGTTGATTGGTTCGCCTGAAATCTCTCAGGCGAATAAAGAGCAGGAAAAAAATTCCGAAGAAGAGTAAACTAATTCCTTAGATAATCAATGGAAGAAGGATGATTAGGATTAACATCCCCATCAGAATCAGACTTGACATACTGGAAATTTTGTGGGCTGCATTGCGCACACTAATTGGATGAGAGTTAGGTGAAAACTTAGCGAAGAATGCAAAGTAGTCATGCAGACGGTCTCTCAATAAATGGCCACCATCAAATGGCAGGATTGGAATTAGATTAGCGAAGCCGAGTAGCACATTCATCCACGTTATCCAAAACAGTAGATGGAGTAAAATCATAGTCCCTTCGAATCCAAGGAAGGTATCACTATCAAGAAGTTGCAATTCTTGTTGATGCATAATTTCTCCCTTGTTCTCTATTGGGTTGAAGATAAGGGACAACGGTTGTACCGCCAATCCTACAACCAAGGGGAGAGGATCTTTTGGAGCACTTGATGCTAGAGGACCGGACAGTCGATTCGCCCCTGCATCATTGGAGGCTAAGCCTATCACTCCTAGGAACGCATCTCCTTCCTCTATACCATAAGCAGCGAGAATCGCAGGGTCTGTGCCTAAATCAAGTTGGTATTGATATTGGTCTGCAAGAGTTAGGTCGATGTCTCGCTGACTCCGCTCACCTTGACTGTCGGCGATAGTAAGAATGGTGAGCGTGATGTTATCTCCCGCTTGGTGTGAATCAAGAAAAGATATGAAATCATCTTTGTCAGTTATCTCAGAACCATTTGCATGTGTTATCACTTCCCATGGTTGAAGGCCTGCTTCTGACGCAGGTTGTTGGTCAATAATTCCTTCAGCATGTACTCCATTTATTGCTGGGGTTAGGGTGTTGGCAACTAATGCCATCACAATAAAAAATATGAAAGCGCCGTAGATATTTATTGCTGGGCCTGCTGCAAATACTCGCTGTCGTTCACGTCTCGGAGCGCGCATTATTTCTCTTCCTTCTGGCTCTGCAAATGCTCCTATTGGAATCAATCCAAGTATAAGTAATCCAAAACTTCGAACTCTCATCCCATGTGCACGGGTTAGAATTCCATGCCCATATTCATGAATTACCAAGGCAATAATCAGGCCAATTAATCCCCAAAGAAGTGGTATTGTTGGTGTTACCCCAGGAATTAAAATTATTTCCGAAGGACTGGCTGGCTCAAGTTCATTAGGATTCATTATCGTGAAAATGAATGTAAAAATAAAGAAAATTAATACAAGTGCACTGATGAATCTACAAGTCCACAAGCCAATTTCACCAAAAATTTTCCATGCTTTTTGTGGCTTAGAGATTGCATCCAAAACCTTCTGACCACGGTTCGTGCGAACCATTAGGACGACTCCAAGTACTCTAGTCGCATCCCAATTGTCAAGTGTTCCTTGGGCTTCTAGCCGCTTGAGTAAGAGATACCAAACAACAATCCCAAGCACAGACCAATGGATTTGGATAGCTATGATGCTGGCGATGACAATGAAGATGAGTTCGCGAGAGCGAGATGTCCCCTCCTCTCTTTGCACAGGGGTTGCTCTCCACTGTCCTCTTTGAACCTGCGCGTCAAGGGTGATACAGAGCCCTCATAGGTGAGTACTCCTTGAGAGGGGTGATGGCTACAGACGAATCAAATCTGTCTGAGGCCCACAGTGTTGAGCGCAGGCTATCCGATTTGAAGCGCGAAGTTGAAGCAATCAAGCGATTGATAACTCAGGCATCTCTAAATCGTCTGACCTCTGAAATTGAGCGACAGGAATCGGAAATTGATGATGTAAAAGAAGAACTTCACTGCAAGATTTGAAGTCATTACATGATTCAAAGCCTAAATTTTTTGACCCATTCTTCTGGCTCTCTTTGTTCAAGAATTGTTTTTTGTTCTTCTTCTATTTTCAGCGTCTCAGCTTTTTCTGTCCAAGCGTTTGCTTTCGAGCGAAGAGTTTGTGCAGTTTGTGCATAACTATCCGAATCACGGCAAAGTAATGAAAGAAATTTGTGAAGTGGAAGCCCTTCATCCCAGTCCAAGTGTGGTGTACCATTTCTCGTCAAAGGTAGTGAAGGTAAGCGTCGAGATAATATTGAAACCGAACCGGTCAAATTAGTAGTTTCCACCTTGAAAATCCGCCACGAATCACCCCTCACTCCTTTCAGTCTCATTGCATATAATGGCATTAAGCCACAACGCTCGCCTTCTTTTTGTAAATCGAGGTACTGCTCCATAGTTCTTCCAGAGAGATAGACCTTTTTTTCCTTGGTAGTTTTCACTTCAATAGGAAATGAAATATCACCTCGAACCGCTATCAAATCACCTGCTCCGGCAACTCCACTTCCGGCAGCACGAACAACCAAAAATGGTCTTCTGATAACTTGCATTGCCCTTGCTTTCTCAGAGGCGTTACAACTTCTTGTAACAGCCCTGACTCCATCAGGTGAACCAATCAGAACTGCGCGCAGTTCGCGCTCATAATGAGAAGCCATCGTTGAGCACGCTAATCCATTCATTCAAGACAATGCCGGCGAGATTTGCTTATCGCGCATCGTTTCTGATAGAAATTGGCTAAATCGGGTCACATCTACCGGAACCATTGACAAAGGTCGGGGCCCCACACCTATTCGTGGGAGTACTAATCATACGGACGGCTGATTTCAAATTGGCCTATCGTTTGATGAAGGCGTTACGAAAGCGCGGAATTGAATTTCTTCAAGTTTCAGAGAATTCACCCTTACCACCGGATGCTTCTGTTTGGCTTGGAACAACAGCAGAGGTGGGTGCAAGTAAAGTTGGTAACGGAATCGCCTGTTCATTAGACGATGTAGAGGTTTCAATTGACCGCGCATTACACCTTTCAACCTTGAAAGACCCCACGAGAATACTCGCTTTTGGAATCGACCCGGGGCCCCGTCCTGGTTTAGCGTGGAATTCAGATGGAAAGCCTCTTGGAACTGAACAAATGGAAGATGTAGATGAAACAGTTGACAGAATCTGCCAACTGGTCAAGTCAATTCCACATGCAGTTGCAGTTGTAAGAATTGGAGATGGCTCACCGACAATAGGTTCACGCCTTGCAAACATTTGTTTGGCAAGAGGTTTGAGAGTAGAGATGGTCGATGAGAGGAGAACTTCAACGGGAGTTGGTCGCCATGAGCATCACGCCGCGGCGGCGCGAATTGGACAAATTATTGGTGAAGAAGTGACTAGTAAACGCAAAGTCAAACCATCCACAGGAGAGGTTAGGGAAATCCAACGCAAATCACGTAGTGAGAGTGGAGGGAAACTTACACTACCAATTGAATTAGCACAAGCAGTTGCTGTGGGAAGGCTGTCAATGGTTGAGGCTTTTGACGAGTATGAGAGGCGACGAGAAACTCCATTTTGATTCAGAAAATTGCAAGTTGTTCGTAACCGGCTTGCTAAAGAAGTGAACACACTTCGAAGATTACACTGCGGACGTGGTCTAGTGGTTATGACTGTAGATTCCCAATCTGCAAACCCGGATTCAACTTCCGGCGTCCGCACCACGGTCCAATTTTAATCGAATTAAAGTTGAAAATTTTATCAGATAATTTTGAGATCTGATTGTTTCTTATTTGCTAGTTGTTCTAGCAGATTGTCAACCACGATTTGGAATGCATTAGAGGAGTCTCCATCAGGGTCAGCCACAATTCGGTGTACCCCATCATCTCCTCCTCTAACTATACCTGGGTCAAACGGTAATTTTCCAAGGAATGGTACCATCAATTCCTTGGCCGCGGCTTCACCTCCACCACTCTTGAAAAGGTCTAGAACAACCGCCCAATCTCCTTCCTCATCAGTTTGAACGTTCATACTAACTCCTTGAGGGCCTTGGACTGTAATTTTTGAGGATGGTTCAGCAGTGCCACGTAAGTTGAATCCACTCATGTTTTCAACAACTCCTAGGCAAGGGAGTTTAAGCGTCTTAGCGAAGTTAATCGATTTCCGACTGTCAAGCAGTGCAACATCTTGAGGGGTTGTAACTACAACTACTCCATCTATTTCTGGAAGTGACTGAGCAACTGTGAGAGGCTCGTCTGAAGTTCCCGGTGGGAAGTCAATGATTAGGGCATCCAATTCGCCCCAAGCAACATCACCGATGAATTGCTGGATTGCACCCAACTTTACCGGTCCTCTCCAGATGACCGGTGCATCTTCGTCTTCTAGAAGAAATGCCATTGAGATTACTTTGACACCAAATGGACCTTCAACAGGATATATTTGCCCTTCTTCAACTTGTAAATCTGCGCCAGAAATCCCAAGCATTTTTGGGATATTTGGGCCAGTAATGTCGATATCCATTATACCGACTTTTTTGCCTTGTTGAGCGAGAGCCAATGCCAACCCGGTGGCAACAGTAGATTTTCCTACTCCACCTTTGCCTGAAAGGACCATGACTTTGTGTTTAACATTCTCAGCCAGTTGCGTCATTCTTAGTTTACGTCGCATTTGGGCATATGCCTGTTCCATCTGCGCCTTCTGTTCATCAGATGCGGCTTCTGGCTCTTGCTCAGGGGTTTTTCCATCATGATGGGAGACTGGTGAATCACTCATTGTCGGGGCGACATTGCGGTCATTCTTCAATCATTGTATCAATAATTGGACGGAATAAGTTGTAACAATTAGGAGTATTTTGACGTTCACCCAAACGCAATTGCCAAAGGCAACCCACCAAAAGCACAACTGTTAGCGGGGGTGAGTCAGCATGGCAGGAACAGCAGTTTACATCACTTGGGTAACTGCCTCTTTACTCGGCGGGATTCTATTGATGCCGATTTTCCGTCCTGCTGGAAAACGAGTTACATTGGCTGGATTTGTTGATATGTTTCGCCGCTACTGGCTACATATTGCATTAGTTTTCAGCATCTATGTTTGGAAAGATTTGCTTGATGGCTTAGACCGTATTTTGATGGCTAATACCCACCTCAATATGACGCCATTTGTTTATGCTATTGAGGGCGATTTAGTTTTGTTGGTCCAACAGACATTCCTCAATGAGATGTTGACTTTTGTCTTGACTCATTATTATGTTGCAGGTTATATGCTATTGACATATACGGCCTCACTCTATTTCACATATTTTGATGACCGCTGGATGGCAGATAGAGTCTTGTTATCGATGTTCTTTGTCTATGCGCTAGCAGTGCCCTTCTACCTATTCTTCAATGTTAGAGTGACGGGAGACCATATTCCTGAAATGGAAACTTTGGCCTATCACCTTACCCCGGAGATCCAAACTTGGTTCACGAGGATTGACCCGTTCACAAATGGCATGCCTAGTCTTCACATTGGTATTCCGTTCACTGTATGGTTGGGACTTCATCGTTGGGACCACGATGAAAGATGGAAGAAATATCGGCAATTTGTCGGTGTCTATATCCTAGTCACAGCATTTACAATCATCTATCTTGGAATCCACTGGTTTGTTGACATCATTGGTGGGATAATTGTATCCTTCTTTGCGGTTAACTTAGCAGATAAGTATCATGCTTGGTTGTGGTATCGGTTTGATGAGAGAACTTTCAATGCCAGAGTTGCATGGTTGTTAGCAGATTTCAACAATCCAAAACGAGTTCTATCTAGTTGGATTTCTAGATCATTAAATTGGTTGAAAACACCATCAACAGCACAAACTGGAACAGTCGTGATGTTGCTGCTAGCAACAACTGGAGGAGTGCTGTTGTATGATGCAACTCACCAAGATTTCCCAGCCGAGGGAGTAACTCATCCAGAAGCGGCTGCAGGTGCTGACGGCTGGTTAGTTGCACTTGATGCAAACGAAAATGGTAACTTAAGTGCGGTCATAATTGATATTGAAAACGATAGAACATATCACGATAGCCTCAATTTGAACGAGGATGGTAATCAATCACAATGGGGTGTTGTAAACGCGTCAACAGAAGTGTTGATTTCAGAAAATCATGCAATCGTTTGGCAAGGTTACAGGATAATTACTCTGAAGTTCTCAAATCCAGGCTCTCACGCCTATGGTAGGACGACAGGTCCACTGTACACCGACCTTGCTCTTCTCGATGACTCAGAAGATGAGCGAGCCAAGTTATTCGCGATTGATGATGGTGTAGTAATTGACTTGCAAAGCACAGAATATAATGAGGTATTCACACCAATTCCTGATGATGATGTAATTCTCATTGATGGGGGTGGGAATAGTTTAGCTTGGGTTACCCAGAGTTCACCAATGACTGCCAATATCCTCTCACTAGATGGTGTGCAGAGTAGTCTATCTGTTGAAGTCAATGTTACTGTTGATTCAGCAAAAGATGAACAAGTGCTAGCACTCACTGGTACCAACGTTGACTACGTGAACGCGAGTATAACTGGAATTGCATTTGACAAAAATCACATAGTAGCCGAGGTGAATTTGTCAGCAGTTAGCCGTTTAGTTTTGGTGAATCTTGATACGGGAGAGCAGCGAATTATCGGTGACCCTCTTTTCCCTGTAGCAAACCCTTCAATTGGCCATGGTGTGGTTGCTTGGCAACATAAGTGGGGGCTCAATTCAATAGACCCAAATAATGCTGAGTTAGACTGGGATGTGAAGTATCACATTATCTTGGAAAATCATTCCTATCAACTTCACACTGAGGATGAGTTGAACCAGACTGAGCCACAGGTCATGGAAGGATACATTGCTTGGCTACAAGATAGTGGTGGTGAAGAACCACCAGAGGTGATAATTTACAGCCTTGAGGAAACATTTGAGCCGTATTCATCGCGAACTTTGCAAATAGCGATAATTGCTCTAATCCCTCTGTTATCTCTATGGATGATTCAAAAACAAAGAGAAAATTTGGATTCACTAGACGAAGATTCACCCGACGAAGAAGAATGATTCCTGAACACCTGTCTTCAATTTGTAATTGAAAGCATACGATTGAGCGCCAAGATAGCATCATTGGCAATCGGCTCGGTAACAACAATTTGATTGGCTATGGTTCCAGCCACTAACGATTCTAAAACATCAGCCAAAAACGCGGGATGAATCATGTACATTGTTGAGCATGGACATACTCCTGGGTCTAAGCAGACAACTGTTTTGTCTGGGTATTGGGCATCCAATCTTTTGACTAGATGGATTTCAGTGCCAACACCAATGACCGAGCCACTGGGTGCATCAGCAACGAAACGGCGAATCATTTCAGTTGAACCAGATGCATCTGAAGCATCTACAACCGCTCGCTCACATTCAGGGTGAGCGATGACCAATGCATCGGGATTCTCTTTTCGAAGATTATCAATTTGCTCAACAGTGAAACGTTGGTGAACTGAGCAATAACCGTGCCAGAGCACGAATTTAGAGGTATTCAAGTCATTCCAGTTTGGTTGAGACATTGGATTCCACACTGCCATATCATCCTCTTGGTATCCCATTGCTAATGCCGTGTTTCGGCCCAAATGTTGATCGGGGAAAAACAGTACTTTGCCATTTTCACCGGCTCTTTCTAAAGCCCATTCTAAGACTCCAGCAGCATTTGAGGAGGTACAAACTACACCACCATGGTGGCCGACAAATGCTTTGAGGTCAGCGCTTGAATTCATGTAAGTAACAGGTACTAGGTAGGCTTCTCCTTCTCCTGCAGGGCTATCTGGGTTTTCACGGATTGCCGGGTCATCAAGTTGGCACTCAGTTAGAAGTTCATTCCAACAGGCCTCTACATCTGGTAAATCAGCCATGTCTGCCATTGAACATCCTGCTCTGACATTTGGCATCACAACTTTTTGTCCTTCTGAAGTCAGGATGTCAGCCGACTCAGCCATGAAGTGAACTCCACAGAATACTATGTATTCAGCCTTGGAGTCTGCTGCTTTTCTTGCAAGAAGAAATGAATCTCCAGTTTCATCTGCATGTTCAACGATTGAATCACGTTGGTAATGATGTCCTAAAATCATCACTTTGTCGCCAAGTTGCTGTTTTGCTGCCAATATTCGTTGACGAGTAATAGCCGAATCAGCATCTGATTCATCATCATTGATTGAGCAAATGGCCAGCGGTAGGCTCTGCATTCAACCACTTCCGGGATAACTACCGGTCGCCGCCACCGCTTTGAATGCATCCATTATCCGGAACCATGTCGGAAAAGGGTGGAAGAGCGTAATGTTGGCTTGGGAACAGGGAAAAATCATCCATGTAGGCGCTGAGGCTGAAGTTTCTGATGGACATTACTTGGGCTTAGCAGCAGTGCGAAAATTGAGGCGTCCTAGAGGGTATCGCGACCCGGCTCTTGACCGGAGACTGACAAATCATCGAATGGCAGCCGAAGCCAAAATGCTAGGCCGTTTGTCCAATTCAGGATTGCCAGTGCCTCATCTTTTAGCATGCGAGATGAGTAATGGTACAATGATACAATCATTAGTCCAAGGCTCCCCACTTGTTGGTGTTCTGAGAGATGGTAAATGTGATGTTCAAAACATACTGCATGAGGTTGGAAAAGTCATTCGGAAACTCCATTCAGTTGGGGCTGTACATGGGGATTTAACTACCAATAACATACTTTGGGACAGTGAAATAGGGGTTTCTCTAATCGATTTTGGACTTTCCCAATCAACTACTGAAGTTGAGAGAATGGGTCTTGATTTACAAGTGCTTAGCGAGTGTTTAGGTGCTAGTCACCCAGAGCACGAAAATGCGCTGGAATGGGTTTTTGAGGGTTATAATAGTGCAGAAAATCTCCCCTATACCGGTTCAGATTCGCCTCCCGTCAAAAGTGAAGAAGTCATCAACCGATACAACGCCATACGTTCTAGGGTTCGTTATCACTCTTAGTGCATTCAACTGAATAGCATTGGAATGTATCTCCAACCAATGAAGGCTGAGAGCGGACAGAGTGCGAAGTTAGCCATCATGTAACCTGCTGCTGGCAGATGTTTTCCTGAGTCAATGAGTTGAATCACATCAATGCTGAAGGTTGACATTGTAGTGAAGGCACCCAAAGCGCCAGTTCCAACAAGCAGAAGAATTTCAGGTGAAATTTGTTCATTCGTAATTGAAAGAGCTATTAACACACCTAGAAGAAATGAACCAAGCACATTCACTGCCAAGGTACTCCACGGGAATTCACTTGGAACCCACTCCGACATGGCGTAACGGGCAACCGCTCCAAACGCGCCTCCTAGCGCAACTAAGAACAGTGATTTCGGCTCCATATTAGGGGGCCACCATCTGTCACTCTTTGATATTGACGAATCAATAACTCCCGGAACTATCAACCGCATGGAGTGTTTGGGACAGTCGTGAAGCGACTCCTGTTCCTGACTGGTAACGCGGGTAAGTTGGCTGAGGCTAGCCATTTTTTTGAACCGCTTGGATACCATGTGGAACAGTTCCTCATAGATGGTGAGGTTCCTGTTGTCGTAGAGCCGCAATCAGACAATTTGAAGGATGTTGCAATCGCAAAAATTGAACAAGCAAAAGCATTGTTAAATCAAAGTGGCCAAAATGCCGCAATCTTTGTCGAAGATGCGGGTCTTTTTATTGATGAATTAGGTGGATTTCCTGGTGTAAATTCAGCCTCAGTCTTAACCCAAATTGGCCTTTCAGGAATTCTCAAATTGATGTCAGATGTAGCCAATCGCGGGGCAGAATTTCGCGCGAAAGCAGTACTATTTACTGGTGAAGAATTAGTGTTCGGTGAAGGGATTTGCCGTGGCACAATAACTACTGAAACACTTGGTGAGTTTGGTTTTGGTTATGACCCAATTTTTACGCCAGATGGAGAGGCTTCAGGTAGTACTTTTGGGCAGATGGATAAGTCTGCAAAAGAGGCATTTTCACATCGGGCAAAAGCCCTTGAAAGCATAAAAAAGCAGTTGGATTTGCTTGGGCGATGAGCCGTCATAGTGAAAGAGGGGTCGCATCTGCTCGCGTGTAGAGGGGAAGGCATGTCGTTTGGCCGTGTACTATTGTATCTTGCATTATTGTTCGGTATTGTCTTCCAATTATTCCTTTCAGGGGAGTGGGAAAGTGAGTTGTACGGGTACATCTTCACTGGTTCACTATTGTTGCTCGCTGCTGGTCTGCTAATGACGGGTGGAAAGCCGAAAAAGAAAAAACCGCGTAACCGTCAAGTGAGTTCTAAACCAGATGAAAAGCAAGATGAATTTGAGTTACCAGAAGCAGTCGTTGAAGATGAGGATGGTGGAAGCCGTCGCGACAGAAAAGTCGCAGCCTCATCCGAATCAACTTCATCGTCATCTGATGAAATAGAGGATGATGTAATCCAACTAGAAGATGATGCAATCGAAGAAGAAGTGCATGTCGCTGAGGAATATGTTGTAGACATCAGTGCGGAACAAGTTGAAGAGGCTGATATCGAAGAATTTGTTGAGGAACGTCGCGGTCAACGGGCCGAAATCAAGGCTCGAATTGAGATGCGCAGGAGAGGACAGTTGGCTGAGATTCGGGCATCCGCCGCGCGCATGTGGTCGAAGCAAGATGAAGGTGAAGATCTGTTAGCAACTCTTGCTAAGCCAGGTCACGGTCTAACAGTCCTTGACGAGCCAGAACAAGTTGACCCTGGTCATCCATATGGGGCAACATACGTGAGAGTAGATAATGCTCGAGTTCTCAAATTGCGAATTCCGCTAGACACTGGTTTTGTCGCAGCCACCGAATTAGAAGAAGAGGTTGAGGTAGAAATCAGTGAATTACCTCCTCCCCCAGAAGGACTTCCACTCCCACCCCCTCCAACAGTCAGTCAATCCAAGTTAGATGCTATGAGAGAAGAAATCGGGTGATAATATGTCTGAATCTCTCATAATTGAAAGAGTTGCAATTGAAGGTTCCTTTCCTGTCGGTGGGGTGGTTGAAATTTGGACAATCAATCGGCCGGGCAAGTTGAATGCTCTGAACAGTGAAGTTGTAGCCGATTTGAAAGCCGCTTGTAATAATGCTGAAAATGATGATGAAGTCAGAGTTGTAGTGATTCGTGGTGCCAGCCCTGAACCAGTTGGCGAAGGTGAAAGGCAAAAGCCACCAGCATTTGTAGCAGGGGCTGACATAACCGAATTTGTCGGCAAGAATTCAAAAGAAATCCGACCAAGTTTTGAGAATAATGCTTGGGAAGCGATTTGGAATTTATCCAAACCCACCATCGCTTCTATTGATGGATTTGCATTAGGGGGTGGCAGCGAAATCGCATTATCATGTGATTTACGAGTCGCCTCAACACGTTCAAATTTCGGCACTCCAGAGATCAACCTTGGATTAATCCCAGGAGGCGGGGCAACCCAACGATTAGCGAGATTACTCGGCTATGGAAAAGCGATTGAAATGGTAATGACAGGTGAGATGGTTTCGGCTACAGAAGCCTACCGAATCGGTCTTGTCAATCGACTTTGTGAGCCCGAGGAATTACAAAACACAACAATGCAACTCGCCACTACATTAGCAACAAAATCACCTCTCACTCTCAAATCGGCGAAGATGGCTGTAAGAGGTGCACTAGAACGGGGCATGGCAGACGGCCTAGAGTATGAAAGAGACATATTCTGTGCATTGTTTGACACGGAAGATATGGAGATTGGTGTAAACGCATTTGTTAACCGAGAGAACCCTGAATGGAAAGGTCTCTGAATTGAGGAGGGTAAATCTTGTCGGATAGCGATATACCATTAGTTGAGGCAAAAGACCTTGGAAAGGCATTTGGCGATTTTGTCGCTCTCCATCCATTGAATGTCAAGGTGGCAGCGGGAGAATTTTTCGGAGTTTTCGGCCCCAATGGAGCAGGTAAATCCACTTTCATCAAGTTGCTCACAGGTCAACTTAGACCAACTATGGGTGGTGCTAGAGTTTTGGGAATTAATGTTAGAGCAGACCCAAGAATGGTGAAGGCTAATGTTGGAATTGTTCCTGAATCAGAAAGCCCACCATCATTTCTCACAGCCGCCGAATATCTTGAATTCGTGGCTCGCCTGCGAAACTTAGATGAGATTCCAGAAAAAGTTACCCATTGGCTAGATTGGTTTGGTATTCTAGACAAGCGAAACACCTTGTGCAAAGATTTGTCAAAAGGACAACGCCAAAAAGTAATGCTCGCTGGTGCATTTATCCATAACCCCAAGTTACTTTTCCTAGACGAACCATTCGTCAACCTCGACCCAATTTATCAGCGAAAGTGCCGTAATCTTTTGATGGAAATAGTTGCTGACGGGGGCACAATTTTTCTCTGCACTCATATTCTTGAAGTCGCTGAAAGAGTGTGTACAAGAGTGGCTGTTATCGACCGAGGACATGTGCTTGCAGCGGGAAGCATTGATGAATTGAAAGACAATGATGATGAGACTCTTGAGGATGTTTTCATCAGACTTGTGGGGTCATCATTTGATGAAATCGAGGCGATGGAAGGGAGTGAGGAGGAGTGACGGTGATCACCGATTATCGTCCACCACAACTTGCAGATTCATTTTGGGTTACTTTCAGAATGATGTTCAAGGAAGAGTGGCGACAGGCTGTTGACTTTTCTCGCCGACGTCACATTGCACTTTTTCCTGTAATGCTAGCATTGTTGTCAATGATTTTGACAGTAGGGTTGAGGTATCTAACTGGTGAAGTTCTCGTTTCATCAGATACTGAAAGCCAAGCGTTTACTTGGGACCAATTGAAATTATACATGCATGGTGGAATCTTTGCATTTTCTCTATCAATGGGGTCATTTGCATTTATTGGAAGAGTGATGGTTTCTCAACGAGCAGGTGGCAAAAATTTCTTGCTTGCAATTCCTGCAGTACAACCACTAGATTTGGTTACGAATTACTTTGCATATTACTCAAAGGAAGTCTCATACTATGTTTTGATGCTCTTAGTTCCTACAATTATAGGCATGGCAGGAGGGATTTTACTAGAACAATTCGCCGGGCTTTCAACACCTCTTGAGTGGGCTTCACTTCCAGTTGTACTACTTGCTTTAACCACCACATTATCTCAAGGTTTAGCACTTTCATTCATTGCTTCCGCACTTTTCAGTAAGGGTGGAAAATGGTCCTACACAATACCACTTATCGGGATTTCAATAGGGTTGCTTGGAGCATTACAAATTGTTGATATTCGATTATTAATTCCTGGGATGCTTTACCAATTTTCACATCAACATTGGATACCGTTGGTAACTATTCCTCTGTCATTTTTGCTAGCGTACATAGGTGCTCATTTAGTTCCGGATGATTTTGAAATCCATGTTACGACTAAGAGCGAATTATTCACACCAGTTTGGGAAAGACTTCCGTTCCTCGGTAACGGGACACTGCGTTTGCTGGTGGCAAAAGATTTGGTTGATTTGTGGCGTTCAAATACCTTAGTGAAGATGCTCATCTCATACACTGTACCACTACTTTTCCTCTTGTTATTGGCGTGGCTTGTAGATTTTGCATCATTCCCAATCCCATTCAATCTACTATCCTATGCACCGTTTCTCGGATTTT
Source organism: uncultured Candidatus Poseidoniales archaeon (assembly GCA_964645485.1). Taxonomy (GTDB): domain Archaea; phylum Thermoplasmatota; class Poseidoniia; order Poseidoniales; family Thalassarchaeaceae; genus MGIIb-Q1. Next base: position 127,054 of record CAZXZO010000002.1, read on the forward strand.
TTGGGTTCCAATTTTACTCTTGGCTCAATGGTATGGATTCCCCCGATTATCTCAATGGATTTCCAGTTGCTCTTCCAGAATTATTACGTGCGAAAATTGTCGTTTACTTTTTGATTACAACTTGGATTTCGGTCATCTTTTTGTTTGTGATGTCAGTCGTTTTAGACCAATTGTGGGCATTACCAGCCGCTCTAATTGTGATGGTTGCTAATTCAATTTACATCGTTAGTTTAACAGCCTTATTGATGGGGCCACGCCCCAATAAGGCAATTTTTGATATTTCAATTATGGCGTGGTTCTACATCGGAACAATCATCCCTCTTCTTGCCTTATTCCTTATCTCATTCACCCAAGGTGATATGACGATTTACGAAAATTGGGGGCAGATGGTTTCAGAGGAGGGGCTGAATGCGACCACTTCTGTATTGGTTGAGGAGAATGTTGCTGGTAGAGGATTGCGAGGAATTCTTGGAGTTAGTGCTGGATTAATCATTCTAGGAATTGCATTCCTAATGATGCTTAACCGAAGATGGGGTCGAAAGCCATTTGAGAACTGAGAAATTTCTTTCACAGTTGTTTACTCAATTTGAAAAAGATAGTCCGTGAAACTACCAACAATTGGATGTTCTATTCCAAAGCCATTTTCTATAACCAAAGGTTATAGTGAAAAGACAACGGTCGCATAAGCGGAGACGGAGGTTTGGACATGGCACGAAAAGGACGTGGTCGACCTCAACGCCAACGTAGAAAGCGTCAGAAGCAACAATATGAGGAACTTGACAAGTATCCAGTAGCACCCCCTCATTCTTTTGCTAGGATTGTTCGTGACCTCAGAACATTGAATATTATTTATCAAGCCATAGAACCACCTCTAAACAAGAAGGAACAGTTACAATTTGAGGAAATAATGGATATTTATGTTCGTTCTTTGACTGCAGATATTGAAGAAATTGATACGGACCCGGAGGGTTATTTGCGAGCGGCAATGGACCAAATCATCAAATCCTATGGGATGAGAATCACGAAGAAGTCACGCTCGAAGATTTTTTACTATCTTAAGCGTGATTTGATTGGATATGGCCGAATGGATGTTCTGATGAATGATGCGAATGTTGAGGACGTATCCTTAGATGGTACTGGAATCCCAATTTTCGCATACCATCGAAAGTTTGAGTCTGTTGAGACATCAATTCTCTGGCCTACTGACGAAGAACTTGAATCGTATGTTATCAAGTTGGCACAACGTTGTGGTAAACACATATCTGTGGCCGAACCATTACTTGACGCAACTCTGATGGATGGTTCGAGAATTGTCATGAAATTGGGTTATGAAATTTCAACGAAAGGTTCAACTTTTTGTATACGCAGATTCCGTGAAGACCCATTCTCGCCTTGTGATATTGTTGCATTCCGAACCATGACTTCACTAATGGTTGCCTACTTGTGGATTTGTTTCCAACAAGGAATCTCAATGCTGTTTGTAGGTGGAACGGCATCGGGCAAAACCACAACTCTCAATGCAATGGCTCTGTTTATTCCATGGCAAATGAAAATCGTCAGTATTGAGTCGACTCGTGAAGTTAACATCCCTCAACCAAATTGGATTCCAGGGTTAACTCGACAAGGTTTCGGCGGTGAATCTGATGATGGTGTGATTGGAGAATTCGAACTATTGAAGGCCGCTCTAAGAGAGCGACCTGAATACATTATTGTAGGTGAGATTCGTGGTGCGGAAGCTTATGTTTTGTTCCAAGCGATGGCTACTGGACACTGTTCATATTCAACTGTTCACGCCGACTCAGTCCCTTCACTAGTTCACAGATTAGAGAACAAACCAATTGATATTCCTCGTGTTCTTCTTCCTGCTTTGGAAGCCTGTGTGATTCAAATTCAAACCCGTATTAATGGTCGCCGTGTTAGGCGTTCAAAACAGATTGTTGAGATTGTAGGTGTTGACCCTCACAGTTTGGAAGTAATTACCAATGAAGTGTTCAAATGGGACCCTTCAAGAGATGACTTCGATTTCTCTGGTAAATCCTATGTTCTTGAGAAAATCATGGTTAAAATCAATTACACCCAAGAACGAATGCGTGATGAATTGCGTACTAGAAAGCGAATCCTTGATTGGATGGTTCTCAATGATATCCGTAAAGCCGATCAAGTTGCTCAAATAATCACTGAATATTATGTCAGGCCTCAAGCAGTTCTTGCAAGAGTTGATGGTCTACAGTGAGAGAGGTGAAATGATTGGCCAAGGAGGCGGAAGAGAAAAAAGTCCGCTTTGACGGAATGATTCTTTCGGGTTGGCAACGATTTTCCAATGCTCTGTTAGGCAAAATCTTACGGAAAAAAGTTCGTGAGGACACAGATCTTCAAAAAACACTGTTACAGGCAGATATTCGAATCATGCCTGAGGTTTACAAAGCCACAGCAATTATGTCTACAGTAGTTGCTTTTGGGATTTTTATCGGAGTCCTAGTGTTAGCATTGCTACCAGAAATCGGAGCATTTGCGTTATGGGAAAATATGCAAAATCCAGAGTCAATTTATCCGTGTATTGATTGGGCATTCTGGCACGCCAACGATGTTGATCCGAGTATCGACTGGAGTGGAGAGGGCCCTGATGGTGTGACTGTTGCGTATGGTGGCTGCCCTCACTATTCAACAAAAGTAGTACCCGGCATGGTAAGGTTCGGGTTGATTGCAGTTTGTGGATTCTTCGGACCATACTTCTCATACAAGCATTTCTTGGGTACTGCTGAGAGGCGGAAGAAAGAGCGCTCAGAAGCACTTGAGAAGTACCTTCCATACGCTGCATCATACACAGCAGCAATGTCTGCAGCAAACGCAACCCCTGCAAACATCTTCAAATCTCTAGCATTGAATCAGGATATTTATGGTGACATTGCTTATGATTCAGCGATGATTTATCGTGATATTACTCTTCTTGGCATGGACTTAGTAACTGCAATCAGACTTTCCGTAGACCGAGCGGCATCCCCTTGGGTGTCAGAATTCTTCCAAGGGATGGTTGGGACATTATCATCAGGCGGAAGTTTGAAAATTTATTTCCTGAATAGAGCAGAACACTACATGCGAGAAAACCGAACTAGACTCGGTGTTTTCCTTGAGACACTAGCAATGATGGCTGAGTCATATGTTGTGGTTGCAGTTGCAATGCCACTGTTCCTGATTGTCATGCTCGTCATCATGTTCTGGGTTTCAGGTGCTGGTTCTGAAATTTCCGAAGGAATGGTTTACGCGGTTGTGCTTGGAGTACTTCCTGTGATTCACATTTCTTATTCTGCTTTGGTTTGGTTAATGAGTAAAGAGATGGAGATGTGAGACGGGGGGGTGAAAAATGGCAAGAAGAAACAAGAAAAAGAAGATTCGCGTTGATCTTAATTTCCCTAAGGACGATAACACTCGACGTAATTTCCTTATGATTTCAATTTCCTCGGCCCTTATTGGCATAGTGTTCCTTGCTTTTTGGGCTACCAATGCAAGCCTAGTTTTTGGAATTTTGACCCCGGCTCCAGCCAATGGTAATCCCGTATTCATTAACACCGCTTGTGGCTTTGACCCAAATATGGCATTGCCAGATTATACTCAAAATGAATCTTGTTTCTTTACCAAAGAAAGAACTGCTACTCAAACAATGGAAGTTGAGTGGGATAATGTGAAGGGGCCAGGAAGAGGTCAAGAGTTTGATGTCACCGGCATCGCTCCTGAAAGATTAGGAACACTCTCTCATCCGCCCCAAGAAATGAGAATGTCTTGCGTTGCTGTAGCCGATGAAGATTTTCCGTATACAATAAAAATATGGGAACCATCAACAGGTGGTGGACTAGGGACCTCTTATTCCGTATCAGGAGTAACTAATCAAGACGGTGATTGTTACTTAGAAGTGATGAACGCTCTACCGGGTGAAGGATGGGAAGTTTGGTTACAATTTGATAGAAGTTATCCACGAATGAAAGAGTTCACACTTACGCTTGAAGTTGATACATACGATGGCATCCCAGATTGGATGAACAGCAAAAATCAATTTATTGGGCCAGAAGTAAACCTCGGTCCATTCAACTTAAGGCCACTTATTTTCATCAATTTCTTCGGTTATGGTTTCATTTTCCTAGTTTATCCTGGTGCAGTGTACTGGGATAAAAAGATGAAAGCAATCAATGCAATGGAAGAGAAATTCCCTGACTTCCTTCGTGATTTGGCGGAATATTGGAAAGGTGGATTGTCGATGACGTTAGCGGTTAGAACATTGGCAAATTCAGAATACGGTTCCTTGAATAGCGAAGTCCAGAAAATGTCCCAGCAATTATCGTGGGGTGTAGCATTTGGCGATGTCATTGTTTTGTTTGCTGAAAGGGTAGGAACACCACTTGTCAAACGAGCAATTAGTTTGATTGGGGAGGCGAATAAGGCAGGTGGAAAAATTTCCGATATCTTGGTTACAGCGGCTAATGATAGTCGTGAAATAAAATTCCTTGAGGGGGAACGAGAACGAGCAATTGCCTCATACATTGCAGTTATTTGGACTTCATATTTCGTTTTCCTAGGTGTTATTGTTGTTCTTGCGAAGGTTTTCATTCCAGCAATTTCATCAGCAAATTCTGGTGACGACAGCGCTCAAATTGGAAACATGGTAATTCGTGCAATCGACCCTCTATTCTTCCTAGTTGTGTTCTTCTATGGTGTGACCGCTCAAGGTCTTGGTAACGGGGCGATGGCTGGATTGATGGCTACAGGCAGACTATCAAGTGGTATGAAACACGCTGGAATGATGCTAATCATCTCAACTATCGCGTTTAATTTCGTAGCATTCTCACCGGATTTGTTAGGAGTTCCAGGAGACATGGGTTTGAATCCTGCCCTTGGCTACTTCTCACCAGGGTGATGAGATAATGAATCAGCGGCAGCTATCTCCAAATCCTCTAGCACAAGTCCATGTGTTGGAAATGCTGACATTGTTTTGGCTATTTTTCATGTCAGCAACTTTCATTTTACAACTAGAGATTCCTGATCCTGTTTCAGCATCTTCTGATGGCCAGTTAGAATTGGCAGCCGAAGATGCATTTATTCAGCAAATGGGTGTTGAAGCAGATGACCTAACAAACCACACCAATCAACTAGCAGAAAGCCTTTCCGCCGGCGATTTAGATGAGACTTGTAACGAATTATTACAAGGGTTACCAGGCCAAGTACAAGGAAATTGTTGGCTTGCTAAAAACGAGGGTGATTTGGCAAGGTATGGTCAAGGTAGTACTCCTGATGGCAGAACTCTCAGCATTCACAAGTTGGTTGGGGATTCAGGAGATGTGTGGACAGTTTCACTCCAAGTATGGTATGTTGGAGGTGGAGTCTAATGAGGAGGCGGACAGACAATGACTCAGGTCAAATGTTGTTAGCAACTGGCATTATTTTGATGCTGTCACTTCTAGCAATGGCTTGGTTTGGAGTGTCTGTTGCGTCGCTAGGAGATCCGTACGATACTAGCAATGGTGAAGTCATAGAAGTCACCGATTCCTTTGGGGAAGTGTGGCAACCAATTATCGAGAACAGAAGTAGTACTCTGATTGCAGATGGTGCGGATTGGCAAGAAGCAGTAGATGCTGCGGCTAACTCAACATCTGCTGACCTAATGCGACATGGAGAGCATCGTGGCGTTGAAATAATTTTGAGTGATATTGCTGCTACTAATAACAGCGGTGTTTTCACCATTACCTGTGAAGTTGGAATCGCCGACCGGGGAGCCCGTCTGAAAACTACATCTCATGCAGTGGTGGTTGACCTAACATAGTCTATTCGAGCGCAGTTTGTGAAAGACGAGGTGCCATCATTCGCTTCCACAGTGGTGGAATCAGACATGGCCAAAAGATGGCAAAATAACCAGAGGGAAGAGTTGGAGCATTCTCGTACGGCTCTAATTTCCAAAATGGTTTACTCGCCTCTAGGTGGTGGGCTGGATGGAGAGTTAACTCAAATAAAGTCCAGCGGGAAAGCCTCTTCAGAGTTTGCCACGAGTGCATTTCGGTTTGTTTCTCACCAACCCCTCGGCGTAATCCATAATGCCGGATATAATTGACATATTCCAACAAGAAAATACTGACTGCAGCTTGATAGAGAATTGCAATCGCTACCCAAAGCCCTGCAAACCAGTAAACAATCCCAATGAATAATAATTCTAAAATCACCCCTTTGAACACCGGGTTAGAAATAAACAGAGTCGATTTATTCCTTTTCTGTAATCGATTTTTCTCAATTCTCCAAGCGCTAGTAAATTGTCCTGGAACTGTTTGGAGAAGATGTATCCACAATCCTTTGCCTTGAGGGGCACTGGCAGCACATTTCTCGGTGGCAACATGCTTGTGGTGGTTGTGGTTGTGTTCAGTTGTGAAATGGAGATAAAGAGCACACATCAAATTCATTCTGGCTAACCACCATGGGAAAGAGCGTGGTTTGGTATGGCCAAGTTCATGTCCAACAACAATACCTGAAACGCCGGCGGAAATTCCTGTAGAAAAGCCGGCTAGCCATAATGAGGGTGAATTGCCAACTAGGAATGCGTGATAAGCCAAAGTTGCGATAGTAATTGGGTTGAGCAGAGCATGGAGAACTAGAATTGTTTTGAATGGTGTGTCACTTTTTGGTGCTGATGTGGGTTTTGATGATTGTCCAGAGAGATGGTCAATAATTGGAAATATCACTAGAGCGATGATAATAGTTAAGCCGGCGAGAAATCCACCCATCAGATTCCCGATTATCGCTGAAATTGGAATGATAAAACTTGCAAGATATGGATACCATGGACGGGGTTTCGCTTCAATCATTTTTTCACCGTAACTTATACCATTCTTCATCTAATTGTTGTCTTACTTTCTCAACAAAATCATCTTGAAGGTGGGTGTCAACAACTCTCCATCCAACACCTTTTGCTCTTGTAATAAGTGCGGATTGGATTTGGCGAATACGCTCAAACGAAGCGAGATATCGGGATGCACCCCGATGGGTATTACTTTCCCTTTCCTCAATTCGTTCTTGATGTATTGTTGCATTATCAATTGTTAATGTTAATCCGATTGCAATCCCACCTTGATTCTTCCAATCTGTGAGGATACGATTTGATGGAATGATATGAGCACCTTCCACGATTAAGTCAATTCCTTCTCTGCGTGCTCTTGATATCACTGCTTCAAGACCTGCTTCAACCGCTGAACAAGCATCGAGCCAATCAGTCGCAGAATCACCGGTTTCCCCGATTGAAAAAGTAGAACGGAATAGCGCGGGGTTTGCTGAAGGAGAAGTGGCAGTACGGAGGACTTCCCTAACTGTATCACTTCCTGCAATCCTATCGAATTGTAAAGCAGATGCTACTTGAGTGGCTAGAGTTGATTTACCAACGCCTGAAACGCCTGAAATCAACAACAATCGAGGGGGACGGTTGGTTTCAACACCTGTCATGGTTTCTCTCTCCTGAATTGTTAACAGACTATTTCCCGTATAGACACTTTGTCCTCAACGTTGAATCGCCTTCAATTCTAGGAATTCTTGTAACCCATGAATACCTAGTTCTCTTCCATTACCTGACATCTTGTATCCACCAAATGGCGCGGAGATATTGAAAGGACCTCCGTTAATACTCACTTGGCCGGTTCGCAAATTTTTTGCAAAAGCCAACGCTCTATCCTCATTTTCAGACCATACTCCTCCAGAGAGTCCATACTCTGAATCGTTGGCTAGAGCAAGAGCCTCTTCTTCACTACTGTAAGTGGTGATTGTAAGGAGTGGGCCAAATACCTCTTCGTTCCAAATTTTCATGTCAGGTGTCACATCTGCAAAAGCAGTTGGTTTGACGAAAAATCCTGTGTCAAGTCCGTCTGGCATCCCCTCGCCACCTGCTAGTAGAGTGGCACCTTCTGAAATCCCGCTAGCAATGTAGCCGCTAACACTTGCTTGTTGTCTTGCAGATGCCATTGGGCCACAGCGTGTGTTTTCATCCAAAGGGTCTCCCGCAGTAAACCCGGCAACTCGACTAGTAACGATTTCAATAATTTCCTCCTTTTTATTTTCAGGAACGATGAGTCTGGTTAGAGCGGAGCAGGTTTGACCAGAGTTAGCAAAACAGGCACCAACTGATGATTTTGCGGCTCTGACAATGTTAGCATCATCCAAAATGACATTTGCGCTTTTACCACCAAGTTCGAGTGTGACTCGTTTTACTGATGGTGCAGCAGCCTGACTCACTCTGACTCCAGCAGAAGTCGAGCCAGTGAATGATACCATATCGACGTCTGGGTGGCTTGAAAGATATTCACCAACATCTGACCCATGGCCGCTGACGAGATTGAATACACCAGCAGGCAAGCCAATCTCGTCAATGATTTCAGCCAAAATGAAGGCGTTTAGAGGTGCTTCCTTTGATGGTTTTAGAACCATGGTACAGCCTGCAGCAATTGCAGGGGCGACCTTGCCAATAATTTGGTGTAGGGGAAAATTCCACGGGGTGATAAATGCACAGACTCCAACAGGCTCTTTGACAATTAGAGAATTACGCACCTCTTCTTCCCACTCAAAGTCCTCCAACATCTTGGCGTACGAGCGGGCGACCACACGCGGGGTCCCAACCATTGCCATTCTGCTATAGCCGATTGGTGTGCCAACTTCTGCTGTGATAAGTTGGGAGAGTTCTTCACCTCGGTCTTTGAAGGCTGCTGAAAGAGCATTTAGATAGCCGATTCTATCTTCAATAGAACTTTCTGACCAAGAAGGAAAAACAGCAGATGCGGCATTCACTGCAGCATCCACATCAGATTGAGACCCCACCGGTACTGAACCAATGACTTGTTCAGTTGCTGGATTGACAACATCAATTTCACCTTCTCCGCTTGCCTTAACCCATTCTCCATTGATGTAGAGTTCCTCTCTGCTCATCATGTGGTGTGCCACAGTGCAATCTCTTATGGTTTCATGCATTTCAAGAGGGGGAACCTCAACGGCTATTCATGGCACTAAGTGTTGAGAGGTTAGAAGGCGGAGTTGCATTAGTGACACTGACTGCAGAATCTGCTCAAAATGCGTTTAGTATTGAGGCCATGACAACAATTTCAACAACTATCAATTCACTAATTGACGATGAAGAAATTCAAGCATTTGTCCTCACCGGCACAGGCAAGTTTTTCTGCGCAGGTGCAGATATCAATGAGTTTAGAGAATGTTATGACGATGATACAATTTCTGACTTAGTCCAAGGTTTAACAGATATTTTACATCCCTTATTGGTTAGAATCAGACAATCAGATACAGTCTATGTGGCGGCGATGAATGGCGCTGCAGCAGGTGGCGGATTGGGTCTTGCATTAGCAGCTGATTACCGGATGGCAATTCCACAAACCAAAATCGCAGCCGCCTTTTTCTCATTAGGCTTGAGCCCTGACGGAGGAACTACCTGGTTGCTGCCAAGGCTAGTTGGTCCACAGAGAGCCAAGAAGTTCTTCTTCAATAACGAAACATGGTCAGGTGAACAAGCGCTAGAACTTGGAGTAATTGATGAGTTAGTTGAGCCACAGGACCTGATACTTAGTTCTCTCAAAATAGCAATTTCTTGGGGTAAGTGGGCTAAATCGAGTAGAGCGGGGACCAAGCAATTGCTAGACAGCCAATCCTACCAAGATTTCGAAACCCAACTTCATGATGAACAGGTACGAATCGTTGCAGCAAGCCAAACAAAGCAATTTTCAGAAGGGGTGGATGCATTTATTGAAAAGCGCGATCCAAATTTTCAATGATTGTTGATTTTTCCAATCAATAAAGCCCACGTGCAGCATAGCACCGGCCAATCATTTCACCGACTACAGGCAACAATGGGTCATCCTCATCTTTGAATTTGAAAGTGACTTTTCCAGTTTTTCTTTCCAACAATGGAGTTGGAATTAGGTCAGGGAGATAGGCGCTAGGTAGCACAAAAACACTCACATGTGAGTGAAAAACAACAACGTTGCAGAAAGGTCTCCCATCTTCGCGTGCAAGTCTAAAATCCCCCACCTCATCCCTTTTTACCTTTAATTCAGTGGTGTTTTCCTTAACTTGTTTAACCAAGAGTGACCAAAGATAGAGCATATTTTCATGCGCCATTTCGCTCAACCTTCTCGCCACTTGTCCAGTCGTAGAACCCTTTTCCGGTCTTCTTTCCAAGATCACCTGCGTCAACAAGATTCACGAGTAACGGGTGTGGTCGGTATGATTCATCACCAAACGATTCTGCTAAATTGTTGAGAATATCACATCGGACATCCAAGCCCACAAGGTCAGTCAATTCCAGTGGGCCCATCGGGTGTTTGTATCCCAATCTCATCGCTGTGTCAATGTCTGAGGCCGAGGCGACTCCGTCGGCTAACATTCGAATCGCCTCATTTCCTATAACGACTCCAAGTCTGCTAGTAGCAAACCCAGGAACATCGTTGACTAGAATGCTTGTTTTTCCCATTTCGTCGGCAATTTTCTGAGCCATCTCAATGGTCTTTTCCGATACCAAATCATGCCGCACGATTTCAAGTAATTTCATGATTGGAACTGGATTGAAGAAATGCATTCCGATTACTCTTTCTGGGTTGCCAGATGCATTGGCAATTTCAGCAATTGAGAGGCCGGAGGTATTTGTCCCCAAAATTGCATGGTCAGGAGCCAAATTTCCGAGGTCCGCAAAGATTTGATGTTTGAGTTCCGGAATTTCGGGTACGGCCTCAATCACTAGGTCGACATCAGAAACGGCCTCTCCTATGTCCTTAACAGCAGTCAAGTTCGCTTGCCATTCAGCCTTCTGTTCAGCAGTGGTTTTTCCGCGAGCAATCCCCTTATCCCAGAATTCGTTAATGGCATTCATGCCACGTTCCAATCCTTCTGGGAAAGCATCAAAAAGATTGGTTTGCCAACCTGTTTGTGCACACACTTGAGCGATACCAGCACCCATTGTTCCGGCACCAATTACGGCAACAGAGCGAATCTCCATGTTAAAGCCGAGCCACCTTGCCACCATTACAATTCCCATCTATTTGTATTGATATTAATCAAGATGATATCAGTGGCTCAGGAGAACTCAGCAAATTCTCTCCCAAAAGCCATGCGTGTAATGGGTGTTTGTCAACCAGTTGTT
>CAZXZO010000002.1:138311-151766 GCA_964645485.1 uncultured Candidatus Poseidoniales archaeon
GACCATGTCCTATCGGCGATTGCTTCAGTTTTCACGGCCATAAGCGGCTAAAGCCGCCTGAAACAATCTTTGACGCGGTACATCATGTTCTAAGAAACAGGTAAATGGGGCTAATTCCTTTACTAGTTCAATACTAGAAATGTATGCCCCATATACGAAGGCATCTACATTCTCAGACCCAGGAATCTCAAAGCCCAATTTTGCAAGTCCTTTTCGTGTGTCCTCATCCCAAATTGTGTAGGTGTGGTGCATGAAGTGTAGGTAGCCAGATATTCTTTTCATGTCTGAACCTGCATCACTAGAGAGACTCTCAAGAAGAAGCGTGTCAGGGTAACGAATTGCGTAGAGCATGAGCATCACCTCACGGTCCACCTCTTTTCTCCAAGACCGAGGCTCGTGCCCCATCCACTCATCAATCATGTCCAACATGTTCTCGGAATAAGGCCTGTAAACACGATACAATAATTCTTCATATCCTGCATCATTTTGAGAAGAATGATGGTGGTGTGCCGCGAATAATTCCGGTACACGTTCGAAGAACGGTCTCAACTTTTCCCGATTTACATTCAGCAGGGCGAATGCCTGCATATCTACCACCTCAGTCCTTCCACTCTCGGTATTGAATCCACTCTTCTTTGAAGTATTCATTGAGTTGTGCTACATCTTCATCGTTAGGCAACTGGTCGTCTAGGTATTGCTCCCAAGCAGCGTCGTCTCCCTCAAATGGTTCCCCTCGGACTGTGGTTCTAATGTCAACATACTTCCCAACGCTGCGGTGGAATTTATCTGATGGAATGAATAATTCAGGCTGCCCTTCATGACGGCCTTTGTTAATTCTCTCCATCTCTTTTGCGAGTTCATCAAAGTAGTGCATTCTGCTTTCTTCGTTCAGGTGCTCACGGTCTGCAGGAATTCCTGCCTCTCGTTCATCATATCTACCTTTGATTCCGTAAACATAAGCCCACTGTGCCGATGTTGATTCATCAACGCCAAACAAATCCAGTCCTGTTGAGACCCATTTGTTCATGTATTTTTGAAGTAGAGAAATTGGTATTACTCCCTGCTTTACAATTCGGCGCAAGCCATTTGCGCCGGTGCCAAGATGGAATGATTCTTCCTTTAGCATCGGGCCCATGCTTGCAGCAAGTGGTTTGAAAGAAGAAGTACTCAACATTTTGAGTTGGAATTTTCCATCACGGTCTATGAAATGAGTGAAGCAGAAGAAATCAAGCCAGTTGTCAATTGGTTCATTGAAAGAACCTAAGAGTCGGGGTCTGTCTTCCTCGCCACGAATTGGGTTTGCAGCAGAGTTACGCTCAAGCAATTTTTGTGCTTCACGAATTCCGTGTTCGCCAAAATAGTTGCAAAGGACATAAGCCATTTGCCAACCATGTCGTTGTTCTTCGCACATGATTCTGAGGGCTGACTTTCGGTCATACTCAGTTGGTGCGCTGTCGAGTAAATGCCATTGTTGCTCAACACTGCCAAACTCGGTATCACCTTGAACGCTAATCATACTGATGATTGCATCACGAACGCTCTGTTGTGGGATTTGCATTCTTCGCTCCCACTTTGGCATTCCCTCGAAATCTCCGAATTCAATTTCATCTCCAGCACTGTCCCAGTCAAATTTGATATCGAATCTGTAGTCACCAAGCCACGAAGGGTCAAACCCGATTCTTGTTTGCCATTCAGCGAATTGTTCAACCCAAGCTTGAAAATTCGGCTCATATTTTTCTACAATTTCTGTGGAACTCATGATTTATTCTCTCCTTGATTTAATCAGTTGCCGGTAAAGCGAGGAGTACGGCGTTCTGTGTACGCCGCAATTCCTTCTTTTGCATCATCACTGTTGAACAATGCTGCTTGCAATTCTCTCTCGAAAGCGAGGTGGTACTCAAATGGCATTTCTGGTCCTGATTGACAACTACGCTTGATGTTACCAACCGCTTTGGTTGCTTTGTATGGTAGTGTAAATTGGCCGGCCCAGTCAAGAATGTCTTGTCGGAAGTCAGCAGCGGATCCATCCCAAAGATGGTTGATGAGGTTCAACTCAACACCCTTTTCAAAAGCCAAAAGTTCTCCTGAAACCATGTATTCAAGGGCTTTTGCTTTGCCAATTAATCGGGTTAAGCGGGCAGTTCCGCCTGTACCAGCAAGAACCCCGAGGTTTATCTCTGGTAGACCCATTTTCCCTGCATCTTTGCGAGCGATTCGGATGTCACAAGCCATTGCGATTTCAAGTCCACCACCTACTGCGTGACCATTTAATGCTGCAATTACCAGTTTTGGAGTCTGTTCTAAACGACTTAGAGTTTCATTTGCGTGGAGACAAAAATTGTACTTGAATCCAGGTGTTACGCTGTTTAGCATGTCGATGCTTGCACCGGCTGAAAAGAATTTCTCGCCATGCCCTATCATTACGATAACATGAACATCATCATCAAAACGTGCCTTGACAACTGCTGTGTCGATATCTCTCATCATTTCGTGAGTGTAGGTATTTGGTCCCATTGCACCTTCTTCCAAAGGAGCGCCAGATGAATCAGACGCGAGTTCAATTATCGCTATTCCATTATCGGTCACACCGTAGTTCACAAGTTTGTTCGGCATTGCTTCAAGTTCGGGCCAGTTTGTCATAGGCTATCGGCCTCGCGACTTGTGCTCAACATATCAATTGTACCCCACTCCCATAGGGAGTGTGAAGTTGCGAAAAATTTCACCCGATCTGAATATGATAAATTATCTTACATTCTAAATCTTGCTTTGGACAATTCATAATATACAAGAATTCGCCTCGATCATTTATTGCGTCTTTCGATAAAAATCAGTTAGAAAGACATAATTATGAATCACGCTTACCAAATTTATGTGTTTCAGATGTGTTTTAGGAAAAGCATTAAATTTTTTCCTTATATTTATAATGGCTTCAAGCATTATTATGATAGTTGGTGGAGTTCAGGATCTCCTTACTATGAACTGAGTTTTGAACTAGACGCCCAATTAAAAAGAAACAATGATGTAGTTTATTCAACATCACCGGTTTTCAAAACTGAATATGTAGTCATTTGATGTTACGGGGGTGAGTTCATTATTCAAAACAAACCATACTTTAATTATTCTATCAAATATAAAGCGACTTTATTTTATTTATTGATTTTTTTCCTTTCAATTTCAATATATATTCAAACCCATTCTTCAATAAACAATTATGAAGGTAACCCCGATAACGATGGATTTGACTTCAAAATAAATGAGTCTAATCAATCAATTTTGGGAATAGCAGGTGAAGAATTAAATTTGTACAGTGAGATGGCTATTGACTCATATGGAAATATTTACACTGCTTACTACAATGAAAACTCATCACAGATTAGTCCATCTAAATCCCTTATTGTATCCAAAATAGATAAACATGGAATAATTATTTGGAGTAATAATCTCTCTGTGAAGAGCTTTGGAATGAAAGATATTGAAGTTGATTACAATGGTAATCTGTATGTCGCAGGGATTCAATTCGTTGACAACGAAATAATTGAATCTTACCAACAATATTATGACTTAGCCAATGATTGTGTTATAATAAAATACTCAAGTATTGGTGAATTAAAATGGGTCCAGAGTGTTGGCGACTCTTTGACTGTAGATATTTTTGAAATATCAATTAATCAAAAAAATGACATCTTTGTTGCAGGTTCTTTTTCCTCTGGGTCAATCACCATCGGCGAAACCGAATTAATTAACCGGAACCTTACAGGAGATACCGCCGATTCCTACATCGCCAAACTGGATGACAGAGGAAATTGGAATTGGGCAATATCATTTGGTGGTAAGGGACATGAGGGAATTTCGTCAACTTATGTAACAAATAACGGAGAGATATTAATTGGTGGAACTTTTGATTCAGATTTGATTGTCATAAATGATGAATTTACAATCAAAAGTAATAACTCATATTCTGATTCATTCGTGGGAAAGTTAGATCATTTTGGAAATATAATTCATTTCACAACTTTAACTGGACAGGATGATGAGAAGATACTGGACATTAGCGCAGATAACAATGGAGGAGTTGCAGTGGTTGGAACTTTTAGATCTGATATTCTGAATTCAGACTGTGGTACAAATATCAGAGGTACAGGGGTTGTAGATTCATATGTGGTAAAATATGATTCAAACCTCAAGTGTGAGTGGGTAAGGACATTCTCATCAGATTCCTATACTTTTGCCAATCAAATTGCGATTGATAAAAATCTTGATTCAATCTTTATTGCAGGATTTTATTATGGCGAGCACCTTATTATTGGTAATGATATAATCTCGAACCCACATAATGAAGAATGTGTACCCCATATGTCAGATGATTGTTTTGATATCTTTTTAGTACAACTTTCAGAAACAGGTGATAATATAGGTGCAATGAGTTTCGGCGGACCGTCAACAGATATTTCTGAGGACCTATTAGTGTCTGAGAATGTGTATCTAACAATGTATTCAAAATCTCCAGTCATTAAATTGAATAGTTTTGATTATACGATCAATGAAAGTTTTGATATTTACTTGATTGAGTTTGAAATGGATCAGCAAGAGACTCCAAACTATTCTGAATTGGCAATTGGAAAAACTGGCGCGGAAATTAAAAGTGTAGCATGGAAATTAGCATTCTCCTTAGCAATTCTGATTACAGTTTGGATAGCAATCTTAAATCCGATACCTGAGCACTGGACTGCCGGCATCGGAGACAGTCTGAAGGAAGTGCGAAGGTATGCGCGAACTGAACATCAAACTGAATCAAGACTGTTCGCGCCGAGATTGGGGCTAGATGAATCGGAAGAGGAATAATCCGTAATGAATGTTTATTTCCGCATTACTCAAGGGTGAGTGGCTTGTCCCGAGAGCCGGAGAGAGGGGTATGCGCGAGGTAGTTGTTGTCTCAGCAGTCCGCACTGCAATTGGTAATCACGGTGGTGCTTTAGCGACAATTAGGCCAGATGATTTAGCCTCGCTTGTTATCAAAGAGGCTGTAGAGAGAGCAGGAATCAAAGGAGATGAAATTGAAGAAGTCTATTTTGGTTGCACCAATCAAGCCGGTGAAGATAATCGAAATGTTGCCCGGATGGCATTACTCCTCGCCGGTTTGCCAACATCTGTTGGAGGGGTCACCTTCAATCGATTATGTGCTTCTGGATTGACTGCGATTAATGCTGCTGCGAGAGCTATTCGTTGCGGCGAAGGCGATGTCTACGTAGTCGGTGGAGTAGAATCTATGTCGCGGGCCCCATATGTAATGGCAAAACCAGAGAAGGGGTTTGCTATTGGTAATCCGATGGTGCAAGATACCACTCTAGGTTGGAGGTTTTCAAATCCACAATTAAAGGAGGACTATGGTAATGATGGGATGGGTGTTACTGCAGAAAATCTGAGGGAATTATCCACAGTTGATTTGAAGAACACCTCACGAGAATCACAGGACAAATTCGCCCTGAACAGCCATAACAAGGCGGTTGAAGCGATAGATTCGGGGCGCTTTGATGATGAAATAGTCGCTGTTGAGATACCTCAAAGAAAAGGAGATCCAATAACCTTCGATACTGATGAGAGGCCTAGGCGTGACAGTACAATGGAAAAGTTGGGTAAATTGAAACCGGCTTTCAAGAAAGGTGGCAGTGTTACTGCTGCTAATTCTAGTGGCATCAATGATGGTGCCGCCGCCTTAGTCATGATGAGTGCAGATAAGGCGGCTGAATTGGAGTTAGAACCGATGGCAACTTGGGTAGCAAGTGGCGCTGCGGGTGTTGAACCACGAACAATGGGTTGGGGCCCGATTCCAGCGACTAGAAAAGCACTTGAAAGAGCGGATATGAAAATTTCAGACCTTCATTTGGTTGAACTAAACGAGGCGTTTTCCCTTCAAGCATTAACTTGTATTGATGAACTAGGCCTTAATGAAGAAATAGTCAATGTCAATGGTGGAGCGGTTGCTCTTGGACACCCACTTGGTTGTTCGGGAGCGAGGATAGTCGTAACCTTACTTCATGAGATGTTGAGAAGGTCAGAAAACCATGATGGTGAAATGAATGGGCTGGCAACTTTATGTGTTGGTGTAGGTCAAGGCGAAGCAGCAATTTTTCAGCGCTGAACCGCCTGAATACGGGTGCCGAAAAACGGTGTTAGAAACGCTATACGGTACGTTCCCAAAACCACTTACTGAATGGCTATTTGTTAGGTACGAGCGGCGGGAGTTGAACCCGCGTTCAAGCGTTGGCAACGCCTGGTGATAACCACTACACTACACTCGTGTCAAGCCTCGCCAACAGCCCCTACTTCATAACCGCTATGTTTCTGCATTAGTGATTTAGACATCAAACTCAAATTCAATATTTACAAACTTCAAAGTTCAATCAATTCCTTCAAGTCAAGAACCTCCCTCGGGAGTGTCAAGGAGACAGTCAAATGCGAACCATATATGTTGGAAGAAAGCCAGTACACGCTTATGTTGCCGCAGTGTTGAGAGCAATGCAAGATGGTGACCGGGATGTTGAATTAGTTGCAAGAGGTAACTCAATGAGAACAGCAATTGATACTGCTGAAATATGCCGTAGACGTAACGGAAACATCGCAAGCAATCTTCCTGCTGAGATGTTCAACAGGGGAGTTGAAATTGGCACAGAAGAGATTGAGATGGAAGATTCTGTCCGAGTTCTTTCATATGTCAAGATTCACTTAGAAGGCATTGGTGAGATGCCTGATGATTCCGAAGAGTAATTCACTAATTTCACACCATCAGAGAATTCGGTAGCAAGTCGCTCCATTCATCCCCGACTTATTCGTCCACAACTAGTTGGCGGACATTACTTTCAATCTCATCACGTATTTCTTGATACTTCTCAAGAACTCCGCCAACAGGGTCATCTAATTTCCAATCAGCCTTGAATTTCAGGTTAGGGCATGAAACACCACATCCCATTGAAAAGATTAGGTCAAAAGATTCTGTATCCACATCATCTAGATTGGTCGGTTCTTGATTGGAAATATCAATTCCCTTTTCAGCCATTACTGCAATTGCATTCTTGGCTACAGATTGCCCTGGGTGGGTGCCTGCAGATTGCGCTTCCAACCCGTGATATTTTGCCCAACCTTCAGCCATCTGGCTGCGGCAGGTGTTGCCAACACAAACGAATAATACACGCATAAAATAATCACCAATCTGACCCTTAATTAATGTTGCAGAACTAACTCATCAGAGTTGTTTTTGGAACTCGTTATTCAAACCTAGTTGTTCATCAAGGCTTCCACCTCGTCGCATCAGGACTACGATAGCAACTCCACCACCAAGCATCACAACACCCAAAATAATCATGACAATCATCACCGTTGACCCCCAATCACTCAATGCATCTGTTGGATTTGTTAGGGGGTCAACCTCCTTGTCAGAAAGTTCCACAGTTGCCTCAAATACAGGATTTGTGCTCTGGAGATAGACATCGATTCCTCGGAAATCAAGAACTAAGGTGTCAACCGGCAGACCTTCTCTGACAGTCACTTGAATGGAGTATATTCCATCACCCGCAATCTCATCTCCTTGTTGTCCGTCGTCTCTCATGGTTTGCCATGTTGTGTCTTGACCAACTGGTGCAAGCATTCGCAACCTACCTTGTACTACGGTTATTGGATCGTGGTCTGTCGCATTAACAGTTAACACATAATTTGAGGCACCATCACCAACATCTGGTATGATTATTTTTTCAACTTCTGAACCATCTTTTAGGATTCGGAAATCAGAAATTACCGGCGCACCATTTTCTATTAGAAGTGGGGGGATACTTGCGGTGGCCGCATCCCATGCATCACCACCAACTCCGGCCACAGAACTTGGCGAGTTTAGATGTGTCAGAATCGCCCAACCACCTCCGCTATCAATCGTCTTGACGGGAAGATACAGGTCTCCAGGGCTAACAGTTTCTGGAATTGTTACCTCACCACTCCAATAGTCGCCACCATCGTGCGTGAGTGGGTAGATTTCGCCGCCTTCGGCGATTAAATCAATGCCAACACTCTCGATTGAAAGGCTGTCAAATACCTTGACAGTCACCGTCACATTTTCACCCCGTTCAGCCTGTTCACTGCCGAGTGTGAAATCAACAATTCGTGGTGCTCGGTGCACTACTTCCATCGTTACATCTTCTGCCGTGCTACTCCAAGCATCAACCGCGGTTGGGGTGATTGTTAAGTTGCCGGCATCGGTCCCGTAATAGACAAATGAGCCGGTGAAATTGTCATCGTGAACAATGATATCACCATCTTGGCCGAGATCATTCAATTCGATTGTTCCTAGTCCCAATGTTGACAAATCAACAGTGACTTCACGCATATTCCAATCCGGGTCATTGATTTCAACTTCAATGTGAACTAAGTTGCCACCCTCGTTGAGGACTCTGTCTTCTTGAAGGCGGACTTCAACTATTTCTGGCGCGGTATTTTCACTAGCAGAAATGATACTGGGTGAAAGCACTCTTTCAAGGGATTGGTTTTCCCAAAACCAAGCATCTTCTGTAGCATTGAAATCAAGATAAACTTCCCTTGAGACTTCAGCTATCAAGCCAGCAAGTATTCCATCGTTGATGACTAATCCTGTTGCACTGCTCAAGTCACTCAAGTATGTACCACTCCACGAAGTAACGTCCATTGTGTGCCCGTCACGAGTAAAAGATTGGTAAGAATTTGCAGTTAATTCCAATTTCATCAAGTTTCCAGAATAAAGCCCTACATTATCTCCGATTTGCAGTTCAGTAGGAGCCAAACCCGTCTCTCGACTGATGTTTATGTCCCCTAGTCCAGAATCATCTGGCTCTGTGCTATTCACCACTTCTACAGGTATTGGGGAATTGGGTGGCCACTCTTCACCCTGACTTGGGTCGTCACTCTGTTCATACCAAGAATAGTAGATTGTGCGGTTAGTATAATTCTCGTAAATCACTTCATGGTCCCACGTTTCGTTGTAGGTTTGGGTAGGTCCCATGCCCTCTAGCAAACCACCTCCAGTTAGGTTTAGCCAATCCTCTTGGTGGATACGATTGACCTCCCACATTTGGCCAGTAGAGTTAGCGGATTGGCCGCTGTCTTCAATTCGGCGCCACATGCCGAATTCACCAGTGGTAGCACCAGTGATGTCCGCGTCAATGTGGATCGTGTCGGCAACCTTTGTGCCATCTTGTGTTTCTTGATGAAGAAGTATTACTTCCCCATCTATCACGATTGAACCATTTTCATCGTTAGTATCTGAAAAGAAAAATGTACCATCACCGTAGGTTTTGTCATGTTGGAGAACTATCTCACCGTCTTCATATCGTTCAAGAGATATTAGTTGCTCAAGGTCAACATAAATGTAAGAACCAGACGATTGAATTTCTAATTCACCAGTTGCTTGAAACTCGGTGTGCTCAAGCACTCTTACACCATCAACATCGTGTAATTCAACTAATAATAATGAGATTTCAGCGTCAACGTACATTTCTTCATCTTCATCAACATTAGTGATGTTCAAGTTGCCATTTGCTTCCATTCGAAGTTGTTCTTCGATTGAACCATCAATCATCGAGCGTAGTATGTAAGCATCCTCAACAGATGCTGAAATTGTTAAGTTTCCATCAGTATCATCAGTGATGGTCATGTTTCCAGCACCAGCCATCTCAAAGATTTGGCTAGTGAGTTCTTCACCAACCATTGTTTCATTGAGCCAAATTCTGTTTAAGTCAAGGACAATCAGAATATTACTTCCATCCTCAGATACCTCATCAATCGTCAGTGTTCCCGAACCCAATTCATCGTGTATCAACACTCCATCAGTTCGTTGTTGCCATCCTTGTCCATTGAATTCAAGGAGATATTCTTCAGTAGTTTGATTTTCTATTTGATGCCGTAAGGACCAATCAGTTGTGACAGTGATTTCATGGTCGGATATGGGTTGATTCCATAGCGTGGCTTGGACGGTTCTTGAAGAAAGGAGGGTGGAAGTAGCGTTGTCAAACACTTCTAGGACAATTTCATCGCCAAAAGAAAGGTTACTCGGGAGGGTGATGCGGTGGTGAGTCAGGTTCACTGGTGAAATTGTGTAATTTTCATCATTCCAAAGGAAAGTCCAGGTTCCAACTTCGGTTCCGTTGACGTCTGTGTGAGTTGCATTAACGAAAAATTCTGCGGAATTTGTAGTTTCATCGAACGAAATCAGGTATGAGTGGTCCGCTTCTCCGTCCTCATTATGGTCAAGCCAATCTACCGAGATTAATGGTGGAGTAGAGCCAGATGCTAAAGTCAGTGGAAGCGCTAGTGAAGTCAAGAAAAGTAGCATCAATACAATTGCCGGTCGACCACTCGCATCTCTTCTCATGAGATTACCTTCGCTGTATTCCCTAATGAATCCTAACCCTTCACGTTAAGTTGTATTTGGCTTACTCTTCAGACGTGTGGTGCACCAAAGGGTCAATTTTTACAGAGATTATTGAAGGGCTGTCTTAGAACAGTGGTTCTTCATAACCATCATCAGTACGGTTCCAAATATCAGTGGCTAAATCATCGTAGATATTGAATTCAGGAGAATCAACTTCTTCCTCTTCCTCTTCCAAGTATCCGAGCGCTTTTTGGGCTAATTCAGCCTTAAATCTCCAATAGTGAATACGCCACTCTCTGCCATCCCAAAGAGTAGTTTCTTCGGATTCAGTAGTCAACAGGTTGTAATCTTGAAAAATATAAAACAAATTTCTGTCAGTTGGCTCCAAAGCATTATCGATGATACGGTCATAATAACCAAAGAATCCTAGAGCATGTTCTGCCATGCTCTCTGCGACAGTCTTTTCCATTTCTTTGTCAATATGCCGTTGAATTGCAGCAGTTAATCCCGCCATTGTCATTCCCATGAAAATCTCTCCTTGTTTGAGTGCTCCGTCAAAACTATCGCACTCGGGTACACCTATTATTTGTACACCGCAATATATCAACAATCCGGTGGAAAAGACCCATTACATCGGTTGAGCACCGGTTTTGAACCGGCGAGAATGCATAAAACCAAACAAGCCGGGCAGTGCTTTGAGAGATATGGCAGATGACTCAATCAGCGGCAATTTTCTCGGCTTGAAAGAGTCAGGCAGAGATGGTGCTGATATTGCAATACTTTCGCTTCCCTATGAATTGACAGTTTCATATGGACAAGGCACCGAAAATGGTCCAGCAGCTTGTATTGAGGCGTCAGCTCAAGTCGAATTACACGATCCATTATTGAGTGAAGATTTGCCCGCAGGTCGAACAATTTTCACAGCAGAACCTTGGGATGGTGAAGGTGGTTCATTAGAGGAACAGTTAGAGGGTATTGAGAAGTATCTCCAAGAGTGGACAGATGGCCAAGTTTTCCCTGTCGTTTTGGGAGGTGAGCATGGCTGTCTCCCAGCGATAATGAGAGCCCTTTCGAAACACCCAAGTTTAGCCGGTGATTTGAGTCGTCTAACAGTTGTACAGATAGATGCACACGCAGATTTGAGAGACCAGTTAGATGGCGACAAATTTAGCCACGCCTGTGCTGCGCGGAGGGCCTTGGATGAGGGGGTTGGAAACCTGATTCAAATCGCGGTGCGTGCGTACTCAAAAGAAGAGGACGAATTTATCAAATCAGAGAAGCGTGTACAGACCTATTTCGCTCGTGATTTATTAACACAAATTGGCGATGAGAATGGCTGGCAGTCATTGCTCCGTAATTTGTCTGAACTCAAAGGGCCAGTATGGCTAACTTTGGATATTGATGGATTAGATGGTTCGATTGTGCCGCATACAGGTACTCCGGTTCCAGGTGGATTGGCTTATTGGCAGGCTGTTGAGGTGATTGAAAGCCTGTTTTTGGCCAACCGCACACAGGTGATTGGTGCTGATGTAGTGGAGATTGTACCGGGTACAGATAATAATTTGACGCAGTTTACTGCGGCCATGCTAGCGACAAAAATTGTTGCCGCACACATCGCTTCTCTTCCTTAGATTGTGGTTGATTCTTCAATGATAGTGCAACTTGGTTGTAATGCTAAGGCTAAAATCATCCTGCCATTAGCGACCATTTGTGTCACGCATTACGCCAGTCTTAGTTCTAGCCGTTTTGCTACTATCAAGTGCACCTACTACAGTTGCCCAACAACCGGATATTGTTCAGGAACATTGGTACCATTCCTATCTGACACTTACAACTGATGTCCACTCCTGGGTAACTGATTACCCCGAAATAGTAACTCTGACTTCTGCTGGACAAACCGAACTCGGACGGAATCTCTGGGTTGTTCAAATCTCTGATTGGAGCGTGGAACTAAAGCCAGATGGGGCGAAAAAAGAGATTGTCTACATTGATGGTGGTCACCATGGGAATGAGCACTTGGGGACTGAATTGGCTTTCTTGACAGCTGAATATTACATTGAGGGTTGGGCTGCTGGTGATCAGGAAGCCATTGATGTTCTGACTACTACTGAACTCCACATACTCATCATGCTCAATGCAGATGGCAATGATATCGACACCCGTTGGAATATCAACCAAGTAGACTTGAACAGAAATTACGACCATTACTGGGATACTTGTCCAGTTACCCAACCTGGTAGTGCTGCCTTTAGTGAATCAGAAACTCTTGCTAATTCGATTTACATGAACACAGTTGTTCCAGATGCTGACTTGTATGTCACTATGCATACTGGGGTGTGGATTATGCTCTACCCTTGGGGTAAATGGCCGGAGCAACCTTCAGATTGGGAATTATATCATGGCATCAGAGAAGATGTTCACGCAAATATCTCAGACATTCCTATTCAAAATGCAAATCAAGGATTATACCCAAATTGTGGAACTAGTAGAGATTATGGCTATGGGGTGATGGGTTTCCCAACATTCACCTTTGAAACTGATGATGAACAATGGGCACTTGGTACTGTTGAGCCTTTGTCACAACGCCTTGGCGAAGAGTTGGATGTTATGCAATATCTGATTTCTAATATCTGGTATTGGCGGGCCCGACTCTCAGTCACATCGTTTGAGTACAGTGGAGATAACATCGAACTGAAGGTTGACAATTTAGGGAGGGCAAGCACTTCAAATGCCACGGTCCGATACATCGAGGGTAGTGAAGTGATGTGG
Organism: uncultured Candidatus Poseidoniales archaeon; assembly: GCA_964645485.1. Lineage (GTDB taxonomy): Archaea > Thermoplasmatota > Poseidoniia > Poseidoniales > Thalassarchaeaceae > MGIIb-Q1. The sequence goes on from CAZXZO010000002.1 coordinate 151,468, forward strand.
ACGTCGGAGTTGTTTAGTGTTAATGCAACCAACAGTTCGCACGTTTACCTAGATTCGTCGAATCTGAGTCTAACAGATTCTGGTCACTTTGAATTGTATTATCAAAAGCGAGTAATTGATGCAAGCCTTTGGGTCAACGAATCAATTCCAGACGAGGTTCTTCGAGTAGTTGAAACCGCTAGCAAAGGATTACTTCCCGCGCCTGGAATCTTCATTTCTCTCCTTGCGGCATTCGGGGCAGCAATCGCTTCGGAACGGCGTGAAACCATGTTTTTCCATGAAAAAAATGCTGGCCGAAC
>CAZXZO010000003.1:0-4489 GCA_964645485.1 uncultured Candidatus Poseidoniales archaeon
CAGAGTGCACACAACACGAAATGGTGTCTCATCGGTTGTTCAATTGGTGACTTTGGAACAATTGCTGCATTCCAATTTATATTCACGGATTCAGGGTGGAGTACAATGAGCATCATGATCTTAGCAATAATCAATGGATTATTGACTTCAATTGCTCTTGAAACTGCAATTTTATCCAAGCAAATGGGATTATTTGAAGGATTTAAAGTAGCAATCGGCATGTCATTTATCTCTATGGTCACCATGGAATCTGCTATGAATATTACAGATTATTTGATGACGGGTGGAGCCATGTTAGCTTGGTGGGGAATCCCAATCATGCTTTTTGTCGGATTTATCACTCCATGGCCTTACAACTACTGGCGCTTGAAGAAATTTGGACAGGCGTGCCATTAGAAATCAGTTTAGGGGTGACTAACCCATTTTTTCAAAGCCAATTCAATGGTTTCAGTCGTTGGTGTTATTGACTTGTAAGGGGGGCGAGGTTACAAGATGGCTAGCCTTGAGATGAGTGACGACGAATTTGTCGCCCAAAGTCGTAGGCGAGGAAGGAAGTTATCTGCCCTGTTAGTTCTCCTCTCTATCGCTTGTTATTCTATGGCAATAATGTTGATTGAAGGAAGGCTAGAAGTAGCAATAAAATTCGCTTGGTCATCTGTTGTATTTGCTGTTGGAGCGTTATCAGTTCTCCTAATTGTGATGCCAATTCATAATTTGATACGCAGGAAAAAATAATCATTTTAAGAAAAATTTGATGACTCAGGGTACACCGAAGTTTTGAATGACTGACAACCTCAGCGGGTAATAACATGGGATTAGTAGTGGCTCTACTTCAACTCAACCCAACGGTTGGCGATTTAGAAGGAAATGCCGCTGAAGTAGAGCGAGCAGTCGCTCTTGCTGCCGCCAATGGTGCTGATTTAGCAGTCACTAGCGAATTAGTGATTTCTGGATATCCGCCTAGGGACCTTCTGCTGGATTCCGATTTCATTCAGCGATGCGCTGATGTCACAGCCGCAATTGAAACACCAATCCCGCTAATTGTCGGCACACCTCTGCCGCCGACTTCCGACCGCCATCTGCCGGGCAATGGATCAATGAGAATAGTCCCCGGCAGAAAAGCCAAGGTGGCGACTCGCAAACAACTACTACCAACCTACGATGTTTTTGACGAATTGAGGTACTTTGAGCCCGATAAGGCACCAGGGATTCTAAGACTTTCAGAAAACCTCTCAATCGGTGTTACAATCTGTGAGGATGCATGGCAACATGCTGGTGAAGTACCAGCCGATTACGATGCTGACCCAATTGAGCAATTGGCCGCTTGGCAACATCAAGGAGAACCCCTCGCATTGTCAGTAAATCTCTCTTCTTCGCCCTATCACTTGCACAAAGAAGGAACTCGTGGAGATGTAGTTCGCGCCGCAGCAAAAACACTTGGACACCCCTATCTTCTGTGTAACCAAATCGGTGGTAACGATGACTTGTTATTCGATGGACGGTCTTTAGCCGCATGGCCTGATGGTCGTATGATTCAAGCCCCATCTTGGTGTATTGGAGTATTACTAGTTGACATTGAAGATGGCAATGGTGAAACCTCTGAATGGCTCCCTTGGCCTAATGGTGAATGTTGTACTGAATGCAATTGCAAAGTGGAATTCGTCGATGCAGGAAGTGAACCTTCAGTCCCTGAATCAGGAACCGATTTGCTAGCCGCTATAACAACTGGACTTGGTGATTACTGTCGCAAATCTGGCATCAAAAAATTAGTGCTCGGAATGAGCGGCGGCTTAGATTCATCAGTCTGTGCCGCCATCGCTGTTAGAGCAGTTGGTGCAAAAAATGTGCTCGGTTTATCAATGCCATCACGTTACTCAAGTAACCATTCAATCGCAGATGCAAAAGCAACTGCAGAGGCACTTGGAATTGAGTTGCACACCCACTCAATTACTGCCCTCCATCAAGCAGCAGAGGCTGAACTCAACGATGAGTTAGTGGATGGTAACCCTGTGGCTCGTGAAAATATACAGTCACGCCTACGTGGAATGATGGTAATGGCAGCAGCAAACTCTCGTGGCGCTATGGCTATTACAACAGGAAATAAGTCGGAATTAGCAATGGGTTACTGCACCCTATACGGTGACATGGTGGGTGGATATGCGCCAATTGGCGACCTCTACAAATCAGAGGTTTACGATGTGGCACGCGCCCTAAATAGTGAAGCAGTACAGTTCGGGCAAGCCCCCCCAATAACCGAAAGCACGCTGACAAAACCACCGTCAGCAGAACTTGCTCCAGACCAAACCGACGAGGACACTTTGCCTCCATACGAGACTCTTGATGCAATTTTACATGCCCACATTGAGGAAGGTGCTTCTAGCTCAACATTAATCGCAAGCGGCTTTGATGAAGCACTTGTAAATTGGATTCTTGAGCGACTTCACTCCAATGAACACAAGCGCTGGCAAATGTCGCCAGCACCTAGAGTTTCTAATCGGGCATTTGGCCAAGGATGGCGACAGCCTCTAGCCGCCAAAAAGTGAAGTCTAGTACTAATCACATCGAGAAATTACTCTGAGAGTTACTTCTCCATTTTCAAGTGACATCTCTACCTCATCACCATTGTTTACAGCCAAACATGGGTCTATATCAAATCCATAGGAATATGGCAAATTTAGCAGCGAAGCGGCTGGCAAAGTTAGTGGACAAACATCGCGATTAACAATCGCTTTCGGGCCCTTTCCTGTGTAAATTAAGCCCATCAAAACAAATGGTGCAACAGTTGACCCTGAACCCTTTGGATAAATCAGAATTGTATCTTCCAATGCAACTCCGTCCAACGGGTGTCCTGGCTCCTCAATGACTCCTGTATCACGATTTACATATCCAAGATAGGTGATTGGTATGTCGGTTACAAGGGCTTTACCAGATACATTCCAACTACTTTGGCTTGGTAGATTCTTCCCACTCACTTCACATTCTCCTGACTGTGTGGTTTTAACTGAACTATGAGGCTCCTTCGCACGAGAGTCAAGGGTTGGTCTTGGACCAGTGAAAAGTTGTGGGTCAAATGCTGAAGCAACGCAGGTCTCAATATTGGCAACAGAGGTAGGCATACGGTTTAGCCCGCTTGTAAGATAGTGTTCTGCTTTCAGTGAATTTGTCAATAAGTGATTGTACAATTTACGATTATATGGTGTTACTTCTGGACAAGTATCCTTGAGGATTAGGACTCCTGCTTCTTCTAACAGGTCAATTGTTCCATCGGCATCTGCCAACTCATGGTTAGTACCGCTAGTGAAAACCCACAATCGTTTGTTAGGGATTTTTTTTCCTAATTCCATGTGCGTTCTGACTGCTGCTGCAGTACTGCGTATTTCTCCCAAACTTGCTTGTGGGCAACCGATTACAATCAAATCAACTTCACCGTTTGGTGCAAGTTCTTGATAGCGGGATTCGAGATTTGATTCGGTGAAAGTTAATTCACCTTGATATTTTGAAACATCGGGTGGTGATACTGTGTGGCCATCTGCCCATAACATTGGACATCCATAATTGGCTGCTGCGGCTGCTAGTGCTTTCTTCATCTCAAAGGAAGCCCATGTTGGTAAACCAGTAATGTAAGGCATCGGCCCCCATGGTAAATCCCATCCTGATTGAACCTGCTTGCCAATCCAATCACCCAAAACACTCCAGTCTGCTAAATTGGACATTTCTGCCTCAACATTGACCAAAATATTGGGTATGCGATTTTCATCAAGATGCAAACCCCAGCGGGGTGCCCAGCCAGTTAGGGCTGTGGCTAATGCTGAAAGTCCAGATTCTCGATTGGTAACTAATCCTGTATAAGAATTAGAAAAACAGACTGCATTTGATTCGGCCCATGAGCCGATACCTTCGATTTCAAGCCCTTGATCATAGGGGGTACAGGAGAGGGTGGCTTCTATGCCAAGTCTTTCGTAAGCCATTACAATCTCAAATTGTTGTTGCAAAAAATCCTCATATTCAATTGCCATTTCCTCAAATTTTTTGCTATCACAGCCGGCTGAATTCAAAGTTGTTGGAATCGCTACAACCCCTAGGTCATCGCCGGCTAAATCTGCTAAGAAACGCCGCAATCCGTGGCCACCAGTGATTACAGACACACCGCTCACGTGCGCGTGAGCGCACTCAACAAATGAGGCAGCGCCAGCACTAGCTGCCAAATCAACAACCAAACGAGCCGCCTTCTGCTTGGTAGGCCCAGATTCACCTGCAAGCATCTTGGCGAGTGGCTCGGGAATCTCCATTGTGTTGAGGCGGATGGTTTTACATCATCAACTTGACCATCTATTCATATCTAAAAATCAACAGAAAATAGTGATTAGAGAGTGCAAAATTGCCGAGAAGTCAGAAAATACACTCACCGATTTACCAGCACTGCCAAGAAATCAAAAAAATAAATTCACCGATTTACCAGAACTGCGAAGAAATCAAAAAAATACACTCA
>CAZXZO010000003.1:4589-33566 GCA_964645485.1 uncultured Candidatus Poseidoniales archaeon
AAAAATAAATTCACCGATTTACCAGAACTGCGAAGAAATCAAAAAAATACACTCACCGATTTACCAGAACTGCGAAGAATTCAAAAAAATACACTCATCGATTTAGCACCAAATAATGATTGTACCTGGAGTTTGATTGGTCCTGAATTGAGAGTAGACTCAACAGCATCCAGTTTTTCTCATTGGAGCAGCAATAAATTCAACTCGGTCAATATCCTGTGTGTTTTTCAATGAATCAATAATCTTCCGAATCATTCCCGCCTCCCCATTTAGTTGCATCGTATCAACACAGGTATGACTCTCTGTGAGACAATTATGGTGATAGGAATTGACAGTGATTGAATGCGTGTGCCTCAATTCCATCAATTTATTTTCCACCCCATGCTGATAGTAGATGACCATCGTGCCTTCTATTTTCTCATCCATATCCATGGAACTCAAGTCACCACGAAGTGTAGTTTCAGAAAAATAAATAGCGGCATCTCTAAGAAACATACTCCGATTTTTATATCCAGATTCAAAAATGAGGCGATCTAATTCTTCCGCGAATTCTTTGTCAGTACTAAATGAGAATACTCTGCTCATAGACGTGTCACTGAATACGAATTAATAACATTTGTTAAATATATAATAATGAACGGCGCGGCATGGACGCAAGCCTGATTCTATTCGCAGGGATGACATTGATCATCGGCCTAGTGTGCGGATTATTACCGATTTTTTCGGGCATTAAAGATGATAAAAAAAGATTGAAGCAATTGACTGGAATTGCGGCTGGAATTATTATTGCCTCAGCGATGTTAGTAGTTATACCCGAAGGGTACGAATTGGCGATGACTGATGAAAATGGTACAGATGATGCATTAGCAGGATCTGTAGCGTTGGTTATTCTTGAAGTTGGTCATGAAGACATCAATGCCACCACAGGAATTGAAGAAATTGAAGTGTTGATTGGTGGGCATAGTGAGCATGGAGAAGAGGATGCTCAGGAGGGCGAACATCAGAATGAACAAGATTCGGGAGCCAGTTTGTCAGAGTCTATCGGAGGAGTGATTGAAGAGGTCGAGGATGGTGACATCAATGCTACAACCGGAATAGAAAAAATTGAAGAATTAATTTCAGCCCATTCGCATGCAGAAGAAACGAACGAAGACCACACAAGTGGAATCCTGATGGGAGGTGCAATCATTGCAGGGTTCCTTCTGATGTTTATTCTAGAGGGTTCAGGAATTGGCCACGCCGTTCATGAAGAACATCACGACCATGAGCACGGACATGGGCACGGTCATGTGCATCACGCTGCCACAGGTGGGTTGCTAGTGTTCGGCCTCACTTTGCACGCAGCAACAGATGGAGTTGCTATTGGAGCGGCAACAGCATCTGGAGATTTTGCATTGACTATCACCGTCCTACTTGCTGTCTTAATTCACAAAGGACCCGCAGCATTCAGTTTGGGTGTCTTTTCAACTCACGAAAGAGAAGAAAAGAAAGATTCCGTTAGGGATGTTGTCATTTTTTCATTAGCCACACCTGTGATGATTATCATTGCTGGGCTCAGCCTTGGGGAACTTGAAACGCACATGATAGGATTAGCAATGCTATTCTCTGCGGGAACTTTCCTATACGTTGCAACAGTTGATACTCTGCCAGATATTCATAACCCCGAGACAGGAAAGCAAGCAATGATTCACGTACTAATTGGTGTGACAATCCTTGTTGGATTGCTCATGATTGCAAATTCTTTGAATCTTGGACATGCTCATTGAGAATCAATAACTGAACACACCCATTAGGCTGAAATGTCGCTGACTTGTCGCAGAATTGATGCAGGAACGTTTCGTCAACATCGCGGGATATCGATTTGTTCCATTAAACGATAGTAAAGAAATGCGCGGGCCGCTTCGGGATTTCTGTGTTGACCTCGAATTGAAGGGTACTATTCTGCTCAGCGAAGAGGGAATAAATTTCTTTCTTGCAGGATCTCAGGAATCAGTTGACAGTTTTATTTCTCACCTAAATGAGGATGAGCGTTTCAGCGACATCAAACTGAAAATCAGTCATTCAGACCACCAACCCTTCAATAGAATGCTTGTCAGACTCAAAAAAGAAATTATTTCAATGGGTCACGATGAGGTGAAACCAAGAGAATTCACTGGACCTTCAATAAAACCAAAAGAGTTCAAATCTTGGCTTGATGAGGGAAAAGAGGTTATTGTTCTTGACACAAGAAATGATTACGAGATACGCACGGGTAAATTTCAAAATTCAGTCGACCTGAACATCAAATCATTTCGCCAATTTCCGACCGCTATCAAGCAACTTTCTGATGACCTAAAGGGCACACCTGTAGTGATGTATTGCACTGGAGGGATACGCTGTGAGAAAGCATCAGTCGCTCTACTCGACGAAGGATTTAGTGAGGTTTACCAACTTGAGGGGGGAATATTAGGGTACTTCGAAGAGTGTGGAGGTGCACACTGGGATGGTGAGTGCTTTGTCTTTGACAAACGGGTTGGAGTAAATCCAAATTTAGTAGAAACTGATACAGTAATGTGCTTCACTTGTCGCGAGCCTCTCCTCGCTCATGACCAATTGTCTGATGATTATGTGATAGGACACTCTTGCCCTTACTGTGTCTCTTGAGACTCTTAATCTTCTGAGATATCTTTTACCGGCCACAAATACTGAATATAGCATTCTGAACAAGCGCGTGTTAACATTTGTTCTTCGTAAGGAAGAGGCCGGTTCCAAACCTCCAAAGGTTTCTCTTCCTTGCATATCGGGCAAGGTCCAATTTCTCTCCCCATTGTAACATCGGCCGAGCCGGGGATTCTTCAACTTGTGGTCGCCATAATGCAATACACTAGCACCCTCTCCGCTAACTATGCGCTGCCTTGTGACTGGTGGAGGAGGCTTTCTAGGAAGTCATCTTGCGGAAACATTGTTGACACGTGGACACACGGTGGCAGTGGTTGATGATTTGTTTCGTGGCCGCAAAGCAAACATGGTAGATTTCAAGGCTATGCCCGATTTTACTTTCGTTTTAGGCGATTGTGCCGATGTTGAAAAACTTGAGAAAGCAGAAGAAAAAATGAATGGCGTTGACATCATTTTCCACCTCGCGGCAATAAACGGAACACGTTATTTTCATGAACGACCTGATTTAGTGATTGATGTTAACATTAAGACAACTGAAACCGTGGTCAAATTTGCCTCTGACAGAGGTGCGCGTCTAGTCTTTACAAGTAGTCCCGAAGCATTTGGATTACATAGTGAAATGCCGTTAGGAGAAAACCTTGATGCTATTTTCCCCAGCCCTCATGACCATTTCAGGCATTCATACGGGGCAAGCAAATATCTTGGCGAAATTATCGTTCAATTTGCTGTAAAAGAAAGAGGTTTAGACGGGAGAATTATTAGACCATTCAATGGATATGGACCGCGATTAATCGGTAATGAACACGGTCAAGTGGCGGCAATCTTCCTTCATCAATGCCAGAGAGGAGAAAATATCACCCTCCATGGGGATGGTTCACAAACTCGCTGCTTCACGTGGTACACAGACTTGATTGACGGAATAATATCACTTGGTGAATTAGACGAAGGGGTGGATGGGTCAAGCCTGAAGGGTGCCTCATTCAATATTGGTTCAACCGAGGAAGTTTCAATTCTTAAATTGGCTGAATTAGCGCGTGAAGTCTCAGGTGCTGATATTGAAATCGTGATGACCGAGGGGCATCCTGGTGATTCCACCCGCCGAATTCCAGATATTTCAGCGGCCCGAGATGCGCTAGGATGGACAGCAACAGTAGACATTTCCGACGGCATGTTACGTTACTGGGAATGGATACCATCAGAGTGAATTTTGGGTGTTTGAAAATAACCAAAACAATTGTGGTGATTAATACGACAAGAATCAACCCACTCCCTGACCGAGCCATAATTGGAATGGTACACCTACAACCACTCCCCGGCTCACCTCGTTTTACCGGTGACCTAGAGGCTGTTGAGCGATTTGCAATCAATGATGCAAAGACTCTGATTGCTGGTGGATGCCATGCAATAATGATTGAAAATTTTGGAGATGCGCCATTTCACGGAAATGAAGTGGCGCCAATTACAATTGCTGCAATGAGCCGGATAGTAAGCAAAATTGTTGATGAAGCAGCACGACTTGAAGGAATCCCTGTTGGTGTTAATGTGCTCCGAAATGATGCCGCCGCCGCGCTTTCTATTGCTTCTGCTTGTGGAGCAAATTTCATCCGAGTAAACATCCATGTTGGAGGAATGATGACTGACCAAGGCTTGATTGAAGGGAAAGCTGCTGAGACTTTGCGCCTGCGGGAACAACTTGGCCATGGTCCTGATTCCAACCACCCAATTGCAATCTTCGCAGATGTTGGAGTCAAACATGCGACACCCCTTGATTCAGATTGGATGCTTGAACAAGAAGCGCAAGATTGCTGGAATCGTGGATTGGCGGATGCCTTGATTGTATCCGGAAGTGGGACTGGCCAACCTACCTCTCCCGAAGACAACGCGCGAGTCAGACTTGCCACACCACACGCCACTTTACTAGTCGGTTCTGGAGTAACCTCTGAAAATTTGCAGGACTACCTGCGCCACGCGGACGGCGCGATTATCGGAACTTCTCTAAAAGAGGGGAATGATGTCTCGAAAAGAGTGGACCTGTCTGTCGTTTCTAAAGTGATAGAAGCAGCAAAAAGCAAATAATATTGATTTTTTTCTACCTTTTTATCCGGCTATTCAATTATATGCTGAACGTTACTTTGAGATACTTGTATGAGGAGAATCTCGAAGGACTCCTACAATTGGGCAGCAGGCTCATATGTTGATTTGTTCTTTATATCTGCGATTACCCAAATATTCTTTGCAGTCGGATTGTATTGGATTTTCGTTGGTGATAGTGATTTTCTTAATGAATTACTTGAAGTTCAATCAAATGCCATAATGCTATCCATTGGTACTCTAGTGATAATGGGCTGGGCCATGGCGCTGATACTGGGCATTGGGTTTGACAGATTTCCACTTGATTACAAAAATGCGCCATTTGACCCATCTATTATTTCAACGACTGCAGCCTTGAATATTTCAGGACAGGTACTGATTCTAGTCGGAATTTTAACCTCTCAAATAGAAAGCCTTGAAACGTTGGCACAAATGGGCGCCACCCTTTTGGGAATGCAGATGATTTTGTTAGGACCAACCGCTTGGAGATTATCTAAAACCCGCTCTAAAGAAGATAATGTAAAAGTTGGAATGTGGAATATTGGAGTAATGCTTACCTTGCCAGTAATAGGTGTTATCACAATTCTGGCTTGGATTTTTATTAACAATGAGTTGTTCCAGATTTTGTTCTGGACCGCAATTTTTGATGGGTTTTGGTTAATGGTAACATTTGCCCTATTTCTTGCTCATTTCAACGACCGTTTAGGCTGGAATATAATGAGTAGTAAGGCTAGTAACAGTGCGTTCACAGTATTCGTTGTATTAGTGATTATCCATATTATTCTACAATTTCTTCATCATATTGAATATATCACGGATAGCATTGTTAAAGCGAGTATCTCCGCCCCTATATTGTGGATTTTCTTTGTTTCAAAGCCAAGCCAAATATGGAAAAATGTCTTCGCAGGAAAATCATGCAGCGCTCAAATCCTCTCGGGCCACTCTTGGCTATTAGCAACAGCAGCAATTGGGATATATGAAGCGGTTGTTATTGAGGAATCAATTGGAATGTACTATACAAGATTCATGTTAATTTTCGGGGTAGTTGTACAAGCAGTATGGGGGTCATCAGTTTGGTTACATGAAGACCATAAATTCACAAAACTTGAAGATAGAAAAACTAGATGGGTTAGTGTGATTATGATGAATACTCTGATGTTTGGTATTATTTCTCTTGCATTGCATGAAGGAGGGCATATCGAATTAAATAATTTAGGAATTGTCCTTGCGATTTCAGTTGTTGCATTATTAATTGCTGCTTCTGAATTCTTCCTTTGGCTAGTTACCGATGCGATTTCAAATCATGATAATTGGAATAGAATTCCAATGTTTTACGCCAATATGGACAATGCTCACGAATTGGACGATGCATATTTTCCATGTGAAGAGTAGAATCATTCAAACAAATGTGTTGGTAACAACATAAAATACTCCGCTCATCAGGGCAAATCATGGATGAAACCCAATCCAAGTACCCCGACAATCGGTGGCTAGTTCTTGGTGTAATGAGTCTGAGCCTAGTCATTGTGATGTTGAACAACGTTACTCTAAATGTGGCTCTCCCAAATTTGTCCACTAGCCTTGGTGCTGATAATTCTGAACTTCAGTGGATTATGGACGCCTATGCATTAGTTTTCGGTGGCACTCTTCTTGTAATGGGTGCACTAGGAGACAGATTTGGACGAAAGGGTGCACTACAAATTGGCTTGTTAATTGTGGGAACTGCATCTGCCTGGACTGCATTTTTTGCTGATTCCTCAACAGATGTCATTTTTGCCAGAGGTTTGATGGGATTGGGTGCGGCTCTGGTAATGCCATCTACATTGTCGGTAGTATTGGTGGTATTTCCGCCTGATGAAAGAGGGAAGGCCATCGGTATTTGGGCGGCAATGGCGGGAATTGGAGCCCCTATTGGTTTGTTAGTAGGAGGTTGGGCGGTTGAAAATTATGATTGGGAAATGGCATTTTTGATAAATGTCCCAGTGATTATAATTGCCTTAACCGCAGGTGCATTTATCGTCCCACGGTCAAAAGATGAACAACAAAGACCTCTTGATGGAAGGGGTGCGGTTCTCTCGATACTCGTTCTTGGATCACTTCTTTATGGGATTATTGAGGGACCTAGCTTAGGTTGGACAGATAGTCTAGTGATTGGCTCTTTTGTGGTTTTTCTAATTTCAACCCTATTATTTGTGCGTTCACAAAAGAAAGTTGAATTCCCTCTCTTGCCCCTCGAATTCTTCAAAGACAGGCGTTTCACGATTGGCTTAATCGCGATTTCTATGGCTTTTTTTGTGATGTTTTCATTTATGTTCATGCAGATGTTACACTTCCAACTTGTTAGAGGCCATTCGCCATTATCGGCAGCAATCAGATTCTTCCCATTACCAATTGGTCTCATGCCAGCCGCAGCAAATAGCGACAAATTGGTTGCTAAATTTGGACGACCAAATGTTATCGCGACTGGTTTATTCATAGTGGGATTGGGATTGCTCCTCTTTACTCAAGTGAATGTAGATACTAGTTACTCACAAATTGCTGCGACATTCTTCCTTCTTGGATTAGGAATTGGATTGACGATGGCACCTTCAACAACAGCAGTAATGGATTCTATCCCGGAATCTAAAGCGGGTGTGGGGAGTGCAACAAATGATTCTAGTCGCGAAGTTGGTGGAGCTCTGGGGATAGCCATAGGGGGCAGTATTCTCAACGAAATTTATCAATCAACAATTGTAATTCCAGCATCTGCATCCTCCAAGGCATCAATAATTCAGGAATCATTCCCCGCGGCGATGACTATTGGCCAACAGATGCTAGCATTAGGTAATTCAGATGGTGCTCTGTTAATTGCATCAGCAAGAGAATCATTCCTTGAAGGAATGGTTGGAGCCTGTGTAATTGCTGCTGTCATAGCATTATTAGCATCAATTATTGTCAAATTTAAAATGCCAAATGATGACGACGTGGATGAAAAATAATTGGCAATACTAGGCTCTCATCAAGTTAATTGTTGGAACAATTCTGCGATAATTGAGGGAGCTAATCCCAACACGCATTCCTCTGAAATTATTGGCAAAACTAGGCTTTCATCAAGTTAATTGTTGGAACAATTCTGCGATAATTGAGGGAGCGAATCCCAACACGCATTCCTCTGAAATAATTGGCAAAACTAGGCTCTCATCAAGTTAATTGTTGGAACAATTCTGCGATAATTGAGGGAGCGAATCCCAACACGCATTCCTCTGAACCATGGATTAGACTGGCATAGTCGCCCATCTGTCCAGCAAGGTCGTAAGCACCGGCTTTTCCGAGCCAACTTTTTGAATCTAACAACTCACTGAACTGATTATCTGTTAATTGACTGATTTCAACGGTTGCATGTTCAACAGAGGATTTTTCTTCCCAACTATCTCCTTTCTTCATCAAGAGAGTGGTTCCAGAGAAGACATTGTGCCGCCTTCCACTTAGCCGCATTAACATCCCTGCCGCTGATGCACGGTCATTTGGTTGACCTAATGACTGTTGGATATCATCTGGGTCTTCAACCAAGGTATCTGCTATTAGTACAAAATTGGGAATCTCAAATTCCCCAATCTCTTGGATGGCCATTTCAATTTTTGCCGCTTCAACTTTAGATGCCAATATTTTCTGAACTTGGGTTCTGACATCTAAGCCCGATTGAGGTAATTCCTCCTCACTTCGCAATCCCGCTGCACTAAAATCTACAATTTCTGCATCAAGGCGCACTTTTAGCCACTCATACCGGCGACTTGATGCACTCGCAAGGTGCAAATTACAACGGCTCATCAACTACACGGGATGGGGAGCGCGTTTATCATGCGGACCATTGTAGGCCGGGTCGGGGAATAAGATGAGCGGTACACAAGAACGGATTCCAACATACATATCGGGACTTGATGAAAAAATGCAAGGGGGTATCCCAAAGGGGCATATCGTCCTCCTTGCAGGAGTATCAGGTTCAATGAAATCTAGTTTAGGATTCTCAATGTTATACAACGCAGTTATGGCAGGTAAAACCTCAGGAATTTACGTGACTCTCGAACAAGGAAAGGACAGTTTAGCAAGTCACATGGCAGGAATGGGGATGGATGTCCAAGACCCTCGTGTACGAAGTAGAATCGCAATTATTGATCTTGCAGATTTACGAGTTCAATTAGATGCACAAGGCATGTCCGACAGCGTTGATTGGATGGGACAACTCATCAAACAATTGGCTAATTATCGAGATAGCATTGGCTTTGAAGTGGTGGTTTTTGACAGCCTAGGAGCATTCTTTACTTTAACAAAGATGGAAAGCCCACGTGACGAAGTATTCCGCTTCTTCGAAGCAATCCGCAGAATGGGATTAACTGGACTAATTATCTGTGAAATGATGGGTGAGGCAAAGAATCAATATGGGGAATTTGGAATTGAAGATTATCTCTCTGATGGTGTTATACATCTCACAATGGAACGTACAGGGGACGCAGTAGAAAGGAAGGTCTCGATTGTTAAGATGAGACACACAGACCACGTTCTTGGTTACCAGCCTTATCGCTGGGATTCAGGCAATAGTCGATTCACTGTAAACTGAATCTAGTCACTCTACGGTAACTGACTTTGCAAGATTGCGAGGCTTGTCCACATCTTTATCGAGTTCAACCGCTACATGATATGCCAACAATTGTAATGGCACAACTGTCAGCAGTGGTGAAATTACGCTATGAGTTGGTGGAACGGCGATTGCAATATCTGCTTCCATAGCCGCTTCGTCATCACCTTCATCGTGAATCAGAATTATATTTGCACCTCTTGCTCGGCATTCTTGGACATTGGACAAGGTCTTAGCCCTAAATTTGTCATTAGGACAAATGACCACAACTGGGCTACCCTCTTCGAGTAACGCAATTGGACCATGTTTCATCTCTCCTGCTGGATATGCTAGACAAGGAATGTATGCAACTTCCATCAATTTCAAAGCGCCTTCTCTGGCAACTGGAGCAGATACACCACGGCCTAGGAAAAGGACATGCTTGGCATCTTTTACAGCCTCTACTGCAGACATAATCGGCCCTATATCCTGCAAATAATGTTCAATTTGGTCAGGAATTGAATTTAGTGCTTCAACTACCTTTTTGCCCTCTCTTTTTGTCAAGGACCTAGCACGACCAATTTGCAAACTGAAAATTGTCAATGATGCAACCATGTTAGAGAATGCTTTGGTAGAAGCAACTGCTTGTTCTGGGCCAGAATGGATATACACACCCCGTCCACATTGGCGCGCAATTGATGAACCAACTACGTTGATGACACCCATCACTGTTCCACCTTTTAGTTGAATTTCTTTTACGGCTGAAAGTGTATCTGCAGTCTCACCTGATTGGCTTACTGCAAGGTACAGTGCTTCTGGAGAAATTACCGGGTCATTGTATCGGAATTCACTAGCGACGTGCGATTGAGTCGGGACTCTAGCCATAGTCTCAATCGCCAACCTCCCAACCTGACAAGCATGTAAAGCAGTACCACAACCAATCAATCTGATGTGAGGAATCTTTAGCAAATTTTGAGCTGATAAATTCAACCCCCCTAACTTCCCATTTCCTTCCGAGAGAAGGGTTCTGCCTGAGATGCATTGGCGGAGTGATTCTGGTTGCTCGTGGATTTCTTTAAGCATGAAGTGGGGGAAATCTCCAATATCTGCAACCCCCCAACTTTGGTCAATTGTAGTGACTGTGGCATCGGTACTACCACCATCAAGACGTGAAGTTTTGATATCGCCTGCTGTTAAAACTGCTAAATCACCATCTTCTAGAAAAATTACTCTTTGAGTGTGCGGGGTTAGCGCGTGAGGGTCACTCGCGACAAATGCTTCGCCATCACCAACTCCAACGACAAGAGGCGAGCCGTTTCTTGCACAAACAATCATCTGTTCATCCTCAAACAGAACACACAATCCCCACGTACCACGTGCTTGCTTCAATGCACTTCTTACCGAATCTAGAGGATTTAACCCCTCACTACGGCCCATGTGAATCAAGTGGGCTAGAACTTCTGAATCAGTTTCTGACCTGAGTGTAATACCCTGAGAAGTTAACCAATTTCTCAATGCTCTTGAATTTTCAATGATTCCATTGTGAATAATAGCGACAGTTTCATCCTCTGAAAGATGAGGGTGTGCATTTTCTTTTGTTACGCCACCATGGGTTGCCCAGCGAGTATGTGCAATACCACAATTCCCGTCCATATCCTTAGGTAATATCGCCTCTAGATTAGCCACCCTACCAACACATTTTGAGTGTGATATTTTAGAATTGAGAATTGCAATCCCTGATGAGTCATAACCTCGATATTCAAGTCGACGTAATCCATTTATCAGGAGGGAGGTCGCTTGCTGGTTTCCTATATATCCAAAAATACCACACATAATACAAACCTCAAAGTTTTATTCGCTCCGCACACACAGGGCATTGTACGTGCTTCAATTCAATACTTTTGACTCTGAAATTTGCCCCACATTCACAAGTAACATCAATCCCAGGGGGAGGAGGCAGAGTTCCTAATTCCATCGGGGATGGAGGAGGTGGCAATTCACCATCCAATGCAGAGAGAGGTGGTGGAGATGGTAATTCTTCTATATCAGGCTCCGCACCTTTTAGCCGCTCTTGTCGTCTCTTTTGCCGTCGAGTCATTCCATCTTCCTGTTCAGGATTTTCGTCGTCAATAACGTCATTTTTACTGGGTTCTTCAAGTGATTCAGGTGCTGATTCATCATCAATATCCTCGGTTTCAAATTTATCTGAGGAATCAATTTCTTTGGCTTCATCTTCTTCAATTAATGAGACATGGTCTTCATCAACATCAATTACTTCTTCATCGTCTTCAATTTCAACTGTTAAAGCAGGACCTTTTCTACGGCGATGAGTGATTATTCCAGCAGATGCAAGGAATATCAACAAACAACCAACTGCTAAAGCAACTGCAAGAATTCTCACAGCCAATGCAAAGGTGCTTGCATCTAGGCCTGTCCATATCCTGATTGTATCGAGGATGCCATTATTTGGTGCTTCAATTGCACTATCATCAATTAGCATTCTAGCCCGCCAATCTTGAGTCGCAGAGAGATAAAACAAATGTGTTTCTCCTGCAATGTCAGACCGTCCTGCATTCATCAATTCGCCTTCACCGATTGGCGTACCGATTACTGTCTGATTCGCCTCAATAATTGAGTAAACAATTTGACGACCTGATGGGCCGACCGCATCGTGGAACATTTGGATTCCACGTTTGGTTTCTACAAACTGAATCATGCCCATTCCCGGTGCTGGTAGATGAACAACATCTTGTGTTTGCATGCTGCTATCAGCCCTGATAACAACTAGGGTAGCATCTTGACCGGTTCCTTCACGCCATGCCATCACAATTACATCAGCATCATCTTTCTCATTTGCAAGAACTGCTAACTCACTAATTGTGGTTTGATCACCTACAGCAATTCGGAATGACCAGTTGCCTGTACCTAATCGACCATGGGCATAGAAAGTTCCAACCCTCTCAATTCCGGTTTCATCATCTCGGTTTGCTTGATAGGTGATGTGAGTCCAATCATCACCATGTGCTACTTTTACACTTCCTTCTCTATTAGTTGGTGGAACTAAATTATCGACAACATCTTCAGTCAAATTCCAAGATTCGCGGTCAAGCGGAGATGCTGCTGCAAGTAGGAAGACAGAGGTCTCATCATCATAAGTTCCGCCAGTGAATAAATCACGATGGTATCCGCCAATGAGAACTTCACCACCGTCTACAGATAAGTCAATTCCCCAGTAGGTTCCTTCCGCTAGCATCAGTGCAGGCAACAAATCAAATTTTTCTGAGGCAGTACATGAGAGGTCAATTGATGAGAATGAGAGTGTTGAAAGGGTCACCCCAAATTGGTCAGTATACCTGCGAGTCCAACTGACATAAGCACTATCAGATTCACCATTATCTATGGAAAATTCACCGGCCCAGTCAATTTCCAATTCAAGGCAAGTTATCAAATCATATTGTGCATTAATTCTGTGTACCCAAAGTGAAGAACCTTCGCCCGTGAACATCAGATTTTCTCCCCTAAGACCGAAGAACCCAAGCACTTCATGACCACCGGGTAGGTCCAAACTTCTTGCCCCCTGTAACTGAGCCTCATCGACTAGCAACGTGAATTCAAGTTGGTTATTATCTGGATTCAAATCTTGGCCACCTTCAAGAGAAACGGTAGCCCGGAACTTCACCAATCCAGGGTCAAGAGTTCCTTCATGTAAAGTGAAAGGGACATCAACAAAACCTGCACCAGGTACAATATTCAGGCTACGCCCACTCTCCAATGACTCCCACCCCAAATCACTCCATTTTTCTAAACTGAATGTTGCGCCTGATGAGCCATCACCTGCGAGGTTTTCAACTCGGACCTGTAAAGTTACATCTCCATTTGGATTTGATACCGAAGGCTTGGTAATTGCCGCACCTTCACGTATTGCAAGATCTACACCACTAGGTCTGTTATTGATTGTGAAACTCGTTGAAGCGACATTGTTGTCTTCACGTGATTCCACTTCTTGGTCACCCGGGTCAATGACTACCTCAAGGTTATGAGAACCTTCTGTGGTTGGGTGGAATCCAAGATTTAGAGCGAGGGTTTTTGTTGAATCCAATTTACTAACTGTTTGAACTGCAACTTGAGAACCATCATCAAGTAGGATAACATCAAAGTTTCTTGCGTGAGCATCCCCACTATTGCGAATTGTGACCTCAGCATTTAGGAATGAGTTAACAAAAGCATCACTGAGAGGAATACCATTCTCTGAAATTACAATTTCACTTACCGGCTCGAGGTCAGGTGCTGCTGGTATGTTGTCCACATTGAGATAGCGGTCAATTGGGTCACTGATTATGCCATTATCTGACACTAAACGAATGTAAAGCACCCATCCGCCGTCATAGACCTCAGTTGAATCCCAAGTTGCTGACCATTCCTTTGAATCACAATCATCTACATTTGGATTAAGGCAAACATAAGGATATTCAATATTATCTGTTGCTAATTTCCAATCTCCTGCTGAACCTATTCGATATTCAATTCTCTGACCATAAACAGCCTTGTACTCACCCTTTAGTTCAACGTCTCCAGATACTGAGCCATGCCCACTTGGCTCAATTAGAGTTAGTGTGGTTTCACCTATTCTATACTCAGCCCATGCAGGTTGTGACCATCTTCCCAAATTATCTAATGCTCGGACCTCCATATAGAGTCCAGCACCGTCATGCCATAATTCAGGAGTGAAATCAAATGTCCAATTGTCAACACCACTTGCATTTGACCAAGAAAATGCAGTTCTATTATTGAGTTCCCATTTCCCAGGGTATCCTGGTTGACTAGGTGGAATAGATTTCCAAGTCCAATAGGTATACCTTGCTGATACCTTAACTGATTCTATACTGGTATTTGAGTCGATTATATCCACTGCAGGAATTGACGCATTGCCACGCAAGCGGTAGGTGTCACCTACATTCATCCATGTTCCATTATTCGGTAAATGTAGGTCTACCCAACGGCCACCACTTCCGCCACCACCAAGCGCCATTATGGCATCAACTCTCCCAAATCCTTCACTTGCATTCCATGATTGACCATTAATAGATACAATTTCATCGACAATAAATTCACTGTTATTCTGAAGAGCTGCTTTAACATCAGCCGGCTCAAAGTGAGGGTTCGCCTCTAAGATCAAAGCACACAATCCTGCTACTACTGGAGTTGACATACTAGTCCCAGACATCTCAGTATACGAATCATCGGCTAAAACGGTGCCACCGATAGGCCCGCTCGCTGCATGTTGAACTGAAGAAATATCAGTTCCCGGAGCAATCACATCTGGCTTCAACTCATCCCACGAGTCGCCATCACCATCATCTTGGCGTGGCCCATAATTTGAGTAATCTGCAACAGTATCGTCTGTTCTAATTACAGTGTCATGGTCATCTGACGCTGCAACAGCAATACAGCGGTCAGCAGAAGCTGGAGATGCAACATAGTTGGCGCCATCGTTGCCCATTGCACAAACGGGAACTATTCCAGCATCCCACGCATCATTGACCAAACGCGCCTCAGCATCTGAACCATTATCACCAGTATCTTGGCCACCTATTGGTGAGCGAGCCCGACCAAAAGACATTGACATAATATCAATGCCATTGCTTGAAGCATTATTTCCCCAATCTGTATTTTTGTTATTGATTGTCCAGTTCATACCAGCGATTGTGTACTGAGAATTTGACCGCCCAATGTCGGTGAACACCTTGACATCCACTAGGTAAGCCCCTGGCGCAATTCCGATGTGGTTGCGACTAGCATCGCCAGTCCCAAGAGCAATACCAGCAACATGTGAACCATGTCCTGCTGTATCGTCGGGGTCAACTGAACCATCTGTGGTTTGACTGTTGAGAGAATCTGTAGAATCAAATCCTGCTAACCATTTTTGGTCATCGTACGAATTTGCATCTGCATCAGGGTCATCGTTCAAATCGTCAAAATCATTTAGAGAACGATGTTCATTATCAACACCTGAATCTAGAATTGCAATGACTACCCCGTCACCGCGAATACCCGACATATCAGCACCACTTGTGTAGTTTTCACTACTTCTTGCTTTGATTGCTTTAGCGGCAACTGCCATCGAGGGGACCATCACGTTTTGTTGCTCAATCACCACAACTCCTTGAAGGTGGTAAATATCCATTAATGCGCTTTGAGGAACTTTGTCAACAATTATTGAATCTATTTCACCTACTGTGAAAAATCTAGCACCACCCTCCTCACCTACCCAACCATGGTTGAGCAATATTTCTCGAACTTGGGCTAATTCCCTTTCTTCGGGGTGCCAAGCAAAATCAATTACAATAGCAAGGGTTAGTTCACCATCATCTCCAATAATTGCGGTTGGTGATTGAGAGGGGTAAACATCGGCCAAGATGTATTGGAGTCTGTCATCCATCCCATTCCAATCTAAATCCGGACCATATCTAAACCACCATTGATGGTCTTCATGACTCCAACTGTCAACTGGGATATCAGGTAATCGAACAGGTGTTGGGCAAATTTCTGTTTGGGAACAATACAGAGGTGGCAAGCCATCAACTAGAATTGGTGGTTGAGGAATTGGGGAAGTAAAGGTTGATGCATCAGTGGATGAGTTATCCAAAGAGGAATTTTGGTTAGCATAAGAAAAAACCATAGTGATGCTTGGAGCAAGCATCAACAAGACTAGGAGAATCGCGGTGTTATGAATCCGACTTGACAAGAACCAACCCCCCAACGGAGTCTAAGACTCCGAAGTGTGATATAAGCACGATTGAAGTCAGTTCACATAAAATGCTGTTACTCCATAGGAGTAAAATCATCAATTTAAGGCCACAACAAATGCTTGCGGCTCTTAGAACAAACAATTCGAGTGACTTCATCACTAATTTCTACATCTAATTCCGAGTCACACTCTGGACAACGGGCGACTTCTGATAATTCTTCAAGCCAAGCCCGCCTAGTCTCTAATTCGTCTCCCTCTTCTCGCAACCTTTCAAGCACTTTTGCAGGCTTCCCAGTTAGAGGTTTTTCAGCATCATCCCAAGGGTCAAATTTGAGTTCACCCATCTTTCTTTTTCGAGAAAATTCTTCTCCCTTCTCAGCCGCTCCCGCACTTGGCCCACGGTCACGAATTTCTGGTTCCGTGGGCCCACCCCGAGCAATTGTTCTGCCAAGTGCATAACACACAAAGAAACCACCCACATGAGCAAGGTGGGCGACTGAAGAAGTGCCTTGCCAACCACCATACAGCATACCGACTTGAAAAATTTCTATCCCAACTTTCAAAAGAGCAATCAAGGACACTGGCCACTTACGAATTAATACAAGAGGAAACTCGATTTCATCCCTTGGCCAGCACGCCAAATATGTGCCAAGTAACCCAAACGCGGCTCCACTCGCCCCTAGTGCAAAACGGAATTCACCCCAGTGGGAAAACCACCATGCAAGGTTCCCTGCGAGTACTCCAATGAGGTAAACTAGGAGGAATCTCTTTCTCCCTAAACGCTGTTCTAAAGGGACCCCTACCAAGGCAATGACGAGGATGTTTCCAAGTATGTGCTGAATCACAATATCACTGCCGCCACGACCAACTGCGTGTAACCAGCCAGCTGTTAGTAATCGATGAAATTCTGATGGTGAAGGTTGCCAAAGTGGATTGACTGCAAAGGCTACAGTTAGGAAATCCCGAGTAGCATCAAAATATTGTAGAATAGATTGGAATAGCCAGCAAGCAAGCAGTGAAATCACAATTGCCAACGATATCGGAATCCGTTGACGCCATGCATATGCGATGGGTGCAATTGCTAGGATGAGAAAAACTAGGACTAAACCCCAGCCAAGTATTGTCACACCTGCCCAGTCAAAACCAACCATCTGACTCAGACTTCGGAATGGTTAGTTGCAAATCACCCTATGGGTGGATGCGGAGATATCAAGCCCAAAACCACTCTCGCCAACTCATGAGCGGTGAGGGGCCTCTACTCGAGATGTCATCCCTTAGTGTGAAAAGAGGGAAATCTACCGTCTTAAAATCCATAGATTTACAGGTTGATAGTGGTGATATCGCAGTACTAAAAGGAGAAAATGGCAGTGGTAAAACAACTCTGATTGAAGCCGCGGCTGGAATCCTCAATCTAAGTGCTGGAAAAGTCCATCATTGCGGCCAGTTGATTAGAGATTCAGATGGTCGCAGAAACCAACCACCGCCGTTTGGATTAGCACTCCAAAGCGGTGGGTTTTCTCAAGATGAACTTGTCAGTGAGCGGGTTGCAACAGCATCCTCAACATCTGGAAGAACAGCCAATGAAGAATGGATTTCAGAGCGCTTATCGGAATGGAAGTTGAGTCACCGCTCTAAAGACAAAATAGCATGGCTTTCAGGTGGTATGAAGCGCAAGGTCGGAATCATTGCTGGGCTGACACCAGCACTTGCAAGTGATGAACCACGCCTTATCCTCCTTGATGAGCCGTCAGAAGGACTTGATGAGAATAGTATTCAAACATTGAAAAATCAGATTTCAAGCCTATCTTCATCCGGTCACGGATTTATCATCGCGACACATGATGAAAGCATCTCGGAATTAGCAACCAGGCGGATCACTGTAAGCGGAACAAGTCTTTCTGAGGAAGACGTTGAAAGTAGCAACAAAATTGACCCTTTGAAGGTCAATGCTTTACCATTTAGCAAAGTTGATACTTTCGCTTCAAAACCACAGGGAAAGTGGACTTCAACTCTTGAAAAAAGAACCAGATTTTCTTCTATCAACCGCTCTGTTTCCGGCTTGATTGCATTAGTAGTGATTGTGGGGATGTTGGCCCAAATTGACCCACCTACCAACAACTCTTGGCTTGCCCTTTTAGCCCTGACACCTGCACTAATCTCAGCACTGGTAAAGCCGGGTTATCTCAACCATCTTTCTGACTCGCGCGCTGGGGATTGGTGGAATGCCCAACTTGGAAAACCACTACAGATGAGTTTTAGAATCGAAAACCAAATCTATGTTCCTTTTCTACTAGCACTTCTGTCAATTTACTTCTTGTTTGGAAACGTCTCACAGATGCTTGTTGTTTCTGGAGGTTTCATTTGTTGTACACTGGCATCGGCTAGAATTCATTCTCTCGAAAGCACATTTCCTCGCCAGGGTGCAACTCTAGTGTTGTTACTTCTTGTGATTTTGATTTGGCCTTTTTTGCTGTCTGTAGATCTATTGACTATGGCAGATTTTGCCATAAATAATGAAACTTTAACCCAAATTCTTGCAATTTATCTGATGCCACTGGCAATTTGGATTCTTTTGCCAATGATTGCCTCTGAATGATAAAATAAGGCCATCACCTTGAAGCGTGAACGATTATTCACCAATGACATGAGCAGGGGGCTACTGACTGTTGCAGTCGGATTAACCCTTCTAGGATTGATGTTAGCCGCTATCACTTTGTGGCTTGGATTCACATGGGCTCCAGGGGTAAACCCTGACCATTGGAAAGCACCTGAAGCATACCGTATTTTGTTCTGGCATGTACCTGCTGCTTGGGCTTCATTTCAGGCTTTCACTCTACTTTTTATCGGCTCAGGCGCATGGTTTCTCAAGCGCTTAGAATGGGGCTGGAAACTACATGTTGTTGGTGCTCAACTTGGCCTTGTTTTCGGCCTATGTGTAATTATCAGTGGACCAATTTGGGGGGCTGCTGAATGGGGTACCCCGTGGGATTTGACCGATGTAAGATTGAATACATACGCAGTTCTAACATCTCTCTCTCTTTTCCTAGTGATGGGTCACCAAGCACAACCTGATACAGAAGATACACGCGATACTTTTTCTTCGGTAGGTTTGTTTGGATTCATCCTTGTACCAATCACAATAGTGGCAATAAGAATCTGGCAAAATCGCCACCCCGGACCAGTCATCGGTGGTGGTGAAAGCAGTGGATTAGACCCGCAAATTCTGTTAGTATTGTTATTCGGCTTCTTCTCCTTTCAAATCTTAGTTGCTGGACAGATTATGTTACGATATATCATCGGTGGTTTAGAAGATCGACTGACTGATGTACAAGGAAAATTGGATACGAGGAATTAAAATGGCAAGCGGAACATTATTTCTAGCGATTGCATATGTGGCGATGATTGGAATTATCGGAGGTTGGACTTGGAAACTACTTTCTCGAGTAGGCGAATTATCAGATCGACTCGCGGCAGCAGAATCCACCCTAGGAATAAACTCACAAAATCTAGAGGAAGAATAGCACTGAAGTTCTGCAACCAAAGGATTCAAGCGCATCGCAGGTGGCGAAAAACCATCAGGAGGGAGCGTCATGGCACTAGGCAAGGCATTTTGCGTGTTATGTGGTAACGAAGACGAACTTACCTCAGATAGATTGTGTATTCCGTGTTTCAAGGAGAGAACGACCCTCTCAATTCTACCTGAAACTATCCAAGGATATCGCTGTCCAAAATGCATGATGTATCTACACGAAAAGCGCTGGGGCCACCATCCTGACGAAGAATATGAAGAGGGATTAGTGTCAGAATCTCTTGAGGTTCACAATGATACGCAAGCCTTAGGGATTGGTATTTTGAGACAAGTGATGGATGACAGAAATACTAGGCTTTCAGTACAAGTTAGCGGATTTATTAATCGAGTTGAATTTGAGCAAATTCATTCAACAATGGTGAGAATATCAAATGCTGTTTGCCCGACTTGTACGCGCAAGGCGGGAAATTATTTCGAGGCGACCGTACAACTTCGCTCATCCGGTCGCCGCCTTTCAGAACAAGAATTGAAAGCAGTTAGAACAACTTTTGACGATTATTTGGGAAGTATTGACCCAGACCCGATGTTCTTTGTCAACAACGAAGGAGAGGTACAGGGTGGTTATGACATGGTCTTGGGTAGCAAAGCACTGGCTAGAGGGTGGACAAAACACTTACTGAGAAAATTTGGTGGGACCTCAAAAGAGACAAACTCTATAGTTGGGCGGAAAGATGGGGAAGACCTCACAAGATTGACTATTTCATATCGAAAACCAGCATTTGATATCGGAGATGTAGTACGTCGCAAAGACAAGTATTGGCTAATTGCTTCGTGGCAGAAAGAAGGTGCTATCATCACGGCTGTTGAGAGATTACAAAGAACTGGTTTGACTTGGAGAGACTTAGAGAAGACAACCGTAGTTAGCCGAAGAAGTGAACAAGTTGTGATTGAGATTTTGAATAGAGATTCTTCCGCTGCTGAATTTATGGACCCAAACGATTGGAAGGTGAAGGCTGTTTCACTTCCATACGATGATGATGGTGTTCAGAGTTCTTTGCGCATCGCTTTGATAGCCGATGAATGGGTCGCTCTACCTACATTAGCAGGCGGTGGCGACGATGAGTGAAGGCAAAATTACAGATTTGGTTGACACTCTTGACAGCGAAGATATGTTGGGATTTTTACGACTTTTTCCCAGCGATTTTGCGACTCAAATGAAAGATGGTGAATCGATCGAAGTCAACCCTAAAACACCCTCATCTGTTTTGTGCTTAGGAATGGGTGGGTCGGCAGCGGCAGGAGATTTCCTTGCTTCGCTAGCAAATTATCAAGGTGATGCTCAAGTTACAACTTGGCGTAATTATGAACTTCCTAATTGGATAGAAGATGATTCATTAGTTGTCGCTACATCCTATTCGGGAAATACAGAAGAAACTCTTGACGCCACTGCGGAGGCAATTGGAAAAGGGCTTGAAACTGCAGTGATTTCAAGCGGTGGGAAACTGGCAGAATTAGGCAATCATATCTCAGTACCAAGTGGACAGCCTCCACGGTCAGCCTTTGGCCACCTATTTGGGGCACTTCTTCGCAAATCAATATCTTGTGGGGTGATTCCAAATGAGGATTTATCAGGACTTATTGAGAGGTTAGAAGAAACCGTTGAAGAGTTTGATTTTGTCAATAATCCTAACTCGCCCTCACTTGCTCTAGCACAAACTTTGCTTGACAGGGATATAGGGATAGTTACCGCTGCAGAACTAGAATGTGCCGGAACTAGATTTGTTAACCAACTCAATGAGAATGGCGGAGTTTTTGCTCGCTCAAATCCGCTTCCCGAGATGAATCATAATGAGATAATTGCTTGGACAGATGATTCAGCAAAAACCAGCCAAGCACTGATTTTGCTGACCTGGAGTGGTATGCATGAAAGAGTAGAGAAGCGAGTTCATTGGATGATGGAAAATGTCGAAGTTGAGGTTGCTTGGCAACTGCATTGCGAGGGTGAATCTCTGCTTGAAGCAATGCTCTACTCTTGCATCGCTATGGACTGGATTTCCTGTGCTGTAGCAATTCTGCGTGGAAAAGACCCGAGCGCTATTGGTGCTATTCGTAGCCTCAAAGACCACCTTAGTCAGTAAAGTGGGCCTAGAACTAAGCGTGGGTCAGGGTAATTTTGCAAAGCCTGTTCTCTTTCTTCGGGAGATACGACACCGGGAAGGTCATGGGTTGTTGGTTCAATGAGTGAGAGTTGAAAATGTAGATGTGGCTCCCAACCACCATTCTCAGAATAATCACCAAACCAGCCTAGAACTTCACCTGCAGATATTTTTTGGCCAACCTTTTTGCCTTCAAGAGAAGCATTACTCAAATGTCCAAAAAGAGCCCAAACATTTACCCCATCAATAACCTGTTTTGTGATAACCACGTTACCATAATCACCTGGCGCAGGATTGTAACCAAAATGAGAAATTTCACAGTCAGTAAATGCCTTGCACTCTGCCCCTACCGGACCCCCAATATCAATACCAATGTGAATGAAGCGCTTGCCCTCAAAAATTTCAGTATTGTACAGGCCCCGTCTATCCTCATCGTATCGGCCAATTGAATACTCATAATCAGATTCGGGAATCACCCCACCTGTGAGGTCTAAAACCCCGTACTTTTCAGGCAGTTTGACTACCTCAGAGAAAGCCTTGCCAGCCCAATTAATTGGCCCGTCCATGGTTTCTGCGAAACTGTATTTGCACTTGAAATCAATGTTGTGATATTCGCATCACTTGAAGAGTGATGCGCTCTAGGAGATGTGATGGAGGGTGAGTTAGGGACTGTTCTCTTGCATCTGATAGCAGGTTCTATGCTGCTATTTGGAAGCGGGATGTTCCCAGCACTTTTCATAATCAAAATTCTTGACCCATTGGCAGACAAGTTTCGCAAATTGATGTTATTGCCTGCGATTTCCCTGTTGGTAGTTTTTGGTATTGCAGGATGGATGGTTGTTATCACCGGAAAATTCAATTCTGCAACTCTAATATTGCTGTTAATTATTGCAAATTGTATAGCAGCATTATATCACTGGAAAAGAGATGTCATTCGGGTTCGCCGTCTCTCACAGTGGGAGTTAATGGAAGAACGTGCAAATCTCCTAGAATCAGAAGGTGAACTGCCCAAAGCCATTGAAACTGAATCATTGAAAAAGGAACTTACAGAATTGGAAGAAGACACTGAGAAGAAGAAATTGCATGCCATTGACCTAGCATCTTCTCGCTCATGGTGGTTACCTCTAGCATTAGCAACAGCGGCTCTTCTTTCACTACTGCCTCTTGTCTTGTTTGAATACCCTAATGGGGTGGATTGGATTGGTTTCTCAACACTTTCACACCGGTTGGCAACTAGTGGAGATTTGACTTTACCTGCAATTTCAGAAGGAAATTGGACATATCCTCCCGCTTTACCTGCAACTGCTGCACTGCTTGAAACTGTGGTCGGGATTTCACCTGCAAGTGCAATCCACCTTGTTGGTCAACTCTCTCTGTTTGCATTAATTTGGGGTATTGCAGGTGCTTCTGATCGATGGGGAGCAAGTGGCCCGACACTACTTTGCTTAGCATTAGTTCCGGCTCTTTTCGTCAAGGCTCATGATTCAGGATACCCTACAGTAGCAAGTCAACTTGGTTTGGTTATTGGATTGTTAGTTCTACTGAGACCAATTGGCGAGAGAAGGCGTGGGCAGGACATTTTGTTCGCGATTTGCGTCATTACAACAGGAGCAATACACCCGACAGGAGCACTCTATCTTGGAACCTTACTTGGAGCCTATCTCATCACTCATAGATTTGGTATGAGAAGAGAAATTGCCGTCAGTCGTTTGGCTTTTACTTCAGCAGTGATACTCAGCATTGCTGCTTACATCGTACTGGTTACCTTTGCACCTAGATTGCTATCTGAACCTGTGTTTTCTGAATATGGTTGGCAAGGTGGGTTTAGTCTAATTCTATTCAACGGCCCTATTGCTATTGCGTTGGCTGGCTGGGCTTTATGGAGGACAAGAACCAGCATTGAAGTCGTAATGTTAGCTGTCTGGATTGGTATCAACTGGATTCTAACTCTAGTGCATTTATTCAATGGAGTTATTGCATTCTCTTTCCTCACTTTGCTATCATATGTGCTGTACAGTATGGCACTGCACGCTTTCCACATCCCATTAGCAATCGTTGGCGGAATTATTCTTTCAAACAAAGTAAAATTGACGCCTAGAGAGCGACCGATTTCGATTGACCAAGACGGCGAAGCGATGGTTCAAGAGATGCTTGAAGCAAGTCGGAATTTGAGTGTCGACGAAATATCAGCCAGTGCAAAAGAAGCAACTGAAGAGGAATCTGTGTTGATGTGGCTACCAATGACATTGCCTCAACCAATTGACAAAAGGTGGCTTGTAGCGGTTTTCACCCTCGTCATTTTACAATTAACAATTGCAAATGGCCTCTTAATTGAACTCTCAAGCCATGAGGAACTTAATGTCCAAACGAAAGGTGATCGTGAATTAATGAGCACACTAGACTTACCTGAGGGTTCGGTACTATTTACTGAAGATGCTCACTGGGGTAATGCTTACGATATTGACCCCGAAATTGGTCTGACCACTTTCCCTTCTCTTGGATTGGTGGATGTTCAGGTGAATAATCAAGGATATGCGCGCTCGGCAATTCTCCGAGATGATATTGAAACTCTGAACGAATTGGGTGTAACTCATGCTCTTTCAAGTCCCATAGGGACTTTTGGTGAGGTGTTTGCAACATCGCCATATTGGGAATTAAGTAGAGATATTGATGGCAGTCGATTATGGATTTTGAAGGAGATTCCTACCACTATATCTGCAATCAGCTCTTCATTTGTTTATCCAGATGAGAACTCTTGTATTGCACCTTGTCAATGGAGAGCAGACCCCTGGTGGATGGTTGATGCTGACCAGTTGGTTAATCGTCCTGATTCGCAGCCTTTCCTTAGTCAAGGAAACATCTCATTGGATGTGCCTCTCGAAAGAGGTAGTCGTGACCAGACTGTGAAAATCAATGTCGTTGTTGATGCACCAGCTGGATTGTCGGTAGAAATCTACTCAATTGATGGGACTGAAATTGAAGGGAGACATTACACCACAGATGGTGGTTGGCAACAATTTACTCTCATCACAAAAACCAGCCTAGCTGACGAAATAAAAGTTGAAATTCTTGTCTCTGGTGGTGGCAGTAGTTGGGTGAATCCATTAGCCATCACCGGTCGTGGTGATCAGTTGATTGACCATGATGGAGTAAGGATACATTGGGTTGAACTCAGACCGATGGTTGAATGAAGGAGTTGGTACGTTGGATATACAGATGAGGAACCTTACCATTCTTCTTCCGGCTCGAAATGAAGTTCAAGGGCTGGCTGTTGTTGTGGAAATGATTCCAACTACAGAATTGAAAAAAATGGGCTGGAACCATCGGCTGGTTTTAGTTGATGGATATTCAACTGATGGGACAGTAAAAGTGGCTCAGGATTTAGGTATGACTGTTTATGACCAACGCGGTGGAATTGGTAAAGGAATGGGATTACGTCAAGCGTTTAAACACTTTATTGAAAGTGGTGATGAAGCACTTGTGATGCTTGACCCTGACGGAACATATGACCCGCGGGATATACCTCATCTTCTACGACGAATGGATGCTGGAGAATGTGATGTTGTGATGGGTTCACGCCTAAGAGGGGTGATGGATGAAGGGGCAATGGGTCGAGTGAACTACCTCGGAAATCACATCCTAACATGGGCGGCGGTGGCTCTATATCGGAATTTTGTCAGTGACTTATGTACTGGATTTTGGGCTTTCAAGCGAGAAGCAATAGAAGCAATGCATCTGAATTCTATATCGTTTGAGATTGAAGCAGAGATGTATGCAGCATGCTGTCACAATAAGATGCGAATTAGAGAAGTTCCAATTAGATATCACAATCGATTGGGGACGGCAAAACTAGTTAGCATCTATGATGGAGTACGAATAATGCGTAAATTATTGGTTCGCAGATTCTTTAGATATCCTGTCAATTAACTCAATAGTGAAGAAAGACCGTTCTCAAGAGAAGTTTCTGGCTTCCAATCAAATGTTGACTGGAGTTTTGTTGAGTCGCCGCTACTATGCTTGATATCTCCTTCTCGACTTTTTTCGTACGCAACTGAGATTTCTCCCCCCATGTGAGAAGATAACACACTTACCACCTCGTTGAGAGTGACGGGGTTACCGGTACAGATGTTGAATGAGGTCGCGTGGGCTGGTGATGCGGTACCACTCTTGAGTAGAGAAGAACCGGTTTTGAGAAGTGCTTGTACAACATCTGATACATGGATGAAATCACGGGTTTGTTCGCCATCTCCAAATATGGTAATTTGCTGTCCCCTTGACGCTCTATCAATAAAGATTGACAACACTCCGCTGTATTGAGAAGATGGGTCCTGACCAGCACCATAAACATTGAAAAATCGTAATGCACAAGCGGGTGTTGATTGCGAATCTAGTGAACAGATATTGGCATCGATTTCGGCTTTCTGATGACCATAATTTCCAACTGGTGAAATCGGGTGGGTCTCTGCGATTGGAATTTCAACTGGTTCGCCATAAATTGCCGCACTGCTGGCAAAAACAACTGGGCAATTTGCTTGGGAAATTATTTCCCGGCTTGCTTGAAGATTTACCTTATCAGACCACACTGGGTCTGATTCGCACAATGGAACTGATGCAATTGCTGCGAGATGGAAAACTGTGTCAACTCCGTGCAAAGCAGATGTGAGGGTGGCAGAATCTGTTATGCATCCTTCAATGAAATTGGCAGCCTTGGGAACTTTTGATGAATCGCCTGCCGAACAGTCGTCCAATACAGTCACATCCGCCCCTAGTTCCAGCAATATAGCAGATAAATGAGAGCCTATGAAACCGGCTCCACCCGTAACCAATACTCGCTTGGTCTGCCAATCCATGATGAACATGGAAAGGCCGGTGGCTTTAGGACTTCACTCTTCTTCTGTGGAAGGCAAGGATAGTTTTGTGACTGTCCTTACGGATGTCGATACCAATTGTGGGTTTTTATCCGTGATATCTCTTGGAGCTCCTTCTGCAACTTTGAGTTTCTTCAATTTCTCACCAGCAGGAATTATACTGCCATCGTAGGCGCCGACTGCATCATTATAACCTGAAACCGCCGATGAAAGACCTCTCCCAATTTTTGCCAAATCTTCGCCAAATTTTGCTGCTCTATCATAAAACGACCTAGCTGCAGATTGAATTTCTTTTGCATTTTCAGCCATAGAAACTTGATTCCAATAAATTGCAACTGTCTTCAACAATGCCATCAGTGTCACTGGTGTTGCAATTAATATTTGTTTTCTGAAAGCATATTCCTGTAATTCCGGGTCAATTTCATAGGCTGCAGACAGAATCGGTTCTGCTGGAATAAACAAAACCGTGAAATCAGTACCATCCATCAATGATGGATAATCCCGCTTCACTAAATCATCAATGTGTTTCTTCACTTCTTTGGCATGTTCCGTCATCTTCAACAATCGTTTATTGGGATCTGTTAACTCTAATGCATCCCAATACGAAGCGAGAGGGACTTTTGCGTCAACTGGAATATCTCCACCGCCTGGAATCTTGGCCAGTAAATCAACTCGGGCACCACCTTTCCCCGACTTCAATGTAAATTCAACATCGAAATCACAATGTTCTAGCATGCCAGCAGCTTTGACAATATTCTTTAGTGATATTTGCCCCCAATTCCCCCTTGCTTGAATTGAACCACGTAGGGCAGTTGAAAGTTGAACATTCGTGTCACGAAGGTCTGTTGTTTGCTTGTGTAAAGTGTCTACAGTTCTCTTCAGTCCTTGATAAGCACCCTCTCGTTTTGTCTCC
This sequence comes from uncultured Candidatus Poseidoniales archaeon, assembly GCA_964645485.1. Lineage (GTDB taxonomy): Archaea > Thermoplasmatota > Poseidoniia > Poseidoniales > Thalassarchaeaceae > MGIIb-Q1. The sequence goes on from CAZXZO010000003.1 coordinate 32,144, forward strand.
ATTTCAGTTGTTGCTTTCTCTAATTTTGTCAATCCCTCATGAATCGGTTTGATTAGATTCTCAACTTCTTTCTTCCGTGCTTCTAAATCCTTACCAGATTCCGATTGGACCTTTCCGAGACGTTCTTCTGCAAGCCGCAAGAAATCCTCAGAATTTTGGCTGGCAACATCCTTTGCAACCTTGCTCATTTGAAGGTGTAAAAGCTCCTTGCTCGCATCCATCGCTTCTTCTTGAGCTCTCATCCTTTCCTCAGAACGTACTAATTCTGTTGAATATCGATTCTTAGCAATCAGCCAACCAACTGCGGCTCCAATCCCAAGGCCAATTATTGCTATAATCACGCTTTCAACTTCTACCATCCTACAACCCCTAGATGCCACCCTATTTGAACGAATTGAACTTGAAGCGGCGGTCCAAGAAGATGTCGTCTTACCGACGTTTCTATGAAGAAGTGAGATAGTCGGACAAATCAGGGGATTGAGAATGAAAGAGAAGGTTGCCCTCCTTGGTTCCAGCGGAATAGTCTCCCAACGATTCCAACAACGCTTAGCCAACCATCCGTGGTTTGAACTTGGAGCGGTTTTTGGAACCAAAGAAAATGCTGGAGAATCACTGAATGAATTAACCTGGAATCTCCCTGAATCTCGGCCAAAACTCCCTAACCTTGAGGTTATTTCTTGCCCCACAAGTGATTTGAATTTCCAATTAGAAAAATTAAACATCCAATTGGTTTTTTCAGCCCTACCTTCTGCTGCCGCATTAGAAATTGAACCACTTTTGAGACAGGCAGGAAAGCATGTTTTTTCGAATTCTGCCCCTTATCGTATGGATAGTGAAGTACCGCTGGTCATTCCTGAAATCAATCCTCAACACCTCTTACTTCTAGAGAGTCAAAAATCAAAATATCTTGGTGGTACAATCACATGTTCCACAAATTGCACTGTAATGCCGGTGGTTATACCCTTGAAACCAATTATTGATGAACTTGGAATCAACTCAATCCAAGTTCAAAGTGAGCAGTCTCTTTCAGGGGGAGGGTTACAAATGATAACCGATGCAAAGAACTCTGGAAATGTGGGGACTGAAATTTTCGGTGAAGCCGAAAAAATAGCCGAAGAAGCACACGTTTTACTTGGAGAGTTGAATGGAAATGAAGTAATACCAGCAAAATTTACAACCGAGATTTCATGTAAGCGAGTTATGAGAAAATTTGGCCACCTTGTAAAAGTAGAAGTAGAATTGTCAAAAACTACAACTGTAGATGAAATTGAGTCCCTACTCGATAAATTTTCATCATTACCTCAAGAATTGGATTTACCATCAGCCCCACTAAAACCAATCATGGTGGTGAGATCAGAAATCGACCCAGATATCCATCAATGGGCAGGAGCTGAATCTTTAGAAAATCCAGACCCCGCCAACG
>CAZXZO010000003.1:33666-62256 GCA_964645485.1 uncultured Candidatus Poseidoniales archaeon
GATATCCATCAATGGGCAGGAGCTGAATCTTTAGAAAATCCAGACCCCGCCAACGATTTACGTTCCGGGATGGCAATTGTGGTTTCTGATTTACATGTAACAGAGAACCATTTGAGTTTCACTGCATTTTCGGAAAATACGATTCGTGGCGCAGCGGGTGGTTGCCTACTTCTAGCCGAACTAGCATTCAAACAAGGATTACTCGTTTAGGGAAAATCCTTCTAACCGGTGCGCTGACTCGCCGGCGTGAAAGGTATGTCACAAGTTGAAATCTTAACAGGAGTTTCGCTGTCAAGCCTGACTGATTCTGTGCCCCAACAACTTGGAGCAAACTGGCAACAAGGGCACCAACGGACACAGATTTTGATACTCATCCAGCGCCATCATAGACAGAAATTTGAGTCTCATGCCGCAACTTTGGCACTAAAACATCCTTGTTGGTCTTTGTTTTACCGCCCGAGAAAAGAGATTGAGGAGATTCAAAATAGTGGTCTAGACCCAAAAACTGCTTCGTTCATGTTTCTTGACGTTGCCTTAGAAGACCTTGGCAAGTGGGTCGGGCCGCTCTCGAAAGATGACTGGCCGCGTGAAGAAGTAATCATCACACCATCAGAAGATGCTGACAATTATGACTCAACAAAATGGACTATGTTCAGAGACCCTTGGCTTGACCAAATCGAGGTTTTACCCCTCCAAGCCGCACCATTAGAAATTGTGGCTAAAGCGTGGCTCACAATTCCAACAGCCTCCACTCCCCCAAGCCCTACACCCCCGAACCCAACCCCAGCACCAAGTAATACAGGAGGTGTTGAGGTGGCAAGTGATTCAGCCTTTGCAGGCAAATTAGCAGACTTAACTCATAGTTTTACTGTCAATAATCCTAATGCTCCGGCGGAGACACCATCTGTTGGCAGCCCCGCGCCAGCACCTGCCTCACCAACAGTGCCAGAATTTGTCATGCCATCAGGGCCTGTTTCAATTCCAAATTTTGGTGTTAACGCAACACCTGAATCGGAGCCGGTTAGCCAGCCTGTTGGAGCACCTTCAGCCTCGACTTTAGCACCAACCATTGTTGAAGCACCTACTATTGAATCGGCAAAAATTGAAGAAAAATCCGAGATTGTGCAACCTAATATTATAGAGACAGAGGCTGAAAATATCCCAGTTGATAATGAAGATGTTGACATCCATACCGAATTAATTGACATCATCCAATTATTGAAAGTTGGAGGCTTAGAAACAGAACAAATTCTGGAGAGCCCAGCATTTGTAGAGGTTTCAGAACGAGCCACAGCCGCAGGGTTGGATGTGTGGACCATTTTGATTGAAAATTCAAGTTAAATTCACTTTGACTGAATTTGAAAATTTTACCATTGAATGCCCTGATAAATCTATACGGAGGCAAGTTAAATTCACTTTGACTGAATTTGAAAATTTTACCATTGAAGGCCCTGATAAATCTATACGGAGGCAAGTTAAATTACAATCGGTTTGCGCAGCGGACTGATTCACATGGTCTACTGTCCGTCGTGTAGTGAACAGCAAGATGACACCAAGATGTTTTGTCGCTTTTGTGGAGGCTCCCTACCTGGCGAAAACATGATGCTTAAACTACGAAATGAGGCTGTTGCTTTGGCGAATAATCGCAGTGGGAAAAGTGTATCACAGAGTCATTTGGAGACTCAGAAAACAATTGATGCCGTTCAAGAAAATGAGAACAACACCAACACCTACAAACCCGTGAATAATGGAGTTCACCTCAATTCTACAAAAGATGCAACAAACAGCCTAAAAGGACTAATGCGTGACATTTAATTTTCACACAGTGAGCCTTTTCTAGGCCATTACTTGGTCTAAGTAATAGTTCACTTACGATTAATATGGGAGCGGTTTGATTTCACATGACCACCTCGCGGTAAACATGGCAGGGGGGCTTCGCCGACTCGCAATGACGCTATCGCAACTGCCAAAGCACCCACAAAATTCAGTCGAACTAGAACAGTATTCAACCGAGGGGGATTTCGCTGCCCGCTGGATTTCAGCAATTATTGAGGCTGGCGACCTTAATTCAGAATCTAATATTCTTGACCTTGGGGCAGGTAATGGAATACTCGGGATTGGCCTTCTTCTTGCTGGAGGCGCTCATGCAACCCTGATAGAAATTGATGCTGATGCGTCTAGCAAAGCGAGTGAAGGAGTGACTAACCTGAATCTAAGTGAACGAGTAGAACTAATTGTGCAAGATTTGACTCGGTGGAAACACTGGCCCGAAGACCTAGAGTGTGATTTACTAATCATGAATCCACCTTGGGGATTTCAAAAAACCAAGGCAGACCGCCCTTTTCTTGAACTTGCATTTTCTTCTCCCGCCAAATCAATTCATCTTCTCCATTCGGCAAACGCCACCCACCCCCCAGCATTAGCAAAAGAACTCGGTTGGCAAGGTGAAGTCTTACTTGAGGGGACTTTTAGACTTCCAGCAAATTATGAACATCATAAGCAAGGTATGGCAGAAACTGCTGTAAAATGTTGGCGCTTTGTTAGATAGGCGCCTTCAAAAACCCCAGTCGGGTCGGCAGGTTAGTAATCCATCTCGTAGAGATGCTATCAGGAGACCTATTACAATGTCAACCACAGTTACTGATGGATATTTTATCACCCCAGGTGAAAAGATCGAACTATCTGGAGATGCAGGTACAGGCGTGACCGAAGTTGATGGCACACTTATCGCCACTCAAGTTGGAGTTGTGTCTCTGAAAGATGGCTCAGTTTCTGTTTCTTCTCAAACTGATGGACCACGTACCCCAGTTGTTGGTGATGTTGTGATTGGGCAAGTTAGTAGGTTACAAAACAAAACTGCTGAAATCAAAATATTGCACGTTGAAGGCACCTCTTTTAGAGACCTGCCTGCAGAACAATTGTTTGGAGATATATTCGTCTCTGAAGTAGTAAATCGATTTCTTCCGGCTCCAGGTGACGCAATGCGAATGAATGATGTGATACGTGGTGAAGTACTGCAAGTCAATCCAATCATGAAACTCACAACCAAGCCAAAGCCACGCTATGGTGTTCTACATGCTGCTTGCCCTGCTTGTGGAGAAATTCTCTCTCCAAGCGATGAAAAAGATGATTTCAATGTCGCTTGTGGTCGTTGTGACTATACTGCTTTCCGAGCATTAGCTGATGATTACGGTCATGGTTTCTTTGAGGAAGGAAGTGGATTTGATTCCCTAAACCGTGGCGGTGAGAGGTGGGATTCTGATGCAGAAGCTCGTCTTTCCCATGACGGCTCCCGCCCCTATTTATCTCCCCTAGCAGACTATCGCAGAGGCACTGTTCACGAAATACCAAAGAAATTCCTCGGCCGAGGAGGTGGCGGTGGTAGAGGACGCGGTGACAGACCACGCCGTGAGATGCACAAAACCACGTGCACACTTTGTTCAGACAAGTGTGAAGTACCATTCAAACCAACACCTGGGAAGCCAATTCGTTGCCGACCATGTATGGAAAAAATTGAGAATAGCGAGGCTACACCTGATGAGTTGGCAGCCGAAAGAAAAATCCTCCTCGCAGCAAGAGATGCAGCACAAGAAACAGCCGGATTCAAGATGTTCATCGGTGGTGTTCCTTACGAAGTGAACGAAGAGGAACTAACTGCTTTATTCGCTGAACATGGAGCATTGAAGGAAGTGCACATCGCTACCGACCGTGAAACCGGAAAGAGCAAAGGATTCGCATTTGTTACTTACGCAAGTCATGCTGACGGGAAGAAAGCCCTTCCCCATCTAAAAGGCCTCAAACTTGGTGGCCGGAAGTTGACTGTTCAAGAAGCAAAATCAGGTGGCGGTCGCGGTGGCGGCGGTCGCGGTGGTGGACGCAGTGGTGGTGGCCGTGGGGGAAGAGGCGGCAACCGTGGTGGCCGAAACGACCGACGCTGAAATTTGAGAATGCCTACAAGTTAGGCCGAACCTATCACAACCAATGACCTATCCCGCACAAGTGGAGGGTTTCATTTGGGTTGGTTAGTCATCGATGGTTATGAGGATGAACCTGCTGCTTTTGGTGTACCTCCTTACATTGGATTCCACATCCGTTATGTTTGCGGAGTTTTGGAATCAAGGAACATTGACTATGATTATGTGACAATTGATGATTGGCGACTTGGCAACCGACCAGACCTATCCAGTTGTGATGGAATAGTGCTTCTGGCAGGAGCAATTGTTCCCGGGAAATATCTACGCGGCACGCCTATTTCACTTCGAGAAACAGATGAATTACTGAGAACTGTTCCACGCCACGCCCCTCTAATCGCTGGTGGCTGGGCTATCAGAGGCTGGCGACAACAAGGTTGGACTCCCTTGAGAAGTAACCTATTTTTGTGTGTGCAAGATACTGATGCAACTCTCAACCACTTTCTAGAAAAAGGAGAATTCAAGCACCAAAGAAGAACCACAGAACAATGGAATGAGTGGGCAAAACACGGCGCGTTGAGTAAGGCTGTTGGAGAACACCCAGACCTATTTAGTAAAAGAGGAGATGAAAATTACCCCGGTCCATTGACCTACGAAGTTGAGGTTTACCAAGGCTGTGTTCGATACAAAAGAGGTTGTAAATTTTGTATAGAGCCAAAGAAAGGAGTACCTATTTTCCGAACACCTGAAAAAGTGATTGAAGAAGTGAAAATTGCTGTTGAATCGGGCGTGACCAACGTCAGATTAGGTGGGATGACAGATGTTTACACTTACATGGCAGAGGGAGTTGTTGAACTAGAATATCCACAACCAAACCCTGAACCAATCGCCAAATTATTGCATGGCCTGAGAGACCTTGATGGCCTTGAAATTCTGCATACAGACAATGCAAATCCAAGTATCATCGCTGAAAATCTAGAGTTAGCCAGTGAAATTACCAATACACTTGTTGAAACTCTGAGTGATGGAAGCGTGTTGTCTTTTGGACTAGAATCAGCTGACCCAACTGTTCACGATGCAAATTGGTTAAATTGCGATACGAATCAATTAAAAATTGCAGTGAGGCATATCAACGAGCATGGGCGCAAACGTGGTGCAAGAGGGCTTCCTCAACTACTTCCCGGACTCAATTTCATTGCCGGTTTGAATGGTGAAACCACTAATACTTACAATATGAATAAACAGCTACTCCAAGAAATGAAGAACGAGGGTTTGTGGCTTCGACGCATCAATATCCGCCAAGTTGAAGGCGAGGGATTTCAAGAAATCCCAGAAGTTGAATTCCGAGAATTCAAACAATGGGTAAGGGACGAAATTGACGGCCCATTGTTAGAAGAATTGTTTCCATTAGGGCAACGACTGAATGCGGTAAGATGGGAGAGTCATGATGAACGCATTCGACTTCCTCACAACATAACTGATGAAAGTCACAGAAGTGAGGAATGCCGCGGGAAATCTGGCATCACCTTTGGAAGACAGATTGGTGCCTATCCAATTTTAGTTGGAGTCCCGTACCACATTCCGTTAGAATCCATCTCTGACGTTATTGTTACTGGTCATGGCAAACGATCTATCTCCGCAGTAGAAGCAAAACTCAATCTCAACACTGTTAGTCAGAAGCAACTTCAGGCAATCCCTGGAATAGGAGAAAAAACAGCGTGGAGTCTAATTAGTGAAAGAGTGAAGAGAAAACACAAAGGAGACTCTTTTTCATCCTTAGAAGATGCCTTTGAATCAATAAATTTGGTAGCATCAGAACTAGCAAAAAAAATATTGGAGGTAGAGTGATGGAAACTCTTGAGGAAGCGGCAAAATCACTTTCCGATGCCTGCAACAATCTTACTCCTAAGTTGAGTAAAACAGTATCTTGGATTTACAATCCTCTTGATTACGCGTGGGAAGTACACCACCAATACCTAAGAAAATACGGTGACTTGGGTTGCAAGACTATCTTGCTAGGAATGAACCCCGGGCCTTGGGGAATGGGACAAACAGGTGTGCCATTTGGAGATGTAAACAAAGTAACAGATTACCTTGGACTGACTGGAAATGTAAGTCAGCCAGAAAAATTGCACCCCAAACGACCAGTGATTGGCATGGAATCTACTAGAAACGAAGTCTCTGGAACACGCTTATGGGGGATTCTGGAGGATACTTTTGGTTCTGCTGAAAAGGCCCATGCGAAATTGTTCGTGGTCAACCATTGTCCGCTATTGATGTTTGATGAAAATGGAAGAAATCTCACGCCTGACAAAATAAGTGGGCCAAGTGCCAAGAAATTACTTGAGATTTGTAATTTGCATCTAAGGCAAGTGGTAGAAATTCTTGGGGCAACACGAGTGATTGGTGTCGGTGCTTATGCCGAAAAACAAGCAACCAAGGCTCTTGCCGGAATTGATATTGAAATCAAAAGGATTCCACATCCTTCGCCAGCCAGCCCATTTGCCAATAGAAATGGTGGGGCAGACTGGCGCCATGAAGTAAAGAACGTACTTTCTAAATTGTGATATTTTTATCCTTAAAAAATTACGGAAAACAGTTTATTGAAGATGTTGAATTTAGCAATCTGCCGCCCTAATCCTCATGAGGGAGACCTTACCTTCGCAGAGACGGCGAGACGATGAGTGAGAGTAGAGAACCAATAAAAATGCAAATACATGACATCGACAGAGATTGGAGTAATCCAATCGATGGAGACCCAAAAACATTGCATGAAATGATGATTGCAGCAGTTGCACGCAGTGGTGACGCACCATTGTTTGGATACATCCCTAGCCGTGGACAACCAAGAATCCATATTACATTCAATGAATTTGGAGGATTAGTTGACTCTGTTTCACGCGGCTTGCGTGACCGAGGAGTGACTGAGGGTGGTAGAGTAGCAATTATTCTCAATAATTCTGTAGAATGGGCGGCAACATCCTATGCTACAAATGCACTAGGTGCTGCCTATACGGCAATGTACACCCATCAACACGGTAGCGAATGGGCTTTCATCATCAACGATTCAGGCCCAACTGTTCTAATCGCAGCTGATAACGATGTACTTGACCGACTTTGTGAACATTTACCAGATGATGGTTGGCCATCAGGCGGTATTGTATTACTTGGTGAAGATGCACCTAATTCTACACCACCTGAAGGTGTCAGCGTTACAAACTGGAGCACATTTGTTGCTGAAGGTAGTAACTCGGAACCGGTCGGTGAGCCAGCAAATGACCCACACGCTTTAGCAACTTTACTGTACACTAGTGGTACAACTGGTAATCCAAAAGGAGTAATGCTAACTAACTGGAATATCCTACATAATATTTTGACAATGCAGGGAAGATTTGAGTTATACAAAGGCGATAAAACCGCATCATTCCTACCATGGGCACACTCCTTTGGACAAATGGGGGATCTACACTACATGTTACATCAAGGGGTTCATATTAACCTCATCTCAGATTTGTTGAAAATTGCTGAAGAGTGTACTGAAATCAAGCCACATGCGCTTTTCGCTGTACCTCGTGTATGGAACAAATTGTATGGGAAAGTTATGGCTGGCCTTAATGCATCACCTATCAAGAGACGATTAGGCGCACTGGCTTTCAAGAAAGCAGCAGCGAGAATTGCTGCAGATGGTAGAGACTGTGTCAAGATTCCACCGAAGGGATTCCTAGACAAAAAACTTGACAAAATTGTATTCAGTAAAATTCGAGGTAGATTCGGAGGGGAAATGCGATTCTGTATTTCTGGTGGAGCAGCACTCTCCCCAGAAGTTGCATCATTCATTCAATCCGTGGGATTCTCAATGTACGAGGGATATGGTCTAACAGAAACTGCACCTCTAGTCTCAATTAATGGGTGGGAAAATGGACATCCGTGCAAATTAGGAACTGTTGGCCGAGCCATCCCAGGAGTACGTATCGTAATTGACCAAGATGCTTGGGATAACCCTGACAGTGACGATGGTGAAATTGTGGTTTACGGACCTAACATCATGAAGGGTTACTGGAATAATCCAGAAGCAACTGCAGAAGTGATGACCGAGGATGGTGGATTCAGAACTGGCGATCTTGGAGTACTTGATGATGGCTTCTTGAAAATCACTGGAAGAGTGAAGGAACAATTCAAACTTGAGAATGGGAAGTATGTCGCACCTTCACCTCTTGAAGAATCACTCAAACTTTCTGCTCTCGTAGAACAATGTTGTGTTGATGGGACCAACAAAATCAGAACTTTCACAATACTTCACCCTAACGAAGACGCACTTCGAGACGGCTTAAAGGGTGCAAATATAGATGCTAGTGGTTCATTTGAAGAACTGTGTGCCTCACAAGAAGTTCGTGCATTTGTTCTTGCATCATTGAAAGAAGAAATCATGGCTCCAAATTGGAAAGGATTTGAGATTTCAGGCGGAGTTGTTCTTGACGCAGAAGAATGGACTACCGATAATGAAATGATTACACCATCACTCAAAGTAAAGCGTCGAGCGTTATTTGCTAAACACCAAGCTGACATTGATGCTATGAGTTAATCGTGCTGCAATAATTCGGACTGAATTACTCAATCCAATTGGTCGCCATAACGCCATTGTTGGAACAATGAACCAATTATTATGCAGGCCACAATTATGATTGCACTGTAGCCAGATTTTGAGTCGAAATTTTCCATCCCCTGAATGCCAACCGAAGTGATGGTGACGCCAGCAGCAAGCACGATTCCACCTAGACTTGCCGAACCAACAAAGGTGATTGGCTCTTTCATATTCTTTACTAATCTAGCACCAATAATGAAAGATAAATCTAAAGCGATTGCCGCAATAATCCAGTTAAAAGAATAAAATTCAACAATAATTGAAAGGATTACTGCCATTACGCCCATACCGAGACAACCACCCAAAATGAAGTGGAAGTTCTTCCCAATTGAGGCACCTGATATACCTGCAATCATCCCGATTGCTACCCCAATCCAAATCGCTATTTTAGGGTCTAAACCTAAAAATGCGTAAACAATTGCCCCGGATGTTAATGAAAAGGGCACGAAGAGAGCCCATGCGGTTAGCAGTGGTAATAGCCTTGGACCTGCTAAAGTTAGAGACACCCCAAGAAACACAAGAATCATGCCAATGATAGGACCATATGTCGTGAGAATTGCATCGAGTTGCTGCTCTTGACTTAGCGGCACAAATTGTGCGAAGAAGTGACTTTGCTTCAATTATCGGGTCATGGAAATCTTGCAACAATCGCTGGCGGCCGTAGGCCGCCATATAGGAGATATGATGAGTAGGGGCTGAATCGGGCTAAATATGGTGAGTGGCGCGGGGGAATCTGCTGAATCTGATTCAGGCTCAACCAAGTCGGGGACTAAATCCCCCCGACGAGTCGTAACAGCAGCGTCATTATTCGATGGTCACGATGCTGCAATCAACGTCATGCGGCGATTAATTCAGGCTGCTGGAGCCGAGGTAATCCATCTGGGACACGACCGCTCTGCTCAAGATGTTGCAAATGCTGTAATCCAAGAAGATGCCCACGCAGTTGCCCTTTCATCATATCAGGGTGGCCACGTAGAATACTTCACCTACATCCGCCAAATCTTAGATGAGGCGGGCCGTGATTATGTCAAAATCTTCGGCGGCGGAGGTGGCACGATAACACCAATTGAAATGCGAGATTTGCACGAGGCGGGTATCACGAAAATCTACTCTCCCGATGATGGTAGAACCCTTGGCTTAGTCGGTATGATTGATGATATGATGGAGAAGACCAATGATCTTGACTTACTAGATGGAGGTAAACTCGACGAATTGTCTAACTCACTTACAGCCGCTGACCATGGGGGCATTGCAAGACTCATCACACTTGCAGAAAACGGAGATTCTGCATCATTCAAATCTGCACTGGATAAGTGCCGCTCTCAATCATCACAAACCGAGGCACCTGTGGTTGGGATTACTGGCACTGGCGGCGCTGGAAAATCATCTCTCCTTGATGAATTGATGCTGAGAATTATTCGCGACTGCCCTGATTTGAAGGTTGCATTTCTTTGCACAGACCCAACTCGTAAACGGACTGGTGGGGCTTTGCTTGGTGACCGAATTCGAATGAATGCGCTGTCTCACAACAATTTTTTCATGCGAAGCCTTGCAAGTCGTGGTTCTGGCAAAGAAGTAAGTGACCGCCTTGAAGAAGCGATTTCAGTTTGTCAAGCAGTAGGATTTGACCTTATTTTCGCTGAAACAAGTGGCATCGGTCAAGCTGATGACGCTATCAGCAATTTAGTTGACCATACATTCTATGTCATGACAGCAGAATATGGTGCTCACACCCAACTAGAAAAAATCGAGATGCTTGACGTAGCAGACTTGGTTGTAATCAACAAATTTGAGCGGCGAGGAGCCATTGATGCCCTGCGTGCTGTTCGCAAACAAGTCCGCAGAAACCGTAATCTGTTTGGCATTGACGATAATGAACTCCCAGTGTGTGGAACCATTGCAAGTCAATTTTCCGACCCAGGAGTTGACGACCTCTGGTTCCGTCTTTCCTCAATGATTATCCTCGCTGATGGTAGTCACCCGAATTCTACCAAGCCTTCTATGCCTAAATCAGGGATGCCAGAGCCTAGGCACATTATTCCCCCCGAACGTGTGAATTATTTGGCGGAAGTTTCAGCAACGGTAAGAGAATACCATTCTAGAACACATGGTGAAGTTGGAAAGGCAAGACTAGCCCAACAACTGGCTGAATCTGCAAACCATCTCGAAACTATTGGCAGGTCAGATGCGGCAATTGAAATTCGCCAAGAGGCTACTGAAATCCTCCAAGATTTACACCCTTCTGCACGAACTCTTCTTGAGGAATGGCCCGACAAAGTTGAAACATTTGATGCAGGCGAATATTCCTACGATGTAAGAGGAAAAACATTCTCAGTCCCCACTAAATCTGAGTCACTTTCCGGATTAAAAATACCCCGAGTCGCTCTGCCAAGAACCGAAGATAAAGGAACACTCTTGAACTGGTTACGTAAGGAAAACCTCCCTGGTAGTTTCCCATTTACTGGCGGTGTGTTCCCCTTCAAAAGGGCTGATGAAGACCCAACTAGGATGTTTGCTGGAGAAGGACCTGCAAGCCGAACCAATTCTCGCTTCCACCTGCTGAGTGAATCCTCACCATATGCGCGTCTTTCTACTGCTTTTGATTCGGTAACACTGTATGGTAGAGACCCTGATATTCGCCCTGATATCTATGGAAAAGTCGGCGAATCTGGGGTGTCTATTTTTACTGTAGATGAAATCTCTCAATTATATGATGGGTTTGATTTATGTGATAAAAACACAAGCGTTTCTATGACTATTAATGGCCCAGCCCCGATAATTCTAGCGATGTTCTTCAACGCTGCAATTCGCCAACAAGAGGTCAAATTCAAAGAAAAAGAGGGGCGTGAACCTACAGATGAAGAATCATCTGAACTTCGCAATATGACTCTATCAAGTGTTCGAGGAACTGTTCAAGCTGATATTCTCAAGGAGGACCAAGCGCAAAATACCTGCATTTTTTCAACTGATTTCAGTCTCAAACTGATGGGAGATGTGCAACAATTTTACATTGATAATAATGTGCGGAATCATTACTCAGTTTCAATTTCAGGATACCACATCGCTGAGGCAGGAGCAAATCCAATTTCACAACTTGCTTTCACCCTTGCAAATGGGCTCACCTATGTTGAGTACTATCGTTCACGCGGCATGGATGTGAATGAATTTGCACCCAATCTTTCCTTCTTCTTCTCAAATGGGATGGACCCGGAGTACACAGTAATTTCACGTGTCGCTAGAAGAATTTGGTCGATTGCAATGCGCGATTTATATGGCGGAAATGAGCGCTCTCAAAAATGCAAAATGCACATACAAACCTCAGGCCGTTCACTCCACGCCCAAGAGATGGCTTTCAACGATATTCGCACGACTCTCCAAGCATTGTTAGCCATTCAAGATAATGCCAATTCACTACACACTAATGCCTACGATGAGGCAGTGACTACACCGACATCTGAATCAGTTAGAAGAGCTCTAGCAATTCAGATGATAAACAACAAAGAATTTGGTTGGAATAAATGTGAAAATCCCATGCAAGGGTCACATCTTGTTGAGGAATTAACTGATATGGTTGAGGAGGCAGTTTTACGTGAGTTTGAGCGAATTAGTGAGCGAGGTGGTGTTTTAGGAGCCATGGAAATGATGTATCAACGCTCGAAGATTCAAGATGAGTCAATGTATTATGAAGAATTGAAACATTCAGGCGAATTACCAATTGTTGGGGTAAATATGTTTGAAAACCCTGAGGCTGAAGCATTTGACGAATCCTCTGCTGACTCCTTTGACATGGAATTGAGCCGAGCAACCCCGGAGGAGAAGGAAGGATGCCTCAATCGCCTTGAAGAATTCCATGCTGAACACGCTGATACCGCACCTGCCGCTTTAGCCAAACTTCAGGAAGTTGCTCGCTCTGGCGAAAATGTCTTTGCAGAATTAATGGAGACAGTAAAAGTCGCAAGTCTTGGCCAAATCACAGAAGCACTGTTTGAGGTTGGCGGCCAATATAGACGCAATATGTGAGGTGCTGAGTTGAAATTATTGCTCGGCAGTGGTGGCATCAGAAACGAAGAACAAGTGAAACTCTATCATGACGAAATGGCAAACCATTTCGAAGGAGTTGATGAAGTTCTGTTCATCCCTTATGCAGGTGATGACCACGACTATTACCTAAAAAGAATGCAAGATTTCAGTTCACCCTCTGGAATAAAATTAGTTGGCATACACCATGCTGATGACCCGATAAAAGCGATAGAAGAGGCAAAAGGAATCTATGTTGGGGGAGGAAATACATTTCTTCTAACTCGTGACCTTCACGATACAGGAATAATTGCCCCAGTCAGGGCTCAAGTTGCTGCGGGAATCCCATACATGGGAGTGAGTGCGGGCTCCAATGTCGCTGCACCAACCATGCAGACAACGAATGATATGCCAATAGTCTCACCTGCCTCATTTGAAACGCTAAATCTTGTACCGTTTCAGATAAATCCACACTACTTCGGGGGACTCAGTTGGGTGAAAAAAGGTGAGGACTTTGTCCCACATAATGGAGAAACAAGACAAGACAGAATTAGGGAATTCCACCAACAAAATAACACCCCAGTGCTAGGCCTTTGGGAGGGGACATACCTTCGCTGGAATGGTGAAACAGGCAAATTGATCGGTGGGAACGCTACAGTTTTCCAAGCCGGTAAAGAATCAACATCTCATAAAGATGGCACGATATTCAATGGCTCATTAGAATCCAAATAGAATTAATCCAATAATCAAGACAGAGATAAATGACAGAATTACACCAGGAATGATTCCAACTAACATTCCTGTACCCTTATTTGTTGAACCCGCTTGGAAATTCCTAACAATTTGAACTATCCATACGATAAACAATACAAGACTGAATAAACTCCCAAAGCATGGTCCAAAATCTAGAATAAATGAATCATCACTTCTTATCTCATAATGAGCTGTGAGAAGGGTCCCATTATCCAAAGGTTCACTGATAAAAATTTCACCATATCCGCTATCATAGTCAATTGATCCAACATTCAATTGAGAGTGGTCGCGATAAACCATGTCTGGGCAATTTGGAGGGG
The DNA here is from genome assembly GCA_964645485.1 of uncultured Candidatus Poseidoniales archaeon. Classification (GTDB taxonomy): domain Archaea; phylum Thermoplasmatota; class Poseidoniia; order Poseidoniales; family Thalassarchaeaceae; genus MGIIb-Q1. The sequence goes on from CAZXZO010000003.1 coordinate 47,310, forward strand.
AACCCCATTCCTGGTAATCCGGATAAAACCATTCAGTTCCCCGATTGGTTACACTCATTCGTATCTCTTGGGCACAATAATTCTGCCATTCATTTGTATAGACAGGGAAAACAAGTGGAGTGTTATTAGCATCAAAATTTTGGGAATCAAGATTACTAGATCGTTGTTCAGGCAGGAATAATGTAACCGAAGAAAAAGGTTTTTCATCAACTGTGGCATATACTGTGAATTCATAATGATAATCAGAATATGTCAAATGACATTCTGAGTATGGGGATTGTGCTGTTGGAGTATATTCAACATGCTCTGAATCGGCACCATATTCGATAATCTTCAAATCCGTAAATGCCGGGCAAGATTCATCCCAATTCGTTGTATTTACATTGAAAATCAAAGGTGTCATATTTGCATCAAATGATTGGCTTTCGAGGGATACTACATCTAGGATATGTATCTCAATGGAATCATTAGGCTGTTCGTATTCACGAGGGTACACAGTAAGCACTGCCTCCCCTTCGGTTAGATTGTCAAACGTTACTCTAGTCACTTTTCCTAGACCTTCCCCAAATTCAACTCTAGTAATCTGCTTTTCTTGGTATAGATTACCCTCATCACCACATCCGTCATACACACGGAATGAATCTTCATCATAGTAATAGTAGTAGTCTTCATCATTTATCTCATTGATTGCAAGTGAGCAATCGTAAATTGGCGTATCAGAAATTTGGAAAGTACCATTCAAACCCGATTCGTCCCAATCAATAACTAGAGGTTCGCTACGCCAAGCCTCATCCCAAGAGTTTTCAGCCCAACCCATCATAAGCATTGGAACCATCATCATGAAGAATGAAAACAAACAAGTAATACCGATTCCTTTCAGAATTGAATCTTTCTTTGGTCCCTGTAATTGCTCTGACCATAAACTTGAATCTATTGTTCCTACTTCGCCTGTAAGAGTAGTTCCCGAGGCAGGTGCAAGTTGGGTTGGCATCTGACCTTGCATCTGTGTATTGATAGAGAAGCCCTCAGAACCACTCAACATTATTGGTTGGGGAGGAGATGATGAACCGGTTGGTTGAGAATCTGATTCACCAGAATCACCGTTGTTTGAAGGGCTATCCCAAGGACTACTCGCCTCACGCCCCGATTCTGCCATATAGCGTTGTAACACAATGTAGGTTATGAGGCTTCATCCGGCACAAGTAAATACACTATCAATAATTATCAATGGAATTCTATCGTTAGCAATTACATCATTTGATTTTACAAAAAAAAAAGGGCCCGCTTGAGGGGAGAATACCCCCCCCAAACGGGCTGTTCGCATTACGTGTGTTTTTTAACTCGAAGACTGCTATTCTTCTTCGTTTAGTAATTGCTCACCAAACATGATAGCAAGGTAGGCTCCGACTCCAGATGCAATCATTCCGCCAAAGACGCTCAGCATGTGAGTCATTTCCCAAGCAGAATCAACTAACATTCCACCAAAGTCTCCTGCACCAGTCAATGATACTCCTGCGAGTCCCACCATCCATGCAAGGATACCTACTTCCCAGCTGCCGCCACAGCGGTCGTAAACCATCATCATCAAGAATCCGCCAAACAGAGATGCTACTGCTGTGTATGCACCAAGTTCAGCAGGTGCTACCCATGTCATCGCATCTGTTGCACTTGATTGCCACCAAACTAAGGCATATGCTGCAATTCCACCAAACATCTGAGCAATGAAATCATTCATTCCATCCTCAATTTCGTCTCTTCCTGAAGCCATCTTCGCCAAAGTAAACATTGGCAAAATGGTTCCACCCATCGCTATCATGAAGACTGCTAGGACTAGTCCTGTTGACATTGCATCGCCACTCACGGCGAAGAATACAACTGCTAAACTGCCCACAAATTCAGTCATCGTTCTATTTCTATCCATTTCATATCACTCCTTTTTTCATATCGCTCTTTGGCGATTATTGTCGTGTTTCTTACCTCGCTTATAAACGGTGCCACGACAAATACCACAAATTACGTGATTTTAGGACATTTCAAAAAAAGCCGGTGCTGTTGAATAAAGTAAGTGTTAGTAATCTCACCAACCTCAAAAATAGAAAAAAAATGGCAAGAAGGCCGAGGAGAATAATCCCCTCGGCCCACCGCGTACAACGGCTTGAAGCCGACTTGTGTTTTCTGTTCAGAGTTAACTGCTCAGAGGTTCTCATCGATTTGGCCAGCTAATAGCGCACCAAGACCAACACAGATTCCATCAATGAGCCACGGCATAGCAACAGCCATTGCGTCCCCTGTTTCATTAAGAATCATGGAAGCCATGTCTGCAGCCGACTCGAAGTTGACAAGCCCCGCCATTGCCATTACAGCAATAGGCATAGCCCAGTTATTGTCAACCTTTGAGTGGATATGTCCTAGAACCGCACCAGCAGCAACTAATCCAAGAGTTGCCCATAGATCAAATGACCATGCAGCCTGGCCACCAGCGTGTGCCGTTGCATAAGTCACATAATCTGCAGTGATTTGTCCCATGAAGAACACCGCTAGAGCAGCACCAACAATTTGTGCGACCAATGTTATTACAGTGTTAATCCATGCATCAGCATCGGATAGGTTGTCCATGTTCGACAACATCTTCATCCAAGTCACTGGTGGTAGGATATCAGCACCGCTGAAAGCCATCCACGCGATTCCAAGTGCCACCATACCACCAAGTGAGGCTAATCCTAAGCCTACCAAGGAGGTACCAGCAAGTGGATTCCCTGCATCGTTCCATACTACTATTCCAAACACCAACCAAGTAACGGCAAATGCGCCACCCAATTCGTTCATCGTTTTCTTTATGTCAAATTCCATATTTTTCACCTTTAGTTTCCCATCGCACTAGGCGATTAGGCCGATTTTTCACAGTTTGCTTATGAACTAATCCCCGGATGACCTTCGAAAATATGCAATTTCGAGAGTTATCCGGAAAAGCCGGTGTAGTGATTTGAAGTAAGTGTTCGCAGCAACACCGCCCCCGGATTGTGGTAAAATACTCTACATTAACACCGTTTCAGCATAATTTCAACCATTACCTCCCACAATCAGGGGAGTTGGGGCATTACCAGTGATTCAACATTTTGTTATAAAATGTGATAATTTGATAATTTGTGAGGTTTTTAACTTACCTTTGGCATTTTGAGCAAAAGAAAGTTGAGCGTCCCCCTTGAACTATTCTCTTGACCTTTCCACTACAAGAATGAGTGAAACATGGTTCACCTTCACGCCCGTAAACTTTGAATGAATGGGCAAAATATCCTAAATCGCCATCAACAGCTGCGAAATCAGAAATTGTCGAACCACCTGCTGAGATTGCTTCTCCCAACACCTGTTTTGTTTGGTCCACTATTCTCTCACACCTAGAATCCACTCTGCCAACAGAACTTGCTACACTAGAAGCCATACGTCGCGGAGAAACACCTGCTCGATTGAGTATCTCGCAAACATAAATATTCCCAAGGCCAGCCACAATTCGCTGATCTAGTAAGGCAGTTTTTATTGGAGACTTCTTGTTTTTTATTGATTTTGAAAAAGATTCAGCATTGAAATTTTCAGATAGTGGCTCGCAACCAATCCCGGCTAGAAGTCGGTGATTCTGCTCGCCGCCAGCATCAATCAAATCCATCAAACCAAAGCGGCGGGGATCATTGTAGACTGCGATTGCACCATTCTCCATTCGAATAATTACATGGTCATGTTTGGAGTTTTCCTCATATTCGCTTTCATCTCCAAATAATGTGAATTTCCCCGTCATCCCCAAGTGAACTAACCAAGTAGTATCATCATCTAAGCGAACTAGGAGGTATTTTGCCCGCCTATCTATCCTCTCAATACGACGGTTTTCCATCCTATTCTCCATATCTTTTGGAAAAGGAAATCTCAATCCATTCCGACGTAAATCGACCGAACTAATTGTCTCACCTTGCAAATGTCGAACCAGTCCTTTCCGCACAGTCTCTACTTCTGGAAGTTCAGGCACGACCTCACGTGGGCGGCATTAGCAAAAGCAGTTTGGATGCTATGTGAACTATGCGCTCTCAATCAAAGCCAAACTGAAAGCGATGAGCCTCCATTCAAGGCCACTTCGATGGTGATTCAGGTTCTAAAAGTCATTTTGGGGCCGATTCAGGCCATAAAACCCAATTAGATGGTGATTTCAGGTTCGGAAACCAAACTGAAAGCGATGAGCCTCCATTCAGGACCACGTCGAAGGTTATTTCAGGTTCGGAAACCACATTGAAAGCAATATGCATTCTAACAAGGCCAATTCGGAGGTGATTTGCCCACTATCAATGCATGCTGGTCTTCCCAGCCCTTCAGACGAATGACTTCTAGTACCTCCAAACCAGAAGCAACCATTGCATCAACCGCAGCAGAATAATGCTGCTCTGACCCGCCTTCCACATTTGGCTCGGATGCTGACTTCAATGACAAAAGAGCAACGCCATTAGGCGCAAGAAAATTAACTACTGCTGAAAGAAAAAAATCTACTTGACCTGTTTGAGAAACATCTTGAAACAGCCAATCAACCCTACCATTCAACCACGGCCTCAATGTGTCGGGTTGTCTTGCATCTGCTAACACCGGTAAAATCCCTGGCCGTTTTTTTGCTAATGACACTAGGTCACGAATACACCGAGGTGCTACATCAACCGAAATTATTGAACCGCCCAAATAATTGCTCTCACCGCACATATGGTCGTGAAGATGGGAAATCGTAGTTCCATGACCTGCTCCCAAGTAAAGTACCTGACTACCCATTTTTGGTAAAAGTGAGGAGCGCTCGGATTTAGTACGCAGAATCCCTGCTCCCAATTTAGAATGACGCGGTGACCAACTTCGGCATTCCGCCCCTCCTATTCTTCTCAATCCTTCACCACGCACACGGACTCCTGGGACTGCATTCCTAGTCCAAAGACCGCGGCCTTGAGTGAGTACATTTTCAGCCAAATAATCGGTTTTGCCATGACTTTTACGACCCAACAAATCACCTCATCTACGCGTTGGTTTAGGGTGCCTTTGGCGAATTTCTGTAACCTTTTGATCTATTTCTGCAACTTCGGACTCACCCCAAGGTTGTCCATTAAAAGCATCTAGACGTGCAGCAATAGAAACCTTTCCAGAAAGCATTCTAGCAACTTTTCCACGTGTCCAACGTGGTGAACGTGATACCCATGGATGCTGGAATAGATGTCCGTGTTTAGGAACCGGAATACCATCTCTGAGATGTAGAAAGAAACTTGTTTCTGCGCCGAGAACTTGTACTGTTCCTGATGGTAAACGAGCCAATCTCTCTCTGCCATTTGCTGTTGTTGACATTCTTGCTGCCAGTAATGGCCCAAGCACCGCTGATGTTGAAGGAAGGTGTTCAAGAGCAACTTCCCTTATCGCTGATTCAATCGTTTTCAAACGGTCTTCAACCTCGACTACACCCCTTGCCCATTGTGAAAGAGCATTCCATTCCGCACTACTAATTCCAGTTGGGCTAGATATTGTTTGGAGATTATCTGCGGCATTTTCAAGTGAATCCGCCTTTGCAATTTCTATCGGAATTACATCTCGCTGGCTATCCAAATCGATTTCAGGAAGAAATAGACCTGCCCACTCAATTACTCTTGCTTCCAAGGTTGTCAGGGATGCTCGCATCTCATCACCAGCCCTAACCAGATGCTCGAGACGCCGGTCGGGGTCACTAGATGCAGCGGCTACCCCGGCCTTGGCAATTACCAACGTTGCTTCTTGTAGAAGTTCAGCCTCCTCATCTGAAAGATTAGGCCACCAACTTGGTGATAATTCATGCACGGGAGTTTCAACAGCCTCGGGAAATCGCTCCACCAAGCGCCTAGCCTCATCCGTTTTCCTACCTTTACTCAAAAGAGAAAGCCTGGATGCTACTGTTGCAGGATTGCGACCAGCATTCCAAATCGACTCATCAACAACTTCTCCCGCATCATCAAAGACACGGGCAAGGCGCCAATCCCAAGCAAGATGCATAGGTAGCCCAACAGGTCCCCCTTCAAAAGGAGAATCCCCTTTCCATACAAGAAATATTACATGACCGAAATAGGCCCTGAGATAACCATAGGGCGAATTATTCAGATTATTCAAAGAACCCTAGAGCGTGTTGCTTAAAAGCGAATGAGCGTCCGCTACATCTATCGGAGTGTGATATCATCTTCTGCCCAGATTGTGGAACCTTAGCCTTCCCCGGACCTGATGGAAATATCAAATGTCCAAATGGACGATGCAACTATGTTGGCCCTACTAAAGGTAAAGTGAAATTACAATCTGGTGTAGAGGTAGACACCTTAGATTCGGTCACTTCCTCAGAAGTTAAAGATCTCAAACATCTTACAGAAGTAATAGATGATGCAGAGCAGCATCGGGGCGTCCTCACTCATGGGATGTATGTTTGTCCAAAATGTGAGGAAATGGATATCTTTGCGGAACTAAAACAAACCCGTGCATCTGATGAACCAGAAACTAGAATCCTCACCTGTAAAGGATGTAGTCACGGCTGGCGTGAATATTGATTTAGCCACCTTGCATACCGAGGCTTGAAAGAGGAGAGGCGAGAGGTGAAAGGGATGATGCCGGCACCAAAGGGTGGGTCCCCTGCTGATTTTTCCGATGGGACTTCGGAATCTGGTGACAAACAAATGCTTGGTCGCCAATTATGGCGCATATTCCCTTACATCAAGCCATATTGGAAACGATTTACGCTTGGTATTGTTTCCAACATGGGGGCACGAATTTGTGACTTATTGCCTTTTGTTGCAATGGGATTATTGACCGATGCTGTGCTTTCGGGTGAAATCAATCAACTTGAAGAATTTGCATTTTATGGAATACTAATTTTAGCCTCGTTCACAGGCCTTGCAATCTTCCAAGGAGTCTCAAATTATTCATGGGAAACATTAGCCCAATATCTCCAACATGATATCAGGATGGCAGCATTTAACTCTCTAATAAAGATGGAAATAAGATATTTTGAAGACCGGCAAACCGGGGATATTATGTCTATAATTTCCGCCGATGTCAATCAACTTGAGAACTTCCTTTCAGATGCATCCACCTCTATGATTAGAATTGTAATCACATTCTCAACTGCTTTGGCAATCCTTGTGTGGATGTCATGGAAACTTGCATTGATTCTATTCGTGCCAATTTTATTCATTCTGCCATTAATCTATTTCTTCTCAACACGTGTGCAAAAGAAGTACAGAGAATCACGTCAATCTTTTGGAGACATAAATGCAGTTCTCTCAAACAATATTTCCGGAATGGGAGTAGTTCAGGCATACAATGCAGAATCTTACGAGTCTGACCGTGTAGGTAGAGAGTCGTCATCATACAAAGACCATGCAATTGGTGCTACAGTTCAGCGAACTAAATTCCTACCAGGGATTTACGTAATTGCTGGAGTCGCTTTTGGGCTCCTTGCAACTGCTGGTGGATACCTAATGCTTGAAGGGCCTTCACAAGGAGGAATTACCCCCGGCCAGTTTGTTACTTTCCTATTGATGAGTACTAGAATGTCGATGCCATTATTTATCCTAGGAATGCTTGTTAATCAGATTCAGAAATCCGAAGCGAGTGCGCGCAGAGTGTTCGCCATGATTGACCTAGAGCCATCAATTATTGACAAAGAAGGAGCCAAATCTTTGCAAGAACCTGCAAACTCAATCACGTTTGATGATGTTCACTTTGCCTATCCAAATGGAAACAAAGTATTGAATGGCGTTTCATTTGAATTACATCGCAATCAAAGTGTAGGAATCGTTGGGCCTACGGGCGCTGGAAAATCAACGATTGTGAAGTTACTGCTCAGGTATTACGAAACCGATGGAGGGGCTATCTCAATGAATGGTTCAGACATTAATGAGTTAACACTTGGCTCAATCCGTGATCAAATAGGGTATGTTAGTCAAGACGTGTACCTATTCCACGGCACTATCAAAGAAAACATCGCATATGCAGACCAAAATGCCAGTGATGCGGCAATTGAAGAGGCCGCCACGCTTGCGGGGGCTGACGAATTTATCCAAGAAGCACCGAATGGTTACGATACAATTGTTGGTGATAGAGGAGTGAAATTATCTGGCGGTCAGCGCCAACGAATCTCGTTGGCACGGGCTATTCTTCGCCGCCCTCCCCTTTTGATTCTTGATGAAGCAACAAGTGCAGTTGATACACGTACCGAAGAAATCATTCAACGTAATCTCAATCAATTCAAAGATGGTAGAATGACTGTTGCTGTTGCCCACCGACTCTCAACAATTCGAGATGCTGACCAAATTCTAGTATTGGTTGAAGGTGTAGTTGTGGAAAACGGTGCTCACGACGAACTTATCGCTCAAGACGGAGTTTATGCAGATTTGTGGGCTGTTCAAACCGGCGAACTTGACAAAACAACAGGTGAGGCTACTCGTCATGACGGCTGAAAATAATGTTGAGTGGCTTACTGTTGAACCGGGTTCTGTTTGGCTTGGTAGTGATGATGGGCGCCTTTCTTTACACCCTGTAAAATACCACCCACGTCATGAAATCAAAATTGATTATACATTTGAAATTTCTAAAGACGCTTATCCTCTCAATGACTTGCTCAAACAAAGCGGCATTGATAGAGAACAGTTTGAGCAACAAGGCCTGAGGCCGCCATCCGAAGGTGAATGGCTTCTTGCACACACGAAAGGATTAGTTGAACAGGGTGATGTACTATGGGAAAAGTTAGCCGATGAGCGACCACGGTCAGGATTCTGGGGCCAGAGGTGTGATGGACAACCCCGAAAAACGAATTACAAAGTAAAACTAAAATTAATGAAAAAGTGGGACGAACATGGCCACCATACAAGTTACCCCGCTGAAATACCCGAGCCTATGAGAGGCAAGGAAGCCACTCGACTTGTGCGAGCCCCCCAAGTAACGGACAAACCTCCAAGATTACCACTAGAGGATAAACTACCTTTCTTTATCCGTGAAATTCTGTTCACTCTTTTTGTTGGAATTATTCCTTCGATTTTGTGGGCCTACAATTTCGCATCCTCTGAATATTTATCCGGAAATTGGACCAACATCATTGGTGGTGGAATTTTCATCAGCCTTGCAAGTGGATTTATTTGGCGGCCAAAATCCAAATCTTATCGAGTTTCAAGTGACGGCACTTCAATGGAAAAAGTTTGATTCAAGAACGGTCTTTGTCATCGACTTGCAGACCTGGTTTCTTAGAAACATAGATTCTCCACCACGCCTTGAGAACCCCTGTCCCGTAAGACCAGTGAAGTAGGAATGTCATCAGTGGAGCAACGAGAACTGTTGCAAAAGTTCTGCTTGGTGAGTTACCCTTTGCAGCCCCCGCCCAACAAAGCAACACATAGAGTGCCCCAAGACTAACCGGTAAGTGAACTGCAGTTCTAGGACAACCAAAAGGAACAACTGATGGGGAAATATTCCAAAACTCTGGCCACGCTAACCCGCCACTCATAGCACCACAAACGAAGGCCCCAATACCAATGAGTGCGAGGATAGGGAATAATCCGACAGCTGTATGTGACCACGCCTTCATGCTAGGATGTACTTCACTTGCAAGAATTCTGACTAGGCCATAATTCTGAATTTGCTTTCGGACACGGGCTGGATTGCGTCGGCGGTGCCACATGATGGCTGAGCCATCAGTCCACAATTTGTATCCCGCTTGTTCAATGCGGTGATCGAGCATAGCATCTTCGCAACCAATTGCTCCTTCATCAAAGCCGCCTACGGCGTCTAAAACCGACTTGCGATATGCGGCGTTGACGCCTGGAAGTTGCTCGGCTGACTCTAAGTCAGCCGTGCCTCTTTTGCCATAATTGGTACCAGCAGTCACCCATTTTGAACAAAATGTGACATCAATAACACGCTGCCAAAATGTTGAGCGCTCATCAGCAGGAGCGAAGTTGGGGCCACCTACGCCTGCAACTTCTTCGCGCTCAAACCAGCGCACTAACTTCTCGACCCAATCAGATTCGACCCAGACGTCATCATCAGTGAACATCACAATGTCGCAATCAACAGCAGCCAATGCCACATTGCACGCGTCCGCACGCGTGCGTGAACCCTCATCATCAATGAAACGGGCACCTTGTGACTCAGCAACTGCTTGGCCGGGGTCGCCACTTGGACCAACAACTACCACCTCGAAAGTTGCGCCAGAACTTCTCGCCTCATCACTTGGCCAAGTTTGATTTGCCAATCCATCAAGAGCAATACCCAATTCCTCAGCATTGCGTAAACTGGGGATAATAACGCATACACGCGAACCACCCACCTCACTGGCCATGTCTGTCCGACCGGCACCCCCATTTCAAGGCTAATGTGCCAAAGTTCCACATAGCGAGAGATTGATATGGGAAGTATCTGTGGCCAAGAGTATGAAATTGGCCCAAATCATAGTATTTCTAATGCTGCCACTGGCTGCTCTAAGCCCCCTACTAGAATCAATTGATGTTGAACTTGAGAATGAAAATACAGTAAACCCAGTAGGAAAAAACCCTATTGTCATTCACAACCCATATGTTAATTGGCAGTTTACTGCTGGAGATTTTGGCTCATTCAATGGCTCCCCCATGGCTGAAGAAATGCGTTCAGGTTGGGAAAATTCAAGTGAGGTAGACCGAGCAGAAGTGAATTGGGTCTCAGAGTTCCGGGCTGATTTACCCAGTGATGTCTACTGTTCATTCCCTGCTTATTCTGGGCTATGTCATCAAAATAGGCTGACATTTTGGATGAATGTCACTGCATACAATGACACCGATAATTCGGAAATGATTATGAATTATTCAATGAATAATTTGGAGTTAATTCCAACCACCTACACTGGCTGGCATAAAGAAGAGAGAATTTCTCATTCGCGGATATGGATGAAGGAACAAGGCGGAAGTGAAGATATGTATCGCGGGACTAGTTGGGGGAATGAAACTATAGAAATCCTCCAAACTGGCTACCAAGACAACTTTACTGTTGGAGACATTTGGACTATTAACTACAAAGAATGGAATAATTGGACGAGTGAGGAAAGTGGGGAATTTAATGCAGGAGGTGGTAACTGGGCCCCTAATCCTCCGTCCTCAGATTCTGGTAGTGAACACAATGAATTAAATGAAACCAGCAATGCTACAAGAGAAGTAACTATTCAGAGCCCTGGCTATAATTTAGCGGATAGTAGTGGAAGTGGGCCAACTTCAATTACCGGTATTGAGGTTGAATATTGGAATGAGGCAGGCGATATGGACGAGAGCGTAGTACTTGGTGAATGGGGGTATCCTATCTCTGTAAATAATATGGCACTCATGTCTTGGAAATTCTCAAATGGTGTATGGGTTGATGCAGATAATGATGGAGTTCGTGATTCAGATGATCTATGTCCTAACACACCTGCAGTACATACCGGATTAGATTCTGATGGGTGCTCTTGGGAACAGAGAGATGATGATAATGACGGGGTTTTGAACCCTGATGATAATTGCGCTGATACCGATGTTCTAACGATGACTGACCTTGATGCATATGGTTGTGCTTGGGAACAGAGAGATGATGACGGGGATTCAGTCCTCAATCCTGCAGACCGTTGTCCAGCAACACCTGCTAACGAAACCGCTGATACAGAACCACCATGGCAAGGCTGTTCTGCAAGTCAGAAAGATACTGACAATGACGGTGTTTCAGATGCGATGGACCAATGCCCTGGTCATAATGACAGCATTGACGTTGATGCTGATGGAATCCCAGATGGCTGCGACTCAATGATTGACAATGATGGAGATGGAGTCAACAATACTGCTGACCTCTGCCCAGGCTTTGATGATGCTATTGATGTAGACCAAGATGGAGTTCCTGATGGTTGTGATGACATTGTTGATAGTGACTTTGATGGCGTCGCTGATGCTAATGATGAATGCATGGGTTACGATGACGCAATTGATGTAGATCAAGATGGAATTGTTGATGGTTGTGATGCAATTATTGATTCAGATGGTGATGGAGTTGCCGATTCGTTCGAAGTTTGCCCTGGCCATGATGACAATGTTGATGTCGACGGCGATGGAATACCAGACGGCTGTGATGAATTAATTGATTCAGATGATGACGGCGTTTCAGATGCAGATGATGCATGTGAAGGTCACGATGACAGCGTTGATGTTGATAGTGACGGGGTTGCTGATGGGTGTGATTCCCTCTTAGATTCTGATGCCGATGGAATTGCAGATGCCGATGACAAATGTGAAGGCTATGATGACAATATTGATATTGATAATGACCAAATATCTGATGGCTGTGATACACTTCTTGACAATGATGCAGACGGTATTGGCAATGAAAACGATGAGTGTGCCAACACACCAAGTGGAACTGAAATTGGTAGCAATGGTTGCGAAGTTCCTGCAGCTGGACTGGGCGGTGTTGCCCTTGCTTCTCCAATAATGATTGGTGGAATCCTAGGACTAGTAGGAGTTGTTGTGTTAGTAGTTGCTATTACAATCATGCGCAAAGGAAAAGACGAAGATGAACCGAGTGAATCCTATTTTGAAGAACCCCGAAGTAACTTACAATTTAGAGGAGCAGGAATGCCAACTAGAATGGAATCATCACTTGATTCCCTGCCAACATCTGGCGCACCTGCATTAGAGTCCACACCACACCCATCACAAGTTGGGCAAATACAACCGGATGGGTACGAATATCTCGAACATCCACCTAACTCAGAAACTTGGTGGTTTCGAGACCAGCACACCAACCATTGGAAGAAATACCAGGGTTGAGAAATTAATCCTAATCATCATAATTTGACCCCCTTAGGGGTCAGAACCCTATGCGCAAAGTTTTGAAGGGGGCTCCACATCTCAGCAATTGGTCAATATGGCTTCAGGAACAGGAATTCGATTAAACGGCGCACTAAGCATCCTTCTGGTGATGCTACTGGTTTTAGGCGGCATGGCATCAATGTCATCGCTTGAGATGAATGATGCTGCAGCTGCTGGTGATAGCGGTAATGACGCCGCAAAGAGCGATGAAAAGAAGGATGCTTCAACTCTTGAAAAGAGTGAATCTGCTTGGTTAGAGCGTTGTAAAGAAATGAAGAGCAACATGCCTGACCGAGGTGACTGGGATAAGGATGAAGAAAAACCACTTAGAGAACGTGATGCTGCAGGAAGGCAAGCAGATACTAATGAAAATAACGATTCAACAGACAATAACTCAGACAATACAGATGCTGATGTAGACTGGCATCTGCCAGACAACATTGAGGTATCTAGAACTGCACTTGGTGAATATGTAATCAGAATTGTTAACGCAAATGGCACAGTTTCTGAGGAAATCGTAACTGAGGAAGGATTTGCTCTATTTCTAAGAAACCATGGTTGGGCCGCAACTGATGAGGTTGAAGAAAACCAAACCGACCGTGTTGAACATGAAAGAGATAGAGATGAAATGGCAGCGCTAGATCTTGAAATTCTTGATGATGGAACAATCATCATCACTCGTACCCGCGGTGAATGGGTTGAGTACGAGATTATTCGAACTAGTGAAGATGGCTCAACTACTGTGATCCGAGTTAATCCACGAGGTACCGAGGTAGTACATCCACAACCACCACGTGAGCACCACCAAAGAGAAAACATGGGAGAACGTGACAGAGGTGAGGAAGGTTTCGCTCCTCTCTTTTCATTCGCTGGTGAAATGAATGAGGATGTTATGAATCGATGTAAAGAACTCATGCAAAATGATAAGCCAACAATAGATGTTGATGTTTTGCGACTTGACCGACCAGTTGCAGAGCGAGATGAACAACGAAAGTAGAGTTGTTTTAGAGTCTTAATTGAGCGAAAATAGAGAGCCATCGCATAGCGAAGCCTTTAGTGCCCCCTTTGAAAGACACGATTTACCGCAGGGGTATGGGACCGACATGATGAACATAACAGCCCGTCAAGAAACCTTCAGAATGGTGGTTGACATTTTGTCAACTTTGGTAGAGGAAGCTCGCTTCAATTTTGAAGATGATAAACTCGTGGTGAGGGTCGTAGACCCGAGCCATGTAGCAATGATTCAGATGGAAGTTGACTCTGCTGCCTTTGAATCGTATGAAGTAACAGATTCAGTCCTAGGATTGGAATTGTCAAAAATTTCCAAACTTGTGCAACTTGCAGGAGCAGGTGATTTGATTGTTATCGACTATAATGACAGTGTTGGTAAAGTTGAATTTAGAGTCGGTGAAATTGAGCGTACTATTCGACCACTTGACCGGCAGAATATGCAGGAGCCAAAAGTTCCCGAACTTGATACAGATATCTCTGTCAGCCTTTCAGGGGCTAAATTTGCTCGCGCTTTGAAAGCGGCGGAACAAGTTGGCGACTTGGTCACATTTTCAATTGACCAAACACGATTCAGTGTTAATGTAACAGGTGAATCAGATGCAGTCAATGTGAGTTATGATGCTGGAGAATTACAGGAATTAAATTGTGATAACCCAGTCAAGAGCCAATACAGTTTGCAATATCTACTTCCATTAGCCAAGCGAATAGAATCTACTGTGGATAAGGTGACTGCTAAGTTTGGTGAAAACTATCCACTTCGTTTAGAATTTGAATTCGCCGATGGTGGTGCTAATGTTGTTTATTTCCTTGCACCTCGTGTTGAAGGCGACGCTTGAGCAAATCCTTGAGGATTGTTCGCAACTAAAGTAATAATATTGCTATAATTGAAGTGAGCTGGCAGGGATCTTCAAACTGGACCGAACAAAGTGAGGGAAGTTTGAATTTTCGTACCCGAAAACGCTCACCTAATGAAATTGAATTTTTGGTGAGCGGGTTAGGTGAGCGCACCGATTAAAATCTGCTAAAACCAAAGTGCGCTCGCAGGGATCTTCAAACTGGAC
>CAZXZO010000003.1:62356-102479 GCA_964645485.1 uncultured Candidatus Poseidoniales archaeon
GTTTGAATTTTCGTACCCGAAAACGCTCACCTTAGGAAACAAAATTATTGGTGAGCGGGTCAGGTGAGCGCACCGATAAAAATCTGATAAAACCGAGGTGCGCTCGCCGGGATTTGAACCCGGGCGAAGAGGTTGGAAACCTCTGATGCTACCCCTACATCACGAACGCGTAGCCCGCCGACATACCTATCAGACTTAACCGCGTCTATGGGAGGCTTGATGTTTAGTAGCCCCCGCACCTCAAATTATGAGAGGGCGAAACTGGGTTGGAGTCGCTTTCATCTTTCTCTTTCTGCCCGTTAACGTACCACTTTGGGATATCGCTTTCGAAAAACTAGATATTGATATTATGGCCGTTTTCATAACACCACTACTGTTTCTATTTGGTATATTGCTTGTATTCTATCCAAGTAGAAAGGATCGATACCAAACCATTCCATCAAACCAAATCAACGAGGAGGAGTGAAAATGAGGAAAATCATTGTAATTAGCCTCGTTTTGGTATTTTCAACCTTTGCCTTACCACTGGCTACTGCTCAAGAAGATGTGCTTCCACCTGATGTTGATTATGAGCCAGAAATACGCATGACTACATTATTTGCGTATAGCCAAGATACTCTATCTCCTGAATTCGTTGAGCGAACCGAAATGTACACTCATAATTTTGGATTTGGATTTGGTTCTGGGCCATCCAATGGGCCAACTTTTACCACACCTAATTTTGTCCGTGATGCCCCAATTGGTAGCGAATCTTGGAATTTCTCACTTTGGGCAAGTGGAAGCGGCCAAGTTGATATTGACCTCTTCCTGTTCATTGATGGTACTGAATTAGACCAAGTAAATAGCGGTGGAATATCATTATCTGAAGAAAAACAACGTATTGATTTCACTGGAGGGAATTTACCAGATAACATTTCAATTGACCAAACTCTTTCAATCCGGTGGACGGTAAACAGCGGTGCTCTCCCACTCTTAGAGACTAGTGAATGCACAATCCACTGGGGCTCAATTGAAACCCCTACTAATCTAACAATCTCTGCTGGAATGTACCAAATTGATGACCCTTACCTAGAGAACGAAGGAACCCCGTTTAGAGGTGATGGTGAGAACTATTCTCGAAGTGAGGTGGTTTGGGCGGTTCAAGCAAGGTGGGCTCTTGGTGAAGAACAGTTGGCGAAAGAAACCATAACTTTGCACGCTAGTGATGGCGGAAATGAACTAATGCTTCTACCGACAGGAGAAGGGATAAAATCTGATACTGGGATTTACCGTTGGGAAATTGAAGAATGGCATGATGGCGTGGTCATCTCTGCTCATGTGATGTGGAACGATTCTACAGGCAACCATGGGATGACCAATCAGGTGGTTGAAATGATGGACCCGAAGGGACCTAGTATCCTCAGTAGTAGCCTAAAATCGACATTATTCTTTTTGACTATTCCGCTTCTAATAGGAGTTGGAATCTGGCTAAAGGGGAGATATCACACTCTTGAAGAAAAGGGAAAGGAACTGGGTCACGGACCTCGTGAAGAAGGTGATTTAAAACGCCTAGTTCTAGCAACCACATTTTTGATTGCGGGGATTAACAACGCTCTTATCCTCTACACTTTCCACACCCGGGAGTTGGGTGCCTCTGAGGATATTGTGATTCTACATCTCTGTTTGCTGGCATTTGCGCTAGGTGTATTTGGGCTTCTTTGGGGCGCAATTGCTGATAAATTCGGTCACCGAAAGCAATTGATGGCTTTTGCAATCATTGGTTCAGCTTTACTGATGTTAACTTTCCCATTCCTGCCACTTGAGGCTTACATTTTTGCTTCAACATTACAGATTGCCCTATTTTCTGCGGTCCGAATGGCGGTTGCTGTTGGCACAGAATGGTATCCTGAACAAAAGGGTGAATTCCTTGGAGTGCTGTATGCATTCGCTTCATTTGCAGCCGCAATCGGCTCGATGTTATGCAGTAAATTGTATGTCGCTCTATTACCAACCAGTAGCACATTTGCGATGTTAGGAATTGTTGGAGTATCCGTACCTGCCCTACTAATGGGTGCTTACATGATTTTACAATTCAAAGGAGATGAATTTTCATGGCCTGTTTGGATGTTGAAAGGAGACAAAAAACCGGATGTTGTCAAGTTATCATTTTCGGAAAAATTGGAAATGTTTAGCGGAATGTTTCGATTTGAAAGTAAATGGGCACTTATCTGTCTGTTCGGTGTAATCCTTGTTGCAATCCCTCGAGGTGCTGTTGTTCTAACTGCTTTACGATACCTTGAGATTGTTGGCTTTGATGTAGACTTCACCGGCCTATTAGAAGCATGGGCAGTGATTGCAGTACTCATTTTGTACGCAGTGATTGGCAAAGTTTGCGATGATCGGGGAGCACAAACGGTTCTGCTTTGGTCAGCAGCAGCATATGGAACTCTCTGGTCTATCTTCAGTATCGGTCTTCCACCTATGATTGCGGTGCTCATATTTATGGTTCCAATTTACCCGATGCTACTAGTTTCAAATGATGCTTTGATTGCAAAATTCACAAATGAAGAAGAGAGAAATCGTGGAATTGGCATGGCAAGCCTTGTTGCGTTCTTAGGCCAATCTATCGGAATCCTTGCTGGATTCTTCGCAATGGGATACCTCATAAGTTCTGGAAAAACAGATCTTATTGCTTACGAAACATTCTACAAAGCAAATGTGCCTCTTTGGATAATTGCAATTAGTTTCACGTATTGGCTTGCGAAGCGTATTGATAGTAACGAAAGTGTGATTGATGCTGAGATTAGTGAGTGAATCTTCTAGGTCAAATCAGTTTTGTGGGCTAGAGCCACATGGGTTAGTTGACCAGCAAGAATTGGTCTCCATGCATGAACTAGATACGATTGAGAATTAATAGTGATTACATTTTTTCCTAGTACCTCAAATGATTGAGGAGCTAGACCCATCCCAAGTCCTGTTGCTTTCTGAATTGCTTCTTTCATCACCCAAATTGAGTTGGTTAGAGTTTTTGCGGCATCTGAATCATGGTCCCAAGCAGTCTCTAGTTTTTCCAATTCATTTCCTGCTGCCATAAGTGGTAGCAAATTGCGTTGCCGAGTATTATCTAGTTCCACATCAATTCCAACAGATAATTCAGTTGGTCCGATAATTGCGATAGCTACTCCACCACTATGGGATATAGAAATTGAAATCGGCTTAGGCCCAATTAAAATTGGTCTTCGAAATTCATCCCTCTTGATTTGATAATCCTCGACAACATACCCATTCTGTTGAAGAAGATGAGCAATTAGAAAACGACCTGCAGCATGTTCTTCTGCCCGCTTTGCAACTTTGAATGATTGTGCTTCTATTGGGTCTACGAAATGGAGATGGGAAATATCTGGTATTGGGTCTGTTGCTTCGGGGGTGCGGGTGTTCATCCAAACTGCGTGGAATTGGCCATAAATATTTCCTACAAGATTTAACTGAGTAGGAATAGAGGGTGGTTTCCACATTCAATTCACCAATTGGAAATTCAATTTTTCAATTGCGATTCAACGTAAATGAATCGTCTTCTGAAATAGGTGCCATTCCCTTCAATCGAAGGCCCTTCATTGCCACAATCGGTTTACCATCTTGATTGACAATTAAGCAATCGTGAATACTGACTCCGTCATCTTCGCTACCTTTCCTCAAAGAACGCATTCGGAGGGAATCCGTCTTTTCGGGAACTCTAATCAATTCGAGCATCTCAATTCCAACCGGTAATGATTGCAAACCATCGATTTCCATTGCTACCATTCCAGCATTCTGGAAACAGGCTTCGATTAACATAGGTTGAGCTTCTAATGTGACATCTCCTACAGAGAATTGGTCGGTGTTTGGTAATTGATGACGAGATAATGCAATACCATCCACACCATACATCTCACCGATACTACATCCACCCAAAATTCCACCATGTGATTGGAATCTAGGACCGTGGAAGAATCGTTGGTAAACAAAATCTGACCCAAGGGATACACCTCCTCTTGAAGGAGTACCAATTGATGGTAACTTCAGCAATCCTCGGTCTGCCTCTTTCTTCAGCATTCTAACTAATCCTCTGTGATGTATTCTTGGTTCACCGAATACCTCTCCAGATTTGTTGATTAAATCGGATTCCAATCTGCATTTAACCCAGACATTTTCCGCGTTTTGATGCGAGTATTCAGCAACCAATCTCAACTTCTGTTCTTCTTTAATCAATTTAATTGGTAAACCAAAGCGAACCCCTGCAAATCCAATTACTGAGCAAGGTGGCCACAACAATTGTGCTCCTTGAGAAAACATTTCTAGAGCCATCACACCAGGATGATACGGCACATCATCAATGGCATGGTCTTGTAAGAATGGGTAATTATTGACATCTATTGTACACTCATAGGATAGCGAATCAAATGGTTCGTGTGACACAACTTTGTCAACAAAAGGGAAGCGGTTTGCATCGGCTAGTAATTCTGAAACATCTAGAGGTAACCTTTGAGGAGGCTCTCTGTCAGACCCATCATCATTCAGAACTCCGAGACTTCCAGCAAGGACAACTCTGCGTTTCCCACCTCTCATAACTTCCTCAACAAAAAGTGATACACCTTGTTCTACAGAGACAGTCTCTATGCCTGCTTGCTCAAACACGCTTGCAATTGAGCCACGAGTAGCCATTCCAACATCTTGCCAACCAGTCCACGCTAGGGCAACACCGTGAGGTTCTGAATCGGTGTGTGCGAGGCGAGACATCTCGGCATCGAGAATACAATTTGCCGCAGCATAATCGGTTTGCCCTCCATTACCAAATCTTCCCGCAATCGAGGTGAAAGCACAACAATATCGTAATTCTGTACTGTGGTCTTTGGCGGCATTGAAAAGAGATTGCCAACCATCAATCTTGACAGACAAAACTTTGCTAAAGGTATTCCAATCCTTATCAGCAACCATCTTGGAATCTTCAATTCCCGCTCCATGAATAATTCCAGTTATCTGTGAGCACTTTTTCTTCAACTTCTTGAGAACTTTTCGAACTTGGCTACTCACTGTCACATCACATGAGTGATAAGTTACTGAATTACCACTAGATTCGATATCTAACATGGTTTTATGAATATCAATTGAACGAACAATCTCTGACCATGCATTCTCCCAATCAACGATTGTAACTTTGACAGATTTCGAATCTGTTTGCATCTGTTCTCGTAACTCTAATTTCATTTTCTGCAAAGTTTCATCTGTTGCAGTGGCTAAATTTGAAAGAGAATCGTCAAGTTTGGTTCTTCCTAGTAATGCAAAGTGGCATCCTACATCCCTATTGGCTTGTGCTAGCCCGACAATACATGCGGCAGTCACTCCTGAACCGCCCCCTGATACAATGAACACATCATCTGATTGTAGTGACTTCGGCTCAGATTCATGGGCTTCGTCATAGATGCAAACCTGCCATCTTCTACCATCCCCGTCAATTCCGATTTCACGAGGCCCCATATGCTCAATTTCGGCGAGAATTGTTGTCGCTAATTTATCTGCATCAACCAATAGTTCGGGCGCTACATCGATTGCTCTTGCCCGGATGTTTGGCCTTTCCCTACCATAGGATTTGACTATACCATGCGCCCCAGCACCAAGAGGATTGAAGCGATGACCGCCATTTCCATGGCGGCCATCAAGTGCTGAAATTGAACATACAATTCCGTCACTACGGTTAGCCAACTTCGCATCTATTTGTTGGAGTACCCCAAATAACCCATGGCAAACCATCTGTGTTTGTTGTTGACTAGTAACCTCTGCCCAAGCAATCCCGGCTAAGGTGGAAGGAGCAGTGTGAATAACTCCTGCAACATCTAAATCATTGATTATGTCTCCAAATTGAGTGAGATGGTCTTGATTGCCTGGATCTAATCTGATGATATCGATTTCTCCATCTTTTTCAATTTTGATGTTTGAAGTTATACTTGGGTCTAACATCAATCTAACAGCTTCTGACCCACTAGATTCAAGTTGCTCACAAATTGCGTTTCCAAGCCCCCACGAATCGTCAGTCACAATGATGTATGAGCCAGCCATATCTATTGGATGGGCCTCAGATTCATCTGCCTCCTCAACCTCAACGACGAGGCGAGTAACAGTGCTTTCAACAGGAGTTAATTGCGGCTCTGGTTCTATTATTTCCACTTCAGGTTCAACAGGAGTTGATTGCGGCTGTGGTTCCATTACTTCCACTTCAGGTTCATCGGGAATCTCCTCGGGTTCTTCAGGTTCTTCAGGTTCATCAGGAATCTCGGATTGCTCAGGGTCAGAGTCTGGAGTTTGCTCACTGACTGATTCATCTCCACGCATTGAAACGATGTAGGAAATCATATGTGCAAGAGTAGGATAGTCACGCAATTGGAATGAATCATCTACAGGCAAGGAAAAGTTTTCTCGGCATTCAGCCATTATTTCCGCTTGTTTTACTGTATCAATCCCCAACTCACCTTCTAAATCTTGATCTAACTCTAGGAAATCTTCTGGATAACCCGTGTGCTTTACAACGATTGAAAGGACGCCTGACTCAACATCGCTATCGTTATTCTCTATACTTGGAGAATGGTTCACCACCGGCTCTTCGGGCAGAGTAGTACTCTTGGAGACTTGCTCCTCTTGTGTGTTTTGTTGTTCATCTCCATATCCCCCCATAGCAACGATATAACTAATCATGTGGTTCAGTGTTGGGTGTTCACGTAACTGGAATGAGTCATCAACCGGTAAGGAAAATGTTTCTCTTAAATCAGCCATTATTTCTGCCTGTTTCACTGTGTCAATTCCTAATTCGCCCTCTAAGTCTTGGTCTAATTCAATGAAATCGGTCGGGTAACCTGTGTGCTTTGCAACAGTTTCCACAACTTGCTGTTCAAGCCCATCAGGATGGACTCCAACAGTTGGTTCGGGAACTGTCTCAGTTTCTTGAACTGGAATCGAAGACTCTTCTGTGGGTGATTCGATTTTCTCCTCTTTGATTACAATTGGCTCGGGTTCATTGGATTCGGAAGTTGTAGATTTCGCATCAATGGATGCAGGCTTTGCATCTTGCTTGGAAACTCGCCATTCACTACCTTCAACGCCACCTATCAATGATTCATCCGGAGCAATGTAAGCGACTAATTTTCGCTCCAACAATCGTAATTCAACGTCATCACCTGCTTGCTGAATTGCCCAATTCACCACACTCTCTCTATCAACACGGTTGAGAGTTCTAGCAATTCGTTTGAACATTGTTAGAGCAATTTGGCTACCAAATCCAGCAGCATGGCGAAGCATGTATTCAACATCATATTCTCCACCTTCTGAAAGTCGGAGATTTCCTAATGAAGGGTCTGGTTGTTTGAAGTTAGCAATTGGCGGCAATCTGCCTGATGCTAATCCATACAATCCAGTGGCATCTTCTATGCCAACACCCATCGGATGACCTGTGAATCCTTTGGTATTGGTTATGATTAAACTGTCAGCAGATTCCTTAAAAGCTCCTCTAAGTGATTCAATTTCAGCGGCTGCTGAACCTCCCCGTGGTGGAGTAAATGGTTCATGTGACATGAAAGTCGTTTTCGGAGCGATTTCATGTCTATCTATTCCCCACCGGTTTTCCATATCGGTCACAAACTCATCGAAAGTTGAGGCTACATGTTCCACATCAAGTCTAGTAGGATGGAAGGCTGAGTTACCAATGTGACCGCCCAATAACTCAGCATAAGGAATAACTCCCCTATCATCTGCATGAGATGATTTCTCAAGTACAAAGGCAGCACCACCCATACCCAGCAACATACCGTTGCGTCTGCCATCAAATGGCAACGCTACTTCTTCCACTACATTGCCCATTGAATGGGCACCTGCAGCGGCGAAGCCTGCACCAATCCATTCCATCAAATCTTCACCGGTGGAATCATCACCGCTGATTACAATAACTCTGTCACAACGACCAGAATCTAGCCAATCCTCTGCGATTGCGAAGGCTGCTGGAGTGGATGCACATGCGTTGTTAATAGCAAGATTTGGACCGCGGGCGCCTATCCATTGAGCGAACTGTGCGTGACCCATCGTCAGAATTTGAAGTAAGAATTTTCTATCGAAAGTACCGTTCTCATCAGCCCCATTATTCAGAGCGTGTCGCATGGCCATGGCTATTCCGGGAAATACCGAGGCGAACACAACCCCTGTTCTTTCACGAATTGAGTTAGGGAGATTCCACCCTCTCACTAATCTCTTACCTGCACTACTGACCTGTTCAACAGGCAATAATGGAAGTGCTGCATCTTTGAGAGCCTCCAATCCTGCGGCAAATGAAAGGGAAGTAGAAACATCCATTGCCGCCACTATTTTGGGGTCGATCCCATATTGCTTTGCCAAATCAAAGTAACCACCAACGCCTGCTAATTGAGGTATCGTAGCAAAGGAATCACATGGTACGAATTCTGCTCTGCCATCTGTGTGCTTAACGATTCTAACCATATTTTTGTCGAGTAAACGCTGCTTGACATCATCAGGTAATTCGGTTATGAAATTCTCTCCAGCAATAATTCTCTCTAATGCATCTGGCTCAAAAATTTCATCCATACCGGGGAGACCAAGGCTCACTCCGGTCACAACATAGGGGTTGATTCTTCTCTCTGCATGAGGATCAGAAGACACTACAACAGTACTTGCTCCTTTCACTTTTTGAGAAACAGTATATCCACTCGGGGGAGAGACTACCCATTCATTTAGGGAAACTAATGTTGTTAATTGGCTCGGGTCAGCCGGGCCTGATACAGATGCTTCAGATGCTATACTTGCTAGAAATTCGGGTAAGGCCTCATCTGAAATTCCAAGCGCTGAAAGATGGAGTTCACCTTTTATCAGACGGGATGGATAGCCGGTAATTTCTGAAATTCGGCTTGCTAGGTATCCCTCCTTGTCAACCACCTGTTGTACAACCTGGTGGCTATCACCAATTGCAATTGATTGTGATTGATTATTGTGAGATGCTTCTACTTGATTACTATCTGAGGAAGTGGATGGAAGCGGTCGAGAGCGGACTCGTAATTCTTCCATCTCTTCACTATTGATTGAACCACTGCTTCCAACTCCATTTTGTTGCCACACCTCCAAAGGCCCAGCCCTGAACCCTTCAGTGAGACGGTTTGAATCGCCTTGGTGCATTGATGGTAATCGTCCTGAAAGAGCACATACTGTTAGGGAAGATAGGAATGATGCTACTCCTCCCACCTTCGGGTGATTTGTGTTGGTAATTACCTTAGACCTTTTTTCGAGAATTTGTTCAGCGAAAAGTGCCAATGCTCGCTTAGGTCCTACCTCAATGAATAAGCGGCCACCTTGGCGATACATCTCTTCAATTTGTTGAGTCCATTCTACTGCAGATGACATCTGTGGTGCTAATTGATTCAGGATAGCATCGTGAACTGATTCACCATCTTTCAGGTTTTCAGGATAGAATTTCCCATCATAGTTTGCTGTAATAGGGATTGACGGCAACGACAATTCTAATTCTTCAAGGAAGCGGTGTAGTGGCTCGTTTGCAGGTGCTACAATTCGTGAATGGAATGCGTGACTTGTCTGTAGAGTAACGCATGGAATATTCAATTCAGCAAATCGAGAAATTGCATTTTGCATTGGTTCTGTTTCTCCAGCGATGACGGCCATCATCGGGGAATTTTTATTCGCGGCAATAATGTAACCATCAACTGAATCTATGACTTCCTGTATTTTCTCTAGTGGTGCAGAGACGCTTGCCATCAATCCCTTGTCCTTGACTTCCACACTACCCATTTCAGTTCCCCGGGCAGCCGCAGCACGAAGTGCGTCGTGGAATTTCATGATTCCAGATACCATCAATGCGGCGTATTCACCCAAACTATGGCCAGCAACCATGTCTGGATTGATTCCGTGTTCACTTAGCAATCTGTAAATTGCTAAATCTGCTGTCAACATTGCTGGTTGAGTAAATTCAGTTTGCTTCAACTTGTTCTCAGCATCTTTTGCCTGCTGTTCTGATAGGTTATCGCGCAGAACGAACTCAGAAAGTTTCTCGCCTGCAAGAATTTCGGACATCGTGGAATCCGCTTCATCCCATGTTTCCCCAATCACTTCAAACCTCTTTGAGAGATCTAAAGTCATGCCAACATATTGACTACCTTGACCCGGATACATTTGTACTAATTTTGCAGTTGAGGGTAATGGACCCTGTTCAGTGATGAATACCATCTGTTTTGCTAAGAAGTCCCATTTTGTTGAATCTGAGAGATTATCACTCAGTAACTCCATTCTCTTGGCTAATTGCCCCCAACTAGTGGCTACAATTCCGCAACGGGCTCCTTTGGCTTCAAAATCAGAGGATAAATCAGCGAGCACTGCTGAGAGTCTACGCCCTGCTGGGTCGGTGTCAAAATTTGATACAGATGATGAGAAGAGAATCGATTTAACTCGCTCAATTTCTGATGCTAATGAATCAATATCATCAGCATTTAGAAGCAAGATCCCTCCTTCAATATCCAGCAATTCCTGATGACTCATTGAAGGAGTTGCGGTTGGATCAAGAACACTTGGTGCGACAGGAATTTGTGCGCTAGAAGAGGACTGCTCCGCAAAACTATTGATGAGATTTTTGTGATGTTCGGGGTCGTATTGCTCAATGGTACAATGGAAATTTGTCCCACCAAAACCAAACGACGAAACACCCGCACGCCTAGGCCCTCTAGATTGTGGAATCGGCCAATCAGAGGAAATAGTTGGGACGAAAAATGGGATATCATTCCAGTTAACTGAAGTGTTTGGTTGTTCAAACCCGGCTGATGGAGGTAAAGTTCTGTGATGAAGTGCTAAACTTGCCTTCAACAACCCCGCCATTCCGGCAGCAGCCTTCAGATGCCCAATCTGGCTCTTCACCGAACCTACGGCAACAAAATCCCCAGCACCGCGTTCTGCAAAAACTCCAGCGAGGGTGGATAACTCAGTTGCGTCTCCAACCTTTGTGCTAGTTCCGTGAGCCTCAATCAATTCCACCGAGGACGGTGAATATCCTGCCTGTTGGTATGCGCGAACCACTGCTTGCTTTTGCCCCCGAGTTGATGGCGCAGTGATACCTTTTCCTCGACCGTCACTAGATGAGCCGATTCCTCGGATTACACTGTATATTGTATCGCCATCGGCCATTGCATCCTCCAATCGCTTGAGAACGACACAACCTGCTCCCTCCCCCATCACGAAGCCGTTAGCACGGACATCGAATGGACGAGAATGAAGTGGAGATAGGGCTCCAATAGCACTGAATTTTGCATATGTCCCTGGGTCCATAGTACGGTCACTTGCCCCACATAGCATCAAATCAGTTTGACCTGTTTGCAACATCTGGCATGCCGATACTAATGCTGCAAATGTCGATGCACAAGCGGCATCAGCACTGAAATTCGGGCCTTGTAAGTCGAGTAGATTTGCTACTCGCCCTGCAACAACATTTGCTAGTTCTCCAGCCATTGTATCTTCATCAATTCGAGGTGTTCCTTCAGTGATTGCATCTTTGAATTCATCACTATTGGTTGCTGGCATTCCAGCTTCAACTGCCTTCCGTGTAATTTGGTCTGCGTAAACTCGTTTACTAGACTGGACTCGGTTTTCCCCACCCAATGCATTAGCGAAAATTACCCCACAGCGAGCCTTGGGGAGTTCTAAACGGCTATTTTCGCCGATGTAACCTGCGTCCTCCAATGCTGCTGCTGAAACTTCAACAGCCCACAATTGGGTGTCATCAATTTGGGAGAGTGTTCCCGGCGGTTGTTTCCAGCGCCTCCAATTAAATTCAAAACCTTCTACAAAAGCCCCGATCTTTGAGTAGGTTTTTCCTTCTGTTGCATTACCTGGCTCACCTTCAATCCAAAAATCAGCCGGGTCCCATCTATCAGGTGGCACTTCACGAATTGCTACTTTCGCATTCAACACATTATTCCAAAACGCGTCAATATTCGGTGCATCAGGTAAAAGAGCAGCCTGACCAACAATCGCAATCGGCGCGAAAGGTTGTTGGGGAACTTCGGCCAGCTGTTCAGTCATATTATCGCCTCAATCTGAGATACTGTCAGGTACCATAATGCTAGAATATCCTGCGTCAACATGAATAATTTGTCCTGTGACACCTGAAGATAATGGCGAGGACAACCAAGTTGCACATCCAGCAACATCCTCCTGTGTGACATTTCTACGTAGTGGCGAGTTTCTCTCCACATGGTCAAGAATGTCGTCAAATCCAGGAATACCTCCTGCCGCTAAGGTCTTGATTGGGCCCGATGAAATTGCATTAACCCGGTGACCATCCGGACCAACATGATTTGCAAGTTCGCGAGTCCAAGCTTCCAATGCTGCTTTTGCTATACTCATCACCCCATAGTTTGGAACCCATCTCGTTGAGGCCGCATAGGTTAGTGTAATTGTTGAAGAGTTAGGGGCAAGATGTGGCAAAGCATAGCGCATCACTCTTTGTAATGAATGAGCACTGATTGTCATGGCTGTGTTCATAGGTTCATTTTCTACGAATAACACTGGTCGATCAAAACATGGACGTGGCGCAAATCCAATAGCATGAATGACAATATCTGCTTTTGCACCAGGGTTTGCATTTTGCCACTCTGTGAAAAATTCGGCTGTTAATTCATTTGTTTCAACATCAATTGGGTAAAATGCTTCAATATTGTCTAACTTCTCTTTCAATTGAAATACTCGGCTCATAAATCGCTTCTGAAAACCAAGAATTAACTTACACCCAGCTGCTGATAATTGCTCGCAAATCGCCCATGCAATACTTTCTTCGCTAGCCACACCGAATACTAGTGCAGTTTTTCCCTTTAGTTCCAACATAAAAGCACCTGTTCCTACCAACATCGGTTCGCCGGCGAAGACGCCTTCAAGACCTTTGCCTACCCTGTGAGCCAAGAGCGTCATTCACGAAGGGATGTAATTATCCCAACAATGTGCACCATACAACCTCATTTGAGTACAAATATCAAAATTCCGACCGTAGGTCGGGTAGAACTCTTGTTGAAATTGTGAAAAATGAAAGATTTTACAAAACGTGTTCAAATTTAATCAAATAATGATGATGTGGTTTCACTCATATTCTCCATACAAAGCCTCGGGTAGATCGATATGAATGGCGCTCAATACCGCTTCTGCATCTAATCCTCTGCCAATTAGAGAAGTAGCAAGAGTTTGAGTTCTACGAGGTACGGTCTTTGGACCTAGCACTGCACCAGGTCTTCGTGGATCATCCATGTAATCAGTTTCCATGAGGAAACCACCTTCATTTTGCCAGATAGTATCGGAAATATCCTTTATTGAATCACGACCAACTACTACTGAGGATGTCAAACCATGTGTGAATTTTTTACTGATATTTGCTTCTGCGTGATGATGGATTGCACCAAATCTAGGGAATCCTACGTGGTCACAAATCTTAGCAATTTCACGATTGGTTTTTTCACCATTCGCGTCAAGGTGAAGTTGGACCGGGACATTTGCCTTTTTACACATTGAAAGCATTTCAATCAAAATCTCATCAGCCTGATTCAACACATCATCGCCAACATCCCAGTGAGGGCGTCCTATTTCACCAACTCCAACTGCTAAATTTTCTTCGCAAAATTCGATTGCTAATTCAACCGCTTGAAGGTGTAAATCATTTGATTCATCAACACCTAAGTCCGCACACTGATGAACCCAGGCAGCAGGGTGTGGGCCGAGTACAACTCGAACCCTCAAATCACATTCCAAACGGACTTGTTTCGCCATCGCTACGGTGTCTTCGTATGCCTCTCTAATTTCTCCTACAGTATTTGGGAGATTGTCAAAATCTGGCTTGTGAACCAATACTAAATCAGTTCCACCAGCACGCTGGAAATCGGCCGCTGCATCAAGATAACGACCGACTCTATCCAAGTGGAAATGGTTGTCTAGAATTGGGCCATCCCAGTGCCCATCAACAAGAGTCATTGTGGTGCCTCACGAATCTTCTTCATCGACTTCAAGTGCAGGCTCTTGTGGCTCGGGTTCAACTTTTTCCTCAGATTCATCGGATTTCACTAATACTTCCACGAATAGATTTTCGGCATCAAATTTAGTTCCCCAATGTGTGGCTGCCATCTCGACCAAATTTTTGTGCCTTGCTCCAAGAGCAATTCCAAGTCCATTTGAAAAGAATAGTAAATCCATATCGTGTAGTTCGTCACTAATACGAATGCACTCAAGCCGCTCATCTGATTCAAAAGCAGGATAATATTCTGAAACTTGGTCTGTTCTAAGTGGTTGGCCAAAATCAAACGAAACCACCAGAGGGCCTTTCTCGGTACTAATGCCTTCATCGGGCCTACCTAATCTGAGTAACATCTCACGAGCTGCGGCCCATGCGATTTCTGAATGATTGGTCCCGTGTACCACCAATCTTCCCTCTTCATCAACTAATAGTGTGGCTCGTGGATTCTTAAGAGCCAGTATCACATACTTACCACTCTTTTTGCCACCAAGGGAATTGATGACCTCTTCTGCTTCAAATGGTTGAGGTGCTGTGAACCTAACCAACTGGTTCTCTACCCTAACTTTGACTGCACTTCGACGACCCATCTTCACTCCTCCAACCCGTCTGCTTCAACATCTTCCACTTCTACGTTAGTCTTGAGCGTTGCGAGTATGTCTGCCATCCAATCTTGGTAAATTGGCACGATTAAAACTGGTTCTTCTTTGAGCGATGAAAGATTTGCTAGTGCTCCCCGTATTCGACCAGCAAATCTAAGATTTCTGCTCGCCTGCAAATCAGCAGTTGAGAATGATTCTGAAACTCTCCACCAAGTTGCCGCTAATCCTGCTGCTATTGCAAGTGACTCCGCCCCCTCTGATATCGGAGGTTCGCTAACTTCCCGTTGAGTTCGCTTCCAAGTTTTAGCAAAACGGCGGCGAGCAAATAATTGCAAAAACATACGTGATAATTTCGCAGCCTCGTCAGCAGAATCTTCCAAGTAACTGAGCCAGTCCTCGTCTTCAACTCCCGGCTCTATGAAATAAGTAGGAATATTGTCTCTATCTGCTAACTTGAGTAAACGGCGAGGCTCAGGATCAGGGAATTTCGCGCCCTTGACATCTTCTAACAACTGCATGCGGATTAGCATTCTCGCCAAATCACCTCCTCCATGTATTGCTAACATTGTTGAGGAGCCTTTTCCTGACTTCTCCATCTTTTCTTCATCTTCCCAAGATTCTCGCTCTTCTGGATGAAGCAAAAATGCAAGCCCATCCCAATCATCTCGGGGACGTAGTTTGCGCGGTAATACAACAGTGGGGATGTAAGGGAAAAATCTGATTACCCCACCTTTTGGGTCTTTCCAATCCATCGGTTTCCAAGGCCAAGACAAGAGAACACCTCAACCTAAAATTGATGAATCCTTAGCTAAATCGTTGGTGATATTCTTCTGGTGACTCTCCAAAGTCCCACCACCGATTTCAAGCAGTTTTGCGTCACGCCATAATCTCTCAACTACATATTCTCCAACATAACCGTAACCACCCATGACTTGCATAGCACGATCTGCAATATCCTTCGCTAGGGTTGTTGAGACCAATTTGATACCGTCAGAATCCAGACGATTACCGCTTTGTTCAACATCCATTTGTCTAGCCACATTGTAGAGGTATGCCTCCATTCCACGCCATTCAGCAAATGATTGCCCGATGTAACGTTGTATCTGACCAAAATCTCTAATCGGCCGCCCAAATGCTTCTCTCTCGGTGGCATAACGATTCATTTCTTTGACACAGCGGCGAGCAATACCTAGACTCATCCCCGCTAAAGTAAGCCGTTCTAATTCTAGATTTCTCATCATGTGAATCATTGATTCACCACATTCCCCAACGAGACTATCAGGGCCAACCACACAGTCATCATAGACTAATTCAGCTGTGTTGGAACCACGCATTCCAGTTTTATCAACAATCTTTTGCCCAACTGAAAACCCAGGGGAATCTGCGAACACCATGAAAGTTGAAATCTCAGCTCTACCGTTTTCTTTTACTCCTGTTTTAGCATAAGTCCAAACAACATCACATGGTGTACCTTCTTCATCAATACAGCCGTTAGTAATCCACATTTTACGGCCGTTGATTACCCAATTTCCGTCATCTCTTTGCTGAGCAGTAGTGCCCATTGACATCACATCTGTACCAACATCTGGTTCAGACATTGCCATGGCTCCTATCCACTCACCACTGCAAACTTTGGGAAGTATCTCTTGCTTTTGAGTAGAATTACCATTTCGTGATAGGTTGTTGACAAACAACATACTATGAGCAAGATACGCCAAAGCAAATCCAGGGTCACTATAGGATAATTCCTCGTGAACAATTGTAGCGGCTAAGGCGTCCATTCCAGCCCCACCATACTCTTCTGGAGCGGTAATTCCCAATAGCCCTAGTTCACCCATATCACGTAATAATTGGAGATTGAACACCTCATTTCGGTCAAACTCAAGTGCTTGTGGCTCAACTTCTGAACTGACCCAGTCACGAACCATTTCTCTTAACATTGCATGTTCTTCGGTCGGATTGGCGATGTCAAGCGTCTTGTAATCCACGCTCTCACCCTCATCTAATTTACGTGATCTCACTTGTTCTCTCGTACCCAATCCTGGAGTTGTTGCAGTGACCATCCTTGGTCAAAGTAACCTTGAATCGTTGCATCATCCCAGAATGGGAATAGACGCTTTGCTCGATCCATCTTTGAATCACCGCCAGCAGCAGGTCCTCCACCGTAACCAGGTGGGCCACTGCTCTGTGTACCATAATCTGAGCCTCCCGTTTCTGCACGAGGTGGTCCTCTAGACATTGGAGTTACTGCTTCTCCCGGAGGCAAGTAATCTTCATCTTCGACAAAGAAATCACCCTCCTCATCGCCTTCTCTACCCATATACATCATGATTCCAACAACCAATGCTATCAGTACTACAATGATTGCAGCAATGCCACCGTACAATGCCCAGTTCGTACCAGCTTCTCCTGCACTACCCGCTTCACGAATGTGGAAGGAAGGAGATTCACCTAATTCATTACCTGATGAATCATGCAGTTTTAGCATAACAGACGAAACCGGCAGAGGGAATGCTTCAACTTGTACTCTACAAATACTGTTCATTCCTGGTTCAAAAGAAGTCCCACATGAGTAGTTGAAGTTGCTTTGTTGTCGGCCTTCTATTAGAGTGAATATCTGTAAATCTAATTCTCCAGAATCAGTACCTACATTGGTTACATCCACAAGTAATTCGAATGGCTGACCGGCCTCAGGTTGACCAGGTGAAACAATGATTTTGTTGATAACAAACTCTGCTTCCTTGTAGGTCAGTGCAAAATCACCGCCTTCAACAGCAGAACCAAATTGTCCGCCAAGAGTAACTCCATTACCCGCTGAATCTGTTCCAGTCACCCAGAACCTCAAATCAACTCCTTCAAGGTCTGATGGTAATTCATGGCCGGGCCACAAATCAATACAGTTACCAATTGCGCGATTTGGTGATGCAGACAAATCCAACTGCAAGTCTGCAGTCTGCCAAGCATCAGGGAAAGTTGAGCGATACTGGCTCCAATTCAAATCATGCTCATAATACATCCAATTGATTTGCATTGAATTTGCTACTAATTTCTGTCTCTCTTGAATTGGGAAATTAATGTTCACACAATGAATAGTTGAGGAAGGTAAAATTCCCTCAAACTCTTCGGAGTCAGAACCTGAGGTTAATTTCCATGAACCAAACGGTACTGTAGGTGCCTCATTGTCAACTTTCACGTAGAAAGTTTTGTCATCTGTCATTGAGAAATCGTTAGCACCTGCTGGTAAGGTATTCTCACAATCAGGGTTGTTAACATCAGTTGAGTCACAGACTCTGAAAACATATCGATATTCGTTAGTTGAGAGTGCTGCTGGTATCACTAAATCAAATGTACCATTTTCAAAACTATAGTAGAATACTTCTGTTGCAGCAGCCACATATCCACTGTTAGGCTTGTCTGATTCTCCACCCGGATAAACTGGAGTTCTAGTCAATTCAATTGTCATTGGAATCTCTGGTTGAACATCAATTCCAGACTCTAGTGCCGCCTTGAAGTAATATTCACCGTGTAATTGCAATAAGTCACCTGGCCGAACAAAGCCGCCGTCTTGAGTGCCAACGGAGTTTGTTATGAAACCTGAAGTGTCATCAACAGTTAGGGATTCACTATCAAACTTCAAACCAGAAGAATATGCTAACAATTGGATGTAGCGACTGCTTGAAAGTTTGCTTTCACCATTCTGTGGGTCCAAGTCTTTCATGAAAACTTCAGGAGTTATCACTCCCTGAAGATTAACCACACCCCAACGCATCCTTATCGGTATATCAACTAAGAATTCTGTCTCAAAGGGGTCGATGAGAGCGGTGCCATCTGGCCTTGTAATTCTTGGACCCATTCCATCTGAATCAAAAGTCAACATATCTGCTGAACTACTGTCACTCCAAGAAGTCCCATTACGTGGTGAGAAGTAAACGATGAGGTCATCACTGATTGCTGGATTAAGGTCGACTTTAACATAATCAACATCTCTCCAACCATTGTCGTCATTTCCTTCAACCAACAAGTGATAGACATTTCCTGCATATACTGATTTGTTAAATTCTGTTAATGGGTTTCCACCAGCATCGCTGACATGGAATGAGTAAACTCCGGGTGGGCGAGATTGCTTCCCGATATAGGTGATCAAATCAGAAATGAATCCTTCACTTCCACCATCAACTGGGTTGCCAGAAATATCTGTTCCAGAAACGAACAAACTGGTTCGAGGGGCTGGTTCTCCATTAGGGACAGTCAAACCGGTTTGACGGTCATCAATACAATCATTTGTTGGTTGACATCCAGGATTTGAGACGAAGTAAGTTGTATTTCCATTCACATCAGTTGTATCTGCAATAAGAGGTACAGACTGATATTCACTCAATTCAGGAATCCTGTTATTGTTAGTGTCGTGTTGTGCTTCAACCCAGAAATTCAACACGAATGAAGGTGGGGTTTCAGGAATATCTCTTACTACAACTCGGAATTTTTGATTTGCCTGAGGAGGTATCCATGTATCATCTGCAAGGTCTCTCCATTCCTGTAATCCCATTACACTGATGTTAATCAGATATGGAGAATATTGGTCAATGTACACCGTCATTGGTATTCCACAATCTAAGTCTGGTGAAAGTGAGACTGGTGGGCAATTGGTATCCCCACCCGTATAATTGTCAAGGCGAAGTCGGTATGTGTCATTTCCTGCTGAAAGTGCTGGAATAGCAGGTTGCCAAGAAAAGTTACCACCCAAGACACCAGGAAGTCGGTCAATTTCATTCCATTGACTTATGTTTGAGTCATTTTGTAGTTCAAAGACAAGTGTGTAGGATGCTGGGTCAGGAGCGACATCTAAGTCCTCAAATCTTACAGTTCCTTCCAAAGTCAACTCATTGTTGCTGTGGATATTTTCAAGATCTGTTTGCTCTGCATCTGCCTGATTAAAAACAGTCAGTGTTGTAATGGATGCATCGTTTTCAACTGCATTACCATCTACTAAATCGAACATTATCGCTGCTGGTAATCCTTCAAATCCAGAATCAGTGAATAATGTTGCAAATAATCTTGCTGATTTTGAATCGTCCCATGCTGAATTAATTCTGAATCGCCAGGTAATCTGCTTTCCATCTGCAGTATCAGTTGCGCTTGACAAAGCCACCATCACGGAAACAAATTCTTTGCCACTTTCCGCCCAAAATGAACCATTACTTGCTGCCCAACGCAGTTCTGCTAAGCCGCTTTCCGATTCAAATTGAAGGCTTGTGCCTGCAATTGTTGCACCTGTGCTAAC
Source organism: uncultured Candidatus Poseidoniales archaeon (assembly GCA_964645485.1). Taxonomy (GTDB): domain Archaea; phylum Thermoplasmatota; class Poseidoniia; order Poseidoniales; family Thalassarchaeaceae; genus MGIIb-Q1. The sequence continues at coordinate 82,296 of CAZXZO010000003.1, forward strand.
ATCAACCGAGTGGGTTGTGATTACTTCATAGACCTCACCAGAAGCATAGAATCCAGATATATCTTCACTCATGTTTATTGTAGAATCATAACCATTTTCTGTTTCAATTAGTAGATTCTCTAGAATAATTCCGCCTCCATCATCAGATGTAAACATCATTGGGACCACTACTTGTCCACCCATTGGTTGGCCAAGAGCAACCCCTTGATTCAACTCTCTCGCAATTCCATTAGCGTCAGAGAGAGCCCTACTCCATGTGTAATAGATATCTAGGTCTCTCAAATTGATGCTTGTGGCTGCCTGTGCTGTTGGATTAGAGAATTTGAAACGGAACTGAACCCATTTATTACCATAGGCATCTGTATCCCCTACTGGAACGTTGGGGTCATCTAACAATGCCTGCACTTCATTGAAAAATTCTGATAACTCCACATATGCATCAGGAGTTCTCCTTTCTTGGTCATGTGTATAACCTAGGTTTTGAGAAGAAGGGCCTGCTAAAAGTTGAATCGAAGCGTTACCGATGGCTGAATTATCCCATGATAATTCAGCGTGATTTACTACCGCTCCCTTTGGTAAGAAGAACACTGCACCTTCTGCTTCCCCATTGATATTCATTGACAAAGTGGTATTATCTGCTCCATAATTGATGCCATCAATCATCTGTGTCCTAAACATTTGTTGGCGTCCAAAAGAGCCAAATGCACTTTCTTCTATTCCCCATTCGATATCACCATCGCCAGCAACATCAAGTTTGATGTTTGACATAGTGTGGGCAAATCTAAGTTCCAACCAAATTGAGTAAACTGTACATTGAGCGGAATATTGTGCACCAAATGCCACTGAAGTTGATGGAGAAGCGAAATTTACCCATTGGTTATTTACTGGACTAAACTGCCCAGACTGATTACTATTAGTCATCAAAATTAGGTTCCGATTCGACGAACCGCACGAATCGTCAATAATTGGTTTAACAGCCATTATAGGAGCACTGAACCGGTTTTTCTCCAGCATCGGAGACCAACTAGTATCATTCATCCTTGGCATATAAACAATCATTCCACCCGTGGAATCCGATGTCCATTCACCATCATTGATATACCCGCCATCATAGAAGACTCCATCAGTTGAATTGAGTCCTGAACCTACTTTTGTTCCAAGAGTGAAACTATTCATCACAGGAGTATTCATTCTATTTGCGCCGGAATTATAATTGAAACGAAGGTCAATTAATCCATACTGATCGCTATCAATATCCCAGAGTTCAATCACCTCTCCCTCCAAGCCATTCATTGATTTTCCATATGTGTCAACAACTGTTTGACCATTTGAAGAATCTAAAACATCAACGGTGAAAGACCCCGGCCCAGCCGTAGCAACTTCAACATCGAGAACTCCATATCCATTAGGGAATCCCGGATTCGGGATTGAACGTGGTGCAAATGATTTCATGATTACGTTTCCAGATTGAGGCAACGCATCACCGATTCTCAGGGAATCAATGTACCATCCAGGCATTGTGTTATTTATTGGGGTGCCCAACATCGGGTTCTTTTCTAATACGAACTTAAGTTTGACATATTTCCCCTCATGAGCTGAAAGGTCAAGAGCAATGTTTGCCCAGCCGTTTTGGTTGTTTGCCCACGTACTCATTCCTGATAATACCCAAGCATCTGACGGTACTGCTAAGTTACCTTTTCCATTACAATTTGATTGAACCTTGTTAACACCTGTTCCTCTTTGAAACAATCCTTGTGTGCCTTGCTGTAATCCTGTAGTTGCGCTGATATCAATATCAACGAATTCCCATGGACTCCATCCGACTGCATCTGACGAGTTTTGAACTGCGACATAAGCACAGTCTTCGTAGTATTTGTTGCTACCCGATGCTGCCCGGTTGTAGAGACTGTGATAGGAGTTGAAGGTAGTTGCTCCCTTGGTTGGGAATACCCAAATGGGTTGAGTATCCATGGTGTATTCGAAACTGGCATCTGGTGCATCATCAGTATAATCAGGGTCATCAAAATTTGTTCCCCAGCAGAAATCCCCTGTTGCACAGCCAGATGCAGGAATATTCATCATTCCAGGAGTCTTTCTTTCCCAATTAAAAATATCAACTGGTAATCCAGGGGTCATTCCTTGACCACCTGTCTCGAAGTCAGCATTGAAACCCTTGCTAGTTAAAGCCAAAGTAGGAAGTGTGGATGAGAATGAACAATCTGCCGGATTTGGAGCGTGACAATTCGCATCGTTGTATGTGGTTAATCCGCTATTGTAGCGAGCATCCCAAATTCCACCGCCACCGGCTGGCATGAGAGATTGGTCGTATGTTGTATACTCATCGTGCATTGCAAATCCGGTTGAAACATTAACGCTAGCAGAGGTAATTGTTTCACCTTCTGGGAGTGAAATCGCCCCAGTCATGCTGTCCTTAAAATTCCCAGGATCTCTCAGTTCAACCTCAACACTTGCACTGCCATCTGAAAATGTTGTAACCGATGCTGCTGCAGCTGTGGTTGAGAGAATCATCAACCCAAGGATGAGGTAACTGGTTGCCTTCTTATTCTTGTCATTCATGTCTATCAGTCCCGAACCGCTATGCGGTTCATGAAAGCGAGTGCCGAGTCACATTTAATCTCAATGGGCAAATGACTACGGCAAAGTTACTGTGAAAATGACTCTTCTCGACGTTGAGAATAGCATTTTTCCGCTAAATTTGTTAACCCACCTAAATTACCCTCATTCTCTTCAAGTCTGACAATATTAGCCACTGTTGTAGGGTGTTTTGGCCCCAATATATCACAGAGTTCAGGACCTTTACTAACATCAAATGTGCCCAATGTTCTAGCTTCATCAATTATCTCTTGTTTGTCTAACCCTAATAGGGGTCTAAGAATTGGCCTGTTTGAAGAGATTTCAACCGCACCGAGATTCCCCAATGTTTGACTTGATACCTGCCCAAGGTTCTCTCCGGTTAACAGGTGAGTTGCTCCAACTTCATCAGCAACCATGCAACCAAGTACATTGAACAATCTCTTCATATGAACGAAATAATCTCGATGTGATTTCGGCTCAGTAAACATCGATAGAATTTCACCAACTGGAATGACTGTAAGTTTGTTGCAAATATTGCTACTCTTCTCACCTAAAGGCCCTTTAGAATTTGATAAAAGTGAAAGTGTCCCAAGTGTTTTTTCTTCAGCCTCTCGTCCTGTAATTGGCTCTTGGGAGCAATGCATGGGATAAATTGTCCAGCCCGACTGAACCATCCTAGCAACTGCAACAGGTGAGTCGATTCCACCAGACACTAGTGCTACGGCTACCTTGTCACCGTCCCCTACCATGGGGGGCCGAGTCTGCTCTTACGGATGAGCACTTCTCTCACAACTTCTATTCTTTTGGTTGAGGATGAACAAGGATTGATGAGGGATGAGCAACGGCCAAGGTTACGATTACAATGCCGGATGAGCCATTCACGACTGAACCAGTAGTACTAATTCAGGAAGTTTTCCCTGGGGATACGAATGCTTACAACACCCTTTTTGGCGGTAGATTGCTTTCAATAATGGATACTGCTGCAGGGATTGTCTCTAGTAAATTTGCCCACCGCGAGTTTGTGACTGTCAGCATTGATTCCCTCAAATTCAAACGTCCTGCATTCCAAGGAGATTTGATTGAGGTTACTGCACAGGTTGTTTTTACTTCAACCCATACCGCTGGTTGCTACATAATCGCTAGGCGGCTTGACCGCAGTGTTTGGGAATCAGAAGATATCTGTACTGGCTTTTTCTTTATGGTTGCAATTGATAATCAAATGAGACCAATTCCTATTCCTCAGTTAGTCCCAAAAAGTGAGGAAGAAAAGAATCTGTGGAAAGCAGCGGAATCTGCTCGTGATGCAATGAAGGCATCTGACTGAGCGACGGGTTCAATTCAGATGGGTTGTCCGCCATCACCATGACGGTGCTGAATGTCGCTTTCATCGGCTCACAGGAGTTCGCCAAGAGCATCGCTAAACTCAATGATACCAGAGACATTGAGAGTTACGTTTTCAAGATGGTTGAAAATGACGAAGTAAAGGTCCTCTCCCTTCTCAGGCCACTGCGCCACCCAGAAAAACTCAGACCATTACTAAGTGTCCTAAACGTCGCAAGAGCGGGCGTTGTTGAAATCTCTAAGGTTGATTCCTCAATTGGAGAAATTCTTGTCGCCTTTGGTTGCTCAGGAATCGAAAATGGACACATCATTATTCGTCCCGCTGAAGGCGAATGGGTTGACCCTGAACAAGTAAAAATGATTCAACAACAGGCAGGATTATCTTCTTGGACATTACATGAAGAACCACTTGATGAGCACCAAATGCGAACACTACTCTTCGCTGATTTAGATAAGTTGGCAGACCATTCGAAACAACCACTCGTTATCCCAGTTGACCAATATTTCAATGTCAAGGGAGTTGGCTTAGTCGCAATTGGTTATGTTCAATCTGGTACTGTGAATAAACACGACCGACTGTTAGCCCTACCCACTGCCGAATCAGGGGTTACCCGCTCCTTACAAGTTATGGATGATGATGTTGACACAGCCATAGCTGGTGACAGAGTTGGTGTGGCAATGCGAGATTTAAGAGAAGCCGCACTTGAACGTGGGAGCATACTTGTCCATCCCGATGATGATGGTAATTACAACGGGTCGGTGATTAGGCATATGAAAAGCCAGATTGAATTAGTAAGGGCCCCATTTCAACAAAAAGAATTTGCTGTAGGCGATGTGGTTCATGCCGCAGTTGATTTGCAATTTGTTGTGGGAAGAATTGAATCGATAGAGGACAATACGATAAAGGTAAGTTGGGACCAACCACTGTTCTTACGACAAGTTTCACAACCAAGAGTTCTTCTCAACCAACTCGATGCAAAAATGAGACTCCTTGGATTCAGCACAAATCTAACCCTGTTAGAATAAGCAACTGTGATTCCGTATTTCACGGAGTAATTTTTACCGCACTAGGCGAACCACTCTCCAGACCGGCCTAAACGACCTCTTGTCTTGGGTAATATGTATAAGCAGACCGCTATCCTGCTAGTTCCGGGATGCACACTAGGGCTAGGCCCTAAACGATGGATAGAGTAGAAGGGGGCAGGTGATTGGAGAACGAAAAATTCGGTCCTTTGAAAATGGCAGGGGTTGATGGCCAAATCACGGCTGTTTTGACCAATGAAAACCTTCTATTGGAGCGTAGCGACCGTAAGGGAATGAGAATTGATTTGGATACCATAACCCGTATTCGTCACCACCATGTAGCCTTCACCCCACCACTAGTCACATTGTTTGGCGTACTCGCAATTCTCTCTAGTTTCAGAATTTTCACCGGTGTGGTACAATATTATTCTTTTATTCTAGGCGCCATATCAATACTCGCTTGGTTATTGGGAAGAAGACCGGCTCTTTGCATCGATACAAAACAGGGTGACCGCCACCTACTACACGGGCGCGACCACTTGTTGCACCGATTATACACGATACTTGACCGAATGTCTGATGGCTATACTTTGGAAGATGCAGTAATTGGGTTAGAAGAATTACAGCAGCCAGAGTTAGGCCTTCTTGGTGATATTGAAGATATTCGTCATGAGGCAGGGTCAGTTGCTATTGCAGAGGCTGAATTAAAGTTAGTTGATGTTGATGAATCTCTTGGTCAAGCCCTGGCAAAATTACATAGTAACAAAACTCTGAACTCAATGAAATCTGAACATGTACACAAATCTACAACTTCTGCCCAAGCAACTGATAGTTCAGCATATGAGAAAGTTTGGGGTAGGGGTGAACCGGAATGGTACTCGGAAAAAGAGAAAGAAGCAACTCATACTAGTATGATGGAACGCTCCACCAAAGCATTGGCCGAACAAAGAGAGCAAAGAACTGTCACGTCCTCGAGTTACGATACCCCATTTCAATTACCTGATTTTTCAGACCAATCAAGTTCCTCTAGAGTAACCACAGAGCCTGTTGAAAGTGTTTCCTCAACTCCAATGAATAGAGCCCATGCAGCCGCCTTAGAGGCCAGCGAAGCCAACTTTGATTCAGGTGGGTTATTCGACATGTTTGATGAGTTGGAAAGCATTAGTGATAATTCCCCAAGTTCTCCATCCAATAATGAAATTCCACCACCATCCTCACACTTGCCAGCAGTTACTCAACCAAGTTGGAAAAGGTCCCCCGACTCTAATGTTTCATCCTACACAATGTTGAGCGAGGCTGCTGGGCCAAATTTACCAGAACCAACTCGGATTGCACTTCGTTCGGACATTCCGACAAATCCCGGTTTAGTTGCATCTGCAGCAGTTAAAACTGTTGAAGAACAACCTCCATTGCCTGAACAACTCCAAAGGTCATTTGACCAACTTAACACACCTCACCCATTAGAATCATACCCTGCTTTGAGTAGAATGCAGAAACAATACGCTCGTGATTCAAGAATAAGAGTTAGCCGCTCTTACAGCCGAAGTCGTGGGGCACTCAAAGCAATTAGAGAATGGGTAAAGCCTGGACTAAAGAGGGTGGAAAGTGGCGGTAAGACCATCACCCGGAAAATCATTGGAGCAGGTGATGGCTACAAGGAAGTTTACGGTGATGATGATGGAAATCAAAATGATGATTTCCAAGATTCGCAACTTAATTCAACTCAAATTCTACGCTTGCGCGCTGACCAAGATTCGCAATCAGATGTTCAATCACGCTTGCGCCTGTTAACCACTAACGGTGGTGGTGCAATTGCTGATGACCTTGCAAACCGAACCTTGCGCGGAATCTCAAGTAGCAGTAAAAGCGAAGGGTTCACACTTTCAGGGATGGAATCTAAGAAAATTAACGCGCCCCAAAATTTCAACGGCATGGTTGCTAGTAATGAACCAGCCCCAAGATTTGCTGGAATGCAACGTCTTGGATAAACTGAATTCCAACCTGAATTCATAGAAGATTTGGATGTTCTTCAATATACTGAATAGTAATATCTCCAGCCAAATAATCGGGTTCATCCAAAATTGCTCTATGGAGTGGAATGACAGTTTCAACTCCAATGAGCACAGTCTCACTCAGAGCTGTTTTCATTCCAGCGATTGCATCTTCTCTTGTAGGAGCCCATACAATCATCTTGGCTAATAGGGAATCAAAGCAGCCAGGCATATCGTAACCAATATGGGCGTGTGTGTCGACTCTCACCCCAAAGCCAGCAGGGAAATGGCAGTCCCAAAGGCGCCCTGGAGAAGGCACAAAATTCACAGGATCTTCAGCATTAATTCGACATTGTATTGCATGCCCTGAAATCTCAATTTCATCTTGTGTAAAGGGCAAAGATTCGCCTGCAGCAATACGAATTCCAAGGCCAACTAAGTCATGCCCAGTAATCATCTCGGTGACTGTGTGTTCAACTTGTACCCTCGGATTAACTTCCAAAAAATAGAACTCGCCTCTTGAATCACGTAAGAACTCAAAAGTTGCCAATCCCTTGTAACCGACTGCTTCAGCACCGGCACAAACCCGGGCACCGATTTCCTCACGCACTTCGTCGGAAAGCCATGGACCCTCCTCGAGAAGTTTCTGATGTCTTCGTTGTATGGAACAGAATCGCTCGCCAAAATGAATCGCATTTTTCCCATCCGCAAGAACTTGAAATTCAATGTGTTGTGCTCCTTCAATATATTTCTCAATAAATACTCGCTCGTCACCAAAGGCAGAACGGGCTCGCGATTGACAGAGATTTAAGGCAGAATCAAATTCACTTTCATCGTGAACAACCTGCATCCCGATTCCACCCCCACCTGCAGCAGCCTTGATGATTACAGGGTAGCCGATATCCGTTGCTATTGTTGCCGCTTCTGAGGAATTCGTGACGGGTTCACTACTGCCCTTAGCGACAGGTAGACCAGCCTCCTCCATAGCCTTTCTAGCCTCAATCTTATCGCCAAGCAATGAAATTACATCGGATGATGGACCAATGAATGTTAATCCTTCTTCTTCACATCGGCGAACAAAATCTGCATTCTCAGCCAAGAATCCATATCCTGGATGGATTGCTTGTGCACCAATCTCTTTTGCTGCCTCAATCACTTTTTCATAATCAAGATAGGAATCTAATGGATTAGCAGAATAATTTGGTACTGCAATATCAGAGAATCGAACAGGCAAAGAAAGGCGGTCTTCGCGTCCATGAATGATTGCCACCTCACAACCCAAAGTGCGCAGTGCTCTAGAAATTCTGAGAGCAATTTCCCCGCGGTTGGCGATGAGCACTCTCTCAAACATGGAATGTCACGAGGGGACCGGGTTCAATAGAATGACTATTCCTAGATACCTATTCAATAGACATCTCTGAGGTAGCGCTTTTCTTCTTTCATCATTCGCTTTTCAACAAATTCCTTTGCATCATCAGCACTCATCCCACCATGTTCCTCACAGATGTTGATGAGAGTTTTGTGAACGTCCTTTGCCATACGATTTTTGTCACCACAGACATAGAAGTATGCCCCCCCGTCAATCCATGACCAAATTTCTTCACCATTTTCAGCCATTAAATTCTGCACATAGGTTTTGGGGATTTCTGCCATCCTTGACCATGCAAGGTCTAGGCGTGTCAAATGACCATTGTCTAACCAGTCATTCAATTCCTCGCCATACAGATATTCATGGGTCAGGGTTCTATCACCAAAGAATAACCAATTGCGGCCCTTAGATTTGTTGAATTCTCTTTGTTCTAGGAAAGCACGGAAAGGTGCAATACCTGTTCCGGGTCCAACCATGATAATGTCTGTATCACCATCTTTAGGTAACACGAAACTACGGGTTGGGGACATAAACATTGGAATTGATTTCTCATTAAGAGGGGCTGAGTCTGCCATGTAAACAGTGCACAATCCTCCACGGTCTCTACCATGATGATTGTACCTAACTATCGCAACTGTCAATTCGACTTGACCCGGATGCGCATCAAGAGATGAAGCGATTGAGTAGAGCCGAGGTTTTAATCGGTCTAAATTTGAAACAAACTCTTGTGGAGTGAAAGATAGGTTTGGCATATCTCCTAACAGGTCAATATAATCGCGGCTCCATAGGTAATCTTCCATTGCATCTGCATCATTGACTAGTGACTCCCACAATATCAGGGCTGGGTCACTCATTGCACCAACTGGTGTGAAACCTTCTGGGAAATCTTGTTCTTCGCCAGACCAATCCCATGCAACACTGTTAGAATCACTAGTTGTCGATGCTCTGCTTCGACCGACTAAACGGACTGAAATTTTGGGACTTGTTGATGAAAACTTCATTTCGAGCCCTTGGATGAACTTCTTGCACAGCCGGTGAATCTCGTAGTGGTTTGCTAATGCATCTCCTACATTTGTCTCACCAAGATGTGTCTCAACCATTTCTTCACCTGTGAAATTGAGAAGACCTAACAAATCTGAAACTAATTCTGCTGGATTTTCAGGAATAATACCAAGAGCATCTCCTACTTTGTACTCCAAGCCAGAATCACCAAGGTCAAACACGATATGGCGAGTTTCTTTTGTCGAGTCTGGATGAGTAATTACTCTCTTCTCAACCATTTCTCCAAGGTAAGGATTTTTGCTGCTGAATTCACTCATTGCGCCATCTCCAGATGTCACTCCGCCTACGGCGGGATGACTATCCGTCAAGACAGCCGTTTATCAAGCGCGTGGCAAGGAGTTTAGTTTTGAACAAATGAAATACGACGCGTATCTAAAGCACTCATGCACTCTCCGACTGTGTGAGCGTAGCATGGTTGAAGTCAGATTCCTAGGGAGTGGTAATGCCTTTTGTCCAGACGGCAGAATGCATTCACTGGTATTAATTGATGAGAAAATTCTCATTGATACCCCACCTACAATACTTCCTCAATTAGGGCAAGCAGGACTAAGTCCTTCTGATATCAACACAATTCTGTTCACCCATTGGCATGGCGACCACATCTTTGGATTTCCATTTTTTATTCTTGAACGCAAGTACATATCAGACCGCGAAGGACATAATATCCTAGATGTTCATCTGCATGCTGGTGGAGACGAGAGGTTGAAGGCGCTTTCGGAAATTGCCTTCCCCGGCTCTTTGGGTGATGTGCTCCAAAATCGTGTGCGATTCCACCATTCGAAAAAGGGACAAGTTACAGGAGCTGTAGATTGGGTGTTTGAGAGATTTCCGGTTAACCACGAACCAGCAACTGAACCACATGGCTACCAATTACAACACTCATCGGGACTAACAATAATCCATTGTGGTGATTCTGGCCCTTGTGAAGAAATTGCCAAAAGATCAGAGGGTGCTGACATCGTAATAATTGAAGTTGGAGTTCCCGATGGGGTGCCAACCGGTTTTCATTTCAAGCCGTCGAGTTTATCCGAATTAGCAAAGAAAAATCCTTCAACAACTTTCCTAGCAACTCATCTTTATACAACAAAAGATGAAACAATTTCTGATTTACCGGAGAATGTTATCCAAATTCAAGATGGAGATGCTTTTGATTGCGGAATTGGTGGAATTATTACAATTTCCAATTGAATTATTTTTTCTGCAATGATAGAATAATATTAATTTTAATACCATCGTTTTCTTGCTTTGTGAATATGACAGCAAATTATATCCGATTCAATAATTTTGCATGTGCTGATTTTTGAATGAACACTTTTCAATCCGAAAAATGTTACAAAATATCGCTTGAAAAATTCACTTCTTTTGATTCTCTATTGTCAACCATTCCATTTACCTATTCAGATGATGCATCACTTACGTGGTCCGGCGACAAAATAACTAAAACACGATACATGGGCTTTGAAATAGTTATTTTTTCGCTAATTCCAATTGGAGGTTAATATACTACAATTCTATTTGACTTATGAAAAAAAATAACCCCCTGTTCTCGATTCAGCAAGTAGCCTTATTAGACCGGCACGCCTCCTCATGAATCTCCGTAACAGTTGAGATGACCACTCACAGAACAAAGACGGAGAGATAAGAGCGGAATTGAGTTGGTGTTATAAAATGGGAGAAAATATTTTCAACCACTTACTCGGTAATGATAGCCTATTTAAGAACCGCGATGTACTTCACCATGGCTTCACCCCAGACAATCTTCCACATCGAGAAAATGAGGTTAAAACTTTGGTGCACAACCTAGTTGAAGCACTACATGGACAGATGCCCTCCAATATGATTTTGTACGGACAACCAGGATTGGGGAAAACTGCGGTGACTCGGTATGTCTGCAAGCAATTATTGGATCGCGGAAAAGAAATCGGGCGCAAAATCCATTCTGTTGAAGTCAATTGCTGCTCAATTGATACCAAGTATAGGGTATTGGCTAAGTTAGCAAATGATTTGGCTCCTGACAATGAAAACCTTGTGCCTTTCACAGGTTGGCCAACCGACAAAGTTCTGCAACGACTTAGACAAAATATGGAATCACAAGGTGGAGTTCACATATTCGTATTAGACGAAATTGACCACCTTGTAAAACGTCATGGCGATGACATTCTCTATCCTCTTACTAGCCTAAATTATGAATTAAGAAATTCAAAGTGCTGTGTAATCGGAATTACAAACGATCTGCAATTCACTGAGATGCTAGATGCTCGCATTGCCTCGCGACTTGGTTCGGAAGACTTGGCTTTCCCACCTTACAACTCCAGTCAGATTGGGGATATTCTTTCCGGGCGCGCGGCCGCAGGCGTACGCGAGGGCGTACTTGAGAATGGAGTTATCAAACTCTGCTCAGCCCTAGCAGCCCAAGAGCATGGAGACGCCCGGCGGGCTCTAGATTTACTTCGAGTTGCTATTCACAAAGCTGAAGTTATGGGAGATGGATTCGTTTCAACAGAACATGTGCGGCTAGCACAAAACCAATTACAATTTGACCAAATGACTCCAGTGATTGCTAGCCTACCGTTCCATCAGAAATTAGTGCTTTACAGTATTCTGCTCAATGAGAGTAATGGACTTACAAACGTTTCAACCGGGGAAGTATTCTCTGTATACCAAATGACGTGCACAAACGCATCGGTAACGCCACTCGTTTCGCGCTCAATTGGAAATGTGATTAAGAATCTAGACAGCCTTGGATTAATTACGGCCAAAACAACCAGTTTGGGACGCTATGGTAGAAGCAACCGAATCAATTCTTGTATACCTCAGAACATTAATCCGATAACAATCATGACAGAGGCTGATGAAGCGATGAAACCTGTGGTAAATAGCACATACCGCCTCCAAGCAAGGCTTTGAGCAACAATATCTGAGTAATTCTTCGCTAAGAATTGTTAAGAGAGGGGCGCCGGTCGGCCGCCTTGATGAGCGACGATAGTGACGACAGCGGGAATGAGTCTGTCAGCATGATTGTAGATTGGGTAAAATCTCCTGGCAAGGCCTTTTCATCTCTAGTCTTCGGATTAGGGGTTTGGGGACTTATCCTTGGAATTGTGAACGTGGTGTGCGGAGCAGTTGTTGCAGGTGAGCGAAAAATTGTGTGGGCAGGTTACCTAACCATGGGTTATCTTTGGGATGAACCTTACTCGGAAATGGTCTACCGACCCATGTCTGATACCGTATTCCTCGCTATTGCGATTGCTGGTATTGCTTGGGGCGCTTGGGGAATTCACCAAAAAGTAGAGGGGGGATTCCAAACTTGGATTAAAGGGGTTTTATTCCACTCAATTTGGACTAGCCTAGTTTCAGGTAATGAAGAAGGTGGAATGACAATGACCGCGGCTGCTTGGTGCTTACTGCTAGGATTCGGATTTTACGCATACTGGTCTATCGTTCATTGGGCATGGACTGATATTGGTGTTTATGCTGTAACTGCTCCACTGCTTGCATTTGGATTTGGATTACGCTTCCTTGCATTGGTTGATGATAGTGATAGTTTGCTATCAGAAACTTGATTGGTTGACACCTTTCTTGCAACTGAACTTAATGCCCTTTTCTTCGAAGTAGGGCATCCACGAATCCTTCAAAAGTTCCCAGCCAAAGTGCTAGACTCCACATCAGATAATTGCGGAAAAGAAGAGTAGAGCCTAGAATTAATGCTATTGCAATCTCTGGTTCTAGGAATCTAGAAATTGTCACTGACAGAGCCAGATATGGGATTAATAGAAAAGCAATCAACATTCCATCTGTAGAGAAATCGTGCTTAACACCACGGTATTTCCTCATTATTCTTGTATGAGCGCGAGCATCTCTTCGCCGTTTTTGAAGAAAAATCTTGAGACTGTTTTCTGCGACGTGGTCAACCACTGCTTCTGGCTCATAGCGAATTTCTCCTCCTGATTGAATTATTTTCATTGAAACTTCCATGTCCTCTGCGTGATACCAAGTGGGGTCAAAACCACCAAGAGAAATCAGATTCTCTCTCTTGAACATTGAACATGGCCCATTAGCCAAGGTAGCGTGACGAGCACGTGATGAGTATTTCCAAGCAATTGAACGTGAACGTAATCTGCTCACTGAAGTACTACCTGTATCAAAGATGACTCTCCCGGTTACAGCATCCACGCCTTCGCTTGATGTAAACATCCTCTCAATCCAATCCGGCCTAGGACGGCAATCAATGTCAGTTATTGCAACCCATTCTCCTTTTGCGACGTTGAGTGAGTTGTTGCGACCTGCAGATAACCCCAACGGTTCTTGAGAAATGACTTGGATTGGAATTTCTTCCAACGAGATTTCTGCTGGAGTTTGCCATTTTTGCAGCAACTCATTACTTCCATCTGTTGAGCCATCATCAACTGCGATTATCTCTAACGGCCTATATGTTTGAGCACAAAGTGCTGCCATACAGTCATCAATCCACTGAACTGCGTTGCGAACGCAAACTGTAATGCTAATTAGCGGAGAAGACACTATCACAGCTCCTTGGTGAATACGTCAAGAAGCCTGCGACAATTCTGCTTTGTTTCTTGGCTAGTTATCCGGACAACCACGCCTTTTCCTGGTTGGCCATATATTACAGCGCAACCAATTGGAGCGAGTAAATGAACAATGATAGGTGCTAAATCCTCTTCCCCATTTACCACAATAAGTGTTGGTCGGCTATTCAAGAGTGCGACCTTTGTTGCTAGTTTTAGGTCAGCAGTGATAAGACTAGGGGGATTTGAACAAGTTGACAAGTGCGGAAATAATTCTCTATCAAGATTCTCTGCTTCCGCCCAAACCTCACGCTTTGTCATACCATCAATAAACGATATATCTGGAATTTTCCCCATATCAACTAATGTTTGAACCGTTACATCACCAACTGCAATTAATTTTGGAGTTAATTCTGAAATTGATTCAATTGCCTTACGCATGGCTATTTCCGGCCTTGATTCTGGTCCTTCATGTAGAGTTCCAAATGGCTGTTTTAATTCATCATCTAATACTGCAGGCATTCTTTGGTCGAGATATATCTCAGCCTCACCCAGCCAAGGCTGGCCTTGACTATCGATTTCACCATCTCTTATCCGACTGGAAGAAATTATTTTTCCATCTGGGCCTAAAACATGTTCAGCAACAATAATACTCAGTGGTGCTAAGTCTTCACTTATTCTCAAATTATTGATTCCCTCACATGCAGATTCAGTTTCAGGGGTACACCCTATCGAATCTGCCTCTACACTAGTCGATGCTGGTCCAACTTCATTCTCTAGTAGATGAATCGATATCCTTCCATCCAAACCGTTCAAGGTAGCCCAGTCCAAAATATCTTGTTTTCTAAATTCCCAATCTAGGACTATCGGGGTTTTTTGTTTGGCCATATTATCGCTTGTCAGCCATATCTGTAACTTGTCAGATTGTTGTAAACAAATAGAGATTAAATGCTGATGACCGGCATGAAGCCGGTCGAATGTGCCACCCAATAAACACAGCGAGTGCCGTCCCATTAGAGCATCTGAGAGGTTGAACCTCAATCAATCCTACGGAAAAAGAAGAGCAGAAAGGTGTGCCCCGAGGAGTAACGAACCGCCTCATCGCTTTTGGCTCAGAGGTTCTGACCCACCCCGGGGCGTCTGTCGGACGAGTGGGTGGTTCCAGTAGTCATTCCGCGCACAGCAGTCGTATGGAGACCTTCTCGCCCTGCCGCCATTTTGCACCGAGGTTCATTCCCCGAAGGGTCACCACGGCCTTCGAAGGCGGCGATACCCCGTACTTGGTACCGCAGTTCATCCCTCGCCGGCGAAGGCCAAGGTCCGTGCGGTGTTGCAGCCGGGGCAAACTTTTGGGTAAATCCACCCCTTTTGAATCCTCTTATAGGTGAAAAATGGTCATAATCGCCTTTGAGGAGACTCTCTTAGTCCAGAATGGTATCCACTTTTTCCCGCTGCTAATCTTGTTGATATTTCTGAGTCGCCGCTGATAATTTCAGAAGCAGTGAAGGCTGGCCAAAGTTCGCTGGGTTGCAATAACCATCCAACCATTGGATGAATTTTCCCGACAACAGGTTTTGTCCCAAGTAATATTGATTTCAAGGCATTAATAATGTCAGTCAACTCTGCAAATCCATGCAACTCTTCATCAAAATCAACTCCTTGTAGAATCCGCTCTAAACGCGAAACAAGGTCTGAAGGACACCCTGGGTGTTCAACATCACCTATTCCAGGAATAGTATGTAACTCACCAATTGGTCGGAAAAGAGCTGCCGCCCAAGGAATTTTTTCCATAATTAGAACATCCCGTCCACCTGTCCCGTCAGTAATTGTATTGAGCAATAGTGGTGAAAATGGAGCCCACCATTCAAGGGGGAGAGTTGTGATTTCTCTAATTTCCTCAATAGTTGGAGTTCTTTCTTCTCTCACTATCGATAGTAGTGATGTCCATCCGTGGATAAGTTGTGATGATCTCTGAGAGTCCTCAACTTTCTTGACCCAAGTATCATCTAATGCTCCTTGAGAAGACAGCCAATTTAATCCGATTAAAGCTGGAATTATATTTGATGGCAAAGATTTCGAAATACTATTTGGCGCCCACCTCGCCAAATCATCAGTGAGTTCTGATGGTAACCATGCAACCTGTGAAAGCAGAGTGGATGTAAGCCAAGCCGAGGCTGAATCACTGAAATTATGGGAATCAATTAGAGTTCTCAATCTCAATGCTAAATCATCTTCATTGCGAATTCTTTGTACAAGGTGATTGTGGGCAGATTCCTGCCAATCATAAGGGGCTGTACCTGCAACTTCAGCTAGATATTCTATTGGAACTTCCTCTACTTGTAGCAGAGGAATCCATTCTGAACCCAACCTTATGCCCTGTCGACGCCATAAGGCCCATCGGTTTTCTTCTGGACAAGCAATCCATGCTGCTAAAGGATCTACGGCTTCAATTCTATCAGCCCAATCAGCATCACCCTCGGGATATCTAAGAGATGCGGCAAACATTCTCATTTCTTCGGATGATTCTTCGGTTGCATTAGGTGGTGCTGAACCGCCGGCAGCAATTTTCGCCGCTAAAACAACCTCCTGTAAACTTGAAGCAGTGGTTGGAGGATTCCAAAGTGGAGGAGGGGATGTGAAACTGGGTGGTGGCCGATGTGTCACCTTGCAAGGTAATTCAACATCTCCAGCCAATTTCAACAGGTACCAAGAGAGAGGCCTAATCGGGTCGGGCCTAAGAGTGGGGTAGGCCAGTGATTCTTCTGGCTCCCCAGATAGAATTGCTAATCTAGTTCTTGGGTCTTGAAAGATGGAGTGCAATTGTCCAGTGTCATGTTGGTCTGGAGGGTATTGCAATACTACCGGAGTTGTTTCTTGACGGGACAAAGACCAATCTATCAAAGAAAGCCAAGCCGCGGAAGATAATCCCTGAACGTCGATAATTGTGTTCTCTACATCGGTTTTCTCGCTCCACTGACTATTGGGCCAATCTGATTGAAATCGCCTCCAAGTTGATTCTTCAACTCTGATGTTACCACTTCGTTTACGTCGTCCTTTACGTATCGCTTGGGTCAAACCCTGTAATCGGTGTCTACGTTCTGTCTGTGAGAGCCGAGGATGAGCTCGATTAATCCATGATTCAAGAATTGAAAGAGGTAAGACATCACCTTGACGTCCTAATAGTGATGCCTCTGCAATTACGAGAGCACCGCTAGAAGCCGCCGAAAGTAGGGTGGTTGTGGAAAGTCTGTCCGGCAAGATTGCACAAATTGGGCATTGTGACTGGAGTGGGGGGGCTGATTCATGTGCAGTACCAAGGGTCCAAGATTCTGATTCGCCCATCGGCATTGGAAGATCAGGCCACCCTTCTATTGGTGGTTCACCAAACCAACTGCCAATTGCTAATTTGAGTGATTGGCGTGGGTCCAATAATCGTGCGCGAACTAATCCAATCACAGGAGATGGTTCTACCCAATCTGACAATGAGGAAGTAGATTGGTCCCAGGTAGGTGTGGAAACTTGCTCTAAGGTTTCCAAATCATACCATCTCACTTCAGCTTCACGTGCGACTGCCCAAACATACCCGTCCTTCACCCCTTGAGTTCCACTAGAGATTGATGCTTGGTCAGATTGGCTAAAATCGGCGCTCCAAGGCATTGGAATCAGGGGGCTAGAGAGAGGTTTCGTGTAAGCAAGTAATAGTTGTGGGCCATCTTTTGCAAGTAATTTTCCAACTGCGTGTTCGGGAATTAAATCAACCCTACTTTCGGATAATCTAGCCAACTCATCACCGATGAAAACTTGCCATCCTGCCGCTGTGAGATGTTGTTTTGCTCCTCTTTGTCCAGGCCCAGAATCTGACTGAACAAGGCCTTCTGCCCTCATTCTCTTCAATTCTGCAGACGCATGTGGCAAACGCAACCCAACGGCTTTACTACAACCTGTGACTGTTGAAGGACCATCGGACAGATGGTCCAATAACCGTCTTCGATAACTTCCTCGAATTCGGGAATAGGTCACAGAATTACCACTCTTGGCCATAAGGACATCTCCGACACCTCAACAGGGGGCTAGTTATGCGGGGGTTGTTCGCAGTACTTCAATTGTTTCTTTAGTTACCATTCATTACACATTTCCACTGGAGAACGTTAGGTTTTACTAACTCACCGATTATTTTATTCTCTAAGCATGCAATAAATATGTCACTATCTGTAACAACTATGCGTCATCTGTGGCAACGGTTATATCAGTGACAGCATTCGCTCAGGTCAGACGGTGTAAAGTCCCCTTGTGGACTTCCGTTGATTGACTCGGAGGAAAAGGTGAAAATAAATGAAGACAGTTAGAATCAGACAGAAAATTAAGGCGTTCCTCTCTGAAAGACCGCGCAACACAGCAGAAATTCTTGAGCACATCAACACTACAATGCGTCACGGCACAACAAGCCAACAACTAGGTAATGTTCTCTCCAAAGATAAAGACATCGTGAAGGTGGGGTACATCAAGAGAAGTGGAATACTTTCAGGTGGATATGATATCTGTGAGTGGGCAATTGTCGACTGGGTAAAGGACAAGCACCCAGAATGGAAACCTGGTCAACCATTTCTCCTTGACCAAGATGAACCTGGCTTCTGAATGACAAGTGTCACAACAGAATCGTAGCCATCTATTATGCCCTAGAAAGGGTAACTCGGCATTTTGGAAGACTATGATTCTATTATCAAGTTCACTCAAGAGAGAAAATCTTTCAGGTCTCCTTAAAGATCGTGCATCAAATAATTTTCAAGTGCCTGAAGGGATAATTCAGTGAACAATATTGTTCACAAGTTAAGCAATCAATTCTCAAGTGATATGTCCCAATCACCAGATCGTGCAAGACTGTTCATCTTGGCACGATGTGAAAATGCATTTTGGCTATCTTCTGGTGTTCCCGAAGCCCAAGTTTGGAGTGCTGCTGCTTGTAGAGCCCTACCGTATGAATACGAAAGTTGCCACGGTGGGTTTTCTTCCATCGCATTCATCAAATTAAGATGGGCGGTGGCGTCCTCATCTGATTGCCCGCCTGAAAGGAAAACTATCCCTGGTAAATTCTTGGGTACATTCTCATGTAAACATTTGAGGGTTAGTTGTGCCACTTCTTCTCTTGAAATTTGGTGTGTACAATCTTTTCCAGCAATTATCATATTTGGTTTTAGCAAAGCACCGGGAATGTGAACACCCTGGTCTTCGCAAGCGGCGAATGTTGCTGTTAGTATATTTGCAGTGACAGAGTAACAACGTCCAGCGTCGTGATCTCCATCCATCAACACTTCTGGCTCGATTATTGGGACCAAACCCTGTTCTTGACAAATTGCTGAATAGCGCGCTAATGCATGCGCATTTGCAGTTATGCAAGCCTGTGAAGGGATTCCATCAGCAATCGTGATGACTGCCCGCCATTTGGCAAATCGTGCACCCATATTGAAATATTCAATACATCTACTTCTCAATCCATCTAAACCTTCTGTGATTTTTTCTCCTTCATGATTAGCCAGTGGATGAGCACCTGTGTCAACTTTAATGCCTGGAAGAATATCTTGAGCAATCATGTAATCGGGTATTGCAGTTCCATCGTCCATCATTTGTCTGATGGTTTCGTCAAAGAGAATAACACCACTGACCGCAGTTTCACAACCAGATGTTGCAAACAAATTAGCACGGTAAGATCGGCGTGCCTCTTCTGATGGATCTACCCCAACCCCTTGGAGTCGGCTACTCATTGTCCCCGTACTTTCATCGGCGGCTAGAATCCCTCGCCCAGGTGAGACCAATTTATTGGCATTTTCTTCAAGCATTTTAGTGTCCATAAGTACCACTCATGTGACACGAGGTGGCTCGGCATTTTCAAGTCATCGCTGGCATTTGACAATCAAAATCGAAGTCATCTGCAGAGATAAAAATTGGATTAGTGTATAATAATAATCAACCAATTTCTTTAACTATACAATCGCATTAAAGAGATTCAAGTCAGAACATGAATACTGCGCGATTGACATTCAGACGAAAAAAAATTGAAGCCGAAAAGAAGGAATTAGCATGGTTGAAAGTAACTTGACATGTCCTGAGTGTAGTCACACTGAATCAATTGAAATGCCGACTAATAGCTGCCTTTTCTTCCATCAGTGTAATAATTGTAAAATTACTCTGAAACCCAAAGAAGGTGACTGTTGTGTTTTTTGCAGTTATGGAGATAAGTTGTGCCCACCAAAGGGCGGTTGCTAGAATTTTATTGAGGATA
>CAZXZO010000003.1:102579-140423 GCA_964645485.1 uncultured Candidatus Poseidoniales archaeon
TATGGAGATAAGTTGTGCCCACCAAAGGGCGGTTGCTAGAATTTTATTGAGGATATTCTGTGCTAATTAAGCGCCTTACTCTAGTTGCTACAAGGGCGGTTGCTAGAATTTTATTGAGGATATTCTGTGCTAATTAAGCGCCTTACTCTAGTTGCTACAAGGGCGGTTGCTAGAATTTTATTGAGGATACTCTGTGCTGATGAAGCGCCTTACTCCGGTTGCTACGTCTATCACTTCTGAGTGTACAGCCACTCGGTCACCGAAGTCTTCCACTCCAGGGAGATAACCATGACAGACTCCACTAGCGACGAATAACGCGTCGGAACTTGAACACAAATCATCCCTTCCCCATAGACGATGAACATCATCTCCGAGCATCTGCTTTGCTCGGCTTTCGTGATCTTCATTTGTTGTGACAAGTCGTCCTTCAAAATGACCATTTAATCCCCTTAATGCTGCGGCTGTGATTACGCCTTCGGGAGCAGCTCCAATCCCCATCAACAAGTCAATTTCACTATCTGGATTTGCTGCATCAAGTGCCGCGGCAACATCGCCATCACCGATGAGTGGAACCGATACACCGAATTCACGTAATTCCTTAATCAAGTCAATGTGACGATCTCTGTCCATAACCACTATTTTTAGGTCAGTGATTTCTTTATCAAGAGCAGCAGCAGCAGCTTCTACATTGTATGCTACATCTGCTTCGAGTGAGATTTCACCGGCTACTTGTGCTGGGCCTGCGAGTTTGTCCATGTAACAATCTGGAGCATGCAAAAGAGAGCCACGAGGAGCCGCAGCGAGAACTGCGATTGCATTTGGCAAATCCTTGGCAACATGATTAGTGCATTCAAGTGGGTCAACTGCGATATCAATCTGTAAGGCTCCTTCCTCGCCTTGCATTGAGCCAAGTGGCTCACCAATCCACAGCATTGGTGCATCATCTCTCTCGCCTTCTCCAATAGCAACTCGGCCATCAAATGGGACGGTGTCAAATACTCCGCGCATTGCTTCTACGGCAGCACCATCAGCCAATTTGCCGTCACCAAAGCCGCGCCATTTTGCTGCTGCTATAGCGGCTGCTTCTGTCGCTTCCACGAAGTGAGATGTCAAATCACTAGTCTTCGCCATAGTTGCCGGAGGGACTATTGGTTCTCAATGTGGCGGTCAAGAACCTTTGTTCTTTTCAAGAACTTTAATCGACTCTATTTGGGTTTCGGGATATTGTCCTTGTTCGTCTTTTTCTAATGACTTCACCATATCCCATGCACACAAAAGACCGGCTGATACACCAACAATTGCTTCCATCTCAACCCCAGTTTTCCAATGTGCTGAGACTGACAAAGTGCAGCGGAGGGAATCATCACCGAGGTCCCAAGATACATTGCAACCTTCGATTGGAATCACATGACAATGAGGAATCATTCTTGGTGTGTCTTTCACTGCTTGAATTGCAGCAACAGTAGATGCTTCCAAGACATCTCCCTTTGCAATCAATCCATTGCGAATCGCGTCAGCAGAGTCGGGTGATATGCGCAGTAATCCAGTGGCGACTGCGCTTCTCTCAACAATTGGTTTATGCCCGATTGGTACTATACCATCTATGCCATCATTCATCCCAAACCACCTTTCCAAATCGTTCCATCGGCCCTAACTTCTTTTTTCCACAGGGGGGCTTGAGATTTCAGTTCATCTATCAACCAACTACAGGCCTCAAAACCCTCTGCCCTATGGGGGCTTGCAACATGAATTGCGACAATTGGTTCACTTGGCCCCACACTCCCCGTCCGATGCGCTATTGAAACTGAAGAAACACCAAACTTAGAGAGTGCTTCATGTCCAAGGTTTGAGAGAACTTGGGGTAATTTTTCTTCCCATGCATCAAATTCTAACCTTTTTATCTCTACTCCATTATCCACTCCTCTAGTTATCCCGAGAAATGATACAATGCTTCCACACCCATCGAGGTGAAGTTTTTCTCTTACCGAAGTTGAATCAAGAGAATCAGGCGCTGCAACGACAATAACTCTCTTATCTGCAGCCATTTGAAGTATCTGAAAAAGCACTCCCGCATTAATCCGCCGATGGCGAATGATTCATGATTGAAGTGCCTCCCGACTAAATTTATGGTTACGGTGGCTGGTACAGACGAGCCCATCCAAATCATGGGTGCAGGGCTCTCCGGGCTCTCTGCTGCAATAATTTTAGCCAAAGCCGGACGAGAGGTGCATATTCATGATATTCGCGATGACTCTGGGGCTAGATTTGATGGTGATTTTCAAGGTATTGAGAATTGGACAAGTGATACGGATTTCATGGACGAAATGAGAGAATGGGGTATTGATCCTGATGAGTTTAAGACAACTGCATTTCATCAAGTTGATGTCATTCATCCAGATGATGAAATCACTCAAGCATGGAGTCCAACCATTGCATTCCGAGTGATTGAGCGAGGTACCGCTCCACATACGATTGACCAGGGCCTAAAGCGTCAGGCAGTTGCGGCAGGAGCAAATATTCACTACAAATCCCGAGTTAAGCCAGAAGACTGCCACATTGTCGCTGCTGGACCGAAGGATACCTCTGCGCTTGCATTTGGTGAAATCTTCGAGACTTCACACCCAGACCATGTAGCATTTCACTTTAATGACAAGTTGGCTCCAGGTGCCTACGCTTACCTAATTGTAATAGACGGGATCGGACTAATATGCACCTGTCTATGGCGAAAACAACAGAAGAGTGGGCGCTATCTCAATGAAACGATTGCTTGGTATGACAAGCATTATCCTGAACTTGACAGAAAACCGATTAAACGAGTTGGTGGAAAAGGTGACTTCACAATTAATCGTAAGTACACTGTTGATGGCCGCCACTATGTCGGTGAAGCAGGTGGTCTTCAGGACTTCATGTGGGGTTTTGGAATGCGCTGTGCTATCACAAGCGGTGTATTTGCTGCAAAAGATATTCTTGGTGAATGTAATTATGACGCAGAAGTCCGAAAACGGCTTTTACCTACAGTCAAAACCTCGGTTGCTAATCGCTGGCTAATGAATCGAGTTGGAGACCGAGCCTTCAAGCGAATGTCCCTATCTTGGATGAAGGACCAAAAAAAGAAACAGGATGGTTTGCCATTCATTGGCAGGCTCTTCCGACCCGACATTTTCAGAGGCATGGTATACCATCTTGCGGCAAAGTGGATGCTGAAAAAAGTCGATGTTTCTGACGGACGAGTGATCCACCGACTTCCATTTCGAAAAGCACTGAAAAGGGATGTTTGGGAGCAAAGTAAAGAAGCCCAGAAAATTGAGAAAGAATGGAAGATTTCACGTAAAGGTGGGAAAACTGAATCTTTCACAGAAGAGGATTAAGTTGGGGTATCATCCTAATTACCGATATTCACGGGTGATGTCTTTTCCGGGGAATTGGTCCTCAGATTCTCGATAAACGGTTCTTAGATTGTTTACCCAGTTCATTTGCTGAGTCACTATCCAGAATTCCTTTATTCCGATATCCTCGGCTGTATCCATCCAAGTCATCACGATCTCCATGGTCATCCTCGCACCCTCACGGTGTGGATAGGAAAACACGTCCATACTTAGAGGTGGAGTTGCAACAATTTCTCTATCTTTAACATTCGATAGTTGTTCAAACAATGTTTCGTAGGCTTTCTTGATTAGGCTTCGTCTAGATTCATCCTGGGTTGGTCTGCGGCAATCTGGCCCCACAACATGAATTAATTTCTTGGCTGACAAACCATAAGGTTCTGTAATCACTGATGTACCAACTGGGCAAGGTTGCATATTTTCTTTCCTTCGCTCAACAGCAATTGCATCACAGGCTGCGCGAAGTTCTGGGCCTGCCTGTTTGTGGATTGCTGCATCAACGCCTTCTCTTCCAGCAAGACGATTGTTTGCGGTAGTTACCATCACATCTGCTTCAATCTTGGAAATGTCGCCAATAATGACTTTTACCAAGCCATTCTTGCACTGTCGCGCCATGAAAACATCTGCCATGTTTAGAGCAGGTGAGGCCGTCGGCAATATACCCCTCGTTGAATAGGTCTTATTTGAGACATTTTTCAACATATATTACTGACACGAATGCGATAATGTATTGAGCAAGAAGAAACTGACAACAGTTGTGTCGAGCGCACGCTTTAGCCTCGCTTTGGTCTTACTTTTAGTGACCATGCCGTGGACTAGTTTTTCTAGCCAGCCCGAGGTACTTGCCTCCGAAGAAACAAATTCCTTCAGTACAGATATTTGGAATGAGACACCATTTCGAGATGTTGCAGTCCCACAAACTTTCACTTTTCTAAATTACATCAATTATTCTGATGTTGGTGTTTTGATTAACAATAATAGTGAGGCAAGTAAAACCATTGGATATGCTTTTGTTGCTGCTCGAAACATTAGCGCCAACCGAATTTTCCTGTTTGACAATGATAGTACACCTTCTGCTGAAACCATCAATCCCGCTCAATTTGATAATTATTATGCGGAACCATTGAGGCAGATGATAAGCGACCGAAATCTGGAAACTGAATTGAATTATCTAGTTACCACCAAAGGAATACCCCTGAGAATAAATGGGCCAGGAAATGGGCGAGCTGCCTTCGATTCAGAAATTGGGTTGATCAATGGGGCTTTCAACTCAACAATTCACCAAAACTGGTGGTCATCTCACACATATGGCCCAGGTGCGGGTGAGGAAATGAAGGAATTTTCACGCCAAGAAGAGGGGTTCTATTTGGTCACCAGATTGACCGGATATACTGTTGAAACCGCTCTTGGATTAATCGATAAAGCCAACAATTCGTTTGGTCAAAGGGGTCAAGGAGTGTTAGACTTGGCAACAAATCGTAACGGCTCAGGTTACAAATGGTGGAATGATATGCTCTATGCGGCAAACACTACCTTGAATGGAAGCATGGAGATTCCTGTCCACTTCAATCAAAATTCTACTTTTGTAACAAATCAGTCAAACGTGATGCTCTACGCATCTTGGGGGTCCAACGATGGCTCATGGAACTCTAACTGGCTTCCGAATTCCGGCTTCGATACTGCCGACAATGGATGGAGTACAGGTTCTAGGTATTGGGATTTCACTAATCCCCCATTAGTGGGTGATGAGGGCTTTACTTGGGCTAGGCAAACGGCAGTCAAAAGGAATGGGAATGGTGCACTTGAAGGTGCTTTAACATCTGAACCCTGTACAGTGACTGAGGCTAGTGCAACCGCAGGACTTCTTGCCGAATATTTTGACAATAATGGAGTGACCTATAATTCTAGTTTGATGCCAGATTTAACCAATAGAAATCCGGACTATTGGCGTGCTGAGTCAAATATCAATCATCAACTGACAACAGGTACATGGCCAGGTTTGGACAGTAACCAATTCAGTGAATATTTTTCTGTCCGCCATAGTGGTGCAATCACTATTCCAGAGAGCGGGAACTGGACTTTTTATCTCAACAGCGATGATGGCTCTAAATTGTGGATTGATGGTAACGAAATTATCAGCAATGAAGGAGTTCACGGAATGAGAGAAATCTCCGGTACAGCATCACTTACCTCTGGAGTACACACTTTTCGCACTGAGTTCTTTGAGCATGGAACTCATGCGGGACTAATTCTCTCATGGCAGGGACCAAATCAAAGCAAACAAGTTGTGCCTCCCTCTGCTTTCACGAGAGGAGTTGCAGATTCTGTCACAACTGATTTGGCACATCACTGGTCATTTGATGATGGGTCTGGGACCACCATTTCTGATTCAATAGGAAATGCAAACTTGACTCTTTTTGACAGCAATAACGGAGTCGGCTGGCAACAATGCCTGTTTGGAAATTGTTACCAATTTGACGGCGTAGATGATTATGCAAAAATAGATGTCAACGATTGGGCAGGCAACTTTTCAGTCTCATTGTGGACAAAAACAGCAAATGTGAGTCAAGACCGTTATTCATCTGCCTTCGCAGTCAACGACGTTGCAGGTGACTCTGCATCTTTCCAAATTATGACCAGCGGCTCTAGTACTGGTGATTGGGAAGTTTACCATAACACCTCATATTCATTCGGAGCCATTGAAGCAGGAGTCTGGACCAATTTAGCCGTCACCTATGAGAGTAATACATTGAAGCAATACCTCAATGGTAAATTAATTCAAACAAACATCGTGCCAAACGGCAGCATAGATAGTATTGAACTTTACAAAGTAGGGGTCAACAGAGGCGGCAATGCTCATTATGAAGGATTGATTGATGACTTGAAAATTTGGAACCGAACACTAGAGGCTTCTGAAGTAGCAGAAGTCAATGCGGCTGCTGCTGTAACTTGTTCCGATTATAGCAGTGCAGGCACTGGGGAAACATCTGTAGAACAAGATTATGATTTCAGTGATGATTTGAAAGGTCATGCTTGGATTGTATATGGTTATGGCATGAAAGATGGTTGGGTTGCTGGAAATTATCGAATTGAAGTTGACTCCTTTGATGATAATGGTACACTCCTTGAAACCAATACAAGTTCAACTCAAAACTTGGCAACCGCATGGAATTCAATAACTATGCGTTTCAGACCACCAGAGAATGCTTCTTCTTTCAAAGTCAAAATGGTTTCATTGCTTGATACAGGTAGTAGAAATGGCTCAGTCTATTTTGACACCATGAATCTACGCGCCATACGCCCTCACTTTGAATGGGTTGACGGTAGTATTGCTGAGACCGCTGTTAGCACTGGTGGTAGGACATTTACCTGGGGAGCCTCATATGGCCAGAGTTTGGTTGTGGACCTCTTAGAGGATGGTGTGTCAGGGGTGAAGGGATACGTGTACGAACCCTATCTTACTGCTGTGGGTTATCCAAGTGTACTGCTTCCGTACTACGCTTACGGTTATAATTTCGCAGAAGTGAATTATGCTGCCAACCCGTTAATATCGTGGATGGGGACTGTGGTTGGGGACCCTAAAATGGCACCTTATTCTGATATTCTTCATGATGTCGAAGTTGAGGCTGTGCGAGTAGATGGTAGACTGACTGCAGGTGTCAATGGTAGTATTGACGTCCTGTTGCAAAACCTAGCACCAGGTCCTGTAAATGGAAGCCTGGAGGTTCGTGACAGAAATGGAAACTCAATCCTTGCAAATGTTTCAATCAAGATGCCGGGTGGCAATGATATCGGTTCACGAAGAATTATCTCCGTGAATCTTACACCATCTAGAATTGGCTTTAATGAATATGTTATTCGCTACATTGCAAGCGACTGGAAAAGTCCTGAAAGGGTGGTTGATAACAACCTAGGAATTCTCAATATTCAAGTTAACGAACCCCCACATATCGATGATTTAACCTGCTCCTCTTGGACTGTTAGTAGAGGAGATACTGTCGGATGTACAATCACAGTTAGTGATGATTTTGGTGTAGTTCAAAGTCGGCTTGGTTGGCGTGTCAACGGTAGTGCTGATAACTGGACTTTCATAAATTCCACAAGTGTTGATTACGTTGATTGGTACAGTGGGTTGACTGTCCCAACTAATATTGAATTAGGAAGTCTTGATCTAATTGCTGAAGTTAGAGATGAACAATTCCAATACACTCTGCTCCAACTCGATGACAGCATTGTGGTAACCAATGCTGAACATAATTGGTATGGTGTACATATTGCGGGAGTGGATGGGGAAGAATGGAATGGAGTTACCGCCCTCTCGCCTTTTACTGCTCCAAAAACCGTCGTCAGAGATACTGATATTATACTCAAGTCATGTGTTGTTGATGCCGACCACGACCCTCTTACAGAATTGCCTATGATTATCACTGATAGTGGGAACGTAAGTAATGTTGAGCCTACTGAAAGTGAGTTTTCAGATGTATTTTGCTACCAAGCAACTTGGCGTTTAGATTGGGGTAGTGAAACAAAAGATGTCACTATCTATCTCTATGATTCAATTGGAAATCTGTTTACAACTAGATTGATTTCAGTCCATGATGAAAAATTCAATGCAAATCTCACTCTCGTCAATTATGATGGAGATTTGCTGGCATTAGCAAGAGGCACTGGTGAAAGAATTGTAATTTCCCTTTCTGATTATGATGACTTACTTTCAGATTATTCCTATAACTTGACAATTGAATGGCCAGGTCATGCAGAGTATACTCAAAGTGGCGAAATTGATGCAGCAGGAATGATGCATCAAAACTCGTCGGTCACTTTGCCTCCACCAGAAGCCGGTCTAGTATTTGGTGAATTAATCGCCACATTGGAAATTAGTGACATTGCTCCCTCGGGTCAGGACCAATTGGTAGTCATGAATTGGACAATACATCTCCAACCACCCCTAGTATACGACATTGGATTCTGTGATGATAAAGGTCCTCAAATAACACGGGGAGACGAAGTGCGTGGCTGGATAATTATAGATCCAAATAGGCTCATTGAAGGGGTTTCGGTTAACCTCGCTCAATCCGGCAACATCAAACCGATGCAATCCAGTATGTGGGATTGGGATGATTGTCCATTCCCAGACTCGACAGATTTTCACTGGGGATTCATCATATTAGCAGATAACAGTTTTACTGCAGGGGATGCAACTCTGCAAATAATCGCCAGAGATGTTGATGGATTAAGTGCAGTGGGTGAGTTTATTGTTGAAATTGAATACGGCCTTCCTGAAATCATAAATCAATCTGGAGATGTGATAGAGGGAGAGTTTGGTGAACTTGAAGCTTTAGTTGAAGACTCTGATGGTCACGTTGGCACTGTCTGCTCATTCATCATCATTGACAAAAATGGAACCACAGTTATGGAGTCTGAAGGACCACTACCTCATACTGGTCTATTCACATCTCGATGGATGGCTCCAACGGGAGGAGCACCCTTTGCATCAACTATCGGTTGTACAGATGCCCAGGGTCACCAAGTTGCTCATACTAGAACAGGTATCATCCCGGCCCAAATAATCAGCAATAATTCTGAGGAAGAATTGAATCAAAATTCAGAGTCCCAAGATTCAAATCTAAATCTTGCAATTGGTATTGGCTTCGCTCTGCTAATTGTTTCTTTATTGGCAATCACTCTCCTCGTAATGTGGTTACGTTCGAATGAGGATGAAATCGAAGTTGGGGGATTAGCCGAGGAGGAAAATGTTGAGTGGGCAGCACCAGCAGATTCTCGAGGTGAAGGAGAACAAAATATTGCAATAGCAAAAATGGCCATGGAATCTTTGAGTCAGGTTTCTGAATCCGAAAATGATTTCGCAGGGGTTGAGGAAATTCTCCATTCTGAATCAATAGAAGAACATGATGTGATACCTACTTGGGTTGATGAAAATCCCCTGTTAAGCCCTCCTGATGAGCCAAAGGATTGAATGCTCGGGCATTCTCGGTGTCTTCATGGCAGTTGGATATGTACTCATTAATGTAAAACCGGGCTCTGAAATTGAAGTCCATGATACCATCAAATCATTAGAGATGGTAGAGGATGCAACCCTGTTGTTTGGAGATTACGACTTGTTAGTGAAAATGACTGCTAAGTCAATGAGCAGCATCGCTGCTGCGGTGGTTGAGAACATACGTTCAATCGATGGTGTAATTGATACAAAGACCCTTGCCGGTGCCGAAATTTGAATTTCATTGATCCATCAATTCAATCTTCTAACTCTCAATATTCTAGGTTGAATACAACTTCATCCATCTGCAAATCCCGATTTTCGGAGAATTGGTAAATCCACTTTCCGGAATCCATCATATTGTTATTATTTAATCTCAGATTCTATTAACCGATTAAAAATCCGAAAACGATAGACCTCTAGCCTGTCCAATATTGGCATTCGCAATGGGGGACGGGGCCCTTAATGTGGCGCAGTACTACGTTTAGACGGGCGAACGCTTAAATAATGAATGGAAAAGGATGGCGCTCACGGAGGTTATCCGAAATGAGTAAGAAATATTTCGTCCTGTTGGACGGTGGAAAAGATACGAGCCAGGTGTTCGCGAGTAAGCAACCTAGGGGTGCAGCCCTGAAAGCAGCTAGTCGCGGAGAGACAGACATCCATTTGCGTGAGCGCGGCGGTGGAGGCCGTGTTCACGTATTCAAGGGGTGGAGAAAGCAGGTGCCAAAACCTGCAAACGGGCCAGCGTGGCTACCTGATAAGGTCTGGAAGGCCAATGTCAAGAAGATACGCGTAGACCGTCTCTGAAAGAAGTCAAAACACTTGATGAACTACACAAGTAATACAAACAGCCCGTTTGAGGGGAGTTTTCTCTCCTTGAGCGGGCCAATTTTTTTTTTAATAAAAATGAATTCACTTTCTTAGGCCGATCTTCTTGGCAACCCATGCTACTGGGTCATAATATTCAGTGACAATTCTCTCCTTCAATGGGATAATTGCATTATCTGTGATATTTATGCCAGCAGGACATACATCGGTACAACAGCGAGTGATGTTACAGTATCCAATTCCATATTCATCCTTGATTGATGCTAACCTATCTTCAGTATCAAGAGGATGCATTTCTAAATTTGCTAATCTGACAAAGAACCTCGGTCCCGCAAATTCGTCAAACAATTTGTGTTCACGTAGAACATGGCATGTATCGATGCAAAGCATACACTCAATGCAAGCCCTAAATTCTTGAACTCGGTCAGCCTCATTTTGTTGGAATTTCCAATCAAATTCGGCAGGTCCTGCTAAAGGAGCAATGGTCTTATTCAAGTCATAAGCCCAAGAAACATCAACAACCAAATCTTTGGTTAGTGGAAATGCTTGCATAGGCTTTACCAATACCGGTTGACCATCAGTAGTTTCTTCCTCAATATCAGACATTCTCGTCATACACATCAATCGAGGTTTGCCATTTACTTCGGCGGAGCATGAGCCACATTTTCCAGCCTTACAATTCCAACGACATGAAAGGTCAGGGGCATGCTCAGCCTGAATCTGGTGAATAACATCGAGTACCACCATACCTTCATCCATCTCGACAGTGTAATCCACCATCTCACCATATGGGTCCCCATCTTCATCAGGTTCTCCTCTGAAAACCCTGAAAGTGACGTCTTTGCCCATCTTACTCTTCCTCCTCGTGCAAGTCTGATGAATCAAGTAGCTCCTTCAAATCATCTCTCATAGAGGGGTAAGTTCTGTGTTCGAGAATCATTTCTCCTTTTCCACCCATCCTGATGACGCTGTTTATTTTACCCCAGTGACTGTGATTGGGAGTTGGGAAATCTTCACGAGTATGTCCACCTCTACTCTCTTCACGTGCTAGTGCCGCCATTGCACACATTCTACTGATGTCAACCATGGCATCAATTTCTAAGGCTTGGTGCCATCCTGGATTGTAGATTCTACTTCCACCTGGAGATGTTGTTTTTCCGCGTGCTGCGAAATCATTCAAGTCATCTAATGCTTCCATGAGTAAATCCTTAGTGCGGATTATACCCACCTTATTTTGCATCATTTTACGAAGGTCATTAACTACAATTGCTGGGTTTTCTCCACCCTTTCTGTTGAAAGGTGCCAAAGTTTCCCCAACAATTTCATCAATTTCTGATTGCGGTATTTCTTCCCAGCCATCCATCTTTGATGCAGCGCTGGCTGAGTATTCACCTGAGCGCTTCCCAAACGTGATTAAATCGGAAAGTGAATTTCCTCCCAGTCTGTTAGCGCCGTGTAATCCTGTGGCTGCTTCACCGGCAGCGTACAAACGTTGGACTGTAGTTTCTTGAGTTATAGGGTCTACTTTTACCCCGCCCATGACATAGTGAGCAGTTGGTCCAACCTCCATTGGTTGGGTGGTGATATCAACCCCCGCTAGTTCTTTGAATTGATGATACATTCCCGGCAACTTTTTGCGTACTTGTTCCTCATCCCGCCAAGATATATCGAGGTATGCGCCCCCGTGTTCACTACCGCGGCCTGCTTTAATTTCAGAATTAATCGCCTTGGCAACAACATCTCTTGTGAGAAGTTCTGGGGGTCTACGCTTGGTGGCTAACTTGCCATCAATCACTTCTTGCACCCATTCAAGAGCCTCCTTTTCAGTATCAGCAAATTCTGGCTTATACATTTCTGGAACATAATTGAACATGAATCGGTTATCTTCTGAGTTACGCAGCATTCCACCTTCACCACGTACACCCTCAGTTACCAAAATTCCCTTAACCGATGGTGGCCAAATCATTCCGGTAGGATGGAACTGGACAAACTCCATGTCACCCATTTCTGCCCCGGCCCAATAAGCCAGTGCATGCCCTTCTCCGGTGTATTCCCACGAACCAGAACAAACTTCCCAGCAGCGAGTGATACCACCAGTAGCAAGAACCGTTGTTTTAGCTTTGAAAACGTGCAGAGTTCCGTCTGCGCGGTTGTAAGCAAAGCAGCCGATGGCTTTGCCATCTTTTGTGAAAATTTTGCGAACTGTGTATTCCATGAATACCTCCATTCCGCTGTGGATTCCTCTCTCTTGTAGAGTTCGAATCATCTCTAGGCCAGTGGCGTCCCCAATATGAGCGAGCCTAGGGTAAGTGTGTCCTCCGAAGTTTCTTTGATTGGTCAGACCTGCAGGTGTGCGGTCAAAAATTGCACCCCATTGCTCAAGTTCACGGATTCTATCAGGTGATTCCTTCGCATGGATTTCAGCCATGCGCCAATCATTGAGGTATTTACCTCCCTTCATTGTATCACGGAAATGTGTTTGCCAGTTATCACGCGGGTCAGCATTTCCTAGAGCGGCAGCGGCGCCACCTTCAGCCATCACCGTATGTGCTTTACCAAGCATTGACTTGCAAATGATTGCAACAGTTGCGCCATTGCGGGTCGCTTCAATTGCGGCACGAAGGCCAGCGCCCCCTGCACCAATAATGACAACATCATATTCATGGGTTGTAACTTCAGTCATCACAAACCACCCAACAATACAAGATCAGTCCACCAACCCATGGTGCAAGCGTAGACATAGAAGTCGGCAAACATCACAATAAATAGAGAGTACAAAGCCCAATCTTTGTGATGCTTATTGAACCATGTTGAAATATTCCACAGATGGTACCTAAGAGTTGGCTTCTCTCCATTATTCCAGTTATTTGAGCCGCCACCAACTAAATGTCGGAAGGCGTGACAACCGAAGGTGTATCCACCTAGAGCAATGACATTAATGGCCAATACTAGAGAACCAACAGTGAGACCAAATGAACGAGCATGAGTTACTGGGTCATGGAAATTAATTGATAACCATACATCATATGAAAGAATTGGAAGATAACATATTGCCGCGTAGAGAAAATATCGATGGAAATTTTGGACAAGAAGAAGTTTTGTTTCTCCCTTGTATGCATTCCAAGGTTTACTGACTGCACAAGCAGTTGGTTGGTGGAAGAAAGCACGATAGTAGGCTTTTCGATAATAATAACAAGTGCCTCTAAAACCAGCGGGGAATATCAGAATAAACATCGCTGGAGACATCCACCAAAGAAATTCAGGTATTGGACCACCAAGCCCATCTCCACCCGGGAGAATTAGGGGGCTAAATAGGGGACTCAAGACGTGACTACCTTGATTTTCAATAGCCATTGTTTGGACACCAGCGGAACGACCGAATTCAGCAAATATCCAGAAATCCGCCTCCATAAATCCGCGCCATGTTGAGTACGCCACCATGATTCCAAGATAGACTGCCATTGCAGTTGGGCCTTTCCACCAAGCATCTGTTCGGTCGGTTGCTCCAAAGCCCCGGCGCATAGGTAATTTGACTGCCTCGCCCATTAACTCCAAACCCTATTCAAGTCGTGGCGGGAGCCTATATTCTATCAACTTCACTACTCAATCCAAAGTATACTTGTATTAACAAAATTCTGATTTCAACGACTGTGCAGACTTCTCAATTTGTGATTCTTCTAGGCCAGGAACGTCACATAAAGTAAACAAGATTGCTGAATCATTCCCCCTAATACGTGTGTTATGACTGTCTCGATATGGGTAAAGAGCAATTATTTCGCCGTTCATTGACAGAACTAATTCTTGACCAGTACAGGGTTTTGGTTCCCGAAACCCAATTCCAAGGAACGGCTCATTTTGTTCAGCCTTGCGCATGGTCAATTTTGTATCACCGAGATAATCTGTTGATAGAGCACCGATGCTGATGCGGTTTTCAGCGGAGATTAGATTGTACCGATCAACTATCGGATTGATGCGAGGAAATGGCTTACCTGCAATTATTCGACGAACCAATGCTTCTGCTGATGGCCGGCGCTTTGTGGGGTCTATTCCAAGACGCCAGTAGAACTGACGATAGGCGGCAATATCGGGTTGGTCCCGGAGTTCCTCAAGCGTTGAAGAATTACGAATTGCTTCTAATCGAGATTCAAGTTCATCCTCTCCAAGAGGAAGCCACCCGGTTGCTGGCTTCTGAATTAACAACAAACGAGGTGAAACATCTGGCAAATCTCCAATCCGTTCAAGATGATACTCAACGGCCATCAATCAGACCCTCAAAGCCGTCAGCCTTGAATGTGACCGCTTACATGACTCGTGTAATGGACTACGAGCCGCTGAGTATTTGCCCCGAATGTGGCTTTATGCCTGGAGTATTTATTCCCGGAATGAAGTGCCCTGAATGTGGTTCAGTCATTCTCTGAACACATTTTTTTGGATTGGATCAATAAACCACTAATTGCAATGGTTTATAAGAGGTGGATGCGCAATAATAGTTGCTCGAGTTGTTATTATGAATTCCTGACTAGATCTTTAGCACCGTAAATCCGGTACTCAAGAGGGGAATTGCTAACTATGGTAAATGATAATGATAAGAAAGATATAGAGATGATAAAAACTGCAAAAGAAATGATTGAATTAATGATTATAGCATTGAATGAGGAATTACTTGGGAAAGAAAGTGTGCTCAAAAATCAGGCTTTGCAATATTTAGAACTATTAATTGAGAAACAGAAAATTGACATTGAAAAGGAAAAAAGGATTGAAGAATATCGTAATTGGGAATTTGAGAACAAAATACTCCAAGAGCATTGTGGAGAAGTTTACGATTGGGAATTCCAAGATGAATGGTTGTAATCGAATAGAGTTACTCCAACCTTTCAAGATAAGGCAGAGTAGTCAACTTCGGCTTCCTCTATCTCAATCTCATCAACATCCATCTGCGCGAGTTGCAACTTTCCACTCAACTCATCGTTGACAGCATGCCAGTAGGAATATGCTTCAATAACCCAAATACCTGACTCTCGGGTTCCGTTTCCTGACCCCTTAACACCACCAAATGGGAGGTGGGCTTCAGCGCCAGTAGTTGAGTTATTGATTCCAGTCATTCCAGCCTTTATTCCTGTTTTGTAGCGGTAGGCTTCTAGCCTATCATTGGTATAAATCGCACTTGAAAGGCCGTAAGGGCTGGCGTTGGCAAGATGTAATCCATGGTCAAAATCATCGGCCTTGACAATAGTTACAACAGGGCCGAAAATCTCTTCTTGGAAGCATTCCATATCTTCGGTTACATCAACGAAAACATGCGGCCACATGTAGACACCTTCACTTGCGTCTCCCAAGAATCCACCCGGTTTGTTGTCATTTGAAATTCGTCCCTTTCCGAATACTTGAGTAGCACCACTTGCAGTGCACATATCCACACCAATTAGGAAATCCTTAGCATATTTTTCCGACAACATTGGCCCGTACAGTACATCAGGATGGCGAGATGAATCGCCAATAGAAGTGGATTCTACTTTTGCCATGAACATCTCCATAAATGGCTCATAAATATCCTTGTGAACTATCAAATTACCAAGACTTGTGCAGCGTTGGCCAGCAGTTCCAAATGCCGCCCAGTAGGCTCCTTCAACAGCATTTTCGAGGTTTGCTGAAGGCATGACGACGAGTGGATTTTTGCCGCCTAATTCTAGGCTGGCTGAGACTAAATTTCTACCACAGACTTCACCGATCATTTTCCCCACAGCAGTACTTCCGGTGAATGATATTTTATTGACTAATCCTTCATCAACTGCATCAACTAAATGTTGGCCTGCGCCACTTCCTTTACCATGTACTAAATTGATTACACCATCTGGTAATCCTGCTTCATGCATGATTCTAGCCAATGCGAATGAAAGCAGGGGTGCATCTTGTGGTGATTTCCAGACACATGTGTTTCCACACATAATTGCTGGAATCATCTTCCAGAATGGTACCGCAGCGGGGAAATTACAAGCATTGATAATTCCACAAACACCTAATGGGCGGCGATAAGTGAACAGTTCTTTATCAGGTAATTCTGAATTGACAGTCTGTCCGTAAAGACGACGGCCCTCAGATTGGAAAAATAGGCATGTATCAATCGCTTCCTGTACTGAACCTGCAGATTCTTTCAGAGTCTTTCCGATTTCACGGGTCTCAAGTGCAACGATAGAATCTTTGTGCTCCATCAAAAGTCGGCCCATATTTCCGATAATCTGCCCCCGAGTTGGGGCTGGAGTCGCTGCCCAGCCTGGGAAAGCGTCCCCAGCGGCATTTAGAGCGTCATGGACATCTGATTTTGTTGACAGAGGGAACACGCCAAGGCAATCGGTTTGCCATGCGGGGTTTGTGGACTCAAACGTTCCACCATCACTTGATTCAGTCAACTTACCATTGATGATGTTGTATCCTTTTATTTTTGGTAATCCGTTCGGATTATCATTTTCAAGGTGCTCAAGTCCTACTTCCAACACATGGGTCATGAACTGTTCGGGGGCGGTTCCATTCATGAATACTACGCGGGATTCTCTCTTGATTACATTCTCGGCGCCAAATTGGAAAACCATGTTAGATAATCATCCTTGGAATAATGGACTGGGTTGTAATTGGATGGTTTCTATTACCATGAAAGTGGTTGTTAGGAAAGTGCATGGTTTTTAGTGAGTCCGCGAATCCGGTGTTCTGTAGTCGGAGTGGTGACAGTGGCAGGGGACGATAAAAAAACACTGAGTTTGAAAGTAGCGAAAGCAATTCCTAGCGATGTTGGCCATGGTAGAGCACGAGTTCCATTTGATAATGATTTGAATCTAAAACCCGGAGATATAATCGAAATCAATGGTGATGATACTACCGCCGCGATTGTATGGAGATGTCGGCCGGAAGATGCAAACTTAGGAGTTATCCGAGTTGATGGTATTATCCGCAAGAATGCTGGTTCACAACTCGGCTCAAATGTAACCATTCGAAAAGTTGAGGCTAAGCCATGCACAAGGCTCACACTCTCCCCTGTAATGGCGTCAAAACAGAAAGTTCGGTTTGGACCGGGTATTGAGGGCTTTGCCCGAAGAGGGCTCAATAAACGGCCAGTAGTCGCTGGTGATAGAATATTCATACCCGGTATGACATTATTCGCTGAGGCACTTCCCTTCGCTATTATGTCAACAACACCAAAGGGGATTGTCCAAGTACTCCCTGAAACTGAAATTGTAATCAAAGATGAGGCCATCGACGAAGAAATATCTCAAGGTAGCACCTCTGTAACTTACGAAGACATTGGAGGCCTAGGAGACCAGTTGCAAAAAGTACGAGAGATGATTGAGTTACCTCTCAAACATCCAATTTTGTTCCGCACATTAGGGATAGACCCACCAAAAGGAGTTCTATTGCATGGTCCACCGGGTACAGGTAAAACAATGATTGCAAAGGCAGTGGCTAACGAAACAAATGCCCATTTCACTTCAATTAATGGTCCTGAAATCATTAGCAAATATTACGGTGAATCAGAGAAGCAATTACGTGAATTATTTGAAGAAGCAGCATCTCAAGCACCAGCAATTATCTTTATCGATGAATTAGACAGTATCGCGCCAAAGCGTGAAGATGTTA
The DNA here is from genome assembly GCA_964645485.1 of uncultured Candidatus Poseidoniales archaeon. Classification (GTDB taxonomy): domain Archaea; phylum Thermoplasmatota; class Poseidoniia; order Poseidoniales; family Thalassarchaeaceae; genus MGIIb-Q1. The sequence goes on from CAZXZO010000003.1 coordinate 120,418, forward strand.
CTGGCGAAGTTGAGCGTCGAGTTGTTGCTCAATTGTTGACATTGATGGATGGCATGCAAGGTAGAGACAACGTGGTTGTCATTGGGGCAACCAATAGACAAGACGCTATTGACCAAGCATTGAGGCGACCTGGAAGATTTGACAGGGAAATCGAAATCGGTGTACCTGATAAAGCCGGTCGCCAAGAAATAGTTGATATCCACGTAAGGAGTATGCCAATCGCAGATGACTTTGACATGGAATGGGTATTAATCAACACGCATGGATTCGTTGGTGCCGACATTTCTGCACTTTCACGCGAAGCTGCAATGAAAGCCTTGCGAAGATACCTACCTGAAATCGACCTTGATGAAGAAGAGGTACCTCCTGAAGTCTTAGAAAAGATGGAAGTTACAATGGGTGATTTCAAACTTGCAATGAAAGAGGTCGAGCCAAGTGCGTTGCGAGAAATTTACATCGAAGTACCAGAAGTTGGTTGGGACCAAGTCGGAGGTTTAGATGAGGTCAAAGACCGACTCAGAGAAAGTATTGACTGGCCACTTACCAAACCTGAACTCTTCAAACACTTTGGAATCGAAGCACCTCGGGGTGTGTTATTGTTTGGAGCACCGGGGACTGGAAAGACATTGTTGGCTAGAGCAATTGCTTCTGAAGCACAGGCTAACTTCATCACTGTCAAAGGGCCTGAATTATTCTCAAAATGGGTCGGTGAATCTGAAAAGGCTGTTCGTGAAATATTCAAGAAGGCAGCACAAGCATCTCCGAGTATTATTTTCTTAGATGAATTTGAGAGTATTGGTGCACACCGGTCATCAAGCAACGATGGCGATGGTGGACAAACGGTTTCAAATCGAATGGTTGACCAAATTTTAACCTGTATGGACGGAATAGAAGCACTTGACGGCGTGGTCATCGTTGCGGCTACCAATCGCCCAGAGATGATTGACCGAGCCCTGCTAAGGTCTGGGAGATTTGAAAGAGTATTGCACATACCACCACCTGACGAAAAGAGTTGTAGAGAAATTATCAAAATTCATACGACAAATATGCCAATGGGGAAATTTGACCCAACCGATTTCGCGAAGAAATTGAACGGTTACACGGGTGCTGACATTGAGGCGGTCTGCCGAGAAGCGGCTCTTATTACAATGCGAGCAGGCAAAAAGACCGTTACCAAGAAGCACTTTGAATCAGCAATTGGAAGAGTCAGACCTACGGTGACTCCAGATATGCTTGAGTATTACGCTAAGTTAGAAGTCAGTCTCACTAGTGGAATGGAGAGTGTGAAGAGAGGTGGAGACACACTTTCCGGTATTGAATCGGTTTGATGACCAAGAGATTTCTCAACTGAATTGCTGGTGTGAATCGGTAAATTGCTCCCATACGACTAGTCTTGATGAGAGGATTCAAGGGGTAAGGCCACCGACGCCAAAATGATGACAGCAACCTTCGGGCAGGAACTGATTGGCTTGGTTGTTGTTGATTCACGGGGTGACATCCTTGGAACTGTGGCCGACTTGATGTTAGACCTGAACAGTGGAGCTGTTGGAACACTTGTAATTGAGTTGCAACCATCCCTAGATGCTACAAAATTGCCATGGCCTTCCGAAGCAGGTTTGATGTTGCTTCCAAGTGAAGAAATTGATAGAGTTGGACCTCAAATCGTGTTAAAGCGGTGAAGCCAAAGAGATTCACCTGCGCACAACCGTATTAAGGCAGGCTCAGTCGTCAATCTGATAGACCTATGGTCTAGAGGGCGTTAGAGTGGCAATCACGGCGAATCAATTATTCGCACGGATGAATACTCGTCAGTTCAGGAGAGGAGCAACTCTCTTCGCTTTTTACACCGTCCTAGTTCTTCTTCTCGTAACTCTTCTGGGGAGTTTTATCAATCCTACACCATCCCAATTATCTGCTTATGATGACGATTGGGATGACATCTCAGCATTCAGGTATGACCTAAACGCAATGGGAGTAGAGACCCATAGTTTAGTCAGTAGCCCACTATTGCTCAATGAGATTGAAAATCCAGAAGAAACCGTATTCGTAATTGCTGGGGTTGAGAAAGATACCATCAGTTTACCTAGATTTACTGGTGATTCAAGTGTTGTCCAATTCAAAGAGAGCGATGGTTACACAACCAGTGAAGTTGAGGCTATCACTTCGTTCGTAGCCAGAGGTGGAACGATCATCGTAATGGATGACTTCGGCTACAGTTCTGGGGTTGCATCTGCTTTCGGAATAGAATACAGCGGCCACAAATTATACGATGCTGGAGCATGGACTTTGGACTACAACTACATCTGGATTAATTCAACAGATGGATACAAGTACACCTCAAATGTATCTCAGGCATGGGTCCACCCATGTTTTGCTGACAGTGATGGAGATGGCTATGTCGACTTGATTGACCCTGACCCAGGACACCCAGGTGTACCCGGTATCATGACAATCACAGCAGAGGATGCTGGTCTGTGTGCCCACCACTTGACCGGAGATGGCAGCGCCCCGTGGGACTTCGATCCTGGATATGATTTACTTCTCAACTCGCCCTCGGCCTTCGACCCAGACCATGCAGATGATTCGGAAAAGAATCGTTATGGATTGGGTTATTCTAGTACGGATTCATACCTTGACATCAACGATGATGGTGACTTGACAGTTGGTCCTGCTGGAAGCGGATTTGAAGGTGATATGCAAGGGCCGTTCACAACTTATGTGAAGTACTGTCTATCACGGAATTGTGTTGATTCAACATCAGGGAAAGCACACTTCATATCTGACGGAAGTTTACTAATCAATACGGTTTATGATTATGAAAACAAATATGGCAATCAAAAAACAGAGATTGATTCAAACGATAATCGAAAGTGGGCATTAGACGCAATTGCTGAAGCACTTCTAATCAATGAGAATGGAACGCTCTCTGCTAGTTCTGACGCTCAGGTGATATTCGATGAAAGCCGCCACGGTCAAACATCATTTATGGGTGACACCTACAATCTGATCTACTACGTCCTAGTCTATTTCACAAGCGATTGGATGGCTATGTTACTTCTCTTCCTAACCCTTTTCATTGCCTTTGAAGCAGTTATTATCCGCAAAACTGACCCTGAACCTTGGAGACATGTATTCAGCATCATCTACTATGGATTTGGTGATTCACGACGCTATGGTTACTACAGTCGCGCAAACAAAGTCAAACAAGTTCTACTCTCAAGAGTTCGCAACCTAAACACCCTGACAAGAGATGAGTTTGATGCATTACCGGCCCGTGAACTTCAAAAAATGATTAACGACCCTGTATTGGTTAAGTTCGTCTTTGAAGACCGGAATTACTCACTAGAACAACTCGTTGCAGTTGTAAAGCGGGTAAAATTATGGGGGCGCAAGTAAGCGAGGTGATATCTGATGTGGACTAGAAAGGCAGCCCTGATGATGACGTCGGGAATCGCGCTAGTTCTTATTGGAATGATGATGTCAAATTTCCAATTAATGGTCATTGGAATTGCGTTCATCTCCTTCTTGGCAATTAATGGATGGGTTGCAGGTCACGCTGAATTACACATTGTTCGTACACTTTCTGCTGACAATTTGTACAAAGGAGATGACCTCTATGTTGAATTAGCAATCACCAACAAATCTCGCCGGCGAACTCAACAATTGGAAATATTCGACAATGTACCTCATGAGATGAAAATGAAAAGCGGCCTCAATTACATGATGGTAAATTTAGGCGCAGGTCAGACAACTAGAATCAGATATGTTCTGCGCTGCCCATTGCGCGGACACTTCTCTCTTGGAGCTGTCTCAATTAGACACCGCAACACCTTCAATCTATATTCAAACGAGATGTTCATTGACCATCGCTCAGACATAATTGTATTCCCTCAAGTTCGTGATGTTGAGGAAGCAATGGTTCGAAGTAGAACACCTAAGATGTACACAGGAGCAACTACTCTGAGAACACCCGGACCAGGTACTGAGTTCTTCTCGCTACGAGAATATGTACCCGGAGACCCATTCAAGAATATCAATTGGAAAGCGTTCGCCCGCACTGGCGAACTGATGGTCAATGAAAAATGTCGAGATGCTGTGACCGATGTTTTCCTGCTTCTTGATAGCAGAGATGTTTCAAGAATTGGAACGGTGTTGAAAAACCCGTTAGAGATGGGAACTGTTGCTGCAGCATCTCTCTCAGCTTATTTCCTACAGCGTAGAGATTCAATCGCTTTAGCAGTTTACGATGATAGACTGTCATACCTACCTGCTGATGGTGGAGATAAACAACACTTCAAGATTCTAAGTAGCCTCGCTGGAGTTGCTCCTAAGGGCAATATGCCATTACAAGCGGTTACTAATGCATTAGCACCAAGATTCAGTCGTGGAAGTCCGGTTTTCATTATCTCTAGTTTAGAGGGAGATGGAACTGTACCACATGCTGTGCGTGACCTTGCAGGACGCGGACACGAAGTAGTGGTTCTTAGCCCAAGTAGTATTGACTATGAGAGATTGGTAACAAGAATACCAAGGATGTCATACGAAGTAATGAAACTTGAGCGTCAGAATAGACTGACTGCATTAGCAGGGTTTGGCGCACGCGTAATCGATTGGATGCCTGATGTAGAATTATCACAGGCTCTATTACAAGTCAAGATGTTGTGAGGTGAATAAATGGCAGATGATGTAGAACTACAAAGTGAGGGAAGTAGAACCCTTCACCTTAAGGAACTGCGCGTCCAATGGCAAGTTGTTGCTTTACAGACAATTGCAACACTTGCTCTGATTTGGCTGTTCTTACAACTTGGATCCAATTTTGGCTCCTGTGACCCTTCACATGTGGATGGTGATGGTAACACAATGTGGTGCCCTGCGTTGGACCATACTCTCTCACTGGACTTGTTTGAGGCTATTCTAGGAAGTGAATCGGGCGACTCATCGTATGATTTGCCTCTTGCAGATTTCTTTACCGGACAAGGTAATGAGGGACCTGGTCGATATTACGTCCCTATCCTTATCTGTGGACTACTAACTGCTGGCTGGGTATTGCTCAACCTTCAAGCGCCACAACTGCGCAGAAAAGTGGTTCTTGGGGTTTTGATGGGCCTGATTCTATTCCTTGCTGGCCGGCTTCTCATTGGCTGGTTCTTTGGAATGATTACAAGTTGGGATTTGTACTGGCCAATTGATTCCCCTGGCTCGGGGAGAAACCATGCCGAGACTCTCGTATATCCGTTAATTCTCTATACACAAGTGTTCATTGTTGGACTTTACTTGGTGCCAGTTTGGACAGGAATGATGGGGATCTGGGGGCTTTCTAGAAGGATGATAGGATGGTCTCTTGGAACGATTTTGATTTACCTTGGAATCCATGCCTTGCTTTCGTTTGAGGCGGTGACGGTTTACTTTGATCTTGGCTTGAATCCGATAAGTCCACAGATAAGTGATAAAATGGTTCTTGGAGGTTTGGTTTCCGAAACGATATATCCGTTATTGATGATGGCAATGTTGATGATAATTTTCTCCGAATCTGGATTTGCAGTAATACGCCAGTTGGAGTATGCATTCAGGCTTCCTGAATCTTGCAAGAAAGACCCAGAGTATGTCACTCAATTTGATAATATGTTGAACGGCCATCTTGTCCACACAGTTGGAATCTTTAGTTTAGTGATTTTCTGTGCAATGTTAGCCCTGAAATTCGATGACTTAATCCTTGATTTAGTTGCGATATTCGGGTCCTCACAATGGAGTGGACAAGTACAAGAATCTCTTGAGTTGCAATTGACGTACGGTAAAGTAATATCAGCCATGTTGATGTTAATTTTCGTTGCCGGAATGAAATATATTTTGCCTTGGAATCGCATTATTTCATTCGTTGAATCCAAACTACCAGATCTATCATCTGATTGAATATTCAGCTAATTTGTTGCTGAAAAATGAATTATATGGGTTAGTATTCTAGCGATTGAGAATCCTAGAAAAGGAAGTCCACAAATGATTAGTGGGACCTGAATTAACTCAGGAATATCAAAATCCATAGTAAGGGCCGGGGCAATCATCAACACCGAGGCACCAACGCAAGCAATAGATACGAATTTCTCCAACCCTGTTGGATATGCTTGTTGACCTTCAAGTTCTACCCCGGGCATTGGTTGTGCGCCTTCGCTTACGTCCTGTGAATCACTCACAATAAACAACTCACAATTCAAGGTCGGAAAGTTCATCTTCGAGGGAGGCTAATTCAGAACGCTGTTCAGGGTTTGCTGGTGGCTCGACACCGTTAATCGTATCATCTCTTGAGGATGAGGCAGCGTCCATTTCGGCTAATTGGATATCAATATCTGCCAAGTCACTAATTTCTTCAACCGTCCCAAGTACCTCTGAATCAGGTAATCCAATTGTCATCCTACTTGTTAGGTCAATTCCGTCACTATCACTTGGGGCTTCTATTGGCTGCCATGTTTGACTTGAATCAGTTGGTTGAACATCATTTGGAGCAGCAATTGGAGATGTTTCCATTTGTTGAGAATCTGAATTTGGATTCATATGTGCAACGGCTGAATCATTGATTTCTGGTCGCTCAACGGCAGTAAGTGAATGCGATTCGAAAGGTAACATTCCACTATTTTGGAAGGTCCATAAATCACCTACCGGAATTTCGCCTGTAAGTCCACTGACATCCAACCGATACTTCAGTTGCTCTAACACCTCAACCGTGCCTTCCAATCCAACTGCTTCACCGGTGGTCCTCTGGTCTGACTCAATGTAAATCTCATCAAGTGCATGCTGAATCAATCTGCGCACTTCTTTTGAAACTGCAGGCAGTGCTTCTGGCATATGAGATATTTTTTCTAAATGTTCAATTTGTTCACTAGGTAAGCCAAGTTCAGACATTTGCCGCAATACTTCTCTAAGATGCATTAGCATCGTGACTGACTGCTCGTAATCATTGAGTAGATTTTCTAAGTCGAGAACAACATTAGAAACTGTTTCTGCTAGTTTGTGTTCCAATCTATTTTGAACTGACCAACGAGTCAACCCACGAACTGTGTCAGCAGTTTCTGGTGCTTGCTGGCTGAGCAAATCCATCACTTCTGTAGAGAGTAAATATCGTGGTGTTTGTGCTACTTCATCAACCGTGTGTTGAATGACTTGTAGGCCCCGCTCAACTGCTCGGTCAAGTAAAACGACACTGAACCCACGTGAGCGGGCAGATGTCATCCGTGACAGAACTGGCTCGAGCATCGCTAATCCTGATTCATCACCGAGTAATGCCCTGGCCAATGGCTCTTCTGAGAGACGGGCGCGTATACGGTCAGCTTCTGCAAGGTCTGCTAGAGCAAGTTCGTGCGCCCCTTCGAGATCTTCTGATTGTTCAATCAGCATCCTTAACTCGGCTTCTGATGCACCTCTACGAGTGTCAAGGTCACCTAGTTCACGCATAAGTTGGCGGCGTTCTTCCATCAATTCCCGAAGTTCTGATTGCAATAGAGTGTGCTTTCTATCCATTTCTGCACAACGAAGTCTCTCTTCCTCAACCATCCCTCGGCTGGAGTGTAAATCTCCCTCTATCGAGGTTAACTCATCCCTACGTTGTTCGACTTGACGTTCAAGTTCATTGAGTTCTGCAGTTGCACTGCGATGACGCTCTCTTTGGGCCCCAACTTGTTCATGCAACACTCTCTGCACTCTCTCATCATCATCTATGATTCGCCTGACTTCAGTCAAACGGGATTCCGAGGTTTCGAGTTCTGACTTTACTCTAACTTCTTCAGCAAGTAAGCCCTCTAAAGCGTTGAGTAATTCTTTGCGAGATTCCATTTCTCCAAGAGCAGAAGCCATCTCTTCTGCTCGCTTTTTTACTTGGCTTTCTAATTCAGCCACGCGGCGGGCGAGGCGCTCGGCCCGAGCAGATTGTTCTTCTCCAATCTGTTCTTTTTCTCTAATTTTAACTGTGAAATCATCAAGTTGAGATGAAAGTGACATGCGCTCATCACGACCTTCTTGGAGGAGTTCTTGTAATGCTGAAAGTTCGGTTTTAAGTTCATCACGTTGAACTCTAGTGTTGTCAACTTTTTCCTGCATCTTGCCACTTTCTTTTTCCAATCTTGCGACATTGTTCGCATGTGATTGGATTCGGGCTTGTAACTCTGCAACAACTGGCCCCATCAGACTCTTTCGAGTAGTTCCTGGTAAACCGTCTGCAGCCTCTCCATCGTCAACAAGTTGCCAATTTTGTCGGCCGGTTTGCATTGATTCAAAACCAAGTTCAAATCCATACAAGACATCCAAACGGCCTTTCAGTAGGCTTTTTCTATCCTCACTCCTAGTGCGACAGGAAGCAAGGCTATCACAAAAATTGTGGAGAGACCAATCCTCAACCGTACTTGCACGAAGAAGCAATCTCATTGCCCTATCAAGTCGAACGAGGTGAAGGCGGTTAGAGGATGATGTTGCATTTGTTACGGCTTTTTCAGTGGAGGTTATTCCTTGGCTACGAATGCCTACTGGAATACCATCAATCAAGGTGATTGCTACTGTAACCCCGTCGGTTGGAACGGATTCTAGGTAGCCAGTGGTAGAATCTTCTTTTGCCATTTTTAATGCCGAAAGAGTCTGGTCAATTCCGCTCTTGGAATCTTTTATGGAAATCCCTTCAGGCAGTGGTTCTCCAGCATCATCACCAGCCAAGCCGGATGATTCGGTTTTGAGCATCGCTGCTGCGTTTGCCAGCAGTGCGGTGTGGTCTGCCTCGGAATCGGTCCATACGGCAATTGCAGCATCACCTGCTGGGGCAACTAATAGAGAACCATCAACAAGAGAAAGTGAAGAGGCAAGAGGTCGCTCTTGACCCATTCCTTCAGCGAATGATTCCATGGCATTGAGGTGGTTTTGGACCATAACAGAAAATTCCGCATTATCTGCAGGAAGGTCTCCTTCTGTGTGAACAAGCATTCCCTCCTCTAGTGCACATGCACCTCTAGTAACCTCACTTTTTGCCAGTGTTTCAATTAGTAAAGCAAGATCCTTTGTGGGGATATGCCCTTCTATTCTTGGCATTGGGAGTAGGGTTCCTAATGTTGCAGGGTCAACAAACGCCTCAAGCAAGCCTCTTGCAACCTGCTCAAACTCAGACTGAGTCCAAATCACGGCTCTTGATCTCAAATCAACAGAGTTTGAAAGAGTGCGTAATTCAGTTCGAGCATCTTCTGCGGCGAGGAATTTCTTGTTTGAACTTGAATCAGCTAACCATCCAGCAGATTCGCCAGCACAAATTAGGCGATGACCCACAGGATTCTTTGCTCTGGGTTTGAAGTAAGATATCGCTCCGAAATCAAATGGGAAAGTTTTCATCTCCACATTCAAGTCTATTTCTCCATCAACTGGCTCACCCAATGGTAGTTCAAACATCATATCACCTCAATAAATCCTCAATTACACTCGTTCTCGCTCGCACTTCATGCCTTAGTCTTCCAATATTGGCTGTGCCTTGACTAGAGACAAAGAGAGAAAATCCACCCAAGAGTGGGGCTATGATTATATTACCAGATTCTGATTCCACCCAAAACTGTTGCAAATCACCTAGGCTTGTTTGAGAGGCGGCTCTGCCTACCTCTCTGAGAGAATCTGAAAGACCGTTGGAAATTTCTACACCTTTCAATTCAGGAGTGATGAAGGTGGCTATTTCTTTCATATCCACATCAACGACTGCTGCTGCTTGGAAGCCATCAATGCGGCCAAATGTAGCCAGTAATCTCTGTAGCATGTCCTCTCCCTGAAAATACATCACGTCGCCTACGCCTTCAAGAGGTTTTGCGCGTCCGGCCCCTAAAGGGCCGGTTTGAGTAGTAAAATCAATTCGCCAACTGAAAAATCTGTAATTTAGCAAATTGGAGAGTTTTTTCACACTAGGTGGGACAATTTTTCCGTTGAAAAAAAACAAATTTTCCATGGTTGAATTTTCAATTGGAAAAAGTAAATTTCAATTGATTTATTCAATATTCTCTTTACACGCTCATTTGAAAACAAACGGCTGAGTGGCTCAAACCAATGAGTGCAATCACTGTAGCATCTTGCAGTCGCTGTCAAAGCCCAGCAGTGATTCATCAACGTTACAGTGGCGTTCACCTCTGTCATCGCCACCTTGAGGACTCCATTCGAAAGAGAACTTCCAAAGCAATGCGGGAACAATTAACACTCCCAAAAAACGCCCGAAAAGAAGATGGTTCACCAAGGATAATCCTAGTATGCATTTCGGGTGGAAAGGATTCTGCAGTCCTGCTAGATATGATGGTAAAAATCCTCGGACCAAGAAGGGACATTGAATTGGTAGCGGGAACTGTTGATGAAGGAATTGATGGATATCGGGCACCTTCGATGGTGAAAGCGCTTGAACTTGCCAGTAGCCATGGCATCAGAGTTGAAACCATATCCTATCCTGAACTCGATTTCTCTCGTATGGACGAAGTTGTCGATATGATGGATGATTTAGCATCTGCAAACAAAGAGGCAAATGGTCTCAAAGCCTGCTCATATTGCGGAGTATTTCGCCGCCAAGGATTGAATGAATTGGCGAAGCGGGTGGGTGCTGAATGGATGGCACTTGGTCACAATTTAGACGACACGGCACAAACAATTCTAATGAATTTACAAAAAGGTGAGATTGACAGAACAATTAGGTTAGCCCCTCACACTTGGGCCCCAATTGATGGATTAGTACCACGAATAGTACCTTTAAGATGGGTGCCAGAACAAGAGATTCATGCCTATGCGCAGGGTGCTGAATTACCAATTTTCCACGGTGATTGCCCCCACGCCCCTGGTGCTTTACGACAAAGGAGTAGAGATATGATCGCCCGGCTAGAGCAAGACGTCCCAGGCACACGGCACGGGCTAGTTCACTCAATGGATGCTATAAGGGAATTACAAATTGAAGCAAAAGGAGAACCACTTACAACCGAGTGGGCCAGTGATAGGATGCACCACTGTGAACTGTGTGGTGAAGCAACAAGCAATCCAATTTGTCAAGCATGCAAAATGCGTGGATGGATAACTGACCTAAATGATTGAATCATCAAAATGTGCAGAATTCTGGTGCTGAAAACCAGCGTTTCCTCCGCTTGGCTACATAGCGGTAAACAACATCTCGAATTGGTAGTGGAATTAGCCATGCAAGTGCCATTGGCCTCCACCACCAGCGCAAGTAATTTGAAAGTCTGACAATCGCAGCAGAGCGAATATATGGCTTGCCATTTTTGAACAGGTAAACAGAATCTGCATTTTGTTGCTTTTCAGATAGAGTTGAAATCAAGTTTTTCCCTTCTTCTGACTCAATTGCAAGAATTCTGAGAGATTTCTTTGGTGAAATTCTAGGTTGTAAAAACCGCGCGCCCCGGTTACACAAACCGCAGTCACCATCTAACAGAAGTGTATCCATGAATTTGAAAAAAATCACAATAGATTGTCAATAATAGCATCCATGTCTTGGGGCCGGCAGCAGTAATGACAACGAAGTTGTAATGGGTCCACCGAAATTACCGCCAATCTATGAGATTGAGGTTCACGGTGTCCGTGAGTGATACAGTTTGAGAAAGTGCATTTTGCAACATTTACCAACTCTTCTTGAGCCTCTACGGTACGTTTCTTAGCAACTGAATAATTGCGAATGATAGCAACTGATGCATGTGGAGCGATGATGCTCAATCGGTCAAGTTCTTCTTGAGTTAATTCTCGGTCCTCAACCTTGATGATATCCTTTGCACCATATTTTCCTGATGGGACATTCATCACTAATGAGACTGGATTGGAGTTCTTTCCTGAGATTCTCAACATACGCAGAACTTTCAACGCTGCTCCTGCTGGTATATGGTCAATAACTGAGCCATTACAAATGGCTGTAACTCTGCGCATTTCACTCATTTAGCCACCTCCTCTGGAACAGCCACACCAAATACAAAGCAGAGTAAGGCCATCCGAGCCACTACTCCATTGAACGCTTGGTCAAAATAAGCAGCATGTGGAGTGTTATCCACATTAGGGTGAATTTCGTCAACTCTAGGTAGTGGATGCATTATTATCATTGATTCTTTCACATCTTTCAAGTCCTCACGACTTAATTTGTAAATGCCAGCGACTTTCAGGTACTCGTCTTCATCTGGGAATCTTTCTTTCTGAATTCTAGTCATATAGATGACATCAGCGGTAGGGAGGTTTGACAGCAAATCTTCTGAAACATTGATGTTTGCTCCACTCTCTTTCAAGTCTTCAATTATCTCCTCTGGCATACTCAGTGCAGGTGGTGCTATGAAAGTCAAAGTGGCCCCAAATCGAGCAAGAGCATGGGATAAACTGTGAACAGTTCTGCCATAACGCAAGTCACCAACCATCACCACGTTGAGATTTAGTTTGCCATGGGCCTGTTTTATTGTGAACAAATCAAGTAGAGTTTGAGTAGGATGATGGCCCGCTCCATCGCCACCATTTAGGATTGGAATATCACAAGCATCTGCCGCATATTGTGCCGCTCCTTGCCGCGGATGACGTAGCACCGCGATGTCACAATAACCGTCAACCATCTTCATTGTGTCAAAAAGTGTCTCACCCTTGGTAACTGATGATGATGCAAGGGCACCTAGATTCACCACGTTACCGCCAAGGCGCTTCATCGCGGTCTCAAATGACATTCTAGTTCGGGTACTTGGTTCAAAGAACATATTGCCGAGCAGTTTGCCTTCTAGCAACGGTAAATAGACCTCTCCGTTTGCAGCTGGAAGCAGTTTTTCAGCATCTTTGAGGAGTGCTTCAATCTGCTCATTTGTCAAGTCATCCATGGTGATGAGGTCGTCCGCCATCTCCTTCGCCTGCTAAAGCGGGTCGCACCATACCCATATTGATTGCGACCGATGACACTACCAACTGCCACCTAAAGTAAGTAGTTAAGAGGGCCGTTTGTGTGGCCCCATCTAATGCTCATTGTGAGAACTCCCGTTAGGGTTTCGTTTTGTGGCGGTGGTACCGACTTGCCTGCGTTTTACAAAAACAGCGACGAAGGTGGATTGGTTACCTCCACGGCACTTGATGCCTACATCTATGTCACAGTGAACAAGCGTTTTGATAATTCAATCAGACTCTCCTACAGTCAAACGGAAAATGTTGATGATTTTGAAGACCTTAAACATGAATTAGTTAGAGAAGCAATGCGATTGACCGGGGTAACCTCTGGGGTTGAGATAACCACAATTGCAGATATTCCTGGCCAAGGAACCGGACTAGGCTCTTCTTCAACAGTAACTGTTGGGTTGCTTCATGCACTACACACATACGCTGGGCGTGAGGTTAGTTCTCAACAATTGGCAGAAGAGGCTTGCAAGATTGAGATTGAAGTGCTAGGACAACCTATCGGAAAGCAGGACCAATATGCAGCCTCTTATGGAGGATTGAATCAAATTCGATTTAATTCGGATGACTCGGTTGATGTTATCGCACTTGACTCCACAGCAAGTTCTAACCTAGGCAGCAATTTTTGTTTGGTATGGACTGGATTAACCCGTAAAGCATCTTCAATTCTTGAACAACAAAGCCGAAACACTGCATCAAAAATGGAGCAACTTGAGGCGATGAGAGCGCAAGCAACACAAGTTTCGAGCCTAATTGAAACCGGAGATTTTTCTGCGGTAGGTGAACTTCTTGGCAACACTTGGGAATTGAAGAGAACATTAGCAGATGGAATCTCAAACCCTGAAATAGATGAGTTATATGACAAATTAATGCAACTTGGATGCACTGGCGGGAAGTTGCTTGGAGCGGGTGGGGGTGGATTTATTTTGGTTCAAACACCTGCCGGTGTACAACAGAAAATCTCTGCAAATCTACCAAACAAAGTGATTCCACTAAACCCCGATTTACATGGCTCAACACTAATACTTGACGACCGTGGAGAGTGAGAATTTGCGACTAATTGCATTGCTACTTGTATTCATTTTATGTGTCACTACTTTCACTTGCCCGACCGCACTTGAAAATGAAGAAAACAGAAATTGGTCAGTTGAATCTGCTTCACTTGACATCATTATTCTAGACAATAACGGACTTCCAGTGTCTGGTGCTGTCGTGACAGTTACTGACGCCTGGACAGGCTTGACTGTTGCAGGCCCTGAAACCTTGATGGGTAGTAGATTGGTGTTTGATGATCTCTCTGCAGGCCCAGTTAGAATCACGGTTACCCATTCCAATTACGCAAGTGGAATGGGATTTGTTCAATTGCTGGCTGATGAGGTTTTTGAAACAGATGTAACACTAATTCCATTAGATGAAACTCTCAACATTTCGGGTACTGCTGGAAGTGATATTTCCCTTTCACTGATGGGTCACTCCGAGCAATTACATACAACTCTCAATGCCACAGGTAACGCCACCTTGGCAGTTCCAACTGGCGGTTCAGGATGGATTTCAGCGGCAAATGATAACGATGCATCCTTGATTCGTTGGAATGGTGAAGATACAATCACAATTTCAGATAATGGAACAATGCGGGTATTTGGGTGGCCTGAAAATGCAAGTGAGACTGGAGTATTGCGCATTGAACATCAACCATCCGGTTATTGGGAGTTAGTTGAATGGAGTGGAGAAGTTGATGAAAATCTTCCAAGAACCTACGAGGGCGAATGGAAAATCTACAATTCAGAAGAAGGAATCCGAATCGGCCAACCAATCTCAAGTAATGATTCAAGCCAACTCAACGTCACAAGCCTACTGACAAATCAAGATGAGACACCAAGTCCGAAATGGGAAGGACACGGGTACCTAAACATGACTAGTGCACCGGAAAAAGGGGAGACGTTCAACTTAACTTGGGAGGCGAGTTTTTCCATCCCTACTGACTTTGGTACAGCACAAATCCCTGACCGCTCACTTGGACTAATCGGACAAATAGACCGGTGGTTCGGTAATAGTGATGGCAACCTTGGGTTTGGCGAACAGGCTGGATTTTCGATGTTTCATGGAGCAAATATGTGGGTTGAGAGCAACCATCTTTTCCTCTTTGATGAACATCCACTTCATGGGGTAGTCAATCGAAGTGATTTTTCTGTGACTCAAAATGAAAGCATCGGGGCTGGCTACTACAGTTGGAATGAGACGGCATTGTTGCAAGGTGAGGCTGCATTTGGTAGTAGCCGAATTTTCTGGTTCCCGGTCCGTGGTGACGCTTTAGAATCAATTCCTATTACAGTAAATCTGCCATCAGGTTGGGAAGTCAGATACAGTCCACAAATTGATTTACTTACTGGCAACCAATCAACATTCACTGTGAATCGGTCTCTTTCGCCGACTGTAGGTATGTGGACTGTAACAGTTGGACCTAATCAGGCACCAATAGCTGAAGCCACTTTGGAACAGCGCTCTGGATTAGCAATTCCATTGAGCGGAAATGTGACTTTGACTAGTGAATGCAGCGATTCAGGAATGTCGGAATTATCGAGTCATTGGGAATTGAGGAAAGCGGGAGAAATTCAAGCGGAGTCAGAAAATGGTTCATTCACATTTATTCCAGAAAGCATAAATTATTCACACAGTAATGTGGTGAATGCCACATTGACGTGTAGTGACTGGGATGGAGCGAATTCTAATTGGTGGATTGATTTGTATGTTGATGGTGAGATGCCAATGGCTAGCATCAACGCGACAGAAGAGGCTGGCGGACAGATTCCACCTTTCTTCCACTATTTAGGAGAAGTTGGAGAATTTGAGGTTAGAGCGGGCTCTCTTCTGACTATGATTGCTGATACCGAAGATGACTCCGGAGCGGCTGTAAGTGTAATCTGGCGTTCAAATAAATCACAAGGTTGGGAGCAACATGATATTGGATTTGCAGACCAATTTAACCAAGGCAATGAAGTGAACTGGATGCATATGTCAGTTGAAGAAAGACACTTACAACGAGAGTTAACTGTCTATTCATTAGAAATGGAATTGATTGATGGGGCAGGAAATAGTAACGTTTCAAGTTGGAATATCACAATGTTAGATGGCACTCCACCAACCATCACTGCCGAGGTGATGGTTGATGGCAATCCAATCGGACCACTAAATCCTGCTATGCAGGAAAGTGAAATTATACTGAATTTGACTCGCTCCTTTGATGATATTGACGCCATTGAGAATACAGTGTGGGCGATTTTCTTAGACAATAGTCTACTACTTGCCAACGGAACATGGGATGAAGCAAGAATATTCCAATTGCCTCAAATGGAAGTAGGAACTCATGAATTAAAATTGTACGCAATGGACAGTTCAGGAAATGTCCGTGAGGTGATTTCCAACCCGGTTGTTGAACCACAAGTTCCAGCGTCTATCAGTGGTGTTGAAATCAATGTAGATGGAACTCCAGTCGTAGGAGATTCTGGCTTGATTTCAGTCACAGTTGCTAACATCGGTTCAACGAATGCAAAAGTCACAGCCTGTTACCATGAACAATGTAGTAGGGAATGGGATTCTGGTGAAGCAACTGCGGAAAAACCTGCAACAGTGATTCTACCCTTGGAAGTTAGTGAGTTTAAACGCGGTGAAATAAGTGTAGAAGTTACTTGGACTGACCAAGTTACTGGAGAAGGTGGTACTTTCACAGTAAAAAGCGACATCTCACCTAAATCACCGTGGGCCGATATGGCTGACGAAGCAATAGTTGTCATTTTAATCTCCCTTTTTGGATTTTTAATGTATAGAAATAAACCAGAAAAAGACGATACTCCATTCTAATCTTAGTTTCCCCTGTCAAGTATTTCCAACCTAGGAAGAAATAACCTCAGGTGGTTCGTTTGTCCAACCAAGAAAGGGAGCACCTTATTGAGAACCTAGCCACCGTCGCGAAGCGATGTCAGAGGTTGAGGGGGTTGAGGATGTTGACTCTATACTCTCAAAATCATTAGCACTGCAACGTAATAGATTAGAAATGCTAGGCATCGTTTCAGCGATTTCTTTGGTGGCGGCTGCTGCATGGTATGTTTGGCCAGGTATTGATGGCAGAGCAGAATTCATGCCCCGATTTGGCCCTGGACTTATCCTGATGGTTTTGGCTTTAGCAATGCAGGACTTTGTTGATTATGGGCCAAAACATCGCTCAAGATTAGGCTCACTTACGGCCGCCGCTTGGGCCCCAATGCTACTACTTGGAGTCAGTTCTTTTGACACTGAACTTGAGACTAGTGTGAGGTTAGGACATGCTTTGCTAGGAGGAATTGGGTTGTCGTGTTACCTATTTTCGACTAGCGTGCTAACCGGAACCTTGCAGGCAGTTAGGTTCCGCGGTTTAGTACAACTCCTTGGGGCTACATCTGCTACTGCACTATTGTTGTCAAACCCATCAGAAGGAGTTGTGATGATTGCATCAACCGGAATCTGTGCCCTCGCTTTTGGTGTTGCTCTGTTTGATATATTTGGCAAAGACCCGGATAGAGAAGCACGTAAAAAATTCAAGAAGTTACGTGATGCACTTGAACTGCGTATTCTAGAATTACGGGCTCAAGGTATACAAGTTGACCAAGCCGCCTCGTTACTACAAAATGCAACCGAGGCGGGTTATACAGACCCTGATGAAGCGATGACAATTATGCATCTTGCAGAAGATGATATTGAGCGGACATTGGCTATGTCTAGCGATATTACTGATATTCGCGATGATGCGGCAACAGCAGTTTCACAAGCAGATGATATTGCTCCAACTGCGAAAAAAGCATTGCGACTCTTAACCCAAGGTGACAGAGAAATGGAACTTGGCTCACTAAGAGAAGCCGAGATGTTGTTTAGAAAAGCCAAGACTCATGCCGGTGAAATCATTGAGTTCTGGACCCAAGCAGAAACCGCAATATCAGATGCAAAGAGAGCACTATCTGGTTGTGAGGGTGTACAATATGATCCACTCTTTAACAGTGTGAAAAATGCCGAAGAGGCATTGGAAAGAGAAGCGCCAGCAGAAGCGGCTGGATTGGTGATGGCTGTTCCAGAGCATGTAGAAAACCTCGGTGAAACCGAAACGGGGGCAGAGGAAGTCGTTGAAGAAGCAAGCAGGGCTGTTGAAGCGGCTAGCGGAATCGATGATACTGACTTTGCCGCTAGACTAGAACAAGCCAACAAAGCGCTGAAAGAGGGTGACTTCTCACTTGCAAGAGGTATGGCTGACTCGGTTATTCGTGAGGTTACACGCGAGGCTGAAGCGATGGTTGAGGTGCAGAGAGCATGGCGGCAACGCAAGAAATTAGTCGCTCAGTGGAGTGATTGGGCTGATGCCAAGGAATGGGATGGCCGGTTGGAAGAAGTTGGGAAGGCCCGCAAAGACAAGCAATGGTCACATGCGGCAATGCTGCTAGAAAATATCACGAGAGAACTCGATGCTGAAAGCGCACAAACCGGTGAAGCAACTGAGTTACTAGAATTCTTACAAGGTGAATGGCGAGGGGTTCGTGACCGTCTTCAAGCGGCTGGAATCAAGGTCAAAGATGCGGAAAGAAACGCTTGTGAGGCGACTATTGGGGAAGCAGTAGCAGCACTTGACAAGGGTGATATTGACACCTGCCTAGGTAAACTCGGTGAGGCTGACCAAATGATGGAAGCGCTTCGCAGAAGAATCTGAATTAATTGGCATCATTGAAATAGTGTCAATGCCAAGCAGTTAGTGATAAGAGCACCTCGGTGCTCAATCAGAAGTTGGAAAAATGATTGAAGCAACGCTTAATGAATGGAAGAAATGGTATGCTGAAAACCGCACCGAAGAGTGCAGAGCAATCGGCAAGAAACGCGAAGAACTTGACGATGATGAAGTCTTCATCAGATTGTGGAATTCGCAAGACGGAAAGCCTCCTGAGGGCGGGGAATCATTCAACGCTAAGGCTTGGAAAAAGCCTGGTTCTACACCCGCACCTGGTCTAGTAATTGTAACTGGTAAGGGTGAACCACCTCTAATACTCACCAATCAGAAGCGTCGAGAAGAGGCTGCTGAAGAAACTGAAAAGTGGCAGAAACAAAAATCCAAAAAAGCCAGCAAGGCAAAAGAATCGGATTCTGACCAGAAAAAGGCTGATGAGAAAGCAAAGAAGGAACCACCGACATCGCGCTATCTGAAGAAGCCATACCAATGGCGATGTCGTGATTGTGGTGAGGAATTTGATGCCACTAAACCTAAGGTTCACTGTAAGAGAAATCCTCGTCAGCGGGCTGAAGTCTCACGAGATTCAACAAAGTGGTTCAATCAGTTTCTTGAAGACGTAGAATGGACATACATGCCTCACTGTGAAATCAGCACTGGGCTAATCGGAGTAATTGATGATGAAGAGGCTGATGCACTAGCCAAAGAGGCTGGAGAAAGTTTAGAGAAGATTCTGAATGGAGAAGAGATGACTGCGCCAAAATACTTTGATTTGTATAATGAAAGAACCAGATATTTGCGGGTTTCAGACCTTAAAGAACATTCCAAATTCAAGAGAGTTATCAATAGAATTGCTGGCTGGCGTAAAGCGAAACAAAAACCAGTAAGCAAGGCACCTTTGGGGGTTATTGAGATCGGTCATGCATTTGACGAGTTTTTGGAGGAGACTTTTGAGAACATCCAATCAGATGACTGGGCGAAGGGCGAGAGAGTTCGCTTCGATTGTGAAGAGTTAGGTGTTAGTGTGGGTGGTACTCCCGACCTCAATTTCAAAGGGGTACCAGTAGAGACAAAGACACTACGAGTATTTCCTCACGAGGTCCCAGAAGACAAGAACCAGAAATCGATTTTCAAATACAAGTGGAAGAAGAATTATTCTAAGCAGGCTGCGCTTTATTTGCAAGGTGTTGACAATGAATTCATGCTGTTACTGTTGATTTCGCGTGAAAGCGGGGCTTTCACGGTGGTGCCGGTTGACGATGAAGCGATGGCTGGTATGCAAGAGAATTGGGTTGTGTGGGCGGAGGACTACGAGAAACAACTTGATGCCTACAAGAAATTGATTGATGAAGAGTGACGCAGGCGGTAG
>CAZXZO010000004.1:0-98351 GCA_964645485.1 uncultured Candidatus Poseidoniales archaeon
AGTCCAGGTAATCCCATTGCTGACAGTCGGTGGTCCTGTGCCCAAGCACTACCTAGTTGGCGCCCAATTTCTGATTTTGATTCGCTTCCATCCGCTTGCATCGATAATACAGCCATTATTGCTGCCAAACGCCTGAGATTGGTTCGGTCAGCACTGTTCTCTTCTGTTTGTGAAACTACTGGTTCTTCTATTGGCCCGGACGTTTCCGTGATATTTGGTGTGTCAAAATCTTCTATGTCTGTGAGAGGTCCACGTGCAGATTGGAGAATCTTGCTTAGAGCATCGCTGTACGACTCTTCTTCCATAATTTCACCTCACAAGGGTATATTTCCGTGTTTTCTAGCGGGTCGTTCCTCTTGTTTATCTAGTAACATGCCAAGAGCTTTACACAGTTTCGAACGGGTTTCTCTTGGTTCAACTACATCATCAATATATCCGAGGGATGCAGCCTTGTATGGATTAGCGAAAAGTTCCCCGTACTCTTCAACCAGTCTCCCTCTTTCTTGATCTGGGTTGGTTGCAGATTTGATTCTGTTGCGGTGGATAATTTGGACTGCACCATCAGCCCCCATGACAGCGAGTTGTGCTGTTGGCCATGCGATGTTGTAATCTCCTCGGATATGCTTTGAGCACATCACATCGTAGGCTCCGCCGTAGGCTTTTCTCATGATGACGGTCAGTTTTGGCACAGTTGCTTCCGAATATGCATAGAGTAATTTCGCGCCATGACGGATGATTCCACCCCATTCTTGATTGGCACCTGGCAAGAATCCTGGGACGTCAACCATGGTTAGCAGCGGAATGTTAAACGCATCACAGAAGCGGATGAATCTAGCCGCCTTCACCGATGCATCAATGTCTAAGCACCCAGCGAGATTTTTCGGCTGATTGCCAACAATTCCGACAGTGTTTCCGTCTAATCTTCCATATCCGACAACGATATTGGGGGCGAAATCTGCTTGGACTTCTAAAAATGCGCCATCATCTACAATTTCACTTATCACATCAATTACATCATATGGCTTTTGAGAATCTTCAGGCACAATATGTTGTAAATTCTCACATTTACGGGAAGGTGGGTCTTTTGTGGGTTTGACTGGTGTTGTTTCCAAATTATTCTGTGGTAAATGTGATACTAGGTTTCTTGTGATTTCAAGTGCATCTTCATCGTCTGATGCTGTAAAGTGTGTTACCCCTGAAAGCGAGGCGTGTGTTGAAGCACCACCCAATTCTTCAAAACTAACTTCTTCATTAGTTACGGTTTTGATCACTTCTGGGCCGGTGATGAACATGTGGGCTGTTTTGTCAACCATGACAACAAAATCAGTGATTGCAGGGCTATAGACCGCACCACCCGCACAAGGTCCCATGATTATACTAATTTGAGGAATGATTCCACTTGCTCTAACATTGCGGAAGAAAATTTCAGCGTATGAGCCTAAACTTGCTACACCTTCCTGTATTCTAGCGCCACCACTATCGTTGAGACCGATTACAGGCGCACCGGTTTTCATTGCCATATCGAGAACTTTGCAAATCTTTAGACCGTGCATTTCTCCAAGACTACCACCATAAACAGTGAAATCTTGAGCAAAACAGAATACTGGTCTGCCGTCAATTAATCCGTGTCCAGTAACAACGCCATCGCCAGGGATTACATTTTGGTCCATGCCGAAGTCACGGCATCGGTGCTCAACTAGTGAATCAATTTCTTGAAATGAGCCTTCATCTAGCAACATTTCCAATCTTTCACGCGCAGTCAACTTGCCTTTCGCGTGCTGGGCGTCAACCCTCTGAGACCCTCCGCCTGCGGCCGCAATTGCCTTCCGCTTGCGCAAATCGTCAAGCCTTTCCTCAGTCGACTCCATCCCGCTCAACTTGCAGGTGACCACGCTAGCCAATAGACTATGCGGAAAATTGAACCGAATTTGGTTGCTCATAAAATGAGATACGCTCAATTGAAAGGGTGACGCCATTTCCACGAGGTTGAGGGTAGCCATGCGTATTGTGATTGCCAAACCGGGGTTAGATGGTCATGACCGTGGTGCAAAGGTTGTGGCGCGGGCTTTGCGTGATGCAGGACATGAGGTGATTTACACTGGATTGCGAAGAACTCCTGAACAAATTGTTAGGACAGTTCTTGATGAAGATGTTGACATGCTTGGGCTGTCCTCATTATCAGGTGCACATGCGTTCCTCTTTCCTAGAGTCTGTGAACTGTTGGTGGAAGCAGGTTGTACTGATGTAACTGTTTTTGGCGGCGGCATAATCCCTCTAGATGAGCGTCAACCTCTATTTGATTCTGGGATGAGAGCAATATTTGGCCCGGGAACAAAAATGCACGAAATGGCAGAGTTTGTGGAGGCAGTAATTTCTCGGGCCTCGTCAAATCAACCGGTTGGGGTTGGAGAAGGCGGGGATTGGGTTTGGAATGGCGGAGAGTGACCCTTTGTCAAAAACAATTTTTGAACAAGCGGTTTCAGGAAATCGGAGAAGTTTGGCAAAGTTACTAACTGCTGTTGAAAATGGCGAAGTCAGCCATGAATCACTTGGAATTTCACCACGAATTGCAGATGGTTCTGTTATCGGCCTCACTGGTGCTCCAGGTGTAGGGAAGAGTTGTCTCATTGAGGGATTATTGAGCAAATGGACTTCTGACGGGTTGAAAATCGCCGTTATTGCAGTTGACCCGTCATCACCATTGACTGGTGGCGCACTTCTTGGAGACAGGGTAAGAATGGAATCTGCTGACAATAACCCAGATGTATTTGTTCGCTCTTTTGCCACAAGGAATCAACCAGGTGGCATGCCTAATGCAGTGGTTTTAGCGGCAGATGTAATGCGCCAATGTGGATACGATATTGTTCTGATTGAGACTGTTGGGGCTGGCCAATCTGAGATTCGTGTAGTTTCTGTTGCCGATAGAATAGTCCTAGTCGAAGCCCCACAAAGAGGTGACGAAGTTCAAGCAGAAAAAGCCGGTGTGATGGAACTCGCTGATTTGATTGTGGTGAATAAATCCGATTTGGAAGGTTCAAAACGTGCCGCTGACAATATTATTTCGGCACTTGGACTGACTAGTAACCCTCCTCCAGTCTTACTTGCATCGGCTAGGAATTCTGCTGGCATTGAAAATTTAGCCAACCAAATGAAAACTCTTCAGGCAAAACCAGGTGCGGAATTAGCGCGGGCACGTGAACGATTATTGACTGCATGGGATAACGCACTTTTGACTCGTGAGGACATAAACGAGGTTCTTGAGAATCTCGCTAGTTCGGAAAATTCTGCTCAAGATTGGGTTGACAAAAACCTGAGGTGGTAAACTTGGAAGAAGGAATTGCCCTAAGTGAAGAAGCATATGAAGCAGACCATGTTAAACACAGTGTAGGTGGTTTTTCTGGTCACCTTTTACGTAGAATTGTACATCTTGCATTAGCGATTATTCCTTGGCTTTACTATTGGCATGGGGAAGCAATTGCCGGCAATTTTGAGACAACTCCTCAAAATTTCGCTCTTGTGTTGTTGGGGATTATTATCGTAGCAGAACTAATTCGTCTAAAATTCGGCTTGACTATTTTTGGTCAACGCGCCTATGAGGCAAAGCAGTTGAGTGCACTATTTTGGGGTGCAGTATCGGTTGTGTTAGCACTCGTATTATTGCCACATATTGGAGTCATGGGGGCGGCATTTGGTGCGCCGCTGGTTCTTGGATTAGCATTTGGCGATCCTGTTATGGGTGAAATCCGGCGCGCTGGTAAAGAACCAAAATTTGTAGCGATTGGTGGTCTTATCACAGTCTATATTGTGTGGATCTTATCTTGGAAATGTTTAGGCACACCGCTTCTTTTTGCTATTCTAATTCCACCTATCCAGGTTGCTGCAGAATGGCCTCGCTTGCGTTGGATTGATGATAATGGAACCATGGTTCTAATTCCATTATTGGTGATTTTACTTTTGACAGCATTCGGTCTATGAATTTCCTAATTCAGCGTTTGATGATAACCTGATGAAGTAAAAGAAAGTTGAATGTGGGTTATGGTTAAAATCCGAATCCACTTCGACAGCAATATGAGTGACGAGATATTGCAAGACGATGCCCCTTCACAGAGCCTGTATGTCTTTGTTTACGCAGTATCTCTCATCGCGACATTGGTGATTGGATTCGTGTACTGGTGAGATGAATCATTCTTCTGCGACACAATCTTTTAGCGGGTGAATTGCCGGATTGGTACGAATGTGCGGTATAACGGCTATTCTTGGTGATGGGGACACATCCCTAACTCGTGAGATGGCTGACCTGTTATCTCACCGTGGGCCTGATGGAATTCGGGTTTGGGGCGACGAGGTTTGCTCTCTTGGTCACTCTCGCCTTTCTATTGTTGACTTAATGGGTTCAGACCAGCCGATTGGTTCTGAACATGGTTGCTGGCTAGTACAAAATGGTGAAATCTATAATTTTCGTAGTTTAAGGAAAAAATACTCTGGATATGATTGGCGCACAAAAGGAGATGGTGAGGTAATTCTTGCTTCTCACTGGTCCGCACTTCACAGTAATTCCAGCGTCCCTTCACCTGCAGAATCATTTCGCTCATCACTTTCCGGTCACTTGAGGAGAACTCCAAGTGCTTCCAAGCCAGGTAATCCAGCAACTGCGCATGTTGAATGGGTAAGTCAGTTGGATGGGATTTGGGGATTTGCTCTGTGGGATTCTAAGCGTCAAGAATTGATTCTTTGTCGCGACCCGTTGGGAGTTAAGCCTCTATTACGAACATTGACTCCGTCGGGAGAACTGCTAGTGGCAAGTGAAGCC
Source organism: uncultured Candidatus Poseidoniales archaeon (assembly GCA_964645485.1). Classification (GTDB taxonomy): domain Archaea; phylum Thermoplasmatota; class Poseidoniia; order Poseidoniales; family Thalassarchaeaceae; genus MGIIb-Q1. Next base: position 4,811 of record CAZXZO010000004.1, read on the forward strand.
AAAGCATTCCGGGCACATCCTGATTATGTATCAAAAATTGATGAAAATGCAATGTTAGCGAGGCTTGCATTTGAATATTCACTAGATGAAACTACTTTGTTCGAGGGTGTTTCTCAGGTAGCACCTGCAACAATTGAGACTTGGGCTCTAGACCGGGAGGGTAGGGCAACTCTTACGGGGGTGGCAACTTATTCTACTGAGAGAATTGTTCCTAGCGACACATGGAATCCTGAGTTAGACGCTCCCGTTTTACTTGATAGCCTGTGCAGTAGTATTGGTGACCGCTTGATGTCTGATGTCCCACTTGGAATTATTCTATCTGGCGGCTTGGATTCAAGCCTAGTGGCTGGTCTTGCCCACAAGGCATCAGCACAAACTGGGCAACCGGTCCCAGAGTGTTGGACAGTTGCAGAAGATGAGGATAACCCAGATTTTCGTGCCGCAGAGGAAGTGTGTTCAGCACTTGATTTAGGTCATCACACATCAACATTGGATGATGATTGCTTTTGGCGAACATTACCATCGTTAAGCTGGCATGGTGAAGACTTGGATATTTCAGTTCTATTTTTCCAGCCGCTTTTTGAGAAAATGTCATCCGCAGTCACTGTTGGCTTATGTGGTCAAGGTGCTGATGAACTACATGGCGGATATCCTCGTTACCGAAATTTAGTAGGTCATCAAGAGTTGATATCTTCTCGATTATCTGTCAGTCGACATCCCTTTGCAGACCATCTTGTGAATGATATTTCTACAGTTGAAGAACAAGGTCCGGCTCAGCCGTGGCGTGCTCAAAAGCATAATCCTGCAGAGGTGTTTTCAGATTTAACAAGCACTTTACAATTTGAAATGGACCACGGTCAACTAACTAACTTTCAGTTGCGTCTAGTTGACCGCCACAGTATGGCTCATGGTTTAGAAGTCAGAGTTCCTTTTTTGGGTGCAGCACATCGTCAAGCATCAAGTACAATTCCAAAAGATTGGAGGGTACGAGGTCAACAAGAAAAACTTGCATTACGGGCAGCAGCAGCGATGACTGATTTACCTAAATCAATTGTTAATCGGCCAAAACTTCCAGCAGGAACTGCAACGACTCCAACTCTTTTGGATGAAATGTTGACTGAATTAAAGCCGCATGCAAAAGAATGGGCTGCAAGTTATCCAAGATTAGAAAGAATACTCAATACTCAGCCGGATATGGCAATCGGATTACGACTTTTTGAATCGCTACACATAATTGACGGTGGCCTTGGTAGAGAATCCAAAGGACTTTGGGACTTGCTGCAGGATTTGGATTGAGGCTTCATAATGACAGAATATAGAGGCCCAAACTTGCTTGCAGAATTATCTGCAAAGTTAGAGTCTAAGCGACAAGAATTGTCCGATTTCTTTGCTTCTGAGCGCAAAAAACTCCCTATGCCACTATACGCTTCTGTTGATATTAGAGATGCTGGCTGGAAAGTTGCTGCGGTAGACGCGAATGCTTACCCTGCCGGATTCAATAATGTGAGTTTGTCAGACCACACTCATCTTTCAGGACACTTAATGGAATGGCTGAATAAAGAACACCCGAACAAAAAATGGTTACACATTTGGCCGGAAAGTCACACAAGAAACAAGGGTTATGTTGAGAATCTAATAACACTCCAACAATTATTTTCACGAGATGGAAAAAAAGTCACGGTCGGTTCACCACAACTTAACGAACTAGATGAGGTTGAAGGGTTAACTGGTGTACTAAAACTCTCAAACACCACAGTAAATGGAGAATTAAGAGTTGCAGGGTCGACGCCTGATTTGGTGATTATGAATAATGATTTGAGTAACGGTCCTTTACAAGGAATAGGCAGTGTGCCAGTTGCTCCACCTCAAGCAATGGGATGGTATCAGCGAAAAAAATCAAACCACTTTAGACATGTTCAACCTTTCATTGATAGAGCCGCTGAAATTCTAGAAATTGACCCTTGGTTATTGGGGACACACTGGTTTGTTAGTGAAGATAAATGTCTAGAAGAAGAAGCATGTAAAATTAAATTGGCGGCTCATGTTGATGCATTTCTGGAATTTTTGAAAACGAAGTACGATGAGTACGGAATTGAAGGTGAACCGGTGTTGTTCGTGAAGAACGACTCGGGCACTTATGGTCTTGGAATTCTTGAAATTCGTAATGGTGAACAATTGTTGAACTTATCAAACAGAAAAGTGAACAAATTGACTTATGGCAAGGGTGGTACAGAAGCGATTGATTTCCTAATCCAGGAAGGAGTTCCTACTGCTTTGAAAGTTGATGACCATGTGATAGAACCATGCGTTTATGGCGCTGGTGGGCATAGTTGCTCAACATTTTACAGAGCAAATCCAAAGAAAGGTGTTATTGCAAATTTGAATACTCCTTCTACAAAATTTTTGCAGCCTGAAGATCTGTCAAAAATGGAAGGTGGAGATTTGATTCTAGGGCGTTTTGACAATTGGCATTCTCTAGTTGCCGAATTAGCAATGCTCGCAATGGGGTCAGAACTTGCTGAACTCAGTTCAAAAGACGTTGCTCATGATTGAGCAACCAGGATTTCGTTTTGACTCCGTCTGCCGCGGAGTAATTGCCGAGGCTACCATCAGATTTGACAACTCGATGGCAAGGGACAAGAATTGTCCACGGATTTTTTGCCATAGTCGAGCCAACGGCTCGACTGGCACCTGCTCTTTTCGCAGTTTTCGCCAATTCTCCATAAGTGGTTTTTTTTCCGAATGGCACTGTGTTTTGCAGGGTCAATAGAATACTCTTTTGAAATTCAGTTAATCCTGAATAATCAAGGCTGGGTTTTGTTGTCTCCTGTCCTAAAAAATATGCTTTTACCCATTTTTCAGCGTAATCCAGATGTTTACTTCCAGTCTTGCTTTGGGTCAGTGGAATGTCACACCACTGTAGCCGAGTTAATCCAATTTCACTTGCTTCGGCAATAATTGGTCCGATTGGCGTGGGGATTTTACGAACGCCTAACCTTCGCATTATCCATTGATTCTGAGATTCGGCCTTTGATTGTTTCACAAATCAAGAATCATCTGATGTTTCCGATTCATCATCAGATTCCTCTTCATCCTTTTCCATTCCAACTATTTCATAATTTGAAGGGAAAAGTGCAACCACAATTCCAGCAATCATCGCTGCCAATCCCCAGTAGAATCGTTGTTGTACTATCATCATTTCTAGAGCAACAACAACCAGTAATAAGCCGCCCAAATTTGAAACCCATACAAGGGTTTTGAAGGTTGAAAGAGTCACTCCTTTGTGGTGTTGTGAGCGGTAGGGTCCAAACTCTGCACCAAAGCGAACGGGGTCTTTTTCCTCACCCATTTAATCACCTGTCAATCATGACTATTGCATCAGTAGGGCAGGCCAATACGCACAGCCGGCACCCAGTGCAGGGGTCTCGTAAAATCTTGGCTTTTTTATTTACTTCAACATGTAAAAGAGAATTTCTCAAGGGCGCGTCGTAGAGTTCAATAGCATCATCATCACAAACTATGAGGCATTGGTCACAGCCAATACATTGGTCTACATTTACAAATGCAACTACCTCTTCGCCTTCAGGAATATCCTCAGCGCTAATCTCGTACATCTCAGAAAGTCGTTGTTTGATGCGTTTCGCCTCAAGTTGGCGGCGCTTCGTGACATCGTCAACCTGACTCATCTGATTTCATCCTCAAGGCTTTCCACTTTCAAGTTGCTTACGTCGGATGGAACTTGATTGTTCGCTTGGAATCAAGCAACAAGTTCGTCTGTGGCTGATGTTTGCATCGTTTCGGATGCTCCTTTGCCAAGAGCATTCTTCTCATCCACTTGACGGGCAAGGAATGAAACTACATCTAGAATTTCAAAGTTGTAACTTGGGTCACCCTCGAATTTGAGGCACTCAAAGTGCGCTACACACTTCGGGCATGATGTAATCATCATCTCAGCCCCTGTCTCAATCACTTCTTCAAACCGGTTAACTCGCAGGGTTCGACTATCTTCATTGCAGGACATCATGCTTGAGACTCCACAACAAAGAGCGTCATCATGGTGGTGTTCCATTTCAACTAATTCTACACCCTCAACACTCTCAATGAGTTCACGTGGTTCATCATAGATGTCCATTTGTCGTCCAAGCCGGCATGGGTCGTGGAAGGTTACTGTCTTAGGGCAACTTGAAGTCAACTCAACATCGAATCCAGCTTCCTTGAGGTATTCAGTGGTGTGCATAACCTTGATGCCTTCTAGTTCGTAATCCATTGCAAAGGTGCGGAAACATTCAGCACAACTGCTGACAAGTGTGTCAATTCCGCTTTCTTCCAATTTCTGCTTGTTGAAAGTCTTTAATTTTTCAGCGACATCATCCATGCCTTGCCATTTTTGGTCGTGGCCACAGCATTTCATGAAATCTCTACCGAGATAAGAGACATCTACACCCATCTCATCGAATAAGGTGAACGCGGCAGTTGTTGTTTCTCCAAGATTCATCTCACCCTTGTTAAGATGGCTGAACACTAAGTCTTGGTCAAGGTAATCTACACAACCTGGGTAGTAAGCAACATTTGAGTTAATTGGATATTCATCGGTTGGGATGAAGTCGTCATCTGCATCCTCTTCTGCTTCTGCAGCCAAGACTGCCTGCAAAACAGTGTGCGGAATATTTGCTGCTGGTGGCCCACCAACAACCAAGTTTCTACGGATATCAACATATGAGTCGTAGTCAACAAGTTGAGGACAAGCATTGGTACAAGCGGTACAGGTTAAACAAGAATACATTGGGACTCCATCGTCTTCATTGTTCCATGTGTTGTAAATGATGTTCAATTTATCTCCACCAGTGAATAATCTAACTGGGCACGCATCATCACACAGGTCACATCCGTAACACTTGTTCATTTCATACTCATATCCTCTAGCCATACTACGCATTAGAACAAAAATAATTGCTCCAAGGGCAAGTGGCGGGATGAACAGGGAGTAGGTAAGTTTGGCATCCAAACTCTTTGGATTTTGGTGGTAGGTAGGGTTCTCAATCAATAACGATGACAGGTCATTTGTCGCTAGACCTGCTAATGCTAATTCAGTTCCATTGGTTCTGTCAAGCGCCATTCCAGTATCTGGGTTGAGAAGTAGTGGTTGGAATACAGATACATCAGAAGTAGCATCAACCACTACCGTTGCGTTGCCTGCATCGAAAGTTGAATCAACCATCATTGTTACAGTATACCGTCCAGGTGCAACATCAAATGACTTGGTGGTGCAAGTTGCACCTTCTTCTAAGTCGCCACTAAATCCTGCAACACTTGTGCCACTTGCATCAGTTACATCTACACTGATACTGTGGTCGCCTGCTTTTCTTTCGGAGGCTCTGTAGGTACAAGATAGATCCATAGTTAACTCATCAACACCTAAGTCTTCTACATTCAGAGAGTAACTGCTTGAAAGCGAACTATCACCTGAGTAATTGTAAACTTCAGTGAATCCATTGACGCCTCCAGTTACTGCACCATCTGTTGTCAGAGTTTGTTTGTGATTATTTTCGTCAGCAAAATCAATGATATTATCTTGGACAGGCTGATAAATACCCCAATTCAACCAATTTTCAGCAGGTAACAGACAATAATCAGAACGTTCAACACCATCTTCTGTGAATTTGGAATCTTGCCAAAGGATGCTTCCTGAACTGGCAGCGTAGGTCAGGCAATTCGCTTCCATGCTACTCCATTCGTGTCCTTCATGGATTGCGATTAAGGAATCTTCTGGTTGGTTCCTTAGAGTTGCCAATTCGTCAACATCATCCATAGCACCTAAGCCACCAACATCCCAAAATCCTCCATTATACATTGGCCAAGAGACAACAGAGAGTAAGACAGCAATTACTAATGCTCCAAGGGCAATCTTTCGTCCAGTTTTCGGCCGGACTCTAGAACCTGCGGCTTTTATCAGATATGCTTTAGCAATAAAGAACAACATTATCCAAATTAAAATTCCCGTCAAAATCCAGGGGACTGCATTGAACACATCAGCAATCCATGGTTCTCGAACACCACAACTTAGACCAGCATGAGAGTTAAGTTTACAGTAATCTGAACGATTATTCCCATATAATTGAAGGAAGATATTGATTGAATATACACTAATGAACCAAACGTGTGCCAAGTAAATTACACCGGCGGTGGCAAACCAAGGGTCTTCCACTCCACGTTTCGCACGTCCACCAAGGAATGGTGGGAGTGCTAAGATTCCAACCGGGAAACCTGTGAGGAATGCACCCCACCAACCTGCATTCCAAGAAATCACAGGTGTACCAAAGAAATTCCCAATTATATCTGGGAGCGGTATATCGAATTGGGGTAGATACTCTCCCCAACGAAGGTACCCATAGGAGAATAGAACATACCAATCAGGGAACACGAACCCAGCCTGAGCAAACGGGTCAGCAGCGCTGTGGAGAGGTGGTGGGATAAGCCATGCATAAAATGATAGAACCGCCATAATTGATGCAAGAATAATGCTGTCTCTGAGAACTTCATGCGGCCAAAGTGGATGACCGACAAAGGTACGACGACGCTCTTCGCCATCATTTTGTAACTTGTCTTTCTCACGCATATACACATCTGCAATGCGGCCAAAATTGTCTAACATACCCATTTTGATTCACTCCTTCAATGTGGCTCCGCTATTCCTTGTACCCAGACAATAAACAGGTGAATGATAATCAGCGTGGTTACAATAACTGGTAAGATAAAGACGTGCAAGAAATACATTCTCGTAACTGCCGCCCCTGAAAGTGATGTTCCACCAAACATGAGTGTTGCAACCCAGCCACCGATAAGTGGTGTTGAATTTGCCATTGCGATTCCAATAGTTGCTGCTCCAAACGCTAGAGCATCCCATGGCAGCAGATACCCAGAATATCCAAACACAATGGTAAGTAACATCAATCCAACGCCAATAAGCCAGTTTAATTCTCGTGGGTTTCGGTATGCACCAGTAAAGTACACTCTGCACATATGCAAGAATACTGAGGCTACCATGAAATGAGTAGCCCAATGATGTATGCTTCTGATAATGTAGCCAAATGGCAATTGAGTCATGATGAATTGCATGCTTGAATAGGCAGGAGTTGGATCACCATCTCCTCCGGGGACATAGTAGATTCCAAGCACAGTTCCTGTGATGATTAGGATAATGAAAGCAAGGAACGAAATTCCACCTAAACAGTATAACGGATACCAATACCAAATAATTCGCAGTTTGTATTTTTCGGCGTGGGTTAGAGGCATTTGTCGGTGTACTGATTGGTATGCGTCGCGACTCATAGCCCAGTAATCTTGGATTCTGAATCTTGTATCTAACCATGAAAAGGTCCACAGGAATAATTTTTCAGCAAGACCCATTTTTCCTACAGATTCAACCGCTCGGAGAATTTCTTTTCGAGGGATGTCTTCATTTTCTTTGCGCAAAGTCAAGGCTACTAACACCGTAACGATGATGATGAATAGCCAAAGGAACCAAAATTGTAGTAACATATCATTTCCTCCTTTTTCTAATTACAGTAAGTGTACCAATCGAGAATCTCAACCACTCCTTCAGCCTCAAAGTCAATCACTTCTAGAACATCATTGTTCACTGTGAAGGGAATAAGAGGGATTCCAACAGGTGCAGGCCCGCCAGTTCTTTTGATTCCAAAATAATTGAAAGCAGCACCTGTATTTTTGTTGATGTTTGTATTCTTTTCTATTGTGGTTGGGTCAAATCTACTCGAGTGGCAGATACAGAATAATTTGTTACCACCTGAATCTAATCCACCGGGTAACCAGTTATCGGCGGTGAAATCATTGGCAACAAGTTGCCATCCAGGTATACAGCAGAGATGTGTGCAGCGAGACATAATAATGACGATATTATCATGAATTTTTAGGGTTGACCATTTGGGGTCATCTTCGATTTCACCCCCGAAACCAATGATAGCACCTGTTTGGTCAACTCCGTCTTTGAATTGGAAGCGAGGTAGACCACTTGAGATAGGAGAACTCTTGTTTTCTTCGTGCGGAACATAAACCACAGTAACTGGCATCCCTCCCCACACACCTTGGGCTCCTGCCATTTTGGTCGTAGCGGTTTGTGATTGCCCTTCAAAGTCAGATTTTTTCATTGGTTCCATGTGTTTTGAGCCGAACCACACTGTCGCTTCTTGTCCCTTAGGAACCCAATAACTGATGGAATTGTTACCACCATCACCATCTTTGGTCCCCATAAGAAGAGATGCAAATCCGATGGAACCTAGGCTAGCCATCGTGATTACACCTGCAGCAGAATTGAAGGAATATCTCATGAAGCGACGTCTATCCAAACTGTAGCCGGTTTCTCCCGTTGCTTCATCAGCATTTGGAGATGGGCGAAGTCTGAATTCTCTTGCCATTCATCACACCTCGTATTTTTTCCAACTCTCAGGGTCTTTTGGACCAATGAATTTCCCTCGTCGATGCTTGACAACGACAAGGTCTGGTAGAACCCACTTTAGATAGACAATTCCCATTATTATCAGAGTAACCATTGTCATTGCGAAATGGTAAGAGAGTTGCTGTTGGTCCCAGCCGTTGAAAAGTCCGTAGGTCATACTGCCCGCCCAGAAAAGGGTCCATCCTAAGCCCCAAATTGAGATGAGAATAACAAGTGCCGAGGTGCCACTTGGGGTAACTGCTGCTCGAACAACAGTTCCTGGTTCAACGCGGTTGAACACACCATGGTCAATCGCTGACTCGTATGTTTCTTCACTTAGTTCAACTCCTTCAAGGGCAGTGCGTGCATCCTCTACGCTTACTTCCCCGGCAGCAACTTGCTGCAGCATTTTGGTGATAACATCTTGATTCATCAGTTGTCACCTCTGTTGCCTAGATAAGAAGTTAAGGCATCTCGCCAGCATTGAAGTCTGTCTTCACTGCTCATAATTGGTCACCTCTGCGTAGGTGTTTGATTCTGAGTCGGAGAAGGTTACTGCGTCCAACGTAATGGTGACTGAAACCATAGCGCAAGAAAAAGCCACAAAACAAGAGTACGGCAATAACTGCACCAAATCCTAGTAGGCCAAGCCAATGAGCTCTGAAAGGTGCTCCCATGCTGTGGAGGTCAATTTCACCACTTGAGGCTGCGGGTGCCTCAATGTTGCCATCTCCAGCAAAGATTGCTCTAGTGCCGCCATTGTCATTGCCCTCAACTAGGTCAAAGAAAAGTCGGTTGTAGGCATCTGGGGCCATTGGAGCAGAGTTTCCATCTACCGCATTTCCTGCGACCCAGAAGGTTACACTACCGCTCCCAGAACTTGGAGCAGTCCAAGTTACAACCCATGTTCTGTCCTGAACTTGCGCACCATCTGATGTGTGAGTCATGGTTTGTTCACTGCCATCATCTTGAACTAGGCTTTCATAACCTGCACCTGGAGTTAGGACTCCAGAAGATACTCTCATTGAGAATCCGCCAGTGTTAGAGTGTCCGCTAGCCATTTCAGGTCCGCCAATCAACTGGATTGTTAGGCTGTAAGATGTTCCTTCAGCCCATGCATATGGCACTCCATCAACAATCAATGTGACAGTGTCAGATGGTGCGATTTCATTATTTGTGTGACAAGTGCAACCGCTTATTGCCACGTCTGTATCGCCTTCTGCTCTATCACCTGTAATCCCATCAGATTCAGCAATAGTTCCACCTGCTAAGAGGAGTGCAGAAAGCACCACAATCAGCGGTAAGCGAAAGTCGTTGATTTTACCGCCCATGCTACTCTCAACCTATGTTGATTCGCCCGAATTGCAATGGTCTAATAATCGTTTGCTGATGGATACACTTCTGTCGGGTCGCAGTAGGTCATTTTCAGCAGGGATAGTTTTCGTCACTTGGCTTAAGTTATCACCCTTTAGAAGAGATGAAGTGGTAAGGCTTCATCCCGGTATTGAGGGCTTTGAATGAGTAGTGGTGGATGGGCTAATATTTACAATCTAACAGATGAACAAATCAACCTCCTTGATGAGGCAGAAAAGAAGATGGAAATGCATGATTTAACCGGAGCCGAAGAACTACTTCTTGGGATGCTTGAAGAAGATGGTGATTGCATTCCTGTATTGAGCAACCTCGGTAATTTGTATGGGAAGTATTTTTCGGAGTTTGAAAAGGCTGTAGAATATTATGATAAGGTCCTAACACTAGAGCCCGATAATGCTTGGGCGAGAGATGAGAGAAGGCGGTATCAACGCTATTCTTCGTACTAATATCGTGCCTTGAACACAGGTAATTGTTAGGGAAACATCAATCGCTTGCCTGCACAACGGAGAGTTTGTGCATGATGGTAGTCTATTGATTGCAGGCGTTGGCGGCCTTGGTTCACAGTGGGCTAAAAGAGCCCACGCCCGATGTGCAGATGAATGTGATTTGCTACTAGTAGATGCAGATGAATCTTCCTTTGAGGATTCACGACACGCACATTGTTTGCCACTTGGTGATTCTTCTGATGCTGGATGTGCAGCACTTCCAGAATTAGCGGCTTCACATTACATGAAAGCCTCTGCAATAATGGAAAAAATTCTAGAACCTGTGGAATTAATGATATTACTCACATCACTTGGAGGTGGAGTTGGTTCTGGTGCTGCACCGGCATTGGCTGCCCAGGCATCTCGAAAAGGGGCACTTGTAATTACGATTGCAGCGATGCCATTTGAAGAACATATAGCGAGATGTGAAATTGCTGTTCCTGCATTCAATCGGCTAGAGGATTCATCTGATGTTTGTGCTCAACTTTCCTTGGACCGTTTGGCATGGCAGGCTCGTAGCCGAGGAGTGGATTGGAGAATCCGTCCATCATGGGTAGAAGAGTTAGTTCAGGGATTGGTCTTGACACTTGGGCAAGTCGGGATAATCAACCTTGATTTGATGGATCTACGTTCAGTAGTTCAAAGAAAAGGAGGGGCCACGATGATTGTTGCAGAAGGCGAGGCAAATGACCCTGAGGGACTTTTCCTCAAAGCCCTCGCGGCTCCTTTAGCAGGATTGGAGGTTATCGGCGCGAGTGGTTGCCTCTTACAACTTGAAGGTGGAAGGCAAATGTCGATTTATCAAATGGAACAAGTGGCTGATGCTTTCACGCGGGGATTAACTGAAGACGCACAAGTAATTCTAGGTGCAAGGCATTCCGATGATTTAGATGGGAAGATGAGAGTAGTTGCCGTAGTAAGTGGGCTCTGACTAATCCATTAAATCGACAACATCATCTGGGATTTCGAGGTCATCTAAGTCTATGACCTCTTCTTGAGAGTGTGGCTCTTTAACCTCAAGTACATCATCAAGTGCTTCCAAATCACTGGCTCCTACCGGGTTTGCTTCTGGAATTGCATCTTCATCAGGCGCTTTCAAATCACTGACTTCAACGGCGTTTGCTTCTGTAATTGCATCTTCATCAGGCGCTTTCAAATCACTGACTTCAACGGCGTTTGCTTCTGTAATTGCATCTTCATCAGGCGCTTTCAAATCACTGACTTCACCTGCGTTCGCTTCTCGATTTGCACCATCAACCGTTTGTAATTCAGTCGCTGGAATCTCGATGTCATCCCGTTCTTCTTGCATGGCTTGAGGAGGATTTTGAACCCGATTTTTATGATTTCTTAGGGTTTTAGGATGAATCATAATTAGTGTAATTGCAGTAACTAAATGTCCAATTGCCATCGTTGTTGCAAGGTTTCCTCCTCCAACAGAATTACTGAGATTGGTAATCATTGCGATACTTCCCGCATACCCAAATCCAAATGCTAATCCCCAGAATAGCGCATTCTGAGAAGTGAAAATTTTCCCACCTCGATTTACATCACGACTTGCCAATGACCAAATAGCCAAGAGTACCGTTAAGATCATCAAAATAAATTCTTCAATAATCATTGTGAATGCTTGTGGCTCATCAATAAGTCTCCGCCACGCACTGGCAAGATGCCAAGTGACAAACACCTGCGAAATTACACCCCATCTTGTTGCAAATCTAGCACCACCTTTTGTTGTAGATACATCAATTATTGTATCCTTCATCCAGTAAATCATCCCTACTTGGATTGTAATAGCCAGAATGATGAAACCGATCCATTTCAACTGCTCACTTGTTTCACCTTGAAATCCAGAACTAAATCCGTATCCAATCAATATTGCAACAGCCGATACAGCCGAGATTTGCCATGCCGATGTACCTATTACGGTGCCTTCTCGTTGTGTATTTTGAAGAACTTTTTTTCCGCTAGACAGCCACGCTGAAGTACCAGATTTGAATGATATCCCTTGGCCTATAGACCAAAGCAGGAAGAGCGAAGCGAGGGATAATGGGATCCATGTAGCCCAGTTAGAGTTCCCATTGACCAACTGTAATAATCCAAAGCAAATTAGGCCACTCAATAGTAATGGCAGAGTCCACGCTCTTAATGACCTGAGAAGCAGAGATTTGAACCAGGAATCGGCGGCCAATCCTTCAACTCTAACCATTCTAGCAGCGAAATCCCAGCGTGTCGACATTGCAGTTAAGGAATAACCAAATGAAAGTGAAATGAATCCTATCGCTGCATACAAATTTGCCGAATCTGGTCCTTGAGCAAGTGCATAAAGTACAGTTGAGAGAATTAGAAGAAGTAGGATGTGAGGAAGAGTCTTCAAATCCATTAATGTGGCAATTAATTGCATTAATCCAAATTTTGGTTCTTCAACAATGGTGTTTTCTACTGAGAAATTGGGCGAAATTGATTCATTATCTCCGGAGATATGGCTCGAAGCAACATCCTCAACCATATCGGCCATGATATCTCCAAGGGTCCACTCCTGTTAAGGGCGATGCACCTTAGCGTGTAGCATGGCCAAGTTACGAAAGGCAGCCCGTCCCAAGCGCCGATGGATTGGCTTGGCAGTTGATGAGTCAATCGAAAGTAGGAGTGAATTAGAAGAAATTTTAAGTCAAATTGATGATTTGGGAGATAGATGCAAATTGTTTGACTTTATTGGTGGTCAAGCAATAATTAGAATTCCTCTAGAGTCATATAATTCGGCAAAATCAGTTCTTGAGGCCGGGTGTAAAGGATTGGTTTCAAAGACCAGTTCGGGAAAAATTCGCTTAGTACGTGAGCGTTTGGGAATCAAAGTTTCTCGCAACAAAAGATAAATTCTCATTCCTAATGTTTTCCAGCCCAACTATCCTCAACAGATAAGGCCTTATTCTTGAGAGGTATAATCTTTCGATAGACTTCAGAAGGAGAGCACATCTCTCCACCTACCGTTAATAATCGGGCAAGAGGGATGCCAAAATGTTCTTCGTTTTCAACTAATAACGGTTGGATAATGTCCCAATCCGCGTCAGTTAGTTCAACAAATTCGCCTCCATTCAATTGCGAGGAAGACAGCACATTGGTTGGGTCGCGAACATAAATCGCTCCGCCACTCGAGAGACTGAACAGATTTCCACCCGGATAAGGTGTATTTAGTTCAGAGATTTCCCCATTGCTTTCAAACTTGAGTCCGTTGACTACAACGAATCCGCCTCCATCTAACGGGTCTCCAGCCATGAAGGATTCAGCAAGATAGTCCAAAGCTGTGCCATTAATGACTAGTTTTGGGCTGCCAACGGAGTTTATCATAGGTCTACCAGCAGCGTTTCCTTGAACAAATAATCTACCACCTTTTGCTCCGTATCCATAACATTGCCCAACATCTCCATGAACAACTAAAGTTCCTGCCTTGTGAATTTGGGCTACTTGATCCTGTGCATTTCCATGCATGTGAATAGTCATTCCATCACTACCACTACCAAGGTAGTCGCCAACACTTCCGAAGACGTCGATTCTCACATCTGAGGTCTCCATACCAAATCCGTTGCCAATGAACCGGTGTCCATGACAATGTGTAACGACAAAGTTACTCCATCCTGTATTGTACAACGCCACTAACTCTCGAGCAAGAGATTCCGTTCCTTCAATCGGATAAGGTCGTGCGTCTACAACAATTGCTTGGCCTTCGTTTTGAGGTTCAGGTAGGTGGCCAGGGGATTTTTGGCCAGAGAAATGTTCGCATGGAGTTGTCCCAGCATGATTCAAAATCCCCATTATTGCGTCTTCAACGCAATCTAACCATCGGCTTGTTCGTAGACTTCCTGTGTCATATTTTCTGTTCAATAGGAGGCATAGCAAGTCGATTGATTGTTTCCTTGAATGTTGGCTAGCATTGGAGCCTATTTCTGCAAGAAGGGCACGAGCAGCAGGCCAATCAAGGTCAGGGAAAGCAGTTACAATCTGCCCGAAGACTTCGATTGGTGTCCACTCAGTTGGCCAATCAAATCCTGAATCCATTGCTGCTGGTTCAATCTCAAAGTTGCCTTCTGGTTTTGTATCAACGATTGCACCAAATTTGTTGCTCATGATTAGTTCATGTCCGCCATTTTCATCAGGTTTTACATCAAATATGAATGAGCCTCCATCTGTGTAAGAGCCGCCTCTAGCATTCCAGTATTCGTCACAACGGCGCCAGAATCGCTTATCTTCGGATGATAAGCTTTCTAATACTGCATCGATAACTTGCTTTTCGCTACCACAAAAAGCGATGCCGACCTCACCACGCTGGTAAGAGAAAACTTGCGGCCTTAACATGCTGGTATCAGTTATTCCAATTAATTGATGAGTCAGGCCATCTGCTTTGGCGATTATGAAGAACCAAGGTCCATCTGGTGAGCCATGAATGTGGGTTTTTTGGATTGCTTCGTAAATCTCTTGTTTTTCGTCAGGCAGCATCACAAAATCAAGTTCGCCTGTGGGCGCTAAACTCTCTATCACATATTCCATCGGGTATCCGTATACTCGAGAATGGAGGTCAAAACCGAGTGCTGCTACTTCAGTATCTGTGAAGAAGAGCGGTTCCATTCCTCTTTGGCCAAGATAGTCCTTGACTGAAACATAATTTGAGAAATCCCCGTTGTGTACAAGAGCAACGTCAACACCCTGTCCAAATGGGTGTGCACCACCTGGGTGAGTTACCCTGCCTCTTGTTGGGTAGCGGTGGTGTCCAATCCAAACATGTGCTGTTACGTCATCTAGTCTATAGTACCGAATCACGTCTTCAGCATATCCGACAATCTTGAGAATAATCATATTTTGTCCATGACTTAGAACGAACGCATCTGCTCTTTGTTCCTTAGCATAAAATTCAACATTTAATTTGTGAGTATTCTGGAAGACCATTTCATCCCACATGGTTTTTTTGTTGGCGAAATCTGATTCTGTCAGATTTCCATCGGAGAGGAATTTTTCCACAGCGGCTGGTTTTGGCCTTATGAAATAACAAACAACATTTGGTGGTTGCACATCTAGATTTTCAAGTTCTTTCCAATTATCCAGAGTGGATACTTCATGAGTGTGGTCAACATCAAAATTTGAATTAATGAATTGTTCCTCAACATCTTTTCGCACTGAATCATCTAAGTAAGCAACTGCATACAAGTAATCATTTTTGAGAATCTCAGGGCTAACACCGAACTGTTCATGGTCAAGTCCAACCATTGCTACTCCGCCGCCTTTTCCGTTTCCACGGTTACGCATTTGTTCAAGTGAATTGAATAGATGGCGTCCAGCAACTGGGATTTCACATGCCAAACCAACAACTCCACAACCTCCTTCGGCTGCATCGTCTTCATTCAACTCAAACTTTGGTAAACGGCTGTTCATTAATCGCCTTGAATCAAGAAGTGCTTCTGCATTCTTCATTCCAAATCACTCCTAGTGTAGACTAATAGGTCGGTACGACCAACCAAATCTTTGACATCACTTAGTCCTAATTTTCGTAGGATATCTCGAAGACGCCATTGAAGAGCAGTGTAATAGTTATCTAATCTTTTTACTGCCCAATCTTGCTGTACCCATTCTTGCAATTCGATATCCGTGGTTGTCAATCCCCAAGGGCAACCTCTACCAGAAGGTCCGCCTTCACAATTTGAACAGCGAGTACAACCCATTGCAACTAAGTCACTTGTACCTAGAACAACCCCATCTGCTCCTAATGCGATGGCTTTGGCGATATCATCTGCAGTTCGGATGCCACCACTAGCAATCAAAGTTACATTCTCTCTAATTCCTTCTTTGATGAGGAATTTGTGAACTTTCGGTACTGCTAACTCAATCGGCATTGCAATATTTTTCTTGGCAATTTCTGGCGCTGCTCCAGTTCCGCCAAAGGCTCCGTCAAGGTGGATGATGTGGGCTCCAGCATAAAATGAACCAACAGCCACCATGTCAACATCGTGTGGTGTTGAAACTTTGACAGATATCAACGCATCAGGGTTGATTGTCTGCACCCAATCGATGTGTTTTGAGTGGTCTTCAACGGAGTAAGTTGAATGGAATGGGAATGGGCTGAAAAGGCTGACAAATGGCACGCTGCCCCGCATCTTTGCAACCTCCTCGCCTGCTTTGGTAGCCAATAAGTGGCCGCCAAGTCCCGGTTTTGCCCCCTGGGCATATTTGAATTCAACAATCGGGGCGGCTTGGATGGATTTTTCTTCAACACCAAATAAGCCAGTAGCAACTTGTGTAATCACGTGGTCTCTGCATTCGTACAATTCAGTGGGATAGCCACCTTCTCCAGTTGACATGTATGTATTCCAATTCTTGGCGTGGATTGCGCGCGACATCATCACATTAACCGAGACGGAACCATAAGACATCCCTCCTCCATAGATCGGGATTGCAGGGGTTAATTTCTTCCTGTGGTCACCGCGCCTATTCAGTGGAATGCTGGTTTTGATGTCTTCAGAGTGTTTGAGCCATTTTTCTTCATCCAACATTTTGAAATCAAGTCGGTCAAATCCTCCGTTACTATCTCCGGTTTTGTAATTTAGATTTTCAGGCAGTGTTCCAGTGGCTGCCATGTGCCAAGTGGAGAGAATCAATTCATCTGTCCAACGAGCATCTCCCAAAGCCGGTGGAATCTCAAATTCTCCAGAGGTCCGTGCTTCCATTCCATCGTGCATAAGGTGCGTAATCTTGTGTATCATCGTCTCGCTTGGGAATACTGGTAGGTTACTCTTGGCCATTAAATTCCACCTCCTGTGAATCCTTCAATTTCTGAAAAAGCCTCTTCCTCTAGATGGGAACACCACATTGCTCTACCCATTTCACCCCTCAATCTTCGGACTTCACGGATACCCATCGCGCCTAAGATTTCGAGCATCTGGTCTCTCCAAGACCCAGTTAAGTTGACAATTCGTTGACAAGCCCATTCATCATCGAATTTCTTGGGTAATTTTGCAGTGTATCCTTCTCTGCTTGATGTGTCTCCGCCTAATCTAGCTTGGATTGCGACGAGTAGTGGTAAGTCAAGACCAACTGCATCTAAGCCGCAGATGATTGCCTTTGGAAGATGGTCGGCAGCGATTACTCCACCGCTGTGGAGAAGTGTGACTTTATCACGTACTCCTGCTTTGATTAGCATCTCATGCGCTTCGATAATAATGTCCATGATAAATCTGCCACCATCATCTTCTCCGTGGTTATTTGCCACGAAGTGAATAACAGGAACATCAGCGGCAATCATTTCGCTGAGTTGGTCTTGCCAACCTTCTTCAAATGCCATTCGCACTGAAATCATCAAATCCGGGTTTGAGGATACCATAGATTTGTATTCTGATGCACCCCAGTTCTCCAATTGTACCATCCTTGTGCCATTTTGGAAAGATCTCGCCGTTTCATAAGAATCAAGCGAGATGATAGGTACGACTGCAGGCGAGGCTAAATTGTTTGATGCAACCATATCTGCAGATATTAATGCCAAAGTATCAACTTGTTCGGCTGCCGTTTTCCATATTTTTGCCAAGCGAGGCGTCATGACACTTCCAGCAGGTGAATCAAATACAAATGGGACCTGAATGCTCATCATTTTTGGTCCAGCGCTTACCAGCCCACCATCTGAATCAAATTGTAAACGCATTGGTTTTGAACCAATATCAACAACAGTGCTAATCAATTCTCTTCCATGTATCCCATCTCGGCTTGGCCGCACAATCTCAGACATGTCGGTGAACATTTCATCCCAACCAGGTCCTCCGAAACGGCCACGGTAACCTTGTCCTCTGACAGGAACTGTGCCTTTACGGGCTTCTTCATCAATTGTGGAGATTATTTTTGAATTCAAGTATGAGTCGCCCATCGATTCAAGGGCTGGATTTGGGGTGATAGTAACAAATCCGGGGTGCTCAATAGTACAACGTAAACACCCAACACATTTTTCAGGCCGAGGTGAGAATCCTCCTACAGGTCCAGAAAATACTCCGTAAGTACAGGGTCTTGCGAAAACCACATCCCACTTGCCCCAGTATTCAAAGACCTCACTAATGAGTAACTTTGCTAGTCCAAATTTTCCAACTTTGACAAGGAATCTGTTGGGGAGAGATTGCCGGTCAGGTATTTCGATTGTATCAATGTGATAGCGATGATAACTATCCGCGCGGGTTCTAGATTGCGAAGCGAATTCTGCCATCGTCAGTCTAGATTTTTCACTTGCTCCAATCATCGTTTGGTCTTCCTCCACTTTGTTCAGCAGTTGCATTCACCGCCCCCCACAGGGGGCGTTGGCAGCGCGTGCCGCCTTTAATCATTGAGTTGGGCTAGTTCAGGAATTAGCCAGATAGCCATGCACACGTTCATTAAACTAATGATAAAGTGTGCATATGTTCAGTTTCCACGAAAGTAGTAATAACATTCACGCAATCAAGCGGTAACTAGATTTTGGCTATTACTTCGCATCTGATTGCAAATATTACAGCATCTTTTTGTGTCCCAGAGTTGATTCTTAATCAAGCAGGTTCTTCTAATAAACGGTCAATTATTCTTCAAACTATTCAAGGGCGATGTTCATGATGCATTGGCTGTTCGCCCATCCATGGCAGGAGGGGGAGTGGGTGCAAAAGTAACCCCGCATGATATCTCAATTATAGTCGGAGCAATCGGCTTAGTCGGTGCTTTAGCAATCTCTATGTTTGCTCTTCCAATGATGGTCGAATTTGGTGAGGTATCATCTACTCAAGAAGTGCGTTCAATTTCTGTTGGAGTTCTTGGTTCTAAAGATAATATTGTGGTCGAAGCATCCCCGATTTGTGAAAACAATAACACCTGTGCAATAAATAATATCAAGGTAATGAGCGAAGATGGCGCTGAATTAGCAAGGGTTTCAGATTTTGAATTCAACGAAGACGGTTCATTCTCAAGTTCAATAGATGTCGATTCAAGTGGGAAACTCACGGTAGAAATTAACGGCCAGGGGACTTGGGAGGTAGAAGTGAAAGCACAACGCCAAATCCCAATTCAATTTCTCCCCACGATATTGTCTCTTCTTCTTCTAGTCTGGGGTGTTTGGCGAAAATTTCAGGAAGGTCCAGCAGATTCAGACATTGATGAAGTCGTCGAAACAGCTTGATTTTCAGACCCAATCAATATTGTAACTATCTGAAATTATGTGCTTTTGTGTTCCGTCAGAGCAAATTAATTCTCCTTTTTGATTGATGTTTGTGACTGCCATCTTGCCTGCACCCTGTCTAAGGGTTAATCCAGATTTTAGGTGATTGGACATTAATGACCAAATCACATTTTTTTGTCTCCATTGTTTAGGGATCAATTCCCCTGTTTCAAATTGTGAAGCTACGGAGGTGTCTAGTAAGTTTGTGAAGTCGTCTAGGTTTATGTGACCAGTTAATTCTTTTAGGCTGCTTGAGAGGTATTCTTTGTTAGAAGTTGCACCAAGATTTACTCCGATACCCAGGATTACTTTCTGTTCTTTGCCTGTTTGACGTCCTTCCACTAAGCAACCCGCAAGTTTTCCTGAATTAGTCCAGATGTCATTTGGCCAACGAATTGATAGATTGTGTTTTGCAAAAGGTTTGCATTGCGTCCAATGTGTGGAAACTAAGGGGATTTCTTGGCAAGCACATATTGCATCGATGACTGCAACTCCCGCTGCAAGTTGAATCAGTCCGGGCCCTTCATCAATCAATTTCGGATCAAGTACCCAACTACCAGCAAAATCACCAGCAGCAGTATCCCATACTCTTTTTCGTTGACCTCTGCCAACCTGTTGTTGCTTGGCTGTGACGAGGCTTCCAACTGGGAATTCCTCATCTAGGAGGTATTGGTTTGTGGAATCGATAACATCGTGAGAAACCCTAGTTGCCTTTTCGTGTGGCTTCCATGCTGCAAAACAGGTCAATCTTTCGCCGTCAACTAATTGAAGTTCAGAAGAAATTCTCGTTGCCCATCCAGCCGCTCTCCAACGACTCTGTAATGAGTTTCCACGTTCATTATTAGTGTGTAAAAGATAAACTGCGCCCCCTTGGTTCAGGAGATTATTTTCTCTGGTTAGGGTTTGCAAAAGTGCCACCCCCCAACCGCTATTTTTTGGAGTGTCAACTAGGCCTGCATCTTCGAAAGGACCTAACCTATCGTCGTCACCACTAATTGGTGAGAGGTATGGTAGGTTCCAGGTTATAATGTCAAACGGACCCTGAGATTCTACAATTTTCTGGTTGACGAAATTGGAATCTTCATCCAAGCCAGCCTCTACTGCTTTCAGGGTGACATTGTTGTGACTTGCGTTGCCAGTTGTTGTAGCGATTGCAAGTGGGTTTACATCACAGGATGTAACCTGCCAACCTAGTTTTGCCGCGGCAATTGAAATGGCTCCACTACCACAACCAATTTCAAGGAGTTTTCTTCCCTTTCCTGCACCTAATTTTGATAGGCTGGAGAACAAAAGCGCAGTGTCTTCACGGGGGGGATAAACAGTCGCCGGCACGCGGAGGGAAAGCCCCTCCTTTTCATGGTAAATCCATTCGTGAAGTAGTGCACTCTCACTCTGCATTGCGAGCTCACGTTTGGTATGGTCATTCACAGAGGTCCGGTGTAAGTATCATATTTCAATGGTATTTTTGATAAATCCAAGGATACCTTTATGATGAACCACAGGAAACGAGGGTTTGGAGATTTGCTCTCCTCCACATGACCGAGCGGTCATCACTGTCAGCGTATGCCATGCGACAGGCTTTTGAAGGGTACCCAAGTCCGAGGTTAGTCACCAATAGCCATGGGCCTGTAGCTCAGTCAGGTGGAGCGACGGACTTTTAATCCGTTGGTCGCGGGTTCGAACCCCGTCAGGCCCGCTCCACTCGATTGGCTCCAGTACCTCGGTTTCTTGGCGAATGTGGGGGTATGTGAGTGGCAGTAAAATCATCAACTAAGAAGCGATTAATGGAGCTTGGTGTTAAGGAAGAATTAGCACACAAGTTGGCAGACGACGCGAACATGGACACCATCAAGAAAATGAGTGCCCAAGATGTCGCTACCAAATTAAGTTTGAAGATGACTGATACTGAACTTGAAACAATCATGGATATCATTCGTGAGCAAGCCGCTTCCAAACGCCGCCGTCCAACTCGCCGAGTGGAAATGAAAGCAGAACTCAAAGCACTAGAAACAAACATTCCACTTGGTGAAATGAGATTCAATGTCCTAAATCACGAAATCGTGCCATTGCATGAATTGGTGCCTGAAGAGGAACAGATGGAAGAATTGGCCCCTTGGGACCTTGTTGGAACCGATATTGATGGCAGCCCACGCCTTCGAATTGAATTACTTCCTAAGATTCTGATTACTGATCCAGCGATTCAGGCAATGAAAGAGGCAATGGAACAGTCTGATGGTGAGTTACGTGCAGGTTGGTTGAACAACAGAGTAGTAAGAATCACTCGAAGAAGTCCTTCAGCAGGAATTCACGTGGCATACAGGCTAGTAGTAGAGGGTAACTGAGGAGGCGATGAATATGAGAGACATTATCAAGACATATTTCAGAGAAAGAAGTTTGGTTAATCACCAGATTGCATCATACGATGATTGTTTGCCAAAGGGCGATGGACGAGATTGCCGTTTTGAGCAGATTGTCCGCAACATTCGTATCGGTACTGATGAAATCATTGACGATGACGAGGGCGGATTGGTGAAGCTTGACGTTCTAGACAATGAAATTTCTGTAAGAATGAAGAATTTGACACTCGGACCACCTACAATTCGCGAGGCAAATGGTGCAAACAATGAGGACGCAACTCCCCTTGAGTGCCGTCTTCGTAAGTTGACATATTCTTCTCCGATTTTTATGGACTTCACAATACACCGTGAAGACCACCCAACACCAATCAAAGAAGATAGAGTCCAAGTTGGAAGCCTACCTGTAATGGTTCGTTCAGAAAGATGTAATCTAAATCCAGGTCACATCGACCAAAATCGAAATCTCAGCCCAGAGATGAGTGAAGAAGACCGCACTCATTACATGTCTCTTCTAAAGAAGAAGGGAGAAGATCCTTTCGACCCAGGTGGTTACTTCATCATCAATGGAACAGAAAGAGTTCTAATTTCGATGGAGGATTTGGCGCCAAACCGAGTTACTGTTGAGATGAGCAAGAGATACAGCAGGGCAACAGAAGTTGCAAAGATTTTCTCACAAAGAGATGGTGTTCGAAAGCCACTGACTGTTGAAAAGAGAAAAGATGGCATGCTGATGGTGAAAATCAGCAGTGCTGGTGCTCAAGTTATTCCAGCAGTTCTACTAATGCGTGCTCTTGGAATCAATTCAGATGAGGAAATATTCGCATCGATTGCAGGCCACAAAGACGCTTTCAAGTACGTTGTTGCAAACATCAATCACGTCCGGGACTTGGATACTAAGGATGCTTATGGTGTGGAAACCAACGAAGAAGCACTTGCATGGTTAGAGAAGAAATTCGCTGCTGGCCAGCAAAAAGAATATCGTGAACAGCGTGTCAACAATCTAATGGATAAGGAATTACTTCCTCACCTAGGTGACCAACCCGAGCACCGTTTGAAGAAAGCGGTCTTCCTTGGGCGGATTGTTCGTCAAGTTCTAGAAATGGCAATTACTCAAGGTAAGCCAAATGATAAGGATCACTACGCAAACAAGCGTGTCCGTCTTGCTGGAGATTTAATCGAAGATTTATTCAGAGTCAGCATGACTCAACTCGCTCGTGACCTCAAGTACCAACTTGAGCGCCACCACAACAGAAAACGTGAACTAAAAATCAATAGTTGTCTACGACCAGATGTTTTGACATCAAAAATCATGCACGCTCTTGCTACAGGGAACTGGGTTGGTGGTAGA
This sequence comes from uncultured Candidatus Poseidoniales archaeon, assembly GCA_964645485.1. GTDB lineage: Archaea > Thermoplasmatota > Poseidoniia > Poseidoniales > Thalassarchaeaceae > MGIIb-Q1. The sequence goes on from CAZXZO010000004.1 coordinate 28,029, forward strand.
ACTGGTGTCAGCCAATTGCTTGACAGAACAACCTTCATCTCAGCGCTTTCACATATGCGCCGAGTCACAAGCCCACTTGTGAGAAGCCAACCACATTTCGAAGCTAGAGATCTTCACCCAACTCAATGGGGTCGTTTATGTCCGAACGAAACCCCTGAGGGACAAAACTGTGGTTTGGTAAAGAATGCAGCACAAATGATTGATGTTTCAGAAGCAGTATCAGAAGAAGATGTAAAAGAATTGCTAAAAGAGGCTAATGTCATTGAGCCAGAAGATTGGTCAGAAGGTTCCCGAATTCACGTGAATGGAGACATTTTCGGTCTACACAAGAATCCTCACCGATTGGTTACTCACTTCAAACGCCGAAGAAGGAATGGAAGAATACGCCCTGAAGTCAGTATTCGCCACGACTCAGTGAACCGTGATATATTCATCAATACAGACAAAGGAAGAATTCTGCGTCCGTTATTAGTTCTTGAGAGCGGCAATCTTTCTCTAGCAAAGGAGCACTTAGTTGCTCTTGCAGACCGTGAGATGAACTTCAAAGACCTCGTAAACGAAGGAGTAGTTGAATGGGTAGATGCAGAAGAAGAAGAAGACCTTCTTGTCGCTCCACGGCCTTACGACCTACCAACACTTTCTCCAAAACACCAGCGCCCAATCGACCCAGCAAAGGTCACATGGACAAATCTCGGTGAGTTTGACATTTCAGAAGCAGAGTTAGAGGTGGAAGTCCAATTATCCAATGGTGCATGGGTGACAGAGAAATTCACTCGCCCTCTGAACTATTTCCAAGAAGATATTGAGAAGCTTCGCCGCAAAGAAAAGAAGAGTGGCAATGTATTAGTTTATACTCACGTTGAAATTGACCCGCAGTTGATTTTGGGTGTTTGTGCGAGTTTAGTCCCATTCCCCGAACACAACTCGACCCCTCGAGTTACTGGTGGAACTGCAATGGTCAAACAATCTCTTGGCCTACCAGCAAGTAATCACCGCGTAAGACCTGATACTCGAATGCACATTCTAGACTACCCGCAACGATCTATCGTGCAAACACAATCAATGGAATCAACAAACTTTGTCAATCGCCCTGGTGGACAAAATTATATCGTTGCAATTCTAAGTCATCACGGCTATAATATGCAGGACGCGGTCATTATGAACCGTGCTTCAGTTGAAAGAGCACTTGGTCGTTCAAGTTTCGTTAGAACTTACAATGCTGAAAGGAAGAGATTCCCCGGTGGACAAGAAGAAGAAATCCAAATCCCTGGTGCGGGACAAGATGAAGTTAAAGGTCGTAAAGACAGCAAAGAGTATGCTCACTTGGAGTACGATGGGTTACCTCATCCAGAAACTATGCTTTCAGGAAAGAGAGATGAGGACCCCGCTGTGTTGGTTGGAAAGACAAGTCCCCCAAGATTCCTAGAGGAAGGTCATGGTGCTTTCATGATGGGACAATACCGCCAAGAATCCAGTATGCATGTGAGGCATGGAGAAAATGGTCATGTTGACCATTTGTTCGTGACTGAGAGCCTCGATGCTGGGCGTTTAGTAAGAATCGTACTACGTCAACACAGAATCCCTGAATTGGGTGATAAATTTTCATCAAGACACGGGCAAAAAGGAGTTGTTGGCCGCTTGGTTGACCAAGAAGATATGCCGTTCACTGTTGATGGAGTCGTGCCTGATTTGATTATCAACCCACACGCTATTCCTAGCAGAATGACAGTCGCTCACATTCTAGAAATGATTGGCGGCAAGGTTGGTGCCATGGAAGGTAGATATGTTGATGCTTCAGCATTCTCTGGTGAAAAAGAGACTGCTCTTCGAGAAGGATTGCTGCGAAACGGATTCCAGCATACAGGAAGAGAACGCATGATCAATGGTGAAACTGGTGATGAGTACGAATCAAACGTTTTCGTTGGTTGTATCTATTATCAGAAACTGCACCACATGGTTAGCAGTAAAATCCACGCACGAAGTCGTGGAAGAGTGCAAATATTGACTCGTCAACCCACAGAAGGTCGAGCTCGACAAGGTGGACTACGGTTCGGAGAGATGGAGAGAGACTGTCTGATTGCTCATGGTGCTTCCATGGTTATCAAAGACAGACTATTGGATGAATCAGACGGTGTTACCCTGCCAGTTTGTGCCGAAAGCGGTCACATTGCATACTGGGATAATCGCCGCCGCTGTTACGTCAGCCCGGTGTATGGTGAAAGTGCAGAAGTTCATCTTGTAGAAACCTCATATGCATTCAAGTTATTACTAGACGAAATGAAATCACTTGGAGTTGCCATGCGACTTCAATTGGAGGACAGGAGGTGATTTGAATGGCTAAAAAACTAGATGCATCAAAGATTCCAAAGCGTATTGCTTCAATCAAATTTGGATTGATGGCACCAAACGAGATCCGCCGACTGAGCGCAGTAGAAGTCAAAACTGCTGATACTTACAAGGACGATGGACACGCATTCCACCAAGGTCTAATGGACCCTCAGATGGGTGTAATTGAACAAGGAATTCGTTGTGAAACTTGCGGAAATAAGCATGATGAGTGTCCAAGTCACTTCGGTCACATACAACTCGAATTACCTGTTATCCACTGTGGTTTCACACCACTCATCAAGACTGCACTGAAGACCACTTGCAACAAATGTTACCGTGTTCTTCTGCACGAAACCCCAGGTACGCACCCAGTTGATAGTGAACTTTCAGAGCAAGATTTCTATCGTAACAGAGTATTGGATATCATTCAGAAGCACGGTCCAGGTTCACCTGAACTAAAGAAAATCATCAAGGATATTGAGAAAACTTGCAGTGGTAAAAAGCGAATGGTTTGCATGCACTGTGGAAGCGAACAAGGAAAAATCTTACTTGAGAAGCCGACAACTTTCAAAGAAAAGAAAGAGGACAAGAGCGAGCACAAATTGAACGCTAGAGATATTCGTGAATGGCTTGAAGGAATTCCTGCTGATGACCTAATTTACATAGGGATGGATAAGGAATCAAACCGTCCAGAATGGGTAGTCATGAGAGTGCTTCCAGTACCGCCGATTACCGTACGCCCTTCTATCACACTAGAAAGTGGTGACCGTTCAGAGGACGACCTAACCCACAAGCTTGTGGATGTATTGAGAATCAATCAACGATTACGAGAAAATCGTGACCAAGGTGCTCCACAACTGATTGTAGAAGACCTTTGGGAACTTCTCCAATATCACATAACTACTTACTTTGACAACCAAACAAGTGGTGTTCCACCGGCTCGTCACCGTAGTGGTAGGCCACTCAAGACGCTAACACAGCGATTGAAAGGTAAGGAAGGAAGATTCCGTAGTAACTTGTCTGGAAAGCGTGTGAACTTCTGTGCGCGTTCAGTTATTTCACCAGATCCATTCTTAGGAATAAACGAAGTTGGTGTACCCGAGCAATCTGCGAAAGATTTGACCGTGCCAATCCGTGTTACCAAGCGTAACCGTGAACAACTTCGTGAGATGATTTTGCGCGGACCTGATAATCACCCCGGTGTGAATTATATTGTTCGCGGCGACACTCACCGTGTTCGAATTACTGACAGAACCAAGTTCATTTGGTCTGGTTTCCGCTGTATGAATCCTGTTTGTGATGGGGGAGACCCTGAACGTGATGAGCCTTACGAGGGAATGGCTCCAGAACTTAACGAAGTTCTCAGAGCACCAAATTTCTTGCCTGGTTTAGTTATCAAGAAGGAAAATCGTCGTACTATTGAAGGTTTACAAGAGAACTGGGTTGCTGATTTAGAGGCTACAATTGCTAACTTACGTGGCGAAGATGAGAATGGAAATCAACTTCCTGATGATGACCCACGCACAATCATCCACAACCGCTGGAGATGGGAGCAAGAACAAGCTGAAGACGCTCCATACCCTGAACATCTGGATGTCATTTGCCCACACTGTGGTTCACCATGGGATGAGGAAGATGAAGAAAGAACACAGGTAGAGGACAGACTTGCAACTGTTGATTTGGATGGAAGCCCCAAGCCAGGTATGGTAGTTGAGCGCCATTTGATTGACGGCGATGTTGTAATTTTCAACCGACAACCTTCACTTCACCGTATGTCAATGATGGTTCACGAAGTAAGAGTGATGGAGGGTAAAACATTCCGTTTCAATCTGTCAGTTTGTACTCCTTACAACGCTGATTTCGATGGTGATGAGATGAATCTCCACATTATTCAGTCAGAGGAGGCTCGTGCTGAAGCGAAGGTTTTGATGCGTGTGCAAGAGAATATTCTGAGCCCACGTTACGGTGGCGCAGTTATTGGAGGTATTCACGACCACATTTCAGGTGCATATTTGCTGACCAATAGCGACCGTATTGTTGCCAAAGGACAAGCCTTAGAAATCCTAAGTAAAATCAATTGGACTGGTACTTTGCCAAAGGAAGTCAAAGGCGAAAACGGCGAAATTGGTTACAATGGACGTGAACTTCTGAATTTGATTATACCTTCAGGCATTAATCTAAGTTACAAGAGTCGAAGTAACGACCAAGTTGAAGTCATTGATGGTGAAATTCTATCAGGTACTATCGACAAGACAGGTATTGGTGCAGAGGATGGAAAACTGCTTGATGCGGTACTCCAAGTTCATGGGAGCACAAGGGGAGCACAATTCCTCAACGAGTTAACTCAACTTACAATTGGAATATGTACTGCTCTAGGATTTACTACTGGAATTGATGATGAAGACCTTCCACCAGCAGCACGCTCAGAAATCACTGAGATAAACTCAACAGCTATTGCAGATGTCGATGCAAAACTCGAACAATATGGTAAGAGCGGGCGTGGTTACGAAGCAAGACCGGGGCGCACTCCATTAGAAACCCTTGAAGAAGATATCATGCAGATTCTGGACCAGTCGAGATCAAGAACTGGTGAAATTGCAAAGGAACATCTAGCGAGTGATAACGCTGCAGTAATGATGGCTGTATCGGGCGCTCGTGGTTCTATGGACAATCTTTCAATGATGGCCGGTTCAATTGGACAGACTCGAGTTCGTGGTCAGCGTCTTGAGAGAGGTTACAAGGATAGAGTACTTTCACACTTTGAGAGAAATGCGAAGGGTGCACAGGAGAAAGGATTTGTTCAATCTTCATTCAAGAGAGGACTAGAACCAACAGAGTTCTTTATGCTCTCAGTATCTGGAAGAGAATCTCTGGTCGATACTGCTGTTCGTACCAGCAAATCAGGATATATGCAGCGCCGTCTCATCAATGCGATGGACGATTTGAAGGTTCACGGAGATTCTCATCACTCAGTTAGAAACACTGCGGACAGAATTATCCAATTCAGTTATGGTGAGGATGGAACTGACCCAACAAGAAGTATCAGAGGTTCTGCAATTAATATCAGAGATGTTCTTGATAACGCACTAGGAGGTGAGAAGTAATGGTAGTTAAGTCAGCAACCAAGAAGAAACTCATGGATATGGGTATTCCCGAAGATTATGCACATAATCTCGCTGATGGCCGCAAATGGGATGATGTCAAGATATTATCACAAGGTGAAATTGCAAAGATTTGTGGACTTTCATCAGATGAAGCAGATAAATTATCTCAAGTAATTCAAAAGTTCGGAAAGCGAACTCGTTCTACTGCAGCATCAACAACTAGCACCACTGTCGTCCGTCGCCGTGCAGCAAAGAGGAGAGTCAAAGTTCAGCAAGAACTTGAACAATTTGACCCCGAATTGAAAATGGAACAACTGAATAGAGGCCTAAACGCTACAGATATTTTTACCGCTTTGGTTAATGCTGCGGAAAAGGAAGGTTCAACACTTTCCAAACTTGTCTTGAGTAATTTAGCCGACCAAATTGAGAAGCGGGGGATGAACAAATTGACAGCCAAGCAAGCATCATCAGTTATACAAGAAGCAGACCAAGCTTCTGTGGCTACTGGAGTAGATCCGTTTGAAGCAGTTGGAATTGTTACTGCACAATCAATCGGAGAACCAGGAACCCAGATGACTATGCGTACTTTCCACTATGCGGGTGTAGCAACTGTAAACGTCACTCAAGGTTTGCCAAGAATCATTGAGATTGTTGATGCTCGAAAGAAATCATCGACTCCAACAATGAGAATTCACTTGGATGATGAATTAAAGCATGATGAAAAGAAAGTCAGAAATCTTGCAGCTTCTCTTGAAATAACTGATGCTAAAGACATTGCAGTCATTGAGACTGATGTCACACAGCGCAGAATTACTTTGAAATTAATTCCATCAAACATGAAACAGAAAGGTGTTAAACCCGTTGAAGTCAAAGAGATACTTTCTCGCAGACTTCGTCTTTTCATCGAAGCAGATAACGATGTTCGACCAAAGTTGTTGACCATCATTCCAGGTCGAAAGAAAGAAAGCGACGATGTCACTCCGAATTACACTGAATTGTTGGCATTAGAAGAAAAAGTGAAGGAATTACGCTTGAAAGGTGTAACCGATATTCAGCGAGCAAACACGCAGAAAGATGCAGGAACTGGAGAATATTATATCGCTACCATTGGAAGTAATCTAGCAGCAGTAAGTGAATTTGAAGGAATTGACCGTGCTCGAACATACACTAACAACATCACCGAGATCCACCAATATCTAGGGGTTGAGGCGGCACGACAAGCGATAATTAATGAATTAATTTTGACTCTTCAAGATGCACGTTTGGATGTTGATGTAAGACATTTGATTACTGTAGCCGATGTTATGACAAGTGAAGGCGAAGTTCGTGCAATCGGACGCCACGGTGTTTCAGGAAACAAACACAGTATCTTGGCTCGTGCTGCTTTCGAAGTAACAGTGAACCATCTTCTAAGAGCTGGAATCATTGGCGAACAAGACGAATTAGCTGGAGTTGCTGAGAACATTATTGTTGGACAACCTGTTGCCCTTGGCACTGGTAGTGTTGAACTGTTCTACATCCCAGATGAGGAATAATTAAAATCCCACCATGAGAAACAAATGTGGAGTATGGAGGAATAAAAATGGATATAGTAAAACAATTAAAAACAGCGATTAAGAATGGTACCTTGCTATTTGGTCAAAACCAAACTGCAACGGCTTGTGCACATGGGGAAGCGAAATTAGTTATTTTAGCGGCAAATTGCCCCCAAGATTATGTGGAAGAATTACACAGTAGTCATCCAGATATACCCATTCACAGGGTATCGATGGTCAATAGAGAATTAGGCGCTGCTTGCGCAAAGCCATTCCATGTCAGTTCTATTTGTGTGGTTGATGCAGGTAGCAGCGATTTACTCTCATTGAGAAGTAACCTTGAATGATTCCGCGAAATCAGTTTAACTCTGAATCTGGCCCTAAAGGGCCAACATCAAGGCGAGCATTGATGTGTCAATGAAGTAGCCGAGCATCAATGACAGTTTCTTTACCGTCAGTTCTCAAAGAACTTGGAATTGAAGTAAAGTCTGTATCCATCATTTCTAGAACTCCGGGAATTAATTGTTTGGGGATTATTGAATCCATAACAAATTCTGATGCTGGTTGCCCTGTGCAAACAGGAACCCACATCTGGCATGCTCAACCCGGTTGGGCACCGATTGACAGAATGGAATTGGAGCGCTGGATAGTGGATGCGCCTGATGGTTCACATTGGCTCGTTTCAGAACGGAGATTAATTGATTTAGACCGAACAACGGTTTCTGAACGAATTAACTTGGTACTTTGGGGATGCGAGGAACTTTCAAATTGGCTTGGTAAATCGATCCTCAATGGCAAATTAAACTTACAATTTGATGAAACACCGGCTTCTCCCACAATAGGTGGAATTACCAAGAGAGCAGTCAAATCGGCTCCTAAAATTCCTAAAGCACAGGCAATCAAACCAATTATCAAACTGACAGAATGGCTTTCACAACGTGGATATGAGCGATTGGAAGTACGGCCAGTGTTACTTGAAGGAAAAAGTTGGCAAATTGATGGCCATCTACTTGGCCCAGAAGGAACTAAGGAAAGGCAGCGCTGGTCGTTAATCGAAGACCCTTTTTCAGGCCAACTAACAAGAATGGGTGATTCCGAACCCCTACCGTTTGTACCCCAACTCGAGAAGATCTCTCCTAGGTCATGGAAAACTATGGAGATGGTGCGCTCTGAACTGCCCTCAGTGTGTGAGGAACGGAGACATTGGAGAGTTAGTCAAACTTCGGATGGGGGGAATGTTCACGGGAGTATCCTGCATTGGTGGCGCATTGAGGAGAAGGTTGCCCAAATGACTTCTTCACCTATCTTGATACCCGGATGGCAAGTTGATTTCCCAAGTAATGGGTGGATGATTGTACACGGTTTAAGTGGTGAAATACTAAATCTTCCTTGAGCGCAAAATAACGAATAATTAGCATCGCTAATCAAACAGTGGGCCTAAGATTGTCACTCCACCTGCACTAATGTCAATGGCTTGCTTTTCCATACTGTGTCGCAAATGCCTCATTTTTTCTATTTGCATTGTCCGGACAATTTTTCCATTTCTTCTATCTAATCCTAGGTTGATGATTCCATCTGCAATGAACCCTTCATTTCCTTGTAATTCAGCATGTTCGCCAGTTTGCCTCTCTGTGATAATGATGGTGTACAAGCCTTGAGTTCTGAGGAAGTCGAAGAATCCAAACATCTTCTTCCTCATCTCAGCGTCAACGCTAGTTAGGCTGTAAATTGCTCCAAGGCTATCAAGTACGAAAACAGAGAATTGGTCGCCTCTTTCTTGCTTAAAGTGTTGAATCATTCGCCGCGTAAACTTGAGGTAATCCATTGCTTCATTTTCCTTTCTCAATTCGGTTAAATCTGTGATTTGCAAGTTAGGTGGTAGTTCAAGACCCATTGAATTACATGTTTTAAGCAGGCTGTCAACGGTTTCTTCAACTGTGCAATATAATCCAAACCCACCTGTTCTTCGCAAATGATTAGAGATTATAGAGAGGGAAAAACTGGTTTTCATTGAGCCAGGAGGGCCAGTTAGTAGACTCAGATATGGTGGTTCCGCGTCTCGACTTAGTACCCGCTCCATTCCTGCAATGCCGCCAATATACATAGTTCCCATGAAGGCGATTTTATACTCAGTATTTATTGTTGTTGAAAGCACACACTGAATATCTGCTTGAATTGTCAATATACATCTAAAGCCATTAAAATCATAGTGGTTAAATGCCCCACCTCAGTCGAAGGCTTGTGAAGTACCGGCCCTATGGGCCGTGAGAATGAGATTGGGAGCTGGTGATTGATGCAGGCGGTATTGAAAGATATCATTTCCAGCACAGAACATTTCATCACAAAACACCAAGAACAACGTGACGAGTGGAACGCAAAAGTTGTTGAGAATAAGTCTCGCCGAGAACAAGTAAATGGTCAGAAGCGAGAGATATATGATGAAATCGAGCGCCAGCGTACAGTTCGTGATAAAGAAAATTCGAGTGTCAGAGAAGCCAAGGCTGAGCGAGAAAATGCAAATAAAGAATTTAATGCACTTCGAACTCAAATCCATGGAGCTGATGCTGATTCTAGAGGTAAGCGTAAAGAGGGCGATAGTCCCGAATTTATCCGCAAAAAGATGAGGGCTCTTGAGGATAGATACGAGCGAGGACAATTCACAGGGAAGAAGGCTGAGAAGCAATTCCAGAACGATATGAAACAATTTGCTCGTAAATTAAGAGAGGCTGAGGCAAAGAGGAAGCCAACTGGTGGGACTGATTCAAACAGTCAACTCGATGCTCTACGCGAGGCTTGTGATGCGGCCCACAACCGTGTAATTTCGGCAGCAGATGCTGCTCAGGCTGCTCATGATTTGATGGGTAAGTTGAATGATGAGACTCGGCGTTTGAATAATGAGCATGAGTTGGCACATAGGGCTTTTGTAACAGCAAAAGTGGAAGCAGACAGGGAACATGAACACTATATTGTAGCAATGCGTTGCATTTGGAGTTCAAGAAATCTGCTAAAGGCATCGCAAGACCGCGCTGAAGGAATACAACCGTCCAAGGCAGATGCACTGCCTGCAAATGTCGACTTGATGAGCGCTTTAATGTCTGGAAAAACTCTCTCTACAGAACAATTGATGACTATGAAGCGTGACGATTGAAGTAGGTGCCAGGAATGATTGATTCAACTGATATCTCGGACATTCTCAACGATTATGATCGCATGAAGTTACGTATTGGCATGACAGCAAGCCACTCAGCACTGGATATCTGTGATGGTGCGATAGAAGAAGGATTTCCTACTGTCGCATACTGTCAAAAGGGAAGAGAGAAGACCTACTCCGAATATTTCAAAACTGTACGCAACCATTCTGGAAGAGTAACAAGAGGAATGGTTGACAAGGCAATAGTTCTTGACCGGTTTGATAATGTTTTGAACCCATCATTTCAAGCAGCAATGAGGGATAGGAATGTGGTATATATTCCCAATCGCTCCTTCACATCTTATTGTGGAATGCAACAAATTGAGGACGATTTCAGGGTGCCTATGTTTGGCAGCCGCAATATGTTGAGAATGGAAGAGAGAACCGAAGATCAAGATTATTATTGGATTCTTGATAAGGCTGGATTACCTTATCCTGAAGCAATTGAGAACCCACAAGATATTGATTGTCTTGTGATTGTTAAATTACATCACGCTGAAAAGAAACTTGAGCGAGGTTTCTTCACTTGTGCCTCTTATTCTGAATATCAAGAAAAATCAGAGTCACTTCTCAAACAGGGTGTTATTGATGAGGCAAGTTTAGCAGGTGCTAGAATTGAACGGTATGTGGTTGGACCTGTTTTCAACCTCAATTTTTTCTATAGTCCGTTAGAAGAGGAGATGCCCAAACTCGAATTACTTGGTGTTGATTGGAGATTTGAATCAAGTTTAGATGGTCATGTGAGGCTTCCTGCACCCCAACAAATGACTATGCCAATCCATCAGCAAATACCAGAGATGACTGTTGTAGGGCACAATACCGCTACCATTAGAGAAAGCCTACTTGAGGAGGCTTTTGAGTTGGGTGAAAAATTCATCACCGCAAGCAAAGAGCATTATGACCCGGGAATTATTGGGCCATTTTGTTTACAAACATGTATTGACAAAGACATGAATTATTCAATTTACGATGTTGCTCCACGAGTCGGTGGAGGTACTAATGTGCACGTCAGTGTTGGTCACCCTTACGGAAATGCCACTTGGCGCAAACCAATGAGTAGTGGGCGCAGAATAGCCATGGAATTACGAAATGCGGTCGAGCAAGATAGGCTTGACGAAGTACTCACTTGAGTATCACACTGTTAGTTACAGAAGTTGAAGTAATTGTGTAGATGCAATTTCCATTTGTTTTCGCACCATCCCAAGATTAACACCTTTCTCTGTTTTGCATACAATTGAGTAAGAATTGTTGATTTTCGAAACGGCTAAAATCCCCTCTTCACCATTCAAAGTTACAATTTTGGGTTCACCGAGTTGAATATTAGAAAGTAGTAAATTTGCAGTATTTACGATTGAAGGAATTAGCGAGCCAATTCCTTCAAGGAACAATGCTGGCGCACCTTCGACTTCATGGATGAATCCCTCCATCGAGCAGATTGCACACCAGGAAACGCCATCAATCTTGGCGACCTCCTTGACAATGTTAGACTTCACTTTACTCACGTGTACAAGGGAGGTCAATAAAGAAGGTGCGTAATCATACGCTCATTCTTCTCGTCTTTGATGAGAGCGAGCAACGCCTCGCCGAGGTTGAGTTTTGCTTCTCCCACCTCTTCTAGAACCTTGTTTTTTCTTCTTTGAAGTCTTTTTGTTAGTGGATTCTTGTAATTGGGATAATCCTCCCGTCTCGAGTATTCTCGCCATATCTTCCATCGACAAAGTGCCGCCACTCATTGCATGTTCTCGGAGTGTGTTGATTCGCTTGCGAACTTTTCTGCCTCGCTTCTCATCTTCCTTGCGAATTCTACTAAAGGATTCAAGGCGGCCAATTTCCCTCTTTACTCGGCGTAATTCTGATCGTTGGCTACGAATAGAGTCGAGCATTTTTTCGATGCGGTTATTGAGGTCTTTCTCCTCCTTTCTGCTAATTTTTGTGCCTTCTAAGCGAGGATTTTCATCTGCTGCTTTCGCGGCAATTCCACTGGATTCTTCTTGCAAACCATCAAGTTTCTTGATGGTTTCTTTTTGCATTCTAATCATCTCTACAAAATTTTGGTGGGATGCATCAGACTGAAGCTTGAGTTTGTGCATTACTTTTAGTTCAAAGAAGAATGAGAATTTTTGGATTTCATTAGCCAGATTTGGTGCTCGACTAGGGTCATCGCGGATAGAAGTCAAATCTTTCCATGTTCGCTTGAGCAATCTCTCGATTAGATTCAATGGAGGTGATACTCTTAAGTTGATATCATCGCGAATGGATTTCGCCTCATTGATTTGTTTATTTCGTTCCCGTAACTCATTCAATAAGTCTCGGCGTTCTTTTGAAACGCCGCCAGAATTATACAATGCTGTGCGGAGTACTTGTACCGTTGAAATCAAAGATTTCCGTTCACTTTCTAAAGATTCTAGTTGAGATTCCATCGCTCTTGAGGATGCTCTGTTGTCATTGAGCATATCTTCAATTTCATGAGTTTCAAGTTCTCTTAAATCTTCAAAGAAATCTCGTCGAGTTGACTTCTTTCCTTTATTGCCTCTTTTTGAGTTCCGTTTTTTGGACTCTTGTGACTTTTTCTTGGGCTTGGAATTAGATTGTTTACTCATTCTTCCTCACCCCCTTGATTTTTGACAACAGGCCTTTGGGGCATGCTTGATGGTTTTCCTTCTGCTACCATTCGGCTAGCAGCCATCAAGTCTCCAGTCCCATCTTTTAGGTCCCCAAATCCACTTTCAATTCGGTGATTCCAGTAACCAACGATGTCATCAGATGATGATAAAAGTGATTTTGAACGGTTAAGTTGACTTTGTGCTTCACGTTGTACTTCTTTGTGTTCTGCGTACTTGGTGTGATGCTCACCACTTACTTCTGCCAAACGTACTAGTTCTACATGAGCGGCATCAGCATCTTCGAGCAATTGCCTATGCATTTTCCATCCATCCCGATATTCTTTCAATTCGGGGTTAGAATCGAGTCTTTGTGTGACCCATTCTTCGTGGGAGCGAGTAAGTTCACGCATTTGGCGTAGTAATTTCCTTTCACTGTTCAAATCTAGTGCAGATGTTTCAACTTTTTCGTCGATTTCAGCCAATTTTTGTGCTAGTTTTTCCTTTGCCCACCCTGGGTTCGGATTCTTGAGTTTATTCTCTTCAATTAAAGTCTCACGTAAGCCTGTAAGTTTCTTTCGCAATTCTTTTGCTTCTGATTGCATTGAATCTCTTTTTGCTTTCAAATGAGAAACCTCATCTGTTGCTTTGTCTCTTTCTTTAAGCGCTGATTCAACTAAGGGATTCAATTGATCTAACTCTTGCTTTCTATCGCGAACGATTTTTGGCAGAGTATCACTCAATTCGTGACGGCGGGCAATTATTGCTTGTGCCACTTCCTCTGGAGTCATGGCAAGTAGTGTGCTGACATCCATAGGCAAGCCGCCCACCTGACTATCTCTCATAAAGGTGAGGTTTTTCTATCCGAAGGATAGTAAAGGTCATTCATCCGTCTTGGCGCAGGCAATAACGATGAGGGCCTCCTATGTCCGCCAGACTTTGGCAAGTCTTTGCGTTGTGTTCTTAGTAATCCCTCTACTTTCTGTGGTTTCTGCTAATGGTTCGGGATTGCTCCTAGACTCGTCATCACTTGTGGTGGTTGGAGATTTAGAAGAAGGGGAAGGTGATGTGAATATTTCAATTGATGTTCAATCACATGATGTTGTTTCCCTAGGTGCAATTAACATGACTCTTGTTGAGGGTGAGAGTACAATTATTGCCAGTGAAAATGTTTCACTTAATCTTAGTTCAGATGAAATCATAACCGTTCAATTCAACATCTCTCAATTAGCAATCGGCCAATACACAATGAATCTAGTACTCTTTGGTGATGTTGGCACTCCATTTGCCAACTATACAGACTCAATCAGTCAATTTGTCAAGAGATTAGCGCCAGCCACTGGTGAAGTCAGTGACACTAATCAATGGCAGATCATTCCAGTTAACCCAAGCACTGGTGAAGCGAGTGGAAACTCATCATTTAGGGACGGAGATGTAGGTTGGGCGGAAGTCCCTGTAAGCAATTCAGGGGAAGTTGACTTCACCGGCAGTATCGGGTTTGCAGTTGACGACGGGCAGTTTGTTTTTCAAAACCTAACAATTTCACCTTTATCTTCAACTCCTGTGAATTTTTCAATACCACAACTCTTTGAGAATAATTTGACAACTTTCAGAGTAAATTTGTCTGGTCAAGTAAGTTCACTTGAAATTCAAGTCGGGCCTCCGCCTTTAGCAAGGCTAGATATCCTTGCAAGCGCTGACAATTCTGCACCTCAATTAGGACAGGAGGTTATGTGGACAGTAAATTTGTCTAATTCTGGAGAAGTAGCATGGGTAGGGGACCTAAGATGTGCATTTTCTAATTCAGTGGTGTTTAGCGAATCTTTGTACGTAAACCATGGCGAAGGACAATCTCGTCAATTCTCATTTTTGGTTCGACCAGGGGATTTGAATTGCTCAGTTGTGAATAATGACAGACTTCATGATGACTCAATAACCAGTTTTTCACACACATACGATATGGATGCCGCACATTTCTCGACAGCAGGGAGTGCTGGCTTGGCAATTGTTGGAACTAATTTTCATGTTGGTGATGACTTACAAGCAACACTAATCGCTCATAACGGGGGTGATTACCAAGGAAATGCAAGACTCTCAATTAGTGATTCAGGAGGGTTATCAGAAGGTTTGTCGCGGCAATTTTTTGTCGGGAATAGTTTGCAATTAGATGTTAGTCACACGCTTCAAGGAAGTGCGGGAAGTCGAATTCTATACTGGGCAGTAGTGAGTGAAGATGGCTTAGTTGATGCAAACCTTTCTGGTCAAGTTGAAGTCCAGGTTTCACCTTCACAACATTTGGAGGGCGAAATCACTACTGTTGATTGGACTACTTCTGATGGTTTAGTTGCTGAAATTGATTTACAATTGTCAGAAGGTCGCTCTCGTACTGTCAGAATTCAGGTTGGTCACATGAACGGTGATGATTCTGTGACAGTGATTGATACTGATGTAGAATTGGCACCTGGGCAACGTACTCTTTCCTTCGATTTAGGTGTACCTTTGGTCGCTGAGGGAGTCTGGCTAACACTGGAAGTTGCAGATTGGCTACCTGCACAATTATCACAAATGAATTCCACACGTTCAGTCAGTGAACCAGATGTTAAGCCGAGTGTAATCTTAGGTGTTTCCAATCCTGCAGTACCGGTTAGTGGTGAGTCTGCTACAATAGCCTACACTCTCTCAAATGATGGTACTGACAATATCGCCGGGGGAGTTTTGGTTCTCAAGGTGTCTTCAACCAATGAAATACTATGGCAAGAGTCAGCACCTTTAGTAGAAGCAGGAGATAGCCAATCGGGAGAAATTAGCCTGGATAATTGGCCTTCTGGGGTGGCTGTGGGCCTACACCTTGAATGGCGAAGTGGTGGAACTGAAACAATAACCACGAAATCATATCCATCCAAAGCTCCCACTGTTGCTGATTCATTTGATATTCCTTGGGCTGCCATCATTTATGGCGCCATAGCTGGCATTGTCATCTCAGCAGTGGCACGATTCGTATTTGTTTGGCAAGGAGAGGACCCTG
The DNA here is from genome assembly GCA_964645485.1 of uncultured Candidatus Poseidoniales archaeon. Lineage (GTDB taxonomy): Archaea > Thermoplasmatota > Poseidoniia > Poseidoniales > Thalassarchaeaceae > MGIIb-Q1. The sequence continues at coordinate 43,811 of CAZXZO010000004.1, forward strand.
ATGAGAGGGCGCAACATCGCCAACAGAGGCGAGATGCTAGAGCGACTGCCAAGGAAGATGCCAAAAAGAACAGACAGGAGAAGATAAATCCTACAGGCAAACAAGAAGTCGGTTGCCCTTCATGCAGTATGACACTGCGAGTTCCCAACGATTATGATGGGCAGGCCCGTTGTCCCGCATGTACTCATGTATTCCCAGTGACTCCTGTTCAAACATCTGATTCAGAGCCAGATGGAATAGTCGATGATGATGAAGATATTGAAGAGCCTGAGAAGTCAGAAATTTCACAATCGAAGAAGCGCGAATTGGGGACTAAAGTTGGCACGGTTTCAACTCAAAAAGCAACCAAACCAAAACCAGTAGAGAAAAAGCAGGCTAAGCCACAGAGCGCTGACTCTTCAATAGCATCTGCAGAATCTGCAGGAGATGAGATTCGTTGCCCTGCCTGCGCACAGAGATTGAAGGTTCCTTATGATAGGAGGCCAATTACAGCCAAGTGTCCAAGGTGTGAATCTAAGTTCATGGCAGAAAAAGAATGAGGTGGAACCATGTCAATTCCTATTCAAGAAGATCAAGAGATGTATCTCAAAAAACTGTTTCAAATACATTTGATAGATAATACCGAACCAATTAGGACAAGTAGAATTGCCGAAGAGATGAATGTTTCAGCACCAAGTGCTAGTGAGATGCTAAAGCGGCTTGGACGCAAGGGATTTGTGAATTATGTTCCATACAAAGGAGTGACATTAACTCAACAAGGCATTGATGCGGCTAGCCGTGTTAAAAGAAGAGAAGCACTGATGGAGGTTTTTCTAGTTCAAATGTTGGATTTCAGAGGCGATGTGAAAGATGTTGCATGCAGGTTGGAACACGCCCTAACAGATGAATTAGAATCTTCTATAGACCGGTTGCTTGGTTACCCAAGTCACACAATTGATGGTGATGAAATACCAGCGGCTAATAGAATGATTAGTAGTGATATTGAAGGTATATTATTACCACTTTCTGCTTTACCTGTGGGTTCTCCCGGTGTGGTAGAGTTGGTTGTTATCGATGGTATGGATGCTCGTACCCTTTCAGACATGGGATTAATGGTTGGGTCTAAGGTCCAAAATAATGGTGATGATTGGCAAGTCAATGGGGTGAGAATGAGCCTCTCAAACACACTCCAATCAAGAATATTGGTACGCACCGCTTAATTCGGAAGCAAAGACGCCTTGATATGGGATTGATGAGTCGGCGATGCCGATGGCACGAGAGGTGGAAGAGTCCGACCCCGAGCAAGACGGGGTTCGTGAACGACTTCAAGCGATGGAATCTAAGATGAGAAAACTCTCTGACCAGAGAAGGACTCACAACGAATCTGCTCGCACAAACGCCGATAAGAGAGATGCTGTTCAGAAGCAATATGGCTCTTTGCGTGAAGAAATTAAAGAAATTTTGGACTCTCAAAAAGAGGTGAGAGTTAAAGCGAAAATTCACCAAGCAAGAAGAGATGCAATCCAAGAACAACTTAGAAATTTATTTTCAAAGTCAAAATCAGCAAAATCAAATAGGGACAAATCAGTTGTTTTGCAACTTTCAGAGAAGAGTGCAGAAGCAGAACAAATTGAATTCCGTTTAGAAAGGGACGGGACTCTGAAATTGGATGCTGAAAACCGTCTTCACAAGAAATTGAAATCTCTAAAAAATGAAATCAAAGAACTTGAACCTCAAGTTCAGGCTGAGATGCGAATTAAAATAGATATTAACGACCTTGAGGGTTCCATCGAGCAACTAAAAGCAGAAGCAGATGAAGAACACAAACAGATGGTTGCGTTTAATGATGAAGCGGATAAAATCTGGGAAGAAGTAAAACCAAAATTCGATGAACGAGATTTCTTGAAGGCCGAAGGAGACAGACTTCACAATTCATTCGTTCAGTGTCGAAAGGATGCAGATGCAGTACACCAACAAATTGAGGAATTAATGGCTCAGGTTACGTCTGCTCGTAAAGAATTACAAGGAATTAGAGATGAGAGATCATCATGGATTACTCTTCACAACAAATCAGTTGAAGAATCAACTAGCACACCTCAGAAGAATGAGGAATTAGCAGACAATCTTGTCTCAAACCTGATGGGTTCCGGAGCGCTATCCCTAGGTGGGACCGCTGGCCGGGTGGCAGAAGATAGTAGTCGCTCAAACCACCGGAGAAAGGGACGGAAAACCACATTGGCAAGGCGAGGTAATCGCGGAAGTAGCAAAAAATCTGAGTAAATTAAATCACGCAGATGATGTGTTGATTAAAATTAATTTACTGTTACATTGATGCACCTTTGTTCAGTTCGGCATTAGTATAAAATATACGACTTTGACGGGGGCGCTCCGATGAGAATAGGCGATGAAGCACCTCGACGTAGTTACGACCGTCAATGGGATGAAATTGAGGGCATGCTAGAGATTGCAGAAGAGCGTGGGGTTGAATGGCAAAGTTGGTTTGAGGAATGTCGTGATAATAGTGACAAAGAGGGTATGAAAGAAGCCGCTCGTAATTATAAGGCCCTTCAAGGGGTTATCAAATGCTTGAAATGGGTGCTTGGTGAAGAGGGTATAGACCACCCACTAGAGTGAATATCCTACTCGCCATTATCGCAGCCCTCTTTGAATACGATTGGTCCGAGCGGTTTACTTCTCGGACATTCGTTCAATGGAAGACTTTGTTAACAAAATCGATTTCTAATGTTCTAACTTTGTTGATAATCTCAACAAGCGCCGCTAGGGTGTAAGCACTTCGGCATCTTCGAACATTCAGGGCGACCTCTTCTTGGCCGCATGGGCATTCACATCACTGAAAACAAATTCAATGGAACAAGTAGGGAATCCGTTTGAAAAATATTATTTCCGTGGAATCTAGTGCCCTTTCCCGGAAAGGCCCTATACGGTGAATTTTTTTACACTAATCTGTTGCGCATTCTTTAGTCTGAGCCCCCGTAGGAAATACCCATCCCGCTGCGAGTAATTTAAGTTGGTTTGCCGCTGAAAGAGTAAAACGCTCAAATTCGCAGAATTTCTTTTTTGATTAATAATAGAGTTGACGAGAGTCAGTTCAACGGAAGCAAATTATGGATTGGTGAGCGGCGAGAAAGCGACGTAGCAATGTTTTCTACAGATTGAGTAGAGAATAGCAATATTTTTGAGGGCTCAATTAAGTTTATAAATTGCATTGATTTAATTAATCCAATGAGGCTCTGTATATTCTGCCTGACAATTTTAATCGGTTCTCTTGCTTTTCCACTGTTTGATTCTACATATATTTCAGAGAGTGAAAATAATCAACTCTCAATGAATAAAATGCATGGCGTACAGATAAATTCATCTGGAACTGATTCATCTTTTTTCTCATCATTATATCAACCAATTTTGATTGATGGAGGAGGTTTTCCAAAATTACTAGGTCAGTCTCATATTTTAGCTGCAGATATTCAACTCTCTAGCAATCAAATCTCAGTTATTTACAAAAACAATCAATATGACTTACTGCTATTTGAATCAAATCTGTTTAATTTTCCAGTAAACTCAAGTCATTTTTCTGGTTGGGTAATAAACGACCCATATTCAATTGTAACCTTAAGTTATGGTCAATATACAGATGACTTCAATTTATACATATCAACTAGCGAAGGTAGGAACATATTCATTGAGGGTTGGAATCAAGAACTGCATGAACTGTTTGAGCTTACGGCTGACCATGATGAATTAATTATTTATGATAATGAAGATATTATGGATGCTTCTAACATAGAATTTCAACCTTCTACGCCTAATTTTATTAATCAACGATATTTAACTTATGCATCCAACGGAAATCAGGTGGTATTACCTGATACAAGTAAATTATTAAGGATTAAGATGATTCTAGATTCTTCATCATCTAGTAGTTGGTCAAAAATTAAAACTGCATTAACATTTGCTAACGGGATTTTTGAAGGTGCCGCTGTTACTAAACTTTTTGTTGAACAGAGAGAAGATTTTACCAATTCAGAGGTACTTCAATTAGATAGTAATGCTGATTGTGATGGCAACACCTTTAGATTAATTGACGACCTTCCAAACAATCCAAAAGCGGACGATTCAAGTTGGAACGCTTGGGGTAAAGGTGAGAGATTTGATGTAATTATCTACTACACTGAAGATTCTCATTTTGTATTTAAATCACCCATAATGGGATGTGCAAAGAGACCTGATAAGGGTATTCCTGCAATAAATAAAGCATTGAATGCTTACATTGATTCAGATAGTTGTTTTTCAAATAAGTGTTGGGCAATTATCCTGAGCCACGAAATTGGACATACTCTGACGCTAGAGCATAATGATGGGGATTGTAATTGGTATAGCAAAACGGTGATGTGCACACCATATTCTTTCATTTCATCAACCCTTACTTGGTCTGCTAATTCTATTATCTACCTCACAAATGTGGATTTGAACAACGCAGCTGGATTAGCTTGGTTACGTCACTCTAGAGAAATTACCCAAGGTAATTTGTTAGTCGATTCACAATCCATTTCACTTTCATATTTTAATATTGATGTTCTAAACCCTATGATTTTTTCTTGCGATGTTCTTTTTCGGGTAACTTATAACCTTCAACAACAGCCAAATTTAATGCCAAATAGTGTAGCGGAATTTTTTGTTGGTGTTCGTAGTTCTTATATCAGAGGTTTACCAGGTGAATGGGATATGTGGCAAGGTTATGATAGGCCTATAAATGGGCATTTCATACCCCCTGGAGGTTATCTTTGGGTGAGCGGCTGGATGAAAGCGAGGGACTTAGTGAATGTGGATCCGAGTATTTTAATTACCTATGGATGCCAAATTAGCAAGCATAAATCCGACCAACAATTACATATTTTTCAACCCAAAAATGTAAATGACCCCCAATACTCACTTGTTCATTCTTGGAGCTTTTGGCCAGTTTACAATTTTGGTTCAACTTATCAACCACCCTATGCTCATTATTCAAATTTCATGGCCGCAGAAATTAATATATTTGTCTTAAATTGAAATGGTGATTATTATCAATAATATATATGTATTCAGTATACTTGCACTGTTACTGTTGTTTTCACCGGGCTGTTTTAGTAATGACGAGCAAGAAGATCCAGAAACATTTGTCACACTAGATATTAGTGTTGTGAATCCGATTGGTGAAACCATCTATCTTCTAGTACCGGAACCTAATTATGAGATTACTGAAAAATTCATCAATGATCATCAAAATATTACTTCGGTTGTTCATAAACAAAAGGATTATCTGAAAATTGAAATAAATGAAAATACCAGTTATCGTTCATCTTTTAGTTCAGCCTTTAAAGGCAAATATTATTGGGGTGGTGAATTTCATTCAACTCAACACCCGAATACATTTTACACTATGGATAATGTATCTAGTTATTCAGATTCTGACGAAGAAACATCGATCATTTTTCAGATGAGAATTGGAGGGACTGATGGTGACCCTTTGGCCGGTTGCAGGGATGCAATACTCTCTGCTGAATTGGTGGTTGGTGAATCTAAAATGGTGCCGTATATTATTCCTGAATGTATGTCGGCTTGAAAAAAATATTAGTATTTTTCAATTTCATTTTTCAAACATTTATACGTAGAATCTCTTACTACGAGTTAACTCATTGATGTTCTGAATATTTAATTTCTCACTTTACCAAAACCATCTACCCGTAGGGCAAATCATTAGAGAAAGGTTTTCCTGGCACAATCAAATTTACAACATGAATTAACAGAAGACGGAATACAGACTTAACCACCCAAATACGCCCGAAGGGTCAACAATTGAGGTAAGAATTTTCTTGACTTTATCATAATGCGAATAATCTCAATCGATTCAGCAATGGGGCTTCTCACCCATTTCTGAATCTTGCACAGAATAAATGTCTGAGGCCTAGGGGCCGAAGACTGAGTTGGACTAAAATTCGAAGCGTTCGTTGTCATAAGATTACAATCGGCATGAGGTTTGCTCAGAAGGAGGCGGTAGCCCCCTTTAGAACCAACATTGATGAGTAGGACACCGGTCGCACGGTTTAGTTCACATGGCTATTGACATGACAGAGATGCGACACGGCACAGAACTGCTGAAGCGAGGATTCGCAAAAATGCAGGAAGGCGGCGTCATAATGGATGTTGTAACACCCGAGCAAGCACAGATTGCAGAAGATGCCGGCGCAACTTCAGTGATGGCGCTAGAACGTGTGCCATCCGATATACGAGCTGACGGTGGTGTAGCCCGAATGAGTCACCCTGATCTTATCAGAGGAATCATTGAGACAACTTCTATTCCAGTAATGGCAAAGGCTAGAATCGGGCACAGTGAAGAGGCCAGAGTTTTGGAAGCACTTGGCGTTGATATGGTGGATGAATCAGAGGTGCTGACTCCAGCAGACCCATTTTATCACATCCCAAAAAACGATTTCACCATTCCTTTTGTCTGTGGGTGCACCAACCTTGGTGAGGCTGTTAGGCGTATATTCGAGGGTGCTGCTATGATGCGTACGAAGGGCGAAGCAGGAACTGGAAATGTGGTTTGTGCGATGCAACACGCAAGATTGGTTGCTCAAGAAATTGATTGGCTCCAAAGATGTGACGAGGAAGATTATTCATTTGCTGTTGAGCAAATTGTTGAAGGTTTCCTCAAAATGGAATATGAAAGTGAGTTGGCGATTGAACTGGCTAGCACACCGTTTGGCACAGTTGACGAATGCATTGCAGGAGTTGAGGAGATTCTTGAGGATGTCAAGCGAATGGGGCGCCTACCAGTTGTCACTTTTTCTGCTGGAGGGATTGCAACACCAGCGGATGCGGCATTATTGATGCAGACTGGTATGGATGGGATTTTTGTTGGTTCTGGGATCTTCAAGTCAGAAGACCCAGTGACAACTGCGCAAGCGATTGTGCATGCAACTCATCATTTCAATGACCCTGAAAAGATTGCTGAAGCATCTACGATGATGGTTAATCCAATGCCTGGTCTTGAGATTGAATCTCTAGATGTCAGGATGGATCAGCGCGGCAATTGATTGTTTATATTCAAGGAATAGATGACAATATTCCTTTATTCTTCGTTTTCGAACTCACCCAAATATTCAATTGCGGTTTCAAGGATTGATATGTCGTCTTTGAAACGCCCTAGCCCAGTGTTACAACTATCGCAAATCCATCCTCTCCCTTTCCCTGTTTGATGGTCATGGTCCATGCGAGGAGGTGCTCTCATATTTTCAACGATGTACAATTTTCTACAAATGGGGCATGTCCAAATTCCGTTTGGTTTAGTTTTCCTCATTCTCTTCTTTTCAGTTGCAGACATACTAACCCCATCTATTGTTGCTCTACAATCTATGCATGAAGGACGATATGTATGTCTTCCTTTGCTATCAGTTTGATTTCGGTCAAACTCTGTTCTTCTGTCTTTCAAAATGTAGCAGCGGTCACACACTTTTCTGTCATGACAAGTACAGATTCCATCGCAAGTTGTGCATGGATGAGTTTTTTTCTTGCCGGTTTCATGAATATCAAATTCTTCTACTTGTTGGGGTTCTACTTGCACAAGGCGAGATTCATTAATGAAGAAAATTTCTAAGTTTCCATTTGTTAATTTACCTCTGTATTGTCCTACAGAGTTTAGTCTTACATCCAGTACATCAACTGCTCTGAAATATCTCCACTGAGTCACAAAACGGTCAGAATTGGCGACCTATTTAACTGCCGGGTAAATTATTCAAACTCGATACCTAATTTGGTTTGAGCCTTCAGCTCCTTTTCAAAATTACCGACACGTTCAGTTGCAATCTCAATGTATTCTTCGGATATGTCAGTTCCAATGTAATTACGCCCATGTTTAACAGCCATCTTTGGAGTTGTACCTGAACCACACATTGGGTCAAAAACCAAGTCACCTTCGTTAGTCCAAGATAAGATGTGATCTTCCGCTAATTTTTCGGGGAAAACTGCTGGGTGTTGGAAGGCGATTTTATCGCTTGTGGTGCCGTGCAATCCAACAGCGTAATCCCAAATATTTGTACGTGTTTTTGTGTTATTTAACTTGCCTAACGTCTTTTTGTTTACTCCGTCAGACCCCTTGTTAAAAGGCATCATTTCCATTCCTTGCCTAACCGTTTGGTCGGTAAGAGGATTGAAGGTATTTGGTTTCCCTTTAGTGAAGACATGCATGTACTCGTAACAATTTGTATAAGCATTTGAACGCATAAATGGTGTGTTCTTTTTGCGATAAATCATGATATCATGTGCATTAAAGCCCAATTCTTGGAAGTATAGTGCTTGTCGAAAACTGGTAAGTGAACGATTTCCTTTGTGAATTCTGTCTCCTACAACCCACACAACAACGCCGCCTTCCTTAGTGACTCGGTACAATCCCTGTGCTATGCCTTCAAAGTCAAATGAATATCCTTTGTAATCTCGAAGATTGTCATAGGGTGGAGAGGTGACTGTAAGGTCAACCGAGTTTTCATCCATCTTTTCCATGAATTCAACACAGTTGGTGGCAATGAGTCTATTCACTTGCATTCCCAACACCGCATCCTGTCTCATCATTTAGTTGAGGGTAGTTAAGCCTTGAGTGATTTCTTATCCTCTTGACCAACTGTTCACCTCAAATCAAGGCCTTTCGTAAGTAGCGAATGCCATATCAAACGGGTTCTTGTCATCAGCCCTTCTTGTTTCCCGTGTGATTTCTTCCCAGTCGTCCCAGTTTATGTAAGGGAACCAAGTGTCTCCACCGCCAACTTTTGCCTTCACATGGGTTACTAATAATCTATCACAGCGATTGAGCATGGTAGCATAAATTGCACCACCTCCAATAACCCAAGCCCAGCCATCTATTCCAGCATCAATTGCTGAAACTTCTAGAGCATCTGAGATGTCGTGTACTATCTCAACACCCTCAACAAACCAGTCCATGTCACGAGTGAGTACCACGTTAAGCCGACCGGGTAACGGCCGCCCAATGGCCTCGTAGGTTTTTCTCCCCATTATTATCGGGCAACCCATAGTTGAGCGTTTGAAATGTGCTAAATCGGCTGGGAGATTCCAAGGCATAACACCGTCACGCCCGATAACCCCATCTTCATCCATTGCCACAATCATTCCTAGCTTCATCTTTTTCACCTCATACGCTAATCGGGGCCCTGATATGTGGATGGTGATTGTAATCCACAATTTCGATATCATCATAAGAAAAATCATCGATTTCAGTACATTCTGGATTGAGTTTCAACTTAGGTAATTCTAATGGGACCCTTCCAACTTGCTCTCTTGCTTGCTCAAGATGATTCAAGTAAAGGTGAGCATCGCCAATAGTGTGAATGAAATCTCCTGGTTTCAAGCCACAAACTTGGGCCATCATACAAGTTAGCAAACTGTATGACGAGATATTGAATGGCACTCCTAAAAATACGTCTGCACTACGCTGATAAAGTTGGCAGGATAATTCACCATTTGCAACGTAAAATTGGAAGAATGCATGGCAGGGCATCAGTGCCATATCATCTAATTCACCTACATTCCAAGCAGACACAATGATTCTTCGTGACCCTGGGTTTTCTCGTAGTTGGGCAACGGCTTCCTTTATTTGGTCAACAACTCGGCCATCATTTCCTTCCCAAGCACGCCATTGTTTGCCATATACTGGGCCAAGGTCGCCATTCTCATCAGCCCACTCGTTCCATATTCTGACTTTGTTGTCAGTCAAATAGCGGGTGTTTGTATCACCTGACAAAAACCAGAGTAGTTCGTGAATGATTGACGGCCAGTGAACTCGCTTGGTGGTGATAGCGGGAAACCCTCTTCTCAAGTCGTATCTTGATTGGTGCCCGAACACAGAAATTGTGCCAGTTCCTGTTCTATCATCACGCTCTACACCCTCTTGAAGGATGAGTTTGAGTAGATGCTGATACTGGTCCATACTGACGCCGGCATCAAGGGGGGAATTGACGCACTAAGAACAAATCGCATAACTTTCCCGATACACCGGGTTCATGGCGCACCTAGTGCTTGGATAGTTGCAATGCTTTGATTAGTGAATTGCCGGTATAATTTTCTGAGTTCTTGGCGCTGTTTCTCTTCTGACATTGCTTCAATTTTTGCAATTTTTTCATCATCCAAATTTGCGCCATCGGGATGGCCAGCCCATTCATTCCAAGTTATTGGGCTGGCAAATTTTAATTCAGTTCGTTTCCAGGTACGTGGTAGAAATGGTTCACCCGGTGCTAGGATTTCTCTTGCACCGTTTATTCCGCAAAATACGATTGGAGTATTAGGAAAAGCCGCGGCGATTCTAGCGATCCCTGTTTTTCCTCGGCTGAGATATGGTGGAGATGTGTTTCTAGAGCGAGTTCCTTCGGGAAAAATTCCGAGTGGTAACCCTGCCGCTATCACATCTGCTGCCCGAGCGATTGCATCATCACCACCCTTCTGCCTATCTGTTTCAACTTGACCAGTTGCTAGCATCAATTGCTTCCAACCTAGTCTGTTAAAGTGTTCATTTTTGGCTAAAAAAAACAATTTTCTTCTCGAACTAAAAATTGTTAGAACCGGGTCAAGGTGTGAAAGGTGATTAGCAGCAAGTATCATTGGACCTTTTCTTGGTATATGTTCCATCCCTGAAATCTTTAATCTCGTAATCATATTAATGAATGGAATAGCGAAATTTAGCAAGCCACTGTAAAGAGGTGTTGGTGGCAAAGGGCGATTGGCTGGTTCTACTTCAGTGAGTTTACCTAAGCGAGCGCGTCCCTCACTGGTTAAATCACCCATATTCAACTCGGCTAGGTTAGAGGTTTTCATGGTTATCGGGACAACAGGCCTGACCGCGCTGTTCTTGAAAGGGTGGCTCGTGGGCCGGCATATGCTCACAGGGCGGGTAGTCGCACTCATTTTGTTTGGGTTACTCATGCTGCCTCTTTATGCCCCCGTTGGAGCAGAGTGGGAAGAAGATACTTGGCTTACTACAATAATTGGCCCAGAGAGACTAGCCTTAGGGGATGAATTTGGTTGCCATGGCATGGCTGGCAGTGAAACATCAGATTATGAACTTGAAATTTCACAATGTAGGGATTATCTGACTGGCCGAATAAATGCGTCAAAATGGGCGGCCAATCCTATTTCATTGGGTATAGATTCAGATAGATTGAGTGAAATCGATTCTGCGGCAATTACTGATGCAGGATTTGCAGTTGTAGACCAGCAAATCCTGCCTTTGAATCCACAATTAAAAAATATATCATATAATGGCGGCTCACTGGAGAAAGATAGGCAGACTATCGACCAGTTCGAAGGGTTGATTGAAGAAGGAGAACCATTGATTAATTTTTATTGGCATGCACGTGACCATGACGTAATAGTGCGGCCTAATTCTGAATTAGTAGCATCTATAGAATCAACCACTGCGTGGTTTACTACGTGGGGTGAACACGCATCTTATCAAGTTACGAAAAGCGAATTCTCACTAAATAATTCCATTCCTGAGTCATGGGTAGTGACATTTGAAAGCAATTCTCAATCAAGTGATGGAGTCTTTTGGGAGGTGCCAATAACAAATAAATTCACAAGCATAAATGCAGATGTTGTTTCAGTAAATGATGGCACTAATTCATTGGATGAATTGGAGATTGATTCACCTCATTTACAGACCGGATGGCATCAAGAAAATAATAGTTTAATTTTGACATTGATGCCTGGACAACAAGTTACAATTAATTTCGATGCAGATGCAAATAATGATTCCACCCCCCAAATCTGTGAACGTTTCAACTGCCATGTAGTTGCTATCACGGTTACAGGAATCCACACAAGTGATTTGTTTGATTGGTCTCGTCGTTGGGATGATACACCAATGCGCTTCACTTGGTTAGTTGAGCCACGGGAAGTTTCTGAATTTAGTTGGGTTCTACCTGCTATGGCAGTCATTGTAGCACTTAGTGCTCCGGTTGCAATAATCTGGTTAGTGAAAAATGATCGTCGGGCACAGCAAGCAATTTCAGTTTTGAATTCATTGGATAAACTGAAAATTGAAGAAGAATGATGCTATAATGAAGCGCCAGAATATCGGGTTAGCAGTTCTTCAATTCAACTCTGTTCTAGTTATTTCAGCTCCCGTACTGCGAAGCCGACTGACTATTTCATCTAAATCTGAGTAATAATTGTCAGGTGACTGGATACCTTGAATCCTGCCGCCAAGCAAAGCCTCACAGGCTACTAAAAATGGGATTCCAGTTGCTACCGCCATTGATGGCCAGTCCCTATTTTCCGATTCATCTATCCCCGGTATGTAGAACTCCCAACGTACTACTGGTCCATTGTTTTGTGTGATGGTAATATCCATGTAAGTAAACTCTGACCTGTCAGTTGTGTAAGCCCACTGTTGTACGAGTTCTTGTTCATTCAAGGCTCCGCTTTCCCTCAATTCAAGGAATTTTTCTATGTGCCCCGGCCAGCGAACAGTATATTCTGATAAAGAATCACAAGTTATGTCAGGGTTGGTTAGGAGAGACCTCAACCCGTCGGTCAGAAAAGCCTCCATCTCACCGTGATTTCCGGCATTGAAAATGTGGCGGTCAGAAATCGCTGGCACTTCTTTTTCTTGGCCATCAATTCTTATTCTTGCTGGCCTCGTATATTCTTCAATCACATCGGTAGGCGAGAACGGGGCGCAATAACTCCATTCAGAATCTTGGGTGACAGGATTCCCACCTACGCGAATCTTCACTGATTGTATGGCGGGAAATCTCTTTTGTTCAGACATTACCACCATGTTTGACACACCAGGAGCAATTCCACAATCATGAATCATCGATGCCCCAGATTGTTCAGCAAGTTGACTAAATCTATCAGGTGAATTGTCTGAGAATGCTAAATCACAGACTTTAACTCCATTTGTAATCAGGTGTTCACGTATAGAATCTCCAATTCTTCCGGGCAATAAGTTGAGAATCAAATCATATTGAGTTAGGTCACAATTTGCTAAATGAGAGATGGCATCCCCATCAATTAAAGAAAATGAGAGATTTTTTCTGACTTTATCCAACATGGGGACTTCATCATGGTTCACAGCGACAGCAGTGACATTATGGCCATTCTTGGCTAATTCATCACAAATGAAAGAACCAACAAGGCCAGCCCCAAAAGACAGAATCATAGCCATATCTTTCGTGAGGGGCGGCTAGTATATTTGATTTCAACAATGGCTACCTTCGACGTGTTACAGCCGTAGCATTCATGCCATTGATGCTTACGAGACCGGTTCGGGGAGCAGATGGCAGGAGACGTTTCAATTGACCCTTGGTCGTCAAGTCAGTCAACTGACTATTCTAGGATTATCCAACAATTTGGGCTAGAAAAGGTAGACCATTCAGTATTGCCAAACCCGCACATGTTACATCGTAGAGGGATAGTATTCGCTCACCGTGACTTAAATCTCATTTTAGATGCTCACTCTAGTGGTAATCCATTCGGAGTCTTGACGGGGCTGATGCCTTCAGGAAGAATGCACCTTGGACACAAAATGGTCATTGACCAAGTAAAATGGTTTCAAGAACAAGGTGCAGATGTATCAATCGCAGTTGCTGATTTAGAAGCCCATGCTACACGAGGTCTTTCACTAGAAGAATGCCGGCGAGTAGCATTGGAAGAGTATGTAGCAAATTATGCTGCATTGGGATTAGACGTAGAAAACACATCTGTATACTTTCAATCAACAAGACCAGTTGTTCAAAGGTTAGGATTCACTCTTGGAAAAAGGACCAATTTGTCTGAATTTGAAGCAATTTATGGGTTCAAAGGTGAAACGAACCTTGCACATGTGCAGGCACCATTGGTTCAAGCGGGGGATATTTTGCATCCTCAGTTAGACAAATACGGTGGCCTAAGACCAATTGTAGTGCCCGTCGGTGTTGACCAAGACCCACACTTGCGACTCACTCGTGGTTTAGCGGGTAAGACTAACTGGTTCAATGTAAAGGCTAGAAAATCAGGCGGTTTAGTAATCGGACTTTCTGTTCAAGAAGAGAATTCCGAAGCCCTAGGTGTTGCAAAGGACGGGAGGATTGACAAGAGTTTGAGGCAATCTGTGTTTGGAAAATTATCAGCAATTTTGGAAAGGATTGGTTTCAGTGATATTCGTTCTAATCCCAAGCACGGTTCAATTGAGATTCCTGCAGCAACAATGAGAGATAGAGATTTAATCCGGCCTGAACTTCTGAAATTAGAACGCTCCATGGGCGGATTGGGTTTGTTACAACCTTCAAGCACGTACCATCAATTCGCGATGGGTATGACTGGTGATAAGATGTCATCAAGCCGCGAGGAGACTACAATTTTCCTAAGTGAAGATGTAGCCGTAATGGAAAAGAAGGTGAAATCCTCTTTTTCAGGCGGTCAACCGACTCTAGAAGAACACCGCCGACTTGGAGGGAATCCCGATGTGGATGTTGCATTCCAATATCTAAGATACTTCTTCGAAGATGATGATAATGCACTTGCGGAAATCGAGGCTGGTTATCGTTCGGGTGAACTTCTGACCGGCCAAATGAAACAAATTTGTATTGACAAAGCCAGCGAATATCTCAGCCATCTTGGCGAGATGCGCCAGCAAACTGCACATATTGTTGATGATTTCTTGGCTGCTGATTCACGTTTTTAGTTCATTCAACATCTTCTGAACCCATGATGATAGGGGCTGGCCCGGGGTCAAGTTGGGCAACTTCTTCTGCGCTCAACTCTTTTTTTACCATATCATCATGGCCAATTATGCTGTGCCCTTTTGGGTCTAGAATTTGCAGAGAAAGTTCGCCAAGTAATTCACCCTTCGCAAGCGCTGTAAGAGCCATTTCAAGTTGAAACAATTTATCCAAATTTTCCTCATTGCTATCTTCTCCATTATCAATCTCCGATGATATTTGCCTCATCATCATTCGAATGATGTCGATGAAGCGATTTAGGACTCCTTCAACATTTGAAACATATCCTGAGGATTGAGTCCCAGGTGATACCTCTAGATCTAACTCAGGTATTCTAAGAGTGCCAGAAGAACCTCGAACGACTCTCGCTTGCAAGTGCTCTTCCTTTTCTATAGACAAGGTGCAAGAGATGGCTCCTCGTTCCTCTTCTGGGATGAAATCAGTTTGCTTCATGCCACACTTTTCACAACTAATTGTAATCTGAGTATGCTCACCGAAATAGGGGATTTCGGAAGACATTGATAGAAGTTTCAAATAACCTTCAGATTGACAAGTCGGGCATGGGAAATCAAGGTCACTTTCCACTTTACCACCTCACAAAGAGTGTTCGAATGATTCTTTTTCTAGACCCGCGACACCGCTTACTCCAGGAGGTAAGACTAACACGCGGTCTTCCCCAAGTTGAACGAGAGTTCCACCTACATCCTTGACAATGAAGTTTGAGATTTGTTCGATTGTAGTTTCAAATTCAAAGCCTCTGTCGATAATTTTTCCTAACTCAACTATCACAACTTCTCCTTCTGCAGCCCAATTAAAAATCTCGTCTAAACCGGTAACATCGTGTAAAACTGCTCTGCGGATGACTAATTCCCCATCAATTCGTGGCACAGGAGCATCAGGGTATAACGACCCCAAGTCATGGTATAGTTGGCCAGGTTCCGGGCGTGGCATTTCCCCTTCTGAGGTGCTGGGAATGTCAATCCAGCGCGGCCCATCGCCTTCTTCCTCAGTCATTTCCACGGTTCACCCGTGCAGGGCTAGCCACATAACCAATTTCCTGTTTTGTAGTAGGATGAATGCAGTTCGGTTTAGTCGGGTTGATAAGGGGCCGATATTTCGCCCTTCATGCACAAGCAGGTGGCCGGGCTCAGTGCGAATGTTCAAGAACGGGCAATTAGGGGATAATGATATGGACGCAGAGATGACGGCATTGAAGACAGGAACTAGCACCATCGGCATATGCTTTGATGGAGGCGTAGTAGTAGGTGCAGACCATCGAGCAACTATGGGTCACTTTGTGGCTAACAAGAATGTTCAGAAGTTATTCTCAATTGCTGATAATATCGCTCTTACAACTGCTGGATTGGTTGGTCATGCTCAAGTCCTTTCGCGTGTTTTGGCTGCTGAAATAGCAATCTATGAAATGAAGCGTGGTGGAATCATGAAGGTTGAAGCCGCCGCAACTCTCACTGCAAATATTCTCGGTGGCAGGCCTTATTGGGTTCAATTATTAATTGCCGGCGTGGATGTTGATGGAAGTCATGTTTATTCCATTGATTCAGCAGGTGGTTCAATTTCAGACACTTATTGCGCAACAGGCTCAGGTTCACCCTACATGTACGGTGTTCTAGAAGACCAGTACAAAGATGATATGACTGAGAATGAAGCATTGAAAGTTGCCGCAAAAGCACTTTTGGCATCCGCTCAAAGAGATGCAGCGAGTGGTAACGGCATGGATTTGTGCGTAATCACATTGGACAAAGGATTCACCTTACTCACTGATGCACAGAAGCAGAAACTCATCAATTCTATTTGAGAATTGAAATCAAATTCCCGGCAGTTTAACTGCTATTCTCCTCGCTTGAGGAAGCCCCAAAACTGCGGGATCCAGTTGACACGATGAGGTGTAGCAATGAGATTGACCTTTAAGGAAATTAAAGAGAAGTTAATACAAATGATGCCTAGTAAGGCTGATTATGAAATTGATTTAGAAGCAGCAAGCATCGCCATTATCACTAAAACTCCAGAAGAATTCAACAATTCTCTAATTGGTGAGATGGCTAAAACAATTAAACGACGAATTATTGTTAGGCCACATGAATCTATTTTGATGAATCCAAGAGATGCCCAAGAATTAATTGGCAACATAATTCCAAAAGATTCACTCGTTCTCAATATTTGGTTTGACCCTGCAATTGGAGAGTGTACAATCGAATGTAAAGACCCAGCATTAGCTGTTGGGAAGAAGGGTGTACATCTCAAAGAAGTCAGGGATAAAATCGGATGGCACACTAACATAATCAGGTCATCAAGGATGGATAGCAGGACATCTACTGATATTCGGAGATTCAGAATGGATAACTCCACAGACAGAAAAAAAGCACTGCGTAGATTTGGCAATAACATCTACCGCCCACAAAGGCCAGGGGAATCATGGGTTAGACTCACGGCGCTCGGGTCGTATGGTGAAGTCGGAAGGGCAATGCATCTTGTCACGACTAACGAAAGTAGGGTTGTTGTGGATTGTGGCGCGAAACCGGGACGTGAAGATTCCTCAATGCCGTATTTTTCAGCACCTGAATTGCTTCCACCTGACAAAATTGATGCAGTTGTAATTACACACGCCCATCTCGACCATATTGGGATGTTACCTGTATTATTCAAATATGGATATCGAGGTCCAGTATATTGCACTCCACCAACACGAGATTTGATGGTATTACTGCAACTAGATTTCATCAAGGTGTCACAGTCAGAAGGACGACAACCAGCGTACACCTTAGAAGATGTACAAACAATGATGCTTCATGTGGTTGACGTAGATTGGAACCAAACTACAGATATTTCTCCAGACATCAAAATGACACTATACAACGCTGGACATATTCTTGGTTCATCGTCTGTTCACATGCACATTGGAGAGGGATTGCATAATTTGGTATTCAGTGGTGATATAAAATACGAAAAATCTTGGCTTTATGATGCTGCTAATGTGCGCTTTCCACGGGTTGAAACTCTTGTACTTGAATCAACATATGGAGGTGCTAAATCATTCCAGCCTTCTAGGTTGGAAGCAACCCAAGAATTGCAAGATATGATGAAACGAGTTCTCAGCAAAGGTGGCAAAATATTCTGTCCTGTATTCGCTGTGGGACGAAGTCAAGAATTGATGATAGCAATTGACCAATTATTCAAATCGGGAGAATGTGAACCTGTTCCAGTTTGGCTTGATGGTATGATTCAAGAAGCAACAGCAATCCATGCACTACATCCTGATTATCTAAATCAAGAATTGCGGCAATCAGTCTTGAGAGATGATGAATCAAATCCTTTCTCATCCAAATGGTTCAAGAAAGTTGAGAGCAGAGACCAACGTGAATCAATCATCAACAACCCACGTCCTTGTATCGTTCTAGCGACCAGTGGGATGATGTCAGGTGGGCCAATAGTTGAATACCTGAGAAATTGGTGTGAAGACCGATTAAACACCCTTTGTTTTGTCGGTTATCAAGCCGAAGGAACTCTTGGACGGAGACTCAAAGATGGCTTCAAGGATGTACCAATTAGTGATGGAGGAAGAGGCACAGAGATGATCAGAGTTGAGTGTGACTTAGTCATTATTGATGGGATGAGCGGCCATTCAGACCGCCGACAATTGATGGAATACGTAAATCAAATGAATCCAAAACCACGTTTCATTATTTTGCACCATGGTGATGCAAAAATCGCTAACCAGTTCAGACAGGGGTTAAGAGAAACCTACCGCATTAGAACGGTTGCACCATCAAACCTTGAGACACTTCGGCTGGTCTGATTAAGAATATTCCAGCTGGACTTTGTCAATTTGTTTGCCTAGGATGTAAAGAACTAGGCCTGAAACCAAAGATAGTACACCAATGAAAGTCACGGCAAATGCTGCTAAAGCAACCCCGATGCTCACCGTATCGTGTGGACCTCCAATATCAATCAATGCAGTGGCCATTTGGTATCCAACTGTGAAGAAAATAATACCTGGGATTCCAAGTACAATAAGTGGGTGTTTTGATTCGAGCATCCAGTAGAATAGTTGGGCAAACCGAGAGGCACTTGTCAAAGATTCCAATTCTTTGCCAACAGGTGTGGCATCGAGTTCAATTATTCTGACCTTGAGGTCATGAGATAGGTCTGCGGGCTTGTCATTGTCGTCTGCTTGTGCTAAGGCACGTAAGCCCTGTTTGGAGAAAGCGCAAACAGAAATTGCAGCATCTGCGTATGAATAAGAGGCGATTGTAATCGCTTCGCTTGAATCAGGAATGTCATCAGTTCGTTGGTTGACACTTCTATGCTTGAAGGCGATGTAGATATCATTGCGACTACGTGAAAGGGCGATATGGCGTGGCAAATTCTTGAGTTTCCAGTCTTTGTCCAAACCGATTGCAACAGTATTTTCTGTTTCAGGTAACTCCATCGCCAGTAAAGTACGGGCTAAACTTGGGGCGTGAGCAGGGCCATCATGAACCACATAAGTCCCACCCGCTTTCTCAACCATCTCACGTTGTTTTTCATCTTCTCCTAGAGAAATTACAACAACATCGTCAACAAAATCAGTACCGCGGCTTACAGCCGACCCTAATCGAAGGGCTTGTTCTCGAGCAACAAACACTAATCGCATGCTTCCCAACCCTCCGTCGGGTCGGTCTAAGGGTTAATCATTCGCCCTAAGATGTAGCAAAAATGTGGAACTCATTGAAAGACCGTGTCTGCCGCCGCCGAATTGATGCGCAACGGATGGCGAGTGGCGGTAGTGATGCCAGCCTTCAATGAGCAAGTGCAAATTGAGGCGGCGATCAACTCTATACCATCCTGGATAGATTCGTTGGTAGTTGTGGATGATGGCTCAACTGATTTGACTTACCAAAAAGCCGAATCGGTGCTTCCAGCCTTTGGTAAAATCGTCACGACTAATGGACTTGGAGTGGGTGGTGCAATCGCAACTGGATACGCGGAGGTAATCTCTGACCTACAGAGTGAAAATGTAGGCACACATGACTGGGCTGTTGTTGTAATGGCCGGTGATGGGCAAATGGACCCAGAGGATATTGACAATCTTCTCACTCCTCTCTCAAGAGTTCCGTTTGTGAAAGGTGACCGATTCTCTCACCATTCCGGATTAGGGGGAATGCCAAAAAATAGACGGGTTGGCTCATGGGTGTTAGGAAAACTAACCTCCCTTGCAAGTGGCCGCCATGTGAATGACCCTCAGTGCGGCTATACTGCGGTTACCGTAGATGCATTACTACAATGGGATTGGGTGAGTAAGTGGCAAGGATATGGTTATCCAAATTGGTGGTTACTGAACATTGGTTCACAATCAATTCCGTTTGAATCTGTGCCGGTGAAATCGGTTTATCGTGACGAAAAATCTGGAATAAAAGTGCTCAAATTTTTGCCTCGGATTTCACTATTATTGTTGACAGGGTTATGGCGTAGGGGCTGGAATTGGTATGTTAGAGGTGAGGGGAAAACCCCGATTACTGCACGACTTGCAGTAACTTCAACATGGTTTTCTTCGTTATTGTTGCTGGCCACATTACCGATGTTGGTTTTGCTTGAACCGCCATCGTTAGCGCTGATTCCAGCAGTGTTTGGCTTGTTGGCTGTGACTTGGAAATTGGACCAAAATGAAGTTCACCGACGGCTCAACCGAATCTGAATACAAACATAAAATGAGGGTAAACTCCATGCCGGCTGTTCTGCGGGCTAGATTACGTTGAGTTGAAATCCATCGCCAAGGATTGAACATGAAATCCTTGCGATGTAATCTAATGATGGGCCCGTCCAGATTTAATTCCATCTGACTCATTTTTGATTTAATTCAACGCAAGGTGTCCCTCACTTCCCTCAGCCCAACCTTGCGCTCCAGCGTCAAACACGCCCCCTCAATCAATTTTCAGAGGCCCGGGCTTGTTTAACGCGGAGTTCAAATCTAGCAGGCTGTATTGAATATGATTTCATATTGATGTAATCGAATGATGGGCCCGTCCAGATTTGAACTGGAGTCTAAGCGTCCCAAACGCCCAAGCATAGGCCAGGCTAACCCACGGGCCCCAACAGGGTTGCCACCGACCTACCTTTCATGAACCTATTTATTCCAACCACTCCCATTCGGTTGGGGTATCACGCATCAGTAATCCTTGAGATTCTGCCATATCAATCAATTCTTGAGCATCAGGTAGCACAATCCCTCTTTTATTCAACTCATTTTGAACAGCGATAATATTGAGTTTTCCATTTTCATCAACTAGGTTACTTAGAAGTTTTAGTAGTGCAGGAGCGGAGGCACTATCTTGTTGGTAATCCTGATAATCTTCGGTCTTGGTTTTGCGTCTCATTTCATCTCGAAGTTCCGGCGGAACATTGGCAAGGGATACCCTTTCTTTGAGTTCTCCACTATCCTTTGCTCTCCTAACTATAGGGTGTTCTCCACTTTTACCACAACCTGGGCAAGTGAATGTTTTGTCATTTCTTAAACTACCAAAATGTCTCTCACAATCAATACAACGAATTACTAAAAAAACTCGTTCATTTGATGTCATCAATTGCGCCTCAAAATTAGAAAGAGAAGTCACCACTATTGGTGTCCTTTGCAGGCCGGCTAGCGCCGGCACCTGTCGAGAAACCTTCTCCTGCACTCTTTGTTAATCCGCCTCGGACCCTACCAACTGGTCCTGATTGCATATTCATTGTATCAGGTAAGATTAGTGCTGCCAAGGCACAGCCGTGGTGGTCAGATGCAGCATTTACTTCATCAACTGCAATTTCATGTTTCACAACTTCGAGGTCGCGTGATGCCAACTTACGCTTCAAATTCATTTTCAGCATTAATTCAGTTTCTTCGTAAGAAAGGTTGGTTGTTAGGGTTGCAACGATTGAACACTCATCTCCTTCTGGAGTGACACATTGTGCCCATGCAACTCCGGCGGATGCTATGCCGCCATTGAATGAGTACGATTCAGCAATATGGCATTCAACAAGTGAACCCATTGCTAAATCTTCTGGGGGGGAGGGCTCAAAACCCATTGGTAACATTGCTCCCTCCATGCGGATTAATCTAGAATCCCCAAGACCTAATTCAACTAAGCATTGGTCAAACGCGTCTTCTTTAGTATCACCCCACGGTGCTACTGATGTCATCAACCAACCGGTGCAGGAGCCCTCTGCTCGTCTGCGACCTGTATCAACATTGAAGTCCATGGGAGGCGGAGATGGGTTGGGTTCATCAAGTGGCCGGCGAATCGGTCGGATATGCAGTGGCGCCGTCTCGCCCCAGCCTTGCTTGTTGTCGGCTTGATGTTGTTAGTTGTCGCATTAAAAACTCAAGATGCTGGCGGGATATCTCAGGAGGCTTTTGCGGTTTTGCTCATTTTGTTTATTGGAATGTTCAGTTTTATTGTATTATCGGCACCAGAATCCAATGAAATACAGGATTCATCCAAGTCTTTCAAAACAGAAGATTCTCTCTCAAGTGATACTGAAATATCCCAGCCTCCCCTCCCAGACCCATTGGACGAAGGATTTGACTCTCCTCTAATGTGAAGAGACGAAGCGAGTTGTTTGAGATTGATGGTCTCAAGGTGTAACTCTTCGTGAGTCACGTGGGAATGGAATCACTTCTCGGATATGGTCAGCGCCTGCTAGCCAAGAGCACACTCTGTCCACACCAAGGCCAAATCCACCGTGAGGGACACCGCCAAATCGCCGAACATCAATGTAAAACTCGTATGCATCGCGTGGGGTTCCTTCCTCATCAATACGCTCGAGAATTTCTTTTTCACTCCAGGTACGCTCGCCTCCACCAATAATTTCTCCATAACCTTCCGGTGCTAGGAGGTCATGGCAAAGGACATACTTAGGGTCATCAGGGTCTGGCCTATGGTAGAATGGTTTTGCAATTCTTGGATAATGTGTTAAGAAGTGTGGTACATCGAAATCTTGGGTCAGAATTTTCTCCTTTGAGTAATCTAAATCTTGTCCCCATTCTATGTCAACACCCATTCCCTGCAGTGTTTCTATTGCTTCATCATATCGAATTCTAGGATAAGGATTGTCTGCATAGCGTGCGACCAGGTCTAAATCTCTACCAAGACTTTGCAATTCATCTGATCTTTCGTCAAGCAGGGTTGAAGCGATGTTTCGTACTAATGACTCACCATGTTCCATGACATCTGCGTTACCACCCCAAGCAATTTCCATTTCAGCATGCCAAAATTCAGTCAAATGGCGTCTAGTACGACTTTTTTCAGCTCGGAATGAAGGTGCAATCGTGTATAGTCGTTCAAGCGCAGGCATTGCCGCTTCGGCGTAGAGTTGCCAAGATTGAGTAAGATACGCCTTCCTACCAAAATATGGGACTTCGAATAGGGTTGAACCACCTTCAACAGCACCTGCGACGAAATTTGGTGCGTGATATTCAATGAAATCAAGTTCCCTAAAGTAAGAATGGATGGCACCAAAAACCGATGAACGAATTTTCAACATCGTCGTCATCCGATTAGTTCGCAGATAGAGATGGCGATTATCTAGGAGGAATTCAGTTTCTCCCCCTTCAGCACCTTCCATCGCAGATTCCGTAATTGGAAATGGGTTCTCTGCATTGACTGCACCTATAACTTCGCCACCAGTAACCATCATTTCATGGCCACCTGGTGCTCTTTCATCGACATTAATTATGCCAGTAATTGTAACACTCGCTTCAATTAAGGCATTTTTTAAATTTTCAAAACAATCATCACCGACTTCATTTCGCTTGATTACACACTGTAAAATCCCAGTCGAATCACGTAACACAAGGAACCAAATTTTGTTTGAGCCTCGGGCTCGATGGACCCACCCTTTTAACTCAACTTCTTGGTCATCATACATGCCATTATGCACATCACTGACCCACGTGTCTTTGGCCATAATCAACGTCCCTTGGCTTTGCGAATCGCTACTTCCATTTTAACCGAGCCCTTACAACGGCGGAATAAATCTATTCGTGAGGAGCATTGCCAACGTTCTCCATGACTGATGTGCCTATGAGGTCCTCACCTCGCTTAGCGGTTTATGCGGTTGGTGGAAACGCTCTTTCAAATCCTGCCCTAAAAGGTGCTGAGGCTCGAGAAGCGGCTGAGGAAATAATGAGAGACGTCCTTGAGGATGTAGTTGACCTGTTAGAAGCTGGTATTCGTGTTGTTTTAACACATGGTAACGGTCCACAGGTTGGTGAATTATTGTTAATGGAAGAATCCCTGATTGAGAGTCGGAGAGTTTCGTCATCTAAGTTCTCTGATGAGCCACTTGGGCTAGATAATTGGGTTGCAGCCACTCAAGGAACTCTCGGGCATGAGATCGCTACAAATCTAGATAACATTTTACGAGCGAGAGGCAGACATGAACAGGTCGTTAGTTTACTTACACGGGTTGAAGTTGATGCAAATGATTCCGCCTTTTCCCATCCAACAAAGCCGATTGGCCCAATTATTGATGATTTAGATTCAGTCCCAAGTAATTGGAAAATTGGAGTAACCAGCGCCGATGCTGGACCTCGCAGAGTAGTTGCCTCCCCCAAGCCAATTTCAATCATTGATTCTGATGCAATAGAGGCACTTATTTCAGCAGGCGCGGTAGTCCTTTGTGCAGGCGGTGGTGGGATTCCTGTGATATCTAACAAAGGAGGAATTGAAGGTGTTGAAGCAGTGATAGATAAGGACAGAGTAAGCGCTCTGTTGGCTGTGTCATTAAATGCTGACTTTCTTTTTATATCAACTGCAGTCGACTCGGTGAAATTAGATTTTGGCAGCGATAATGAGCGCAGTATCCAGTCAATGTCAATCGATGAAGCGAGCCGATTTTTAGAAGATGGCCAATTTCCACAAGGAAGTATGGGGCCGAAGATTGAGGCAATGCTATTTGCTAAACAAAATGGCTCAAAAATTGTCGTTTCACTTTGCCAACCCGGAGATGTCATTGAAACTATGAGAGGAGAAGCAGGTACAACTATCATTGACTAATATCAAATGCTCAACAAAAGAATCCAGAATCATAAGTTTGGCGGGCCACACGGGGTTCGAACCCGCGACCGACGGATTAAGAGTCCGTCGCTCTACCTGACTAAGCTAGTGGCCCGCCTCGCCGGGCGTGCCACCCCTATTTGACGCAAACGGATGATGGAAATCAAGACAGTCTGCCATCGGGTTTAATTCTCACTTCTGTTCCTGCATCTGAACCGATTACAACAGCATCTGCCATGTTGGTGAATAGGCCGACTTCGACAACCCCCGCAATGTTGCGAATTTCTGATTCAAGTGCTATTGGGTCAGTAATTGTAGGGCCAAATGAACAATCTATGATAAAATTCCCGTTATCGGTGATTAATGGTTCACTCCCCCCTCGCCTTATCGCAGGTCCTGGGCAAATTTCTTGCAGGTGTCGTGAAGTAACCTCCCAACCAAAGTGAATAACCTCAACGGGTAGAGGAAAGTCTCCTAAAGTTGGTACATCTTTTCGGGGATCGGTCACCACAACCATTGAGTCTGATACTTGTGCAACTATTTTTTCTCGGGTAAGTGCACCGCCTCCTCCTTTAATTAAATGGAAATTAGAATCAAACTCATCAGCACCATCTATTGTGACTGCTAATCGTCCAACTTGGTCCCATTCGAGAATCGGAATCCCTAGGCTTCTAGCCAATTTTTCTGTTTCAATGCTTGTTGGGACTCCACGAATCTCTAAGCCTTCTTCTGCCATTCTTCTGCCAAGTTCAATTACTGTGTGTTTTACCGTTGAGCCTGTGCCAAGTCCAACATCCATTCCGCTGGTGACAAAATCACAAGCTGCAATACCCGCTGATTGTTTAGCCGCCTCAACCTCATCCATTGCTCTCAAACCGGCGGGAGGGTTGGCACAGCATATCATTTGGGTATAAATTTCATCAAAACTAGTTGTGAAGTTCAGCCGAATCATTTTCAAGCCGCCCATGTTCTGAGAACATGATGCAGCGTAGCCTCCGACCCGTCTTCGCCGCCGCAGTCCTATTCTCAATTTTCGTCATTTCTTCACTCTCTCCATTATTGGTTGAAACATCGTATCTTTCAGATTTAGCCAAAAACAATGAGACGGCTATGAATGTTCCAACTACTATTTCGATTGCAAGCCATCCAGATGGGACTTCAAATGTGATGCAATTAGAAGTGCCTGTTGACCATGCGGTCACTGACCTAGGCATTTCTCTAGAACCTCACATTTTACCACGTACGGAGTCTATTTCTTGGAATTCAATCTCTGATTGGAATATGAGTGGAGTTGTTAATGATGGTGTAGATTTCAATTCTTCATCCGGATTAACTGTGCTTCCAACAGGCTACAGTTGGGATTTTGAGTCGGGTGCCTTCGGAAATGCGTGGTCTCATTCAGGTAACTCGCACTGGACTGTTCAGAGTAGCACGAGGTTGAGTGGAACATACACCCCTCAATCCGGTTATATTTCACATAATCAGTGGACTGCGATGAGTGTGACAATATCCAATATGGTCGGCACGGGCTCATTCAAGTATCGGACATCAACAGAAAGCAATTATGATTATCTTTTGTTCTGTATTGATAATACAGGATGTTACCGTTATGGTGGATACACCTACCGTTGGTCTGGATACAATAGTGGTACTCAAACTTTCAATATTGCAGCAGGAACTCATACATACACTTGGAAGTATTACAAAGATGGCAGTGTGAACTCGGGTTCAGACAGAGTATGGGTTGATGATATTGAATTCAATCCTAGCAGCGGAGGAACGGGTTCTGGTAATTGGACATCTTCGCCGTTCGGACCAAGTGCTACCGGAACCCAGAAATCACTAGAAGGTCAGTACGGGTTAGTCAGTGTTGATGCCACTGTACCAAGCAATTCAGCACTCACTTGGTCGGTGTTAGATGGGATTTCTAAACAACCTATCCCTGGCTATGAAAATATTAACAAATATGTTTACGATATTGGTGGAATTGACTCTGAAAAACACCCAACTCTTCGTATAAAGTTGCACTTGGACCAACCATCTGGTTCTCCTCCTGTAGTTCATGGGGTGTACGTACAGGGCCGATATGTTTCGTCGTTCAATGCAGATCCTGGATGGACTGGAAATCTAAATTGGGATGGTAATTCGTTCCCTGGAAGTGGAATAATTGATTCTCCGGTTTTTGAGTTAAGACGCCCAATATCTCGGATTAAGACAGATATCTCCTCATCGGGTGGCGGTACTTGGCAGATGAAAATTAATGATGACGTGTGGGCTAATGCTCCCCAAGCATCTTGGCAAACATTGTCCACATATGCTCACAAAGTACAATTTCGCTGGATTGGAAGTTCATCATCTTCTGACCTTAGGTCTGTAGACATTCAAATTGATTCAGGTGGGATGCCTGAATTCGCAAGAATGGATGTGGGAGAAGACGGAATTATTGAGTGGGGCATTGATAGTGCTAGCATTGGTAAATGGGGTTGGCAAGACAGGCTTTCCGATGGAACTTATTCTAAAGATTTCACATGGACAACTTCCGGTACAAAGCAGATAGGGGTTTGGTTACCTAAAGATGGGCTTGAAGCGATGAGTTACACACTCACTCCTTCTTCTTCGGGTGTTCAAAATCTTTCAACGAGTTTGTCTATTTCTGGTACAGAAGTGATGAGTAGACAGATTGGTACCGTGGGTGATGTTTCACTAGTAATTTTGACTCCTGCAGAAATTATGGACAGCAATTCCTTACTGCTGAATGCAACATCAATATGGCCAAATCCAGGAGTTCAAACTGGAATCGAATATGTTCAGGCAGTGTTTTCCGTGACAAGTGATTATGGCGGCGTACAATTAGGTGGTGTCGCCGCAGTCCATCATCCAACTGCAA
Source organism: uncultured Candidatus Poseidoniales archaeon (assembly GCA_964645485.1). Taxonomy (GTDB): domain Archaea; phylum Thermoplasmatota; class Poseidoniia; order Poseidoniales; family Thalassarchaeaceae; genus MGIIb-Q1. Next base: position 71,473 of record CAZXZO010000004.1, read on the forward strand.
ATTTGTTGTATGATTCTCAAGATGAAATGGTTTGGGCAGTCAATGATTTGATTCCATATAGTACAATTTTATCTGGCTCTAAATACGTTCCTTTGACTGTTCAAATGAATAATCCCGGTTCCCTCATCGGAACAATTACTTCACTCAATTATAGTAATGAAATGACCACAGATTCTCTGACGATTTTGAATGGTACAACGACCCTGACCCCCTCGAGGCAATGGCTTGAAGTGAATACAACACACAGTGCTCCAGCAGGCACGGTAGCAGCAGTCCAGATGGATTTGATTGGAACAAACCATCAAGTTAGGATGCTTTGTCAAAATGATGGCAGTTTGGCAGTAGTGCCCGGTTCTAGTGATGCTGAGATGGTTCACTGGAAGCAAGGTGATGGTTGTGAATTGGATGTTAATGGCTCTGATGTCAATAGCGTGATGCGATTCCGTTTGAATGCATCATGGGATGATGATCCAAGTATGACTATGAAGGTCAGACTAGTTTTGATTGATGGCAGAAGGAGTGTACCGAAGTTACAGGAATTTGGGGCAGGAGAAAACTTGGCGATTGAAAATGATGTTGAGATTGTATCATGGGAAATGTACAATCAACATGGCGTCCCAATCCCGACAAATAGGCAATATCTACAATCAAATTCACCTATCACAATTAGTGTTGACTTAGGATTCCCTGGTATTGACAGGTGGCTTGCTCCAAGATCAGGTGATGTAGCAGTTAGAGTCTTCGAAAATGGCATCGTAATTGCCAATAGTACATCACTCACCAATGGCTCTATAGATTTCAATCTAAACACTCCATTGAGTTCTCAACCGGTTGAATACAGGTTAGATATTTTACCTCTGCATCAACAAGAAAATGCTTCATCAATCACGGTGAATAGGACATATGAGATTGATTCATTAGCCCCTATGGTAATTGAACAGAACATCCGGAAATATGACCATCTAGAACAATCTTTGAATCAATTAATCAAGATTGAAATTTATGATAGGCCAATACTTCCAGACGACCTTTCTTTGATGCTATGGCGAGATTGGGCAGATGATTTCAACGCTGATGGCAAACCAAATGCAACTGAATTCATTGAATATTCAATGCAGGCACCATCTAACACAAGTCAAGCACAAGGAAATTACACATTTTCATTTGATGATACTGATGGCCCAAACGGAGGAATCGTTGCCGGCTACATTAGTGGTTCAGATGCCGCTGGAAATGAAGTCACCCGTGCAGGCGGACCGGCAATTGGTGAGCAATTATTCACTTACCAACTAGCACAGGATGGTGACCCTCTAATTGTTGGCCAAGGTGGATTTGTAGATGGAGACCATAGTTGGTTACATCCTGCAACACTCTACGAAATCGTAATTCCATTCAACGAGCCAAATGGTCTATCGGACTTAGATTACGTTCAATTTCAATTAGCGAGCAATTCAATCGTTGATTCCTTAGAAGTTATTTGGAATGCGACAACTAATCGTTGTAACAGCACTGGTCAATACCTAATCGTTAATTCATGTCATATCCATGCACGAACAGGTGAAATCACTCCATTCAGCGGTGAATTAGAATTACGCCTGGAATTTACCCTTGATTGGGGTATACCGCTTGAAAATGACCTAAGGAGGGCTCCAGCAATTACTGTAAAAGATAGAGCGGGAGCAGAATCTTGGTTGGAATTACCTCAATTGCGATGGCGTTACTCCCCGAACTTAGCAATATCCTCAGATAGCATTCTTTTGGAGTCTGAAGGTGGCGCAATAATTGACCAAAGTGTTTGGGTACAACCGAATACTGGGTTAAACATTTCAGGCCAAGTAACCTTTGTGGAGACAGGATTGGCACCTACTTTACCATTTGATGTTTCAATTCTCTTAGATGGTCAGAGGTTAGTGACTTCGACAGTGAATGGCTACTTTTTGGCTCAACTGTCAGCACCTAGCGAATCGAAGAGTCATGCACTATCCTTTGAATTGACAGGTCTTCCTCCCGAAGCAGTAGATGCAACAGACCCAGCAGAAACCTTGTTTTGGGTAGAGGTGGACAGTAATGCACCTTTGCCTGTTTCTATTGATGCACCACGTGAAGGAACCAATATTCCATTAGCAGATTTATCTGATATTAGAATTGAGTTGCGACTTTCTGAACAAGAAAAACTCAATGTCAATTCCCTAAAATTATTCTTCAAAGTTTCTTATGCGAGTCAAGTAAATGGGGCTGCGTTGATTGAAGGTTCATCTCCACTCAACATTTCTGGCTCACCTGTTGGACAATCAATTTCAGCATACTCAATTATTGATGTTGAGAGTCGCCTACCAGAGGATTCTTTCAGTGACCAATTAGTTTTGTCAATCTGGGTTAAAGGAAGTGATCTTGCAGGTAACGGGATGCAATCTTCATCCCTATTCAACAGTGGTTCAACTCCTTTCGCATCTTGGAATATTGAGCACCTCGCAGCAGATATTCAATTAACTCAAGTCACATATTCACGAAGTGGTGAATTAGAAGTTGATCAGACAACAATGGTTACAATTGAGTTCAGGAATACGGGTTTTACCGCGGGTTCAATGAAATTCTTTGCCTATGAAGTTGGTCGAGATGGAGAAAATCGTTCTCTAACTCCCGTGCCGATATCTGTTGTTGTGCCAGTTGATGAGAGATTAACCTATGATATTGACTGGATTCCTGAGGACAAAGGTGAGAGATGGGTGGTAATTGTTCTAGAAGATGGTACTTCGCTTGAGGGCAAACACATCAATGTCAGAACTACAGGTGACGACCAAGCACTCTCTGGTGTTTTAGAAGGGGTACCGATGTCCTGGCTCGTGATTATTGCCGTGCTCCTGTTAATACTCACCCTTACAGTTTCGCTCGCATTACGTTCAGGTGGTTCCTCCGAATCTTCACTCGATGGAACTGATGATTGGGAAGATGATTGGGAAGATGAAGAGGAAGATGAAACCGAATCAACTTACGCTAGTCCATCCAAAGCCATGGCTGAAATCCAATCACCAGAGTCCGGATATGAAAATCAACAAACTTGGGGACAAGAACAAGTTGGATACCATCAACAACAAGTTCCTCAGGTAAATAATCAACAATATACACCGCCCCAACAGGTCCCTCAACAACCGGTGCCTCAACCCACAGAACAACAATCTCAGCAGTGGACAGAGGCTCAATGGCAAGCCTATCAACAACAATATGCCGAATATTATCAATCAGGTGGGCAACCCCCTCCTTCGAATTAGTTTGATTTATTCACCTAAATATTTTGACAAATTTTTTGCTCAAATTTTGCAATACTACCAATCCGTTCCCTTGATAGCAGAGTGGCTGGGTCGGGAGGCTTGCGAGGGAGTAGGAGGGCTGCTGACAGTGTACGACACTGAGGAAAGTCCCCTCTCCACCATGCAGGTGCCCCGATTCACTTCGGGAGGCCGGGAGGCCTGGCTCTGCTTAAGCAACGAACCGGTGCAGTCGAGTACTGTGAATCCGAAAGGAGGAGATTGTCTGTTACTGGCTGAGACGAGCAACCGCGCTGGTGCAAGTCCAAACAGTTCTGTTGACGCGTATGGAAGAGGAACGGGTAGGACGCTAAGTTGAATGCAGCTAACCGAAAGGCGAACAAAAAGGGGCTTACTCCCTACTCCCTCGCACCCATTAATTTTGAACTTGTGAGAATAAAGAATTGCTGTCTATTTTTGGCAACCTAACCAATGTTTTGGGTAATTTATGGGCGATTCCTACTTTGATTCATCTTTTCTTTCAGAATCAAAATCAATTGTTGAAATTTCAGGTATTCTTCTCAATTCCATTTCAACTTCTCTAGTGGATTTAGTCGCAGGGTCTTGCCACAAAGGTTGCTGTTTCATACCGTTTTCACTCACCTTTGAATTTCTTAAAATAGATCCAATTGTCAACGTGATTCCAATGATGAAGAGAATTCCTAAAAGATAATCCACGGTTGTAGAGGTTTGCCAAGATTCGGGTTCAATCGCATTTTCGTTACTGTCATCAACAGGTGTGGTTGTGGTTTCATCTGCAGTTGTGTTTTCCTGCTCCTCGATTTCAATAGGCTTTAGTGGCCATTGTAAGTTAACTTGTTTTTCAGCCCAGGAAGATAGATGTTCGATTCTGATAACAGCATCAAATTCCCCAATTTGTGGATCAACTGTCAAATCAAATTCTCCTGAACTTTGGTTTTCCAATTTTTCAGAAAGGATAATTGTTGTGAATAAACAATCGGATTCGCAACTGAGATTAACCCTCATAATTGCAGAGTCGTCATGACTTTGTGGCCAATGTATCACGTTAATTTCAACCGACATGCTTGGGCAACCTCTGATTGAACCAGAAGAAAATGGGCATTCGTCAAGTGCATCGTTTCTCCCATCAAAATCACTGTCTAGTTGGCTAGGAGAACATCCTTCTAGATTTGCACTTTCATCAATAGGAGTCAAGTCACATATGTCTAGCAAATCATTGACACCATCAAAATCTGTATCTAATTGAGAAAGAGCGCAGCCAACAGAATCAACAGTAGTATTTCTCGGGGTATTAGGGCACTGGTCAAGTAATTCACTCACTCCATCTTTATCGCTGTCAATTTGAGATAGTGAGCAACCCGTTTGGTTTACTTCAACACCTAGTTCTGTATATGGGCAGGTATCGATATGGTTTTTCACTCCATCCCAATCGCTGTCTATTTGATTCTCTGCACATCCTACCGTATTCACACTCCAATTAGAATCCGTGTTGGGACAAGAGTCGCCATCGTCCGTGATACCATCTTCGTCAGTATCTTTTTGATAATCAGCGCATCCAAAATCATCTACCTCAATTCCAACTGGGAATGTGTTTGGGCAGATATCTTCAGCATCATTGACACCATCATCGTCACTATCTTTTTGATAGTCTGAACAACCATTTTCATCTACAGTAGTATTGAGGGTTGTACCAGGGCACTGGTCAATCAAATCATTGACATTGTCAAAGTCACTATCAAGGTCTACTAATCTACATCCAAAGTGGTTTACAAGATCACCAATTGGCGTAAAATCACAGTTGTCAGCACTATCTTCAATCCCGTCTCCATCAGTGTCGGGCGTGCCAATTTGTTCATGGACATACTGTCCCATCAGGAGATGAGCAGTCCCCGTGGGGTGTATATTGTCAAAGAAAAAGAATTCTTCAACATTTGGCTCGATATAATCATTTGAGTCACATGAGATTCCATCATGATGACATGCCGAATGAGTTACGTTTGTTATTCCATAGAATGAACCATTCCAATAGATTGTTTCAAACATTGGAAATACATCAATTACTTGAATACTAATATTCAGGGCGCTTTCTCTTGCACTCATTGCAACGTCAAGTTTGGCATTGAAATCAATTATTCTGTTATACATCGATTGTTTATCGCTGGCTGATTCCTCGGAATAAGTAGGGGTTTTATCAAGCGGTGGCAAATTTAACACAATAAGGTCAGATGCACCATTTGAGGCTAGTACATTCACATGGTCGATGATGTAATTCACAACTTTCTGAGTATCTGATTCACCACTGTTCAAAAAATTATTTCCTCCACCCCATAATGCTACTTTTTCATTAGGCCCAATCCAATTGTTGTTAGTATAATCTTCAATCTGTTTTCCAAGGTTAGGGATTACAAAGTAGTTCATTCCCTCACCAACTTCCGCTCCACCAAATGCTCGGTTGGACCCAGGGTTACTCCCTCTTCCCGGTGTGATTGTTAGACCCATTTTGGCAGCGACGTGTTCATTCCACATGAGACCTGTAGAGAACCTTCCATTGTAGTAGGGTGGAGACTCTGGTGTGCCGAAGGCTGCTTTTGAATTGCCCATATCGCTCAATGAGTCACCGAATATTAGAAAATCTGAGTGTGAGGGTGTAATTACTGTTTGAAAAATGACAAATTGGACTTCTGTTGAATCTAGGATTTGGGTGTGATTTTGGTCCCATAATGATACATTCAAAGTATATTCGTAGGAACCATTCCAAATTTCAAAAGCCGGTTTGAAAAATGCAATTGAGCCATTTTCTGTTTGGAATCCAGTTCCATTGGCTGAGAATATTAGAGTTCCGTTATTGCTATATCCCTCATAAAATGTGTAATCATATTGATACAGATTACTCGAAGAATTGTCAACTCCTGACCATGTGATATTCCAACTGACATATTCACCTGTCTCAAATGCGTGAACATTTGGGAGTGAACCAAAACTTGCCATTTCGATTGAAATGTTTTCATTTCCTGTGATCGATTTTCCCGGTCCCGCTGAGGTCGTGAAGCCAGTCAAAGGCAAGATTAGCACTATGGTGAGGAACATTGCCCAAAATCTCAGATGAGAACTACCTGACTCTGCCACGCTCACCATAGGTGAGCGGATGAAGTTTAAATTGTCGCTTTACTGTCAGCCTGTTAATTCAGCATCCATAGTCGCATCCGAAAGTGTTGCAACATTGTCATAATCCTGCCAATCTCCTTCACCCTTGATGAAAGAAGTAATTTGACGATAAGCAACTATCAAGGCTGGTAAAAGGATTGAACTAGTTATCAAAGCAAGGAATATCAGAATCATCATCAGGGTGAAGAAGTTGCGTAAACCAGGTATTGCTAATGTCAAGCCAGCAGCCAATCCTGCAGAAGTCGTCATAGTTGTCTCAAAGATGGTTTGGCCAGTCCGAGCTACCGCTTTTACGATTCCACCAGGGGTTTCACCCTCTTCCCTGATGCGGTCCATCACATGGATAGAATCATCAACTCCGACTCCAAATACAATTGTGCTAATCATTGCCGTGAAGACATTGACATTCACATCGCCACCGCGCATCAAAAGTGGTTGCCAAAGAACGACGACGCCAACAGCAGTCATGGTAAAGAATGCAAGACGGGGACTCCTAAACAGAATTGTCATTGTGAATAATAAAACAATCATCGTAGCAATTGTTGCATCCATTTGAGCGTTATGTACTCCTTTATTTATGTCGAGTGAGACAGGCAAGCCACCAGTCAAGAGTGAGTTTTTCACACCCTCAACACCTAGTGCATTACAAGATAAAGCATCATCACACCCACCCTCCGAAAGATAAGAATCTAGTTGGTCTCTTAATTCTCCAGCAATTCCGAGTGAAATGTATGGCTGATTTACATATACTAATGTTTTAGTTTCACCCAAATTAGCCACTGGTTCGTTCATTAGCATTGAACGGATTTCGTAGGAAAGTGTGTCAAAAGCAATGTTGATCATAGTCTCTCTTGATGTTGCTGAAGTGATGACAATATCACCTGTAATTATGCACTCTAATTGGGCTGGGTCATCCCAGCAAGGTGAGTGTAATATTTCCCATAATGAGCGGTCATACATTTGTTGACCAGACAGATTCACATTAATATGGACCGCTTTGAGAATTGTAACAAGACTAATTGATGTAGTATTTTCAACATGGTTTATTTTCTCTTCTTGCATATATTCTATTGAATCTAAAACTTCTAAATGTCTAATTGGTGCAATGTCGTTGACAACTCCTCTGTCCTTTGCATCTATGATGAACATGTTAGTTTGCCCACCTTCAAAGACTCGAGAATATTCTGCTAAAGCCTCGTAAGACTCCAATCCTGGCGGCACTTCGTCACTTGAGCCTGTGATGTCTTTTCCTAGTTCCGCACTCAGATAGAAGGCACCGACACCGCTGATTAATAATGCCGTTATAATCACTACATAAGCACCCCTTACAGGCACCTCTCCAATTTTTTCCCATACCTTTTGTGTTTGCTTGCCGCCAGCCTTTCTATAGCGAACCAGCCAACCTAATGCAGGTACCATTATTATGCTGAAAAAGAAGGTGCAGGATATACCTAAAACCAGAGTCACACCAACTGTTCTCATTGGTTGAATTGGTACTAACCATTCCCAGGCAAGAACACTAAATCCAATTATTGTGGTTATTGCTGAGAGCAGTACCGCGTGACCTGTCGTCATCATTGAGTGAACGGTTGAATCTAAGTACAATTTTTTGTCCCAAGGATCCAATTCCTCTACAACTTCACCATCTCTTCTTGCTTTAGCAACAAGTTCAGCATTTTCTTCAAGCAATTTGTTCCTAGTTTCTTCTATTCTGTTGATTAGATGCAGCGCATAGTCCACACCTAAGCCAATTAATATCGGACCCGCAGCGATTATCATTGGGGTTAGCATGATGTCTAGAATTACTGTAGTCCCAAAAGTCACCGCCAATGAAAGAATAATTGGAGTGCCACAAATGATGATTACTTTTGGGTTGCGATGCAGTGCAATCATTACTAAACAGACTAATGCGAGGCTGATGGGTAACATATCTTCCAAGGCTAGGTAAATCGCATCAGAGACATCGTGCAGTACAGGAGTAAGACCAGTAACTGTTACAGCTTGTCGAGTGGGAATTTCTTGCCATCTCTCTTCATTCATGCTTGATAGTTTAACTCCACCATAATCCCGACCGCAAAGTGGGTCATCAAATTGGTTGTAAATATCCGGGTTTCCGGCACAGTCAGTGATTACTGACTTGACGTGCTGAATGAATGCCTTGTGGTCGAGAATTTCATTTCCCTCTGGATCTGTTCGAGGGTCAACATCTGTGCCGTCCATCTCAAAACGGATTCCCATAACCACAACTGCGGTATCCCAAATCCCATCTCCATTCGAATCTACAACTAAGTTTTCTAAGGCGCTACCGAGATTTTCAACAGTATTGTTCACCTGGTCTTGGTTGTTGGGGATGACGTAAGTATCTCTTGGGTCTTGACTAGTTATTTGACACTCAGATGAAGTGGCTATTGGCAGGCCATATTTTTCTACTGCGCAAGTAAATCTGCTTGAGGCAGAATTTCCTTCTTTGATAAGTTGGGAAGCACTTAGGACCCAAACCACACCGTCTTGAGTGCCTCTGTCGTCTTTATTCCAGTCAATTCCTCTAGCGTATCTTCCCATTTCTTTATTGTCATCATCGCCTTCTAAGAAACTTATTTGCTGAAGAATAGCGACGTCAGTTATATTTTCACTTCCACGCCTAGATTGATCATCTATCGCATTATCAGTATGGACATACAACAATACAATGTCTGTTGACCACTGTTCTCTGACATCGAGCAAAAGTTCTGTGGAATCGGCCCCATCAGGTAGGTATATTTCGACGTCACCATTAATCTGTTGTCCAAAATCCATGGCATCTTTTCCAATGAGAAGAGTTAGTAGAATCATCACAATAACGATCGGACCAGGCGAGCGAAAAACAGTTTGATAGAACCTTCTTGCTTGACCATCGATGAAAGAATGAGTCCAGTCACCGACCAAGGTTGCTCGGTGTCTAAAATTGTCACTGATGTCTAAATATGTTGCAAAAACGGGGTGTTGTTTCAGGGAATCTAGTTTTTCCCCCAGGGCAAAGTTACCCTTGGCATCCCCGGTTTCGTCTTCCATTGAGTCACCGTGTTGTCCCAACCACCATCAATAATTCCCCTCAATATGTTATTGACGGCTAGTTGAAGGATGGATTAACTCAATCCGAAGTTGCGAACTATCAGGCGCTTCATGATAGCACGAGTTCCTTGCAGAACCAAACCAGTAAAGATCAAACTAATACCAAGCATTGAGATCCAAGCTGCTGTCAGTCCGGGGCCTACAGTTAGATTCAGATCTAGGGTTCCGCCCGTGAAATCGTTGACACGGTTGAATGCTCTCATCCCGATTGCTGAACCGAGAGTTACTAATCCTGCACCAGGTACTCCGAATGCCAAGAATGGTTTTTTCTGAGATAGAGAAATTAGTGCATAAGAAAGCACAGTAAATCCATGGCTCATTGCAGTGAATCTAGACCCTTTTGGCACATCATAGCGAATAATAGTTGGAACTTCTTTGACTGCCAAGCCGTATTCATTACATTGTTCAAGCATTTCTAGTGTTGACTCCATGCCGTCTTGGTCAAACTTAATTCTCTTCAATGCGGCGTTTGAAAATGCTCGAAATCCGCTTTGAGTATCCTTGATTGATAAATCACTTGTCAGGTTTGAAGCAGCAGTGATAACCTTGACGCCTAACTTTCTATAGGACGGCATATCATCTCCTGACCCGCCTTCAATAAATCTTGACCCAATGACGAAATCCGCTTCTCCTTGTAGGATTGGATTTAACAATACAGGTATGTCATTTGGGTCGTGCTGGCCATCGCTGTCAAGAATTACCAAAGCGGCTGCATCTTGTTCTAGGGCATACTGGAAAATTGATTTCAGCGCCCCGCCATATCCCCTGTTTGTACGGTGGTGTTTGACAACTGCTCCGACATTTTGGGCAATACGGGCAGAAGAATCAGATGAACCGTCATCCACACACAGAACTTTATCTGCGTACGAAAGTGACTGAAGAACTACCGTGCCAACGGTTTCTTCTTCGTTGTAAAGAGGCATTCCCACAATTACCGGGCCTTGGGTAGTAGGTTCTTCCATCTTATTATATCCGCTCCCCGCGCCGTATTTAGCCGTTTAGCCGTTATAATTAATTAAATATAGAAATTTGAGTGTCTGGGCAATATTTTCAATCACCCAGACACGAGGGCATATACTTGTTCTCGAACTACTGATTTACATCAGAGTTCGATTTTTGACTCATTACATCTTGAATGATTACTGGTCAATAAATTGGCTCACTGTGGTAACAGCTCGCTCACCATCTAACACTCTTTGTAATGCATTCAAATTAATGATCAGTGGGACATACACTTGTCCATCTGATGTGCTGTAAGTTGCGCAGTCAGAAAAGGCACTGCTGTTGATTGACACTTTTAGTGCGCCACCAGCGTTACTCTTTCTCACATATCCAACCAACAATGTTTGTGGTTCCTCATTTTCGTCGTTCTCATTCTGGGCTATTTGTTTTGTATTTTTACTCATTTTTTCAACTCCTTGACACTCTTTCATTATGGTTTTAACAATTCAGATTCGGTGCCGAGAAGTAGCAGTGACAAGCGGGGGTCCTCTATATTTTCGTAGAGGGGTGGCTAAATTTGAAAGTGAACGAAGTTGTTTCCCTAAGGAAAAAAACTGAAAGTGAACTATTTTTGCTCAGGCAGTCCGCCTCATAATAAAAAAAATCCTGGCCTTCTTAGGCGCGCAATAGTCAAGGGGGGTTGCTATGTCGGCCACCCCATGATGCACTGCTTAGTTACCGGAGGGGCGGGTTTTGTTGGCTCACATGTGGTTGATTTGCTCTTAGAATCGGGCCACACAGTCAGCATTTTTGACAACTTTTCTTCAGGGCGACGAGAATTCCTCTCACACCATGGTGACACTGTCAATATAATCGAAGGGGATTTGTTGGATTTAGATGCAGTTAAATCTGCAATGGATGGAATTGACATCGTTTTCCACCTTGCTGCTAATCCAGATATCCGCCTTGGTACTACAATCACTGATACAGACCTGAATCAAGGCACAGTTGCTACCTACAATGTGTTAGAAGCGATGAGAGTTTGTGGTGTGAAGAAAATAGCATTTTCCTCTTCTTCTGTAGTTTATGGTGAGGCCGACGTAATGCCCACGCCTGAAGATTATGGCCCACTTTTCCCTATCTCTCTATATGGGGCCAGCAAACTTGGCTCAGAGGCACTCATCACATCATGGGTTGGAACCTTTGGTCTTCAAGCCTGGCTTTTCAGATTCGCAAATATTGTCGGTGCTCGTGGGACACATGGAGTAATTTTTGATTTCATTCACAAATTAAGGGCCGACCCAAGCCGATTGGAAGTACTTGGTAATGGTCGGCAGGCAAAATCGTACATGGAAGTGAGGGATTGTGCTAACGCAATGATTCACTTGGTAACAAATACTGATGACGCAATCAATTACTATAATTTAGGCAGTGATGACACTTGCAGTGTGTCGAGGATTGCAGAAATAGTGATTGAAGAATCAGGGTTACTAGAGGTTGCCATTGAATACACAGGTGGAGACCGTGGTTGGGCTGGAGATGTTCCTAAGGCAATGTTAGACCCGAGCCGCATGCGAGCGGCTGGTTTTAACACTAGATACGATTCAGAGGGGGCAGTAAGGCACACTGCTCAAATTCTTATGCAGGAGATTGGAATAAATGATGAATAAAGTAAGACGTAACCGAAACTTGGTAACAGATGAGAACGGAGATGCAAGAATTACTGCTGGATTTGTTGTTGCAGGTGGAATCACCTTCATTCTACTAGCAGTGATATTATTCACAGATTTACCGCCAATCGGACCAGATGAAGGGGACTTGGCTCCGAATCTAAAAGGTGAAGTCCATTACTTAGGCGCGTCTGATTGGGTTGATTTTGAATTGTATGAAGAAATTGATAGCAGTTGGGATGCAGAGTCAAATCCTGAAGCAAAATGGTTTTTCATTCAATTCATGGATACAGATTGTGGTTACTGCTGGGAAGAAGCAGGGCCTATTACTCAACTTGAGAGTGCTTTTGGAGATAGGGTGACATTCATTAGCGTGGCCTTAAGTTTGAATATACCAGGACACGATGCGACAATAGAAGAAATAATTGCTTTCCAAGAAAAATCTTCGCTCATGGAATGTAAGGGTGGAGATACTGATTGTTCATCTCGTCCGGGGGACCCACATAATTGGGCATACTTTAACGATCTTTCCCAAGCAACATTGGACCCTTGGGGAGTACAGGGTACACCATTTGTTGTGATTGTAAAACCTGATGGAATTGTTGCTTGGAACCAAGCAGCTCATAGTGGTGAGGAAGTTGGTAATGCACTTTACAGCATGTTGCCACAGGTAGGTGAATAATATGGCTCTGTCTACATCAGTTGTATTATTGATTAGTTCACTAACTGTTCTTTTTGGGGCAATGTCTCGAATGGATTCCACTAAACCATTATTTTCAACATTGGGGATGGGTAACTTGGAATCAGCGCCGGCAAGCCGGAGAATGCTAGTTGGGACTCTTGCAAGTATTTGTGGAGGCATGTTAGCAGCGGTTTGGGTATGGGTTATCCAGAGACAATCAATCATTGGGAGTACAACGCTTTGCGAGTCTTCTAGTGGATGTGCACTAGCCCTTTCAAGTCAGACAATGAACAAAATTCCATTTTCAAACCTGGATTTTGGGTTGTTTTTTGTTTTGATGTTTAGCATTCTTGGATTCCTAGCATTAAGTATCCACCTTGAACCAACTTGGTCTAAGGCTGGTGGGTTTCTTTCATGGGGCCGAACGATAGGTGGTATCTCAACACTAATTGCGTTGTGGATGACAATTACTCATCTACTAATGGTTGATGGTTCTCCAGCAATTTGCCCAATATGTATCGTTCTTCTAGCAGCAAATATTGTGACTATGATGCAATTCAATTTGTTACTTGCGTCACATTCTGATGGAAGTTGGAATACCAATTGATTGTCAACACAATAGACATTCACTAAGATTGGGATTGCCATCCAATCGTGACTCTGTTGCATCTAGGTGATTGTTGAAAAATCAGGTAGCCACCAACACACTCGATATTCACTAAGATTGGGATAGCCACCCAAACTTTACTACGTCGCTTTAGGGTGATAGTTGACTAACTAACTAATTATGAACACATTTGGCAATCCTATTAATTGTGATATCTATTCAAATCGTTACCACGGTCACATTGAGTTGGTCGTTTGAATTTCCGTGGGGCACTTACTGTTCAGGATATACACCTAGACAGTGGATTCTAAATTCCGGTGCTCGTAGCATCATTCTTCTGAATCAGAAATTTCCTCTCGAGCAGGTTGAGCGAATAGTAGTAGAGCGAATATGAAGATGAATCCCATGAGTGCCATCAAAGGGATACTCATGAAATCAAATACATTCAGATATTGAACTGTACATGACTCAAAGGCAGAACAGAATGGGGAATGCTGATTTGGGTTCATTTGTAGTTGATAATGATAGATCGAAACAAACGCCCCAAATGCAGCCAATCCTAAACCGTACGGTTTAATTCCGAAATCATTTCTAAATGCAGCAAAAATAAAGAGAAATGCCATTGGATACATCACAATACGTTGATACCAACACAATTTGCATGGCAAGAAATGTGCAATCTCAGAGAGATATAGACTAGCCATCATTGCAAATAATGCGACAAACCCAGCAAGAAATAGCGCTTCTCTACTATGATCAAGCCGAAGTTCTGCAATCTTTTCAGCGATAGGTGCTGACTTTTTACTAGCAATTATCAAGCCAATTAGAATAATTCCTGAGATACCTGCTGCCAATGCAAGGTATCCAAAGAGTTCACCTGCTTCTTCTGGGGTCAAGGAATCACCATTTAATCAGTAACCACGGTCACTGATGAGCCTCCTGAACAGCCAACATGATTTAATCACGACGTAAATCAGATTGCAAATTGAGTAAGATTCACAAAGAACTGCAATAACCAGTTCTAGCATTCAATCATTGTTCAATACTTCAAGGCTGAAAAGTTCCCTGCAACTCAAACAATGTTTCATCAGTATCCACGTCAATCGGCACCATTCGAGTAACAGTAACCTCAAGTTTTAGTTCTAAAGGGAAATTCTCACGAAGTTCTGAGTACAGTCTAGTCTGTACCTCTTCTACATTTCTACCTCGCAAAACGGTTAGGCAATGTAGGGTTTCTTTCTGTGCACGCTCTACGTAGTACTCAACGAGCCACTCACGCATTTGGAGCTGTGCAGTATCATGCTCCTCTGGTGTTCCGGTTTCCCCGTCCATAGTGTAAATAGTACACTGGTAGGGTATAAAGGCAACGAAACCATGCTTCTGACGCAGGAAGGCAAACAGTTTATTTGGGTCCACTTTCAAATATCTGTGTTTAGGATTGAACTCAAGTTATTCTTCAGATTCCGCTGCTATCTTTTCTTTTAATTCAGATTTTACCATTTTTTTCCTATGCAACAATGGGCTTGCGAGAAGTAACCCAACCAACATCAGCGAGATACTGATTTTCATCGTTGAAGAAGATGATGAATCAAAATCGCTATTGACTTTTGGAGTGGTAGCAGCGCCAATTGTTGCCTCATCTGAATTCTCTGCAATTATTGTCAATTTTGAATTATGAATATCTATTTCTTGATTATTTGGGAATTTGTATGTTAGGTTTACAAAAGTTCTTCCATCACTATTGATGCTGAAATTTCCAACCGTCCAATCATCTGTTGGTTCCGAAAAAATAATTTCTCCTGATGTTGAATTTATCACGGCTCCTGCTCTAGCGACCCCTGAATGGATTTTGATACCGTTGAACAATTCAGGTTGGTCAATTTCAACCCCATCTTCTGAGATGATGAATGTATAGGTACCATTCATTGTAGAAGGTTGGAGACTATGAATTTCCAACGGCCAATAATCATCATGTTCTTCACCATACCAGTATCTGTTGAAGGTTGTAATTGAAATTTCTTCTTGACTTGTACCCGCAGATGATAGAAATTGCTTGTGAAGTGTATTTCGAGTAATCAACCCTTGATTTGCTTGTTGGTCACCCATCCAAATTGTTGGGTAAGACGCTTCTAATGGGTTGACGCCCATTTTCCAAGACTGTTGGGTTGAAAGTCGATTCCCAAGATAATCAATTCCATCATCTGGATGAAATGCAATTCTGGTGACTTGTGTCTGCCTTTCCAGAAGGAAGTCATCTATTACAGGGTCAACTTCTGCACAAATCTCACACCAAATTGCTGTTGATTCACGAAGAACCACCACTTGGTCAACTGAATTATACCCTGATTGTGCACACCAAAGGCCTTCACATTTTGTTGATTCGGCGCTTACTGATTCAACTTGGTGGTTTAATGGCAGAATCAATAATGTTGTGGCCATCAACACAGCCACCAAGTGATTCTTGTCCATGCTTAGCGGACGGGTCTCCTTTACATATGCGCGCCGGCGGCGCGGTTTCTATGAGTAAGAGGTGGTACAGTGAGCACCGCCGCGACCCATGGCGTCGAAAAGCCAAGTCATCCGGGTATCGCTCACGTTCTGCGTACAAATTACTGCAGTGCCAAGAAAAGTTCAATCTTATCAGGGAGGGGGATACTGTTCTCGATGTTGGTTGCCATCCTGGTGGATGGTCCCAGGTGTCAACTGAGTTAACCGGTGAGGGCGGACGCGTAATTGGCATAGACCTCAGGCCTTGCGAACCGATTCAAGGAGTGGAGTTGATTGTTGGGGATATTACCGAAGAAGGGACCCAAGAGCAGATTCTGGAGATTCTCGAAGGTCAACCAATCCATTCTATAGTGTCAGATATATCTCCCGGATTAACAGGCCAATACGAGATGGACCAAGCGATTTCAGTAGATCTTGTTTGTATGGTAATGGATTTCTCAATTCCTCTGTTAAATAATGGCGGTTCATTCGTGACGAAGGTGTTTCAGGGGAGAGGAATTGAGGCAATAGTCAAGGCCGCAAAAATACGTTTTTCAAAAGTTCAGAGATTTTCTCCAGTTGCTAGTCGAAATTCATCATCTGAAGTTTATCTTGTTTGTAAGAATAAATTACCTGCTAACAAAGTTGCTCCCGATAGTATGACTATTCGGAATGCAGTAGAGAAAGAATTGGCCGAACAAGGGTTCATCACGGGTTCGGAAGACGAAGATGAAGTAGAAAATTCTGGTCCAATTGGGTTTTCAGTCCATCGAGCCAAACAATAACATTCAGTTGTTGATTATCCCTTCACTTTCACTTTTGGGGCGTAGCCCCTATCTTTCACTTTCAACCCCCTCTCTCCACAACTCTATACTACCGCAAGGTGTTTGATGGTATTATGACCCAGACAATGAGCAAAAAAGTGAACGAACATGAAAGAAGAAGTGCCAGACGTGCAGCAATAATACGTCATATCCATTCAGTTAATACCGATTCAGGGACTGAAGTGGAGAAACAATTGATGAAAGTCAACCAATTGAATTCAGGTCAACAAGTTGGAAATTTAGAAATTTTAGTTCTAAGAAGATACCCTCGTCGTGAAATTAATTCAGCAAATTATCGAGGACCTGTTGCAGCTGCTTGTGGACGGGATGAAACAGGTGTAGTTGGATTAGTGCTGTGGGGTGACCAAGTTGACAAAGTCAGAACAGGTGATGTCATTAGAATTTCCAATGGATGGTGCCGTCGTTCACATGGTGAACTAGTTGTAAGTTCAGGCCGAACGGGAAAGTTGTCTGTAATTCAGACTTAAACTCTTGAATGAGTACCATTCGAGGTCATGGGTAACCATCAAAAGGGGGTGGCCGTTCGGCGGCTCGTTCGGTGTTTAATAGTGGTGAAGACGGCAACAATCTGTAATGCTTCAGGCAAGCCCCTAGTTGAACGAGATTCCACCTCTTTCCCGTGTCCAAAATGTGATACGCCAGTAGGCCGTTCAGCACAATGTCGTAATCAAGGGGTTCCTTACATTTGCGTTTCCTGTGGATTCCAAGGACCTTGAGGTGATTTGAATGGGTGAAGTTGCGATTAGATACAAGATAATGGTTCATCCTGATGCTGAAGTTGGAGCAGATGAAATTGCTGCTGATCTTTCCGAGATGGAAAACGATGTTGGCGTAGTACAAACTGTAGAGACTAAACCGTTGGCATTTGGTATGAAATTCGTTGAAGCATACTGCGTTATCCAAGAGGGTGACGGAACAGTTGACAATTTTGAAGATGCTATCCGTTCATTGACCGGTGTTGGCGAAATTCAAGTTCTAGAAATAGGCCGCTTAATGTGATTAAGCCTATGGCTTACTTTTCTGGCCTTACTTCAAATCTATAATTCGATTCGAAGTGCTATTTTTTCCGTTCACGATTGATGGATAGGTGCTCGAGTAAATTCTCGCAGTAAGGTTGTTGCATAAGTTCCCGGTGGCAGACTGAACTTGAAATTGATACAGGCTCCTTCCTTATGCCAACGATCGTGTTCACCAGGGCCTTCAGCCCACTTTGAACTATTTTCAGCCAAATCAACTTTAGTTTGAGTTTGATATGTCAAATCGGAGTAAGTTCCAGTCAGCGGGCGTTTAGTACCCTTCGTTGTCAAACGGGGGACATCGTCTATCACCCACGTGACAGAATCAAGTTCTAATTTCTCTAAGATTCTATTTTCTAACTTGGATATCTCACCGCTAGAATTAGTAGACTGTGTACCAAGAAGTGAACCACAAACTGCAAGCCTTCCCATCAAGCAATTTCTAGTAATTCTGTCAATGAGAGGCTCAGTGACGGTCGCCAATTTACCGGTGTCAATTTTTGATGAGCCATCAAGTGGCCCAACAACGTCACCCACAATAGGCTGTGAAATTGAAATCCCTGAGCGAATACGTTCACCTAGGAGATGATTGAAAGCAAGAGATTGAAGAGAATGAACAGTCATTAATTGCAAGTTGTTTGGTAATTTCCTGAATGCT
Source organism: uncultured Candidatus Poseidoniales archaeon (assembly GCA_964645485.1). Taxonomy (GTDB): domain Archaea; phylum Thermoplasmatota; class Poseidoniia; order Poseidoniales; family Thalassarchaeaceae; genus MGIIb-Q1. The sequence goes on from CAZXZO010000004.1 coordinate 89,943, forward strand.
TTAAGCCAGTTATCAGGATTATTTTTCAGTGAATATAGAATGTCTCGTTCGTATCCTAATTGTTTTGGGATAATATCCAATGCTGCCTCAACATCATGATTTTCACGCCATTGGGTTCTGAACTCAGCAACTTCTTCTCTCTCGTTCAATCCTGCCATCCCAAGGTAGGCGTTTACGGCATCTTCCCACTCACCTTTGACAACATGTCTACCAACTACTGGAGTCACTGGACGAGTTGAACCAAATCTTTGGGGGCCGACCCAATTTGGGAAAAACCCTTCACCTAATTTTTCTACAAGTGCAGCGTGGATTTTTTGAACCTCTTGAATAGCTGTTTCTTCATCTAAAGGCTGCCCATCAACGTCAGCACAGCCTCTAATTGTGATACTGAATCTATTACTTGTGTGGGCACCCATCGATAATTTTTGATGAGAGCGTCCTAAAACTTCGATTTGAACATCAGCAATATCGACCTCGGATACTTTTTTTGCATGTGCGTCAATAACGAAAAGTTGAGTAGTTACCGCTCGCTTATCTTTTGTTCCTGAAAACCAAATTCTCTTCCGAGAAATTTTCAAATGTTTTGCCAAACGGTTGACAAATCGATTTGTTTCCCAGTTGTCTAAAGTGATTCTTGCGATGGTGAATCTACCTTTGGGGTCCAATGCAGGAGTGGGGCCTTCTTCGGTTACTCTGAAATCCGCCGCCCTTACTTTTATCAGCCCACCAATTCCTGTTCCTTCACAGACCCATTGGTCAAGCCCCAAATTGGCGGCTATGCCAGCGGAGTCCATTCAGAATTCTCCTCAAGAGAGTTTGATACTGGAGAAATCCGATATTAAGTCAGTACTAATGGACTTTAGAATTTTTATTGCATTCTTACCTTTCTTAACTCTCAGGTAAAGTTCCGGTTCATCAAGCCCTGGGTGGCCTGTGAAATAATTTGAGTATTCAACATCCTTGTTGTCATTTAGCCTTGTTCTGAACAGTTGTAATGCTGTATGACTTTCTCCAATTAGCCTGATTCGAAGCTCGTCGCCCTCGTTGAGTAGTACCTTGATTGCCATGTCTATCGTTCCGGCGACTTGCGACCCCATTTTGAACCTTTGGAAAAAAACAGCAGTTCTCACACACCAGTCGCCTTCGCACTTATCTATGGGTGGTGGGTGGGCGCGTCATGAAAGAGGGTAGTTCGGATGAACGTGCATCTCGCCTGATTTCATTGTTTGAGAAAGGCTCAGCCGGCCTTCTTTTTTCCGCTGTTGTAATTACCCTTATTTTCGGCTTGTTTCTGTTCCCCTTACCATCATTTCATACCGATTTAGATGCATTTGCGCCTGAAGGTCCAAATGATTCATCTGAAATTAAAATTGAAGAAGCATTCGGGAAAGAGAGGATTCCTCTCTTCATACATGTTGAAGTTGATGATGGAAGCAATGTGTTATCAATTGATTCACTCATTCAACAGCAATCTGATTTGAATGATATAATTTCGTGGTCAGAATCACATGGTCCCATTGTGTCAGAATACATTGCGATTCCAGACATTATTCAGAGAGGACTTGATGAAACCAAACCGGGCGCGAAATTGAGTGAAGCAACCTCTTGGCAGGGATTGCTTAACGATACCTTGGACGAAGGGCAAACATGTGCAGATGGCGCAGCGAATGACGAATTATTGATGCTTGCAAGTTTTGGCAGAGATGCATTACTCAACAAGGACTTACAATTTGAGTCAACAACCTGTATGTGGCTAGACTCGAACAGGACAACTGGTGATGCCACACCATATGCATCGAGTAATCTTTGGGTACTCTACATAAGACCTGATTTCGATGACGAGACACGCCAACAAATGGTTAACCTTCTTCGTCTGGAATTCGAGAGTTTAGGAGAAGAAGGGAACCTAACTTATGGATTAATTTCAGATGATGTGCTTAGTCATGATATTAACGAAGGCACAATTGACAATCTTGTTTGGCTGATTGCTGGAGCGCTGTTTGTAGTGGTGGTAATCTTGGCTTTAGCGTTCCGTTCAGCCAGAGGCGTACTTTTTCCACTTGCAGCCCTCTCGATGGCGATTGTTTGGACGTACGGGGCTTTGGCTGCCATAACTCCTACATTTTCTGTGTTGCATGTGGCTGTGGCACCGGTTGTATTGGGTCTTGGTATTGATTATTCTATACACCTTCAAAGGAGTTATGAAAAACGAAGATCAGAAGGAGCGGATACACCAGAAGCATGGGCATTAGCGCTGAATGAATTATATCTAGCTCTAACATTGACGGTTATCACAACAGTAGCCGCTTTCCTATCAAACGTGGTATCTCCCCTACCACCTGTCCGCTCATTTGGTTTGGCTTTGGCATTTGGTGTCGTTTCGGCATTTGTTACCTCCACGATTGTTGTAGGTTCTATGCATGTGTTGATGGAGAAATCGTCGAAAAAATTCAGGCCTGAGAGCCACTGGGATTCATTGAAGGTTAGAGCAAGAGAGGTTGTGATTACTCAGAGAAAGACCCAAGCATTTGCATTAATTTTTGTAGTAATGTTGACTGTTAGCAGTGTTATTGCCGCCGCAGCAAAATTGGAAACTGAGTTTGACCTCACAGATTTCCTAGACGAAGACATGGATGTAATGCAAGTTCGGACCGATATTTACACATCTTATGAGGCAACTGGTTGGAGGCCAATCTACATCTTATCAGAACCTTTGCCTGGAGAAGTAGCGATTGTTGATGATTTAGAATTCATTGAGGCGAGTAATCTACTGAACCACCGTCTAGAATTAGCCCCGCGGGTAGTTATCCCCCGAGCAGTGGGAGATGGGGTGCCGATGATTGAATCCATACATACTGTATTGCGGGACGCGATAGAGAGAGATGCTGGATTTGGTGATAGGCACGGATTGAGGGTAATTGGCAATGACTTAGTTGAAAACGATTACAATACTGGTGATACGGTTGAAGCCCTGATTGAATTAAGCGAGAATCAATCTGTCGGAGATTCATTATCTGGCTCAACTTGGTCAGAGCGAGTAGGAAATGTGGCTCACCTCTCATTTGATTCTGACATTGGGTGTCAAAATGGGTGTTTACTATTCATGAGGACAGAAATCATGGTCCAAGTTTCTAGTAATAGCGAGTCGGTGGAAGCAGTTGAAGGCTTAGAAAAAGCAATTTCCCAATCTTCCGGGAAATATGGAGTCCAGGCTGCAATGTTCGTTAGCGGGGACTCGGTACGCCTTAATTTGGTATTAGAAGGACTAACTACTTCTCAACTTGAGTCTACGGTACTCAGTCTAATTGTATCAACCATCGTTTTATTCGCATTAACTCGGCGTATCGGCCTCTCAATAATTGTCGTAACTCCTGTCGCAATTGCTGCGACATGGGTGGTTGGAGCGATGGCACTGTTAAATCTGAACTGGAACGTTTTGACAGTGATGGTCACAGCCCTAACGATTGGTTTGGGAATTGATTATTCAATCCACGTGTGGCGTAAGTATGAGGATTTGAAAGAAAAGTTGGATCCTTGGGAGGCAATCAAAGAGATGCACGCGACAACCGGGGTTGCACTCATTCTATCTGCTGGTACCTCAATTTGCGGATTCTTGGTGCTCAGACTCTCACCAATGCCAGTCGTCCAAGATTTTGGTGTTGTCACTTCTTTGACAGTGTTCTTTTCGCTAACTTTAGCACTTGGTTTGATGCCTCTTCTACTTACTGCGGATAGTCTTAGAGAAAATGGCAATGCTCAGATAGATTGATTTCTGCAAATCAATTATCTGATGGAATTAGGTTCTCAAGATCAACTTGTAATTCTCTAGCGACTAAAATAAGAGCCATCCAAATAGTAACATGGCCGAGAGATTTCCGCTTCCTTTGTGCCCGTCTCATCACTTCTTGACGGGCAAGATTTGATTCTTTTGAAATCAGTTGTAGCAACGTTGGTACATTGTAGGATTGTAGCCCTATGTCTTCAACTATAGATTCCAATCCATCGGATTCCGTCGAATCATCAGGTGTATTCCCATCTCCCCCATCGTTGTTAATCTCGGAGTCATCTGAAATTTTTCCATCTGTCCCACTACTGTCTAATTCCGCATCATTTACATCTTCTCTTTCTTTGGAATTACTCTTCGATGGAATACTTAGCGAGTCCGTTTCAGTAGAAATTTGGGGGCAGTTCGGCGGTTGGTCAAGGACTGTGGTTCGCGGGAACCACCCTAATGGGACGGATACATCGTCCAATTCAGTATTGCTTGTAAGCATGTCATTTTTAGAAACTAACCAACCTTTTGCAAGTAGTTTAGTGAGTAAGATTTCAGCATCCGTGGGGGCTAGCCAGCCAAGGTCAAGACTCCATGTCCTAGTGATTGAACTTGCATCAAGGGGTTCATTCCCCCAAGTTCTCCATGTCATCGCTAGAAGCCTGCGAATATCATTTTCTGCTTCTTTTGCTTGACTCATTTCAATCACCTAGCATACGCGCACCATCTAGTAGCCAGCCAGCGATATGGTCATTACTTCTAAGGGACACCTTCTGTCCTTCACCTGGCGCAAGCCACCAATTGAATGAATTACGAAGGTTTGATGGAAGCCTGTCCATCACAAAAGAAAGATCTCCTTTCCTTGAACTAATCAAAACTACAGACTGAGGGCCTATTCGTTTTACTTCGTGTAGGCGTGGTGTAAGGGTGTCAGTGATGTAAGTAAGTGAAACTTCACTTGGAAGTTTTATCCTTACCATTACTCGCTCAGTTACCGCATGGCCGAGTGCAATTTCCTTATCTTTTGCAAACAAATCAATCGTTGTACGATGACACCCAATCATCAGTAAATCCATAACTTCTTTGTGGGAAATTGCGCCAGCATCAATCTGAACATCTTCATACTCATCAATGAAGTCTCTTAGGACACTGAACGGTAATCCTGAAACTTTTTGGTCACGAAATTCGATATGTAAAGGGTATGCAAGCAGCCTAGGGTCATCAAATCCAATTGGGCCAGGCCACAAGCCATCAACACCCCAGACGAACCTCGCCCTGTTCTCCATAACCTATGCTGAATAGCCAAAGTGCATCAAGTATGTGCTTCACTATAAGCACAAAAACAAAGACAAGGGAACTTTTGCGCGCCCACAGGCATTACGAGTGAATGGCTAAAATAGGGTCAATGGTAAGGGGGTTATGTGATGGACAGGTATATTGCAAGAGATCCAAAGACTGGACTCCCGCTACAAGTAGGGGAAAGGGGTATACCTAGCCATGTTGATGAAGCTTATCGAGCACCTCAAGGTCATTGGGACGCAATCAAACATTTTGACATCATACCATTGTGCGATGGTTCAATTCAGGCTTTGGAGGTTCGATGGAAAGAAATTCCACAACTCGTATCTCGGGCAGATGGTATCAGAGCGTTACCTAGAGTAATGCGAAGTGATTCTGATGCTGTTCAAGAACAATTGAAAATAGCTCTTTCCGATATCAATCCAGAAATTAGGATTTCTGCTCTTTTTTCTCTACCTTATTGTGCCCTTGTTGAAGCAGAGGATTTGTTTGAACATCTAAATGAACTACTTGATGATGTAGACCCATTAGTAAGAAAATCAGCATCAAATTGTCTCGAAATAGTATCCCCGGTTTTTCCTTCGGCGACTGAAGAAATTTTAACTCAAGAGTTGCGCTCTAACAATATCAATCGCCGTAAACCGGCTTACAATGCTCTGAAAGAGATGTGTAAAGTTTGGCCTGAGGTAGTTGTGTTTCATCTTGATGACCTGCTACGCCTTGAGGATGATAAGTTAAGGCTGGAAGCAGCAAAGATCCTGCCGCCACTTGCTCGAACTAAATCGGCTTCCGTTTGGGATTTGATTGGGTGGGCACTTTGTGATGATTCAGACAAAGTTCGGTCCCAAGCAGCTCGAACTTTACCAACACTTGCTGCTACACAACCAAGAATGGCTAAAATCCTCATTGAAAACTCTTTGTTCGATACCTGTGCAGCAGTTCGAAAACCAGCATTACGTGCATTAAATTCAATGGATATCACTGGTTTCAGAATGAACCGTCTTTGTATTGATGGCGCTCGCCATAGTGACCCTGCAATTAGAAGAGCGTGTATTATGATGATGCCTCGTTTATTCACCGAATCTGAGATGAGGATACAGGCTGCAGAATTATTGCGTCAAGAAACTAAACCGGACCTAATTTTATTGCTTGAGGAGTTATCTAGAGATCCAGAAATAGATGGCGGTGAAGATGAGAAAAATCGCTATTTGGCGAAGGCTCCACCGGCTACAGACATCGATGGCATGCCGATTTTACCACCTGCTGATTTACCGCTCCAGAAGCAACTTCCAAGCGTAGAAAAAAGGGATGAGCCCAAATCTAAAGAGTAATCCAATGATTTTCTCTTTGCGTCATTATTAAAGAGGGGCGGCAGGTGGGCGGCTCGCTGAGTGATTACATGAGTGCAAAATCGGGCGATTGGAAGGCTGAGCAATTTGAGCGTTTGTGGAACGGTCGAAGTGTCAAAGGAGAGAATCCTGTGAAGGCTGCAAAGTTCCGTCAATACATGCGAGAACACGTCCGCCAAAAGGTTCCTGACATAAAATCAGTTAACAATCGCCGCTCTGAACGCAAAGAAGGCGCTGGTGTACACATGGATGAAAATCGATTCTTTACCAAAGAGTACTGTAGAAAGTACTGGATGGGCGAGTTACAAGAAGAAATACGTGAAGCTGAGTCTTACTGAGCATTACAGGTGAGTGCATGGCCAACAAGTCGGCATTATCCAGGGTCAAGTTCACTTCGTGGGACTTAGACCCATCAGTTCTCGCTGCTATTTCAAATCAAGGCTGGGACTTTGCTACTCAGATACAAGCCGAGGCAATCCCGCTTGCTCGCAACGGCCGTGACGTTGTAGGCCAAGCACGAACTGGTTCTGGAAAGACCGTTGCTTTTGGAATTCCAACTATTGAATCCACATCTCCAAATGGAGGTCTCCAAGCAATTATAATCACTCCTACAAGAGAATTAGCACAACAAGTCGCTGAAGAATTACAGTGGCTGCAAGGTGAAAAGGGATTAGGAATCATTACTGTCTATGGTGGCACTGATATAGACAAACAAGCCAAAAAATTGGCACAGGGTGTAGAGATTGTTGTTGGAACCCCAGGTCGAATAATTGACATGAGTAAACGGGGTCATCTCAAACTCGAAACCATTTCCACTCTATGTCTTGATGAGGCTGACAGAATGCTCGACATGGGGTTCTTTCCTGACATCCTATGGGTTTTAGAAAAGATGGTGAACAGGAAGCAAACTATGCTTTTCAGTGCTACTTTCCCCGATGAAGTATTAGAAGCAGCAAATACATTCATCACCGATGCAGAACATGTAATGTCAGATGATTTAGAGGTTGAAATTCCTGAGATTGAACAAATGCATATCTCAATTGGGCGTGCCAACAAATTGTGGGCATTAGGGCGTATTATTGTCAACATGGATGATGATGACCAGATGATGATTTTTTCAAATACCAAAAGAATGGTAGATTTACTAGCACAGCGATTGAACAAATTCAGATTCAACGCAGTTGGGCTACACGGTGATATGCCTCAAAATAAACGTGGTAGAATTATCGACTCCTTCAAAGAGGGTAGTGAGAAGATTCTCATTTGTACAGATGTAGCTGCGCGTGGAATAGATGTTGACGGCGTGACAATCGTTGTAAATTATGATCTTCCTATTGATGTTGAAAGTTATGTTCACCGAATTGGAAGAACTGGAAGAATGGGTCGAAAAGGTACGGCTTGGTCATTCGTAAGCAGTGAAGATGAGGGCCAATTGAAGAAAATATCAGCAACTTGGAATCTAACTATTCCCGAGTCAGAACCACCTTCATTGCCTAAGGGTGTTGATAGAGACCCCGTGCGCAAACAACAAGATTGGGGTGAAGTAGCCAATAATTTTGGTATGGTTCCGGTGAAAGTCTCGGTTGGCAAGCACCAAGGAGTTACAAATCATACTTTGACAAATTGGTTCTCAAATGAAGCAAAACTTGACCAACTCGCAATCGGAGAAGTTTCTATTGATGAGGATTCTAGTAAGGTTGAAATCCATCTTGATAAAGTTGAATCAGTCATCAAAGTGATGGCAAACCGGGATTGGAAGGGAAATTCAGTAAATCTAGAGATACTGAAATAGGTCGAATATTCCAAACTCAATTGTCTACTATTTTTTCCTTTACCTAGGATTTCATAAGTTATTCACTAGAATTGTGATTTTACAATCTAGTCAATTTTGCTAACTCCAAATGACTATGAATTTACTCCTTTAATGTGGATTGCATCAGTTATTCACTAGAATTGTGATTTTACAATTTAGTCTATTTGCTAATTCCA
>CAZXZO010000004.1:98451-109893 GCA_964645485.1 uncultured Candidatus Poseidoniales archaeon
CATCAGTTATTCACTAGAATTGTGATTTTACAATTTAGTCTATTTGCTAATTCCAAATAACTGTGAACTTATTCCTCAAATGTGGATTGCATCAGTTTTTCACTCGAATTGTCATTCCCCAAATATTCTTTCCCGAAGGCAGAGTTCAACAATTCAGAACACAAATGAAAATTTTCATTCTTCTTCCTCGGATTCATTTGGCCAATGAAGTTTCATCGTAGCAAATGAGGCTAATATTCCACTGATTAACAGATGTCTCCAAGCCTTACCTGAGATATCTTCCCACTGACGTACCTCTTCTGCACAGTAAGCACTTACAATTTCTTCACAACCCTCTGCCTTGAGTTGTTGTTGTTTTGCTTCCTCATCCAAAACAAGGGTGTATAATGGGGAAGTTGCAAAAATTCCTGCAATTATTAGAACCACTAACAATGCTGGTGTTAGTGGTTGGCGTTGTGAAACGCGCGATGGTAATGCAAATCGTATATTCAAGTCGCCTGATTGCTTTGTTTTGGCCGGTCCACCAACTGCCAAGTACCACGCTGTCCATCCTATCACGATAACTAAAAGAAATCCAATATCAAGCATAAATTGATGAAATTCCCACATTGGTGCCCAACAACCATACATGCCTGGATTATCCACACAGCCATTCACAGCTAAGGGATAGAGAACAACTAGGCGAACCAAGTTTAACACACTGAGAACCCCAGCCATGACAAATATGCCTCTTAATTTCAGGCGGTTAGAGACACCGGGTGTCATCCAAATCATGAATGAAACGAATGCAATCTCGTGGATACCTGCACATTCATCTGTGACTTCTAACGCGTCTATACTGCTGCCGACAAATGATGCATGAGTGAACTGAAGAATTGTTGCGGGCCCATCTCTAGAAACGTATGAAACGCTTTCTGAGCCAAAAATCAGGGAGTGTGTGTTGTACCATGCCCAAGTGAGAAACTCTTGATAAATTGCAAAACTATCATTGGGATATGTAAGCCACCGGTAGAACAATTCTGCGACAATTAGTAGACCAACGACTACGCCAATTATTTTCAATCTGTCAGCGATTTCCGACCACGAGACATCATCCTCTGGTCGTTCCATGTATGGTTGATGAGACTCCTCCCTATCAAAACAATGTCTCTGAATGGGTTGAAAAGTGGCAGTATGCTCGAACTTAGCGAGGATGCATAGATGCTTACCCTAAATTTGCTCGGATACCATTGCCCAGTGCCGGTTCATGAGACAAGGAAGGCCTTAGTGGGAATGGAAAGAGGAACCACTCTTGAGGTAATTGCTGATGATGCTGAGACAAAGCATGATATCCCATTGTTACTAGACAGGATTGGAGCAAGATTGCTCTCTCTTGTAGAGGATGCTGGCGAAATTAGATTTATTATTGAGAAACAGTGAGTTGATTAAATGGATAATGAAAACAATGTTTCTATTCATGAGGCTGAAGATATTCCGGCTGATGCTAGTTTACCAACTGAATTTGGCAATTTTAGAATCCGTGTTTTTCATGAAGAATCAACTAATTTAGACCATGTTGCATTAACTCTAGGGAACATGATTGGACCGGACCCAGTGCTAGTCCGAATTCATTCAGAATGTCTGACAGGGGATGCTTTTGGAAGCCTAAGGTGTGATTGTGGTCCACAATTGAAATCTGCAATGGAAATTATTCATCAGGCTGGTTGGGGCTGTGTTGTATATCTACGTCAAGAAGGAAGAGGAATTGGTCTTCGAGAGAAGATAAAAGCCTATCATCTACAAGATGAAGGGATTGACACTTTGGATGCAAATATTATGCTCGGGCACCCTGCTGATGCGCGGGACTATAGAATAGCAGCAGAAATTTTGAAAGCAATAAATATCCAAGAAGTTAGCCTGTTGACAAATAATCCCGACAAAGTAGATCAGATGAATAATCTCGGGATTGAAGTAGCTGAACAAATACCCTTAGTTGTCGGTGTTGGGGAAGACAATATTGAGTACCTTTCAACCAAAGTACAGAGAATGGGTCATTCAATAGATCTTGATTCACTTAACGACACAAAGTGAATTCATTAACACATTCTACACACTTTTTCAATGTCTAGACAGATTGTGAATTGGCTAGATTTTTTGCCAATTCTGTAGAGTGAGGGCCGCGACCGGGAATTGAACCCGGGCTGGCAGGACCACAACCTACCGTCCTAACCCCTAGACCACCGCAGCCAATAGGTGTCCCGCCCACATACACCCCCCTAATCAACCGTTCTACCCTGTCATGAAAGCGAGGGGTTGAAGGCTATCCCCTACACGCACAGTCTATGGAACGACGCGCAAATGGTGCTATTGCCACGTTACTAAGCCTCTTGATGCTCTCGAGCCTCTCTCTTCCAGTTGCTGGGGATGTTGTGATACGTTCAGAAGTAGTCGACCTTTTTCCCTCAGGCTCTTTCGATAATGCTAGCGAGTGGGATCTTACTACTCAATATGGATTTACTCCTGGTGTTCAAGCTCACTGGACAGAGGCAATGATCACAGATAGTCATCTCTCATTTACCCATGAAAGACCTCAAAACGTTGAAGAAGATACAAGTTGGGCTGCATATTCACCTACAAGTAGTAATCTTTCTTTGGGGGTTCCAGATGGTGGTTATAGTTGGAGTAAGGGGCCAGAAATTGAACTTACAAGTTTTGATATGACTGGGATGTCAAATAATCCATTAATGAATGCAACTTTATTGGTTGCTTTTGCAATTCCTGAAACTCTTCAAGATGATCAGGTGCGAATTGAACTAGAATGGGATGGAAACATCGAATTGTTGGCAAATTTTGCACACACTCCGTCAGCGATTGACAATATGCAAGGCAACCCACTTGAATTATCTCTTGATGGAATCACAAACTGGACATGGAGTCAGTTAGAGAATTTGTTAGTCACTGTTGATTATGTTTCGGTGGGAGGCATAGATGACAGTGAAGTACGGGTTGATGCAATAGGAATCAAAGTAGTTCATCAAAGCCAATGGTCAGGACTAGATTCTGGAAAGGCTGTTTATTCTGAACTCTTAACGATGTCTCCTTTCAATGATTTTGTTTTGTCTTCGGGTAGCCAAAATAATCTCATCACTACTAGTTGTGGACTTGAGGTGGTAACAGGTGGGAACCCTGGTGGTTGGGTTACACCGCCGCTACAGTTGCCATATGACCAGACGTGGGGCCGCATCCATTTATTCGGTAATGCAAGTGTATCAATTGAGATACAGAGCAGTTCTGATGGCTTAAATTGGGATTCTGGGGTTGGAATTACAGATGGATCACTTATCTCAGCAGGAAATTATCTTCGCGCTGACATCGTTATTTTTGATGGATGTATATCAGGTTTAAGAGTTGATTTCAATGACCCCACACTCTCCATAAACGGTGAAATTACCGGGGTAACTGATGGGTTACAAGCAGAGTATAGTTACCTAAGTTTTGCAATGGGAACCAATTTAATTTCAACTCAGCCAATGGAAGTAGGGACATTCTCACTTTCATTCCCTGTGGGTAGATATCTTCCAGTGAATGGTGAAACATTAGATGTCGGAGTAGGAGCCCGGTTTTACTGGTCATCAATTGGAATTCCAGAGACAGTGGTCGCGCAAATTGAGGACATCACACTCTCAGGCGGATTTTTTGTAGAATGGGATTTGGATCCAATTTGTGAAAGACCCGCAGATGTTTACCTGAATGAAGATGGAATAGGTGATGTAGTTTCTTTCAGGAACTCCTGTAGTGATGATATTACACCAGTTGACAATCTCTTGGTAACTGCACAGAGTCAAAACGAATCTCTTGTAGAAGTTAGTGTTGAGGATGGTAGATTGGTATTCAATCAACAACAAGAACAATCAGGAATCGCACCGGTCGATATCAACGCCATAGATGAAAGAGGTAACTTTTGGTCCACCACTATTGATGTAATCATTGCTTCAGTTGATGACCCTCCTACCTATGATAATCTACCTCAGGAGGTTCTTGTTCCAGTCGGTGACCCAGTTACGATTACTCTAAATGTTCAGGATATTGATACTGGAATTGGACAAGTATCAATTGTTACTGACGCTTCTTGGGCTACCGTTGATCAATATCGCAACCTAAACTTAGCACCCTTATCTCCGGGGACATTTGATATTTCAATCTCCATTTCTGATGGCACTACTACATTCACAGAATCAATTACTGTCTTAGCAACATCAGACCCTGATTTATTGATTGAGAGTGTCGAATTTGATTCCGAAAAAATGATTATTGGCTCAGTCAATGAGATCAAAGTTTGGGTCCGAAATGAAGGATTAAGTCCAGCATCATTAGTCAGTATCCGGTGTTTCAACGGTCAAACACTCATAGGTAGTGCAAATATAACTCATATTTCGGCACAGGGTTTAGAATCAGCATCATGTCATTGGCAATTACCAATGGATTCAGGTAACACATCTTTGAGAGTTTATGTTGACCCAACACATGACATTTTTGAAATTTCTGAAACTAATAATGAATACTCATCCTCAGTTCGAGTTTTGCCTCTAAACAATTCTGGAACAACCGATGCTCAACAAGACTCGTGGATATCCACTTTACCTCCAAGTGCAATGTGGATTTTAGCCGTGACAATTATCTTAGGAGCAATTATTGCATTACAATTGGGGCCTGGCAAAATAAGGCGAGAAGTTTAAGATTGTAATACTCAATACTTGGTCAACAAAATGTTGACCACAACTTAACGTGGATGCATTAATTGGTTTGGATTAGGCTTAGTCTGAAGTAAAATTAAGCGATATTTTTGGCTGAGCAATCTTGGAATCATGCTTTTACAAGGTATTGAATTATGGCATATGAAGTCCACTTAAGGACGGATAATCTCTGCTTTTCGCAAAATGGTTATAGGTAGCCCGTGAGTGAAAAGTTTGCTTTCGCAATGTCAGCAGCGTCTGACGGGGGGCGGAAGCGGGGGTATTTGCGATGGGAAAGCTGAAGATTCGCCTTGAAACTGAAGAGTGGATATACGAAGAATATGATTTAAATTGAAGTTTTAATCAATGGAAACGATTCGACTTCAATTCCTTCAATGGAATTGTTCTAGACTCAGATGGTTACCATCGTTTAGGATATACATCTGTAGCCATTAACACCAGGTTGGGCCTAGCTACTTCCCCACCCTTCATGTTAGGCACATCCTCACCATTTACAGTCATTGTAGCCAATGCGACAGCCTCACCCTTTAGTGAAACCATTAGCACTTCGTCCCCTCTTTGTAAGTCGCTGTGTAGCCCGACAACCCCTACGGAAGCCAGAGGTGCTCCATGAGCAACCGCTGCCACAGCTCCATCCTTTAGGGTAATTATGGGGAGCCCAGATAATAGAGATTCTACAGGAAGAAGAATTTTTTTCATTGCAGAAGGTTGGTCAAGTTCCTTCCATAGGTGTATGGCATCAGTCAACTGGTGCATGCTTACAGCATTATCTTCTGAAAAAGAACCACTTTTGCTTCTTCGTAATTCAAGCAACTCTACTTCCCCGCCTAAAATTAATCCCATATCTCTGCTCATCGTTCTGATATATGTCCCGGCTTCACAGTGAATTGATGTGAGAATAATCCGGTCATCCCGCTCAATCAAATCAAATTTTGATATCGTCCTCTGCCTTACTTGTACTTTCACTGCAGATTCTTTCGGAGGAACGTTATGTATTCGACCTGATAGTGAAGAAATTGCCTTTTCAAGTTCATCATCACTCACTCCTTTTGGAAGTTTGAAAACACAAACATAAGTCTTGTCACCTTTCAGTATACGTCCTGTTAATCGAGTTGCGCTCCCTGAAAGAAGGACCAATCCACCAGTAGCAAACGGATCTAGAGTACCGCCATGGCCTAATTTTTCCACACCTAACATGTCTCTAATCCACGCTGCTAATTGGTGACTACTAGGCCCTGCTGGTTTATCCAAGAGAACCCAACCACTGGTCAATAGTTCATCGACAGTTCTTCGATCTGGGGGGCAACCATATTTTGAGTCAGTAGTTGCATCTGTGTCTAGAATTGTCATTTTTTGCATATCATTCAACTCCTCTTTTTTCAAGTTCGGCTTCAACAAGGTTGGCTACTTCATCTGCTGTTAGAGTATCAGAATTGATGATGAGATTGTACGGTGTTTGGTCATCTAATGAAATTCCATAGAGATTGTGGTATCTAATTTGGTCAGCCTCCATCCTACTGTGGATTCTTGTAAGTGCATCTTGCTGGTTCCCTCCTTCTCTTTTCACAACTCTGTTCGCTCTTTCTTCTGGCGTCACTGAAATCCACAATCGGATGCAGTCAATCTCCCTTTGATATGCCCACCAACCACTCAATCGTGATTCAACAATCTCAGGACCATTTTCATCTAACATTGCAGAAATTAGTCTTTCATCAAGTGATTTATCAACCTCTGGCTCAGAATCACAAAGTGCTGAAAATTCTTCCAATGAAATTCCCCGTTCTGCTGAAATAGCACGAAAAACAGCACCCCCGTTGAGGTGGGACCATCCTCTGTTCTGACAAAGTTTGGTAACTAATGTGCTTGTTCCACTTCCTGGGTGTCCACTCACCGTTAGGTGAACCACATCATCGCCTCCAAACATTTCTACAAATTACGCACCTTAAGCGACCATCTGGTGCTCTCTCAACTTCATCGGAGTCACAGTCAGGACAAACAGAGCCGGCCATAGGTGCGGCAATTGAAGATTGATTTCTTTCATTTTTCTTTTCAGTTCCAAATTTTTTCCTTGGTCCATCTCGACTTCTCTTTTTCTTCTTTGAAGAATCTGACCCACTCGCATCTTCCAATTCTTTTAGCAGAGGTTCAGGTAGTGTCTCACCACTAAGTACGATTGGATGATTCCGATAGCGAAGTAATTTGATGTGTCTATCCACAACACGTCCCAAAGGAGCGGATGTCGTGATATACGTAGCAATCCAAGCAGGGAAAATAATTACTTTATCATCGATTAAGTTCCATTCCGTGCGCCAAGGTAAACTTACGTAATCGATTCGGAATGACTCTACATTCAATGCCATCCATGAGAAGATGGCAATAATGAATACAAATGTAAACATCATTGGTTTCATCATTGAATTTTGTAATTTCATTTGTTCGGGCATCAATCGCTGTTGTAGTTTCTGGATTTTTTCCATCCTAACCTTATCTCGGTCCATTCTCGCTTCATTCAACAACTTGCGAATTTGTTTGTTTCGGTGAGCTAGGTGTGCTTGCTTCATAGGGTCCATGAAAAAAGACCGGAATACGGTATTTACAACCATTATTGATGAGCCGAGCAAGGTCACAGTTAACACGAACCAACGGTCGGAAAATGGCACCATTGGAGTCAGTATTGAATCAGCACTGCTTGCAAGGTATGTCCTAATTGTCGGGTTGATAATGAGCACGGACATCATTACAAGAAGCACCAGTGGGGTCATCATCGAGCCTAGACCCGGCAATTCCTCACCCTGGTCACCATCTGCCATGTTGCGTTGGCCACGCCCTAATCGCATGAACCCTTCGTTTGGCTCATCTCAACTTTGTTCAGAATTACGAGTAAAATGAGAGTGTCAGGTGTGCGGTAGTTTTGAGTGAGGTACCTCGTTTGGCTAAATGAATATCGTGTCTAGCCCCGAGGAGGTTCTTGCGACAGTGCGCCAAGCAATGGCCTCTGGAGACTTTGAAACAGCCGAAGTTGAGTTAAAGGGAGCAAGAAAGAGATGGAAAAATGAACCGGAGTTTGCTGTACGACACGGAAATGTTCTGGTAAAACTTGGTGAACATGGACAGGCACTCAAAGTCTATAGAAAAGTGATGAAAAAAGCCCCTGAGCGATTAGATGCTTGTGTTGGGGCTGCAGAATGTGCTATCCAGACAGGAAAAGGGAGACTTGCTGAAAAGTTGTATTCGCGAAGTATTGGGCTTGGATATAGTCTAGATAATGCAACTTTAGGAGTCGCTCGCTCATTAGTCCTACGTTCACAACATCATCTTGCTTGGGAAAAGGCGATTTTACAATTTAAATCATCAGGCAACAAATCACAAGGATTACATGAATTCTTGCAAGAGATATCACCTCAAACAGGGCTCAGTGTCCCGATTTTAGATCAGTTCGATACTGATATTATAGATGAAAAAATTGAGGGTGTGCGCAGAGACAATAGTGACCCAAGACTGATTGAAAATTCATTTGCAGCTGGTTCATTAGAGGCAATGGCTGGTGTTGATCGTGATACTTTGGTTGAGCCCAGTGAGTTGCTTTCAGATGATTTATTGGCAGCAAGTTCCAGTGGGGGCACATCTCTTGGAATTGATTTGTCCGCTCTACAGGAACAAAGTGAGGTTACACCTGTTGCCCCACCAGATACTCCTATTGTAAGTCGAGATTCGGTTGCCCCACCTGTAGTTGATATAGATTTGAGCACGGATGACAAAACCACAAATGATGATGATTTGTTTGATGGATGGCCGGATATTTAATTCACATAATTTTGGCAGTAATGCACAGCCTTGTTACAGGTGATTTAGCAATTGCTCAGTATTTTTCCAGCGGTAGTTTTGCCTGCAATTATCATCGCATTGGCCATTATCCGATAATCTCGAAACGTTGCCGTCAATGCTCAAATCCTAGAGCATGGCTCTTGGAATTAATCTGATTTTATTCGAAATCAAATGAACATGTTGAGCAGACATTTGCCCCTGGTGCATTTTCTGAACTGCAAATTGGGCACACTTGTGCACCTGCCTCACTAGGTTCTGATTCATCAGCTTCTTCAGAATCTTCTGCCTCTTCGCTATCTTGAGAGTCATCACCGGTAATCTGAGCAAGTGCAGCATCCATTGTTGCGTCACTGTCATCTGAATCATCGGAAGAATCCTCATCAGATTCAGTCTCATCTCCATCATCAGATTCTTCGCTGTCGGATTCATCCTCATCTTCGGAGTCATCTTCAGATTCATCGTCATCTTCAGATTCAGCAGAATCCGATTCTTCCTCATCTTCGGAGTCATCTTCAGATTCAGCCTCATCTTCTTCACCGTCTTCCTCAACAGATTCTTCTTCAGGAGTTTCCTCTTCAACCTCTTCTGGCTCTGCTTCTGGTTCAGCTATTGGTAGGTCAACATCTAATTCATCTCCGAAAGTTGCTCCGTGGAATTCTTGTGCATCACTTACTTTGTATTCTGCGCCTGCATCACCTACCAACTCGTAAATGACTTCAATTCGCTCATCTTTTTCAATGACTGGAATGTGCCAACTGACTTTGATACCATCTTCATCGTCTGCCTTTTCCATTTCAGCTTCTCTTACCCCTGAATCACTTCGGATGTTGTATCCCTTGATTTCAAAGTCACTTGGGACGATATCGTGTATCATCAAATCTTGTAATGCAGAGTCTGAACGGTTTTGGAACATAATGAGAACTTCATACCTGCCCGACCCTCCAGCGGGGAATACTTCTTTGCCAGTACTGAATTTTCTTCTCTTGTGAATAATTCTGATTGAAGGAACGGCTGTTAACAATCGAGTTGCAACTGGGCCATATCGTTCTGCACTGAAGTCAGACCTAAGTGGTGCTGCAACTGTGTCATTATCTGGAGATGGGTCTGGGGCAACAAGCGGATAAGAAATAGTCATTTCTTGACCCGGTTCAAGACCAATTGGCCCCTTGGTTCCAATCGTAATTAGCATAGTGTGTCCAGCTCCATCAGGGCTCAAGGCTTGTTCTTCTAGAGTTACACCTTCTCTCACTTCAATTCTGAATTGGTCACTAACTAACTCATTCCCATCAATAGTGCATGTTACCTGTTCAGTATCAGGGCTGTTGAAAATCCCCGGTACATCATCGGTTAGTCGCATCAAATTGATTGTCGCGGTTCCAGTGTTTTTGATTGATATTTCAGCTTCAACATTTGCTTCTCTGTATGTTCTAAGGATTTCTGTAGAGTACGACTTGTTTACCTCTGCCTCTAGCACTTTAATGACATATTGTTCTAGTTCAATTGAACCTTCAGTTGAATGTGTTACACGAGGAATTACGGTAAATCCAAGTTCTTGATTGAAATTTGGTTCTTCAGTTGCTGGAACTATCACTACATCGCTTTCCCAGCGGCCATCAGGGTGAACATCTTTCTCAACATCTGTGATATCGAACAAGAGGTTGTCTGATCCTGCTTGCTTAACTTGTAATTTCACAAGGTCTACAGCGAATGATGAACGGTTTTCGAAAACCGCTTGACAACGCCAATTATCTGGCCGTTCATCCTCGTCAACATCCATGTAACTAAATCCTCGGCAGAATGCATCAAGTTCAACTATTGACATCCCTGAGAGAGTGGCTTCTGCGGTGTATGTGGCACTGGTCATCCCAGCAGAGACTTCGTCAATTACATCTGTAACTAGGTCTGCAGTTAGAGGAAGCGTCCTTTTTCCACCAGGTGAAAGTGAGGTTACAGTCCAAGTAAGGTTTTTCTTAGAAACCGAATAGTTTTCTCCTTCACTAGTTATGGTCATCTGAGCAGGTATTTCCCTTGTGACTACAATATCGTTAAGGTCTACGGGCCCAACATTTTCAACTTCTAATTCAAGGGTGATTCCTAGGGCCTCATCAGAACAAACAGCTGAAGTGCTCATCTCTTGATTACGGTCTGGTTTTGTATCAAACCGTTCCCTCACGCTTAGCATGACGGGTCCTGAAACTGAGTAGTCCATCGTGTGGTCATTTCCAGCATCCAATTCTTGTAAAGGCATATGTCCATTTTCAACATCAGTTGAATTCAACTTATTCAAGAATATGTCAATATCCCACAGGCGGTCTTTCTCGCTTGGATTATTTATGGTTAGTAAACCATTAACATTCTGTTCAACAACGTCTCCACCTACGGTTTGAGTAGATGATTCAATTTCATGAAGAGAACCCTCGAGTTTGTCTCCCGGTATCTGGTCAACAACATCCAATGTTCGGATTTCTGCTCCAGCATGGATTGCTTCTTCCTGCTGTTCTTCGACTGTTTCTTCCACTTCTGGTTCAACAGATTGATCTTCTTCCACGGCTTGTTCAGCAACTTCTGAATTGTCACTAAGCGAGTCAGGGCTCATCAATAGGTCAATTTCTGGAGTTTGTTCTGTTGATTCTTCTTCAGTGGTTTCTTCTTCTGAAACCTCGAGCAGATTTAGACTAGATGCTGCAGAATCTAGCAGAGCATCTGTCTCTTCAACAGATTCATCTTCGCTATCATCAACTTCAATTGGTAAGTCGCCTAGCAAATCGGCTGCATTCAGGAGATTGCCAGAGTCTGCCTCTGATGTATCATCATCTCCGGCTTCCATTCCAGGTGGTGCCGGTGGTGGAGGTGGTGCATCCATTCCAGGTGGAGCAGGTGGTGC
>CAZXZO010000004.1:109993-113835 GCA_964645485.1 uncultured Candidatus Poseidoniales archaeon
GGTGGTGCAGGTGGTGCATCCATTCCTGGCGGTGCAGGTGGTGGTGGAGGTGCGTCCATTCCGGGTGGAGGTGGTGGTGCATCTATTCCTGGCGGCGGTGGTGGTGGTGCGTCCATTCCGGGCGGTGGTGGCGGTGCCATTCCAGGTGGTGGTGGGGGCGGGTTGTTACTATCTTCTTCACTCATTTTAACAATCTCCATATTATGGGTAAGCCTTGCCAGCGAGTACCCTTCTATAACCGTTGTCAAGGTATGGTTGATTCAATTTCAACGGGCTGGTCGCCAAATATTCAATATCAGTACGAATCCTTGAAAAACTGTGGGCTCGGGGGTTGACTTTGATGGCAACCGGAGATACCACCGCACCACCAGTACTGTTCGTAGTAGGAACAGCTGGTGCAGGTAAGAGTACCTTAGTAACATCTTTTCAGAGATGGGCGAGATTTTTAGAAGTTGATGCGCTAACAATTAATCTTGATCCAGGCGCGGAAAGAGTTCATTATGATCCTGAATTTGATGTCCGAGATGTTGTTTCTCTCTCTGAAGTTATGGATGAATATGATCTTGGTCCAAACGGCGCACAAATTCTTGCAGCAGATTTAGTAGCGGCTAGAGCGTATGAAATTCAAGATGAATTGGAAGGTTTGTCTGGAGATATGATGGTCATTGATACTCCCGGGCAAGTTGAATTGTTTGCCTTTCGAGAGGCATCGAGCCATTTTGTAGAGGTCTTAGGTCAAGGCAGAGCGGCTTTGATTTTCCTCTTTGACCCTATGCTATCACAATCTGCTTCTGGCTTTGTTTCACAAATGCTTCTTTCGAACATCGTACATTTCCGACTTGGTTTACCGACTGCAAATTTCTTATCAAAGTCAGATCTTCTTGAGCCTGATGATTTAGAAAGAATTCTTGAATGGGGAGAGAGATTGGATACTTTGGAAGCAGCACTGTACGAAGAAGCAGGCGGTCAGCGAACTGAATTTGCAATAGGGCAGTTGCGAATGATGCAGCATAGTCAGGTTCAACCGGGATTAATTCCTCTTTCTAGTGAAGAAGAGGATGGATTAGCGGATATACTTTCATTCGCACAGAATCTATTCGGTGGAATGGCTGATACAAAAGATGGATTCGCAGAAGACATCGGATTCGAAAGAGATGGTTGGAATGACTAATTTACTTGCAATTGATGATGTGGCTGAAGATTTTTCTTCAATTTTAGAGTGGGCGATAACCTTCAAGGGTGATGAAGAGGTTGCACCTTCCTTTACCCCATTAGATGGCATTGCAATTGGTTCAATTTATGAAAAACCAAGTACTCGCACTCGAGTTTCCTTTGAGGTTGGGATAAACAAATTGGGAGGTTACCCGCTCACCTTGTTAAAGACGGATATTCAATTAGGGAAATCAGAAACTATTGGAGATACTGCACAGGTTCTCTCACGTTATTTAGGTGCGATTACATACCGCTGTTATGGCCACGCTGATGTTGTTGAATTAGCCGACAAGTCATCAGTGCCAGTCATTAATGCTCTTTCGGACAAAAACCATCCTTGCCAAGCGGCGGCAGATTTAATGACGATTAAGGAACATAAGGACGACTTGTCAAAAATTAAGATTGCCTGGGTAGGTGATGGTAACAATGTATTACACGACTTAATGCTAGCAGGAGCAATCATGGGTTGTGATGTCTGTTGGGCAGTTCCAAAAGGATTTGAGCCAGATGCTGATATCGTTGAGCGCGCACAGAAAATTGCAGATAAAAGTGAATCAACAATATCTGAGACAAATGACCCTGTAGAAGCCGTTAAAGACGCAGATGTGATTTACACCGATGTGTTCATTTCAATGGGTGAAGAGGACTTAGTTGACAAAGTCAAAGCATTTGAGGGATTCCAAATAAATGATGAACTAGTTAGTCATGCCAAAGATGATTATATTTTCATGCATTGCCTACCTGCTCACCGGGGTGATGAAGTCACTGATTCTGTAATTGATAGTGGCAATTCCGTTGTCTTTGACCAAGCAGAGAATCGCATGTGGGCTCAAATGTCATTACTAACTTACTTAGTTGATAATGAAGCATGGGCAACCTATGCAGAACTTATGGAATATTAGTTCCAAATTACTGGCAAACCCAGAGATTTTGTTCACATTAGGATTGGAACAAGACCTGTTGCAGTGAAGCCAAGGAGGCCGAAAAGAAGGGCTCGTTTCAACAGTTTAGACGCTTTCGTGTCTTCTCCCTTTACTATCGGTGCTTTTACCATAGTGAGGAAAAGCAAAGCCGGTGTTAGGAAGACAATGTAACTGAGGGGTAAAAGGTCCAGTGCGAATGGCATTCCCATGCTCACAAAAGCGAGTAGAGAACAAACCCACGCAACTGTTCTTGCCGAGTCAGAGCCTATTTTCATGGGTAGTGTGTGACGTTCTGAGTCGCCATCTATATCTTCAACATCTTTGATAATTTCTCTGGCAGTTCCAATCATCATCGCACATGTTGCTACGGTCCAGGGTAAAACATCAGTCCCGTGTCCTACGGCAGCAGCTCCGAAAACGATGACAATTGCAATAAGCCCAGAAACTGAGAGGTTTCCATACAATCCAGTCTTTTTCAAGCAAGGCCTGAATGGGATGCCATCGAATTCATACGAAGACATCAGGATTAATGCTAGTCCCCAGATTACTGCAGAATCTATCCATTCTAAATGGCCAATTGATTTTTCAGCATGAATTATAATTCCTATCAATGTTAATGTTGACAAGATAAAGCAGGCCCAGGAGAATTTTTTTGCAGCCTGTTCTGAAATTGCCCCTGATGGTAATGGTCTAGTTGGGTGATTTATTTGATCAACTTTGATATCTTGTAAATCATTTAGTGCGTTCCACCCTGCCATAAAGAAAGCCACACTCAAGGTGTGTAGTAATAGTGGAACGATGATGTCATCTTGGCTCACTGCTCCAACAATTAGTGCACCCAATGGTACTGTGAGAATGCCCATTATCACATTGGTTCCTCTGGCGAGGGTCCACCAGTCTCGGCCTGTCATTGAATGACTTGGAGTCGCGTATGGCACTTCATGCCTGCGCCGTTAGATTTTCGTTGGAGATTGAAGATAGGTCCCATACACAGACTGTATAACGTCCACCTCGAAAGAAATCCCGCACATGCCCAACTTTCTGAAATCTCAAGTCTTTAGCAAGAATATTTCCTACTTGGTTCATTGTTGCTCCCCAAGAGAATCTATCATTGAGGTGGTCGAAGATGTCAACAGTGTTTGAACTACCGTGTTCTGATAAGTATTCAGCTACCGCTTGTCTTAATCTCTTAGTTCTACTCAAGCTACCACCTCGCTGTTCGAGGTTGCTTTTGCTCGAAGGCGAAGAGTTCTCCATCCTGGTCTGCCATTTTTGTTAACTTCATCTGCACCAGTACTCGGTGTGGTCAATCTCCCACTTGATGTTGCCAGGCGTACTAATCTATAGCTCCCATTTTGGCTTACATGTGTTTCACCGTTACTCATTCTCAGGCTTCTAAAAGGAGTCTCATGAACTACCTCTGCCAATATCGTTTCTCTGTTCGTAATGCTTGTTTGCATGGACCAGACTAGAGAGGGGCGGTATATGAACCAACGATGGGGGGTGTAAACTGAAAGTGAAAGCCAAATGTGAGTATGCGAGCAAGTCAGAAGTGAAAGTGAAAGTTAATTGTAGAATTCTACACACCCTTTTGTTGATATACCGATGGTTAGTCGGGTGGCCTGCTTGGCTTGTGTGGTGTAGTTCGGCCCATCATGACGGGTTCTCGATCCGTCGACCCGGGTTCAAATCCCGGCACGAGCATCT
>CAZXZO010000005.1:0-1180 GCA_964645485.1 uncultured Candidatus Poseidoniales archaeon
TTAGAAGAAAAACCTGAATTAGCCCACAATGGTTCATCAGGTGGTAGTGGTGCAATTTCTGATGTAAAGCAATGGCTTTCAGATAGTGCTACTGGTCAAGACGGCCATGATGACCATTATGGATACGGGATATTCAATGTAGAGGCCTTGATATCTACTGCTAATTCTTGAATGGTGTAATTCACTTAGTCTGTCGAACGGCGTTTGATTCCAATAAGCGTCCCTGCAAACATGGGTACAAATCCCACATCATGGGTTTCATTCAGCATTTTGATTAACATTATCCATTCATTGAAGGCGGCTATTTTCTCTTCATCTACTTCATCCTCTGTAGGAACTTCCGGCTCTGATGTCAGAAGTAATCCATGCTCGCCGAGTAAGGGGGTAGCCCCCATCACACATTCATTCTGATTTTTCCATCCCACATCTATGATGCATACATCAATGGATTCAGGCAATGGTGATTTTTCAGTTGCAGCTAGCGGATTACTAGCATTCGCTGCCACCCAAGCCCGCTGAGTGGACACAATATCATTCCAGTCTCCAACAATGACATCACTCCATTTCCCAGCATCATATCTCTGCATTAAACGCTTCAAAATAACTCCGAACTTCCCTCCTCCTTCAACGAGAACATAACGTTCTGGTTGTAATTCTTCATCCTGCCACAAATCATACAACCAAGCGGATAAGTGACCAATTCCTGCCCCTACTTCTACAACATTTTGAGGATTAACGCGTGCAACAACATCGCGTATTCTTCGTCTTACACTAAGTGGTAAGGATTGCAATTCCATGTGCTGTAATTGTTCACCGATATTGGCCGCTACCTCTGGTTCGTTACGGCTTAACACTTCACTCTTCGAAAGCAACTCGTCGAGTGGGTGTTCCACTTCCTCCATGGTACTTCGCAACATCAACTACTGTTCAAGGATTGCCTTGTGTGTGGTTTCATAGTGTGGGTCGGGTTCAAGAGGGATGGGCTTGGCCGGATGCCCATGGAAGACACTGGTGAGGAGGATGTTGATCTCGACAACTTCGCGTTTTGTCCAACCTGTGAAGAAGAAGTCATTCACCAAATTTTACGAACTACTGAGAAAGGGAAAGGGGTTGACCACCTAGTGCAGTGTGACACTTGTAACGGAGTACACAAGATTGAGTTACGCCCACCCAAATCTAC
>CAZXZO010000005.1:1280-79268 GCA_964645485.1 uncultured Candidatus Poseidoniales archaeon
TCAATAATGTGCGAGCCTGATGAAGAATTTCACTGTGGATCTATATTTGAACATTCTAGCGGATTATGGCGCATTCGTGCTTTGCACAGTGGCAAAGGTCGAACACTAAATGGTAAAATGAAAGCCGTAAATATTCGTCGAGTTTTTCTACACTTGCCACCTACCTATGAGGATGCCCAAGAAAAGAGACGATTAGAACGTGGTCGCTGGAAAGGACAACAATTCTCTGGACGTGAAGAGCACCAAGAAAGAATCCGTGCTGAAAATATTCGCTCGAAGAAGGTTTACCGAGAACGTCAAGAATAATCTTTTTTTTAGCGTGACCATGGCATCATGAATGACTTTGCAACATGCCAAGCGATATCTGGATTTTCTCTTAATCTTCGCATGCTATATTCATACCATTTTTCCCCAAATGGGACATATACCCTGACTTTATGGCCTTCTTTGAGAAGTTTTCTTCTCATTTCACCACGAACTCCCAACAGCATTTGGAATTCATATCCTGGCCCCTTGTCATCTCCTGTTTGGCACGCCCCTTTCCGTGGGTCTGTTACTGATGGCCCCATCTTATTTTCATTAAGTTGAGACAGCGAATCTGAAACCACTGGCTTATCATGCGTTGCGATTGCACAATAAGAATTATTTTTCAGCATCAAAGATAATGCATCTGAATATGCTTCATTGATTGCTGTGTAATCGGTGTGGGCTATATCTGCGGATTCAAGATAGATTCCCTTGCAAATACGTATATCTGTGTCACCTCCAAGAATCGAAGAGATGGAATTTATGTCGTCTAATGTTCTGAATAATCTCGCTTGTAGTACGACTCCAACATTATTCAATCCGATTTCATGCATTTTCAACACAATATCAATTGTTGATTGAGTTACTCTGTGGTCCTCCATATCTAATCGGACAAACATATCATGTTTGGCGGCCTTTTCAAGTAATTGTTTGATATTTTCTAGGCCTACTTCTTCATCAATTAATAGGCCAAAAGCAGTTGGTTTTATCGAGATATTAGCATCTAGTCCTTGGCTAATTATTTCATCAATTACTTGTTCATAGATTGTGAGAAAATAATTTGCTTCATCCAGCGTAGAAATTTCTTCACCTAATACATCTATAGTGAAGCAACACCCTTCTTTATCACCTAATTTTTTCATCACTTTCATTGCTGAATCTAAGTTTTTCCCGGCGACATATCGCTTAGAAACCCAACCAACAAGGAACTTCGGAGTGATGGGTAAAACCCCAACAATCAGTCTTCCGAATAGACCCAAT
Source organism: uncultured Candidatus Poseidoniales archaeon (assembly GCA_964645485.1). Taxonomy (GTDB): domain Archaea; phylum Thermoplasmatota; class Poseidoniia; order Poseidoniales; family Thalassarchaeaceae; genus MGIIb-Q1. The sequence goes on from CAZXZO010000005.1 coordinate 2,568, forward strand.
GCCTTCGCCCCTGATATCGGAAGTCCGCGCCCGCTCTTTGACAATTACCCACTTAACTCAATCGAAATCTTTTGTCCTTCCAATAGGTAAATCTAGATTTTCACAAAGACGTATTACTGCTCTCCTCTGCCATCCTTTGAACGATTTTCTGTCTAGGTGGGCGATTACCTGCCCACCTTGAAAAGCGAGTTTTGTACTCTCTAATGCTACTTTTATCGAATGTTGCCATTGTCCGAGAGGCAAAACACCTGTTAATGGGTCCCAATCGTTGTCTTCAGGCCTAGTCATCTCTAGGGCGTAAGATGCTAGTTGATGGCCAGCCCAGCAATTGGTTTTCCTAATCACATCGGTATGTCGTGGAGCATAATGGCCACCACCAATTCCGAGCATCACTTTTGCCCGGCTTTTTTGTTCTGATGAGAGGCTTTCCCAGTCACCTAGTCCATTACCACCGTCTAATCCAAGGCCTTCTGAGATGACATCTGCCCACGCCTCTGCAGCATCGCGTCTATCCCAGTGACTTTCAGATGAGCCAATTTCGATAAACATAGTCGGGACTGAAAGGCTAGGGCCGTGATGAGTTGTCTCTATGGTCATGTCAAATTCTGGAATTAATCCATGCTCAATTCCGGCTTGATGCATGCGCCGATACCACTGCGCAAATCGTGGGTTCGGTAGAACCACTTCTCCCTTAATTCCGCCATATTCTGCGGATTCACCAACAGGTGATTCGCCAGGTACACCAATTACATGTAATGTCAAACTAGGAAGTCCACTTGCTGCAAAATGTCGGGATAGGAAAATCACTTCTTTCACAGCCATTGCTGAATGCTCAGAGTATCGTTTGTCTAGGTCATCCTCCATCAGTATTCGACCGGGAAACCACCAAAGATGTACGGGTTTTAGGGTGTGCGCGAAAGACTTGCCATTCTCAACGGGTGGATTTTCAGACCATCCCCCACGGGCGAGAAGTGCATCTCCTTGTATTGTCGAAGCAATGTCTGGTTCTGATACGATAAGTAGAGTAATCATATTCACTCCTCCTCAAAATTATCACTTTCAAAAACAGTGTAGAAGGTGAGTAAACCAAAGTTTAGAGAGATGAAAAGTACCCATTCAAAAAATGCTGAAACAGTGGGGGAAAAAATTACGAATGTAAGGGCAGAAAGTTGCATCGAAAAGAATGCAATACCTGCGCTGGTCCATCGCAATCGGGTTATTTTGTGCCCTCTCCACTCCTTTTCTGCATCAAGTATAGTTCTAGAAATAGTTACCAATACAGTCCACAATATTGAACATGAAAATACTAGCGTTGCCAAAATTAGATGCAGGAATAATTTGGTATGCATAGGAGTCCAGGCCAAAATCATTAGGCCAAAACCTCCAATCAGTCCAGCAATCAGGCCAGCATGATTAGTTTTAGAGTGAATTATTGCAGTGTTTTCCCCTTGTAATCGTGTGTGAGTTTGATGCCAAACTTGTTTTGATAGCCACATCATCATTGCGCCAACAATTGACAAACCTATTCCAAATACAATGCTTTCAGGGGCAAAAACTCCCGCCGAAGAAATGTAAGGTGGTAGACCATTTTCAAATATAACTGGGTGGTTAAAGAAAATTAATTGGTCAGAGAGATCCATTATCTCTTTTCTTTTCCCACCTCCTAATTGCATCATTAATTGAGACACGATTGCAGTGACGAAAGTCAATCCAACCATTGTGAACAATATTTTTGTCTCTCGATTTTCATTGGTGGACAATCTCAATCCTCCTCTAGAAGCATTCTGAAAGCATCAATATCGAACATAGAAGCACCGATAGCCATGGCTTCTTCCACATCAAACCAGCGAGCCTCTTCGACTTCATCTGGTTTGCAAACAAATTCTAATCCATCGGGAACATCCAAAAGATACGTGAATGATACCCAGTCAATTCCCTCTGCATTAAAAATTCGTTCTTGAACAATGAATCTATCAACTCCTTCCTGAATAATCCCAGCCTCACCACGAGGGTCTGGCAGTTTTAATTCAACTCCTAATTCTTCAAACAGTTCACGCTCTGCACCGCGCCTAGGGTGTTCTGCATAATCAAGGAAACCTCCTGGTAAAGTCCAGTGGCCAGTGAAGAATCCGCGCTTCACTTTTTGCAATAATAGTTGGCCGCTAGGGTTTCGGAGTACAACTTTTGCAACCACTCTATGTAGTGTTCTATAGGCTGATTCGCGGGCTACAGGGTGGACTGCTGAATCAGAAATCAAGTTGTCTTTCCATGCCCAATCTCTTGGCCATTCGATTTCAGGTTGGGCATGAGTTACTTCGTGTGTACTATCCTCGAAATCAAATCGATTGACTCTCTTAACAACCCAAGTAAGTCCTAACTCACTTGCTTCTTCTTCAGTAGGTAGCCGATACACCCAGCCGGTCTTGGATTCTCGACCTTTAACAGGAATTTGCGGCCCATTTCCATCTTTGTCAACGAGTAGCACTTTGCCATCGTGTTCTAGGTAGAGGTGCTGCTGTGCCATATTCTCGCCACAGGCAACCACATTCTAAATCCGCCGCTAGGCCAATGTTCCTTCTGGCAGAGGATATTGTGTCTTTAATATCCTAGAAGTTCAACGAGTTGTTCTTTGTAGAAGTTTGCAGAACCTTGAAGGCTTCCAAGTTCAGAACTCTCTAACTCTAATTCTATGATACCTTCAACTCCATTTTTACCCAAGGTCACAGGAACACCGATGTAAATATCGTCTAGTCCGTACTGTCCAGTGAGATAAGCAGAGCACGGTAACAACCTCTTTCGGTCTTTTACAATTGCTTCAGCCATAATTGCCGCGGCGGATCCCGGTGCGTAAAATGCGCTTCCCCGCTCTAGAAGTTTGACAATTTCACCGCCGCCTCCAGCGGTTCTTTCAGAAATAGCGTCAATTGTGTCTGAGTCTAAAAGTTGAGTAATGGATATTCCACCAACTGTAGTATAACGCGGAAGGGGGACCATCGTATCTCCGTGTCCTCCAAGTACCATTGCCTGAACATCCTCATTTGAGCAACCTATCTCTTGGGCTACAAAATGGGTCATACGGGCTGAGTCAAGGATTCCGGCTTGGCCGACCACTCTATGATGTGGGAATCCAGTCACTTTTTGCATGTGGTAAGTCATCAAGTCTAATGGGTTGGTAACCATGACAATGACTGAATCAGGAGCATGTTCACGAATGCCTGTTCCAACTTGTGTGACTATATCTGCATTCTTGCCTATCAAATCCTCTCTACTCATGCCTGGCTGTCTTGGGAATCCTGATGTCACAACGACAACATCTGCTCCAGCGATGTCGGCGTAATCTGCTGTGCCGGTGATACTACCATCGTAGTTGAGAATTTGACCGCCTTGACTCATATCCAATGCCTTTCCTTTGGCAAATCCTTCAAAGATATCGAGTAAAACAATATCACCCAATTTTTTCTGAGCTAACACAAAAGCGCACGTAGCACCTACATTTCCAGCCCCGATTACCGCGATTTTCTTTTTTCCACTACTCATCTTCTCCACCTTGTGTGAACCGCATCGGGGGGTGCTCCATCCAAATACTAACCGCTTCATCAATTTACGATAACTCTTCGTCAAAGTGTAAAAACTACACTAACTTCTGTATGCATCCTCTTGAGCGACATTCAAGAACCTCGTCTAAGTCGCAACCTTGCTGATGAATGGGGTTGCCCTACGGGCAGACAGTTCCAGCGGGTGTGTTCAACCATGAAATTAGGAGTTGTGAAAGAGGCAGATGGGGAAACCAGAGTCGCTATTGTTCCAGGTTCAATGAAGAAATTGAAAAAAATGGGTTTTGAAGTGTTGGTTGAATCTGGTGCTGGGATTTCTTCCCATCATCACGATTCCGAATATACTGATGCTGGTGCTACAGTGACTGACAGGGCCACTGCATTGTCTGCAGATATTGTGATTTCTATTGGGATGCCTGAATTAAGTGGCATGAAAGGAGGACAGATGGTTGCTTGTGTTTCTGACCCATTCAGAAATCCAGAGCGAGTAAAAGAAGCGATGGATGCAAAAATTACACTTTTTAGCATGGATATGATTCCTCGTCGGATTTCTAGAGCACAAGCAATGGATGTCAATAGTAGCCAAGACAATCTTGCTGGGTACAAGGCAGTTCTTACTGGTGCTGCCCACGCACCAAAGGGGATTCCAATGATGACCACTAGTGCTGGCACAGTTAGACCTGCTAAGTTTGTCATCATGGGTTCAGGTGTTGCTGGCTTACAGGCAATTGCAACAGCCAAGCGCTTAGGAGCAATTGTTTATGCCTCTGATGTCAGGAAATCCGCCGCAGAACAGATTGAATCTGTTGGTGGCCGTTTCATCGAAGTTGATGGAATGGATGATTTCGAAGATGAATCTGGATATGCTAAACCGTTGACCCCAGAATTCATCCAAAAGGTCAACGACACAGTTTGTGAGGTTGCATCAGATGCTGATGTTATCGTAACAACTGCAAGAATTTTCGGCCGGCCAGCGCCAATCACAGTGCCAGCGAGTGCAGTTGTTAATTTCAAGCCCGGTTCAGTAGTTGTTGACATGAATGCAGATGTCGGAGGCAACTGTGAACTAACTGAGGTTGGTAAAATCACTCAAACTGATAATGGGGTGACCATAGTAGGTACTCCAAATTTAGCCGGTCAATTAGCATCAACTGCGAGTATGCTCTACTCAAACAATCTCACAACATTTGTTGCATCTTTAGTAAAGGAGGGAGAGTTAACCTTAGATTTAGAAGATGACATTTTAGTCGGTTCACCTGAGGGTAGTGAGTTCCACATTCCAGGAATGGGTGGGGTTCTGATTTGCACAGGTGGTACGATGCACGAAAAGCAAACACGTCTCGGGGAGGTGGTTCAATGAGCCTCACATTAACAGCACTTATTGGCAGTATTACGGTCTTTGTTTTGGCAATTTTCCTCGGATTTGAGTTGATTAGCAAGGTTCCAGCAACGTTGCACACACCGTTGATGTCTGGTGCCAATGCGATTTCTGGAATTACAATCGTAGGTGCCTTAATTTTGTCAAACTCTGCTTTCAATGATGGCAACCCAGGCACTGCTGCATGGCTTGCCTTTGCGGCATTAGTTCTCGCTACCATCAACTGCGTTGGTGGATTTATGGTGACCAACAGAATGTTGGAAATGATTGCTGGTAAGCGCAAGAAGAAGGGAGGTGCTTAGAATGGTTGATGCAGTAGTTTGGGATATTGGATATCTCGTTTCAGCCGCACTTTTCATTATCGGCATCAAAAAATTGTCAAGCCCTAGAACCGCTCCTGATGGCAACCGATTGGGTGCCTATGGGATGCTTTTGGCTGTACTAGTAACATTAGCGAAAATGTACAGTGAGGGTTTCATCGGTCTAGAATTGATATTCGGTGGATTAGTAATTGGAACCGTCATTGGTGCATGGTTGGCAATTCGTGTAGAAATGACAGGAATGCCTGAACTTGTGGCTCTGTTCAATGGATTTGGTGGGGCTGCTTCTGCATTAGTCGGATTGTCCGAAGTTTTGGGTCGATTACAGGCTGGAAATGTTCCTTCAGGAGGAGTTGAACTCTACGCTATTTGGGTGGCTATAGGCTTGTCAGGTTTAGTAGGCTGGCTTACACTAACAGGTAGTTTGATGGCCATGGGCAAACTGATGGGTGGTTTCTATATTCCACTTACAAAGAAGGATGACAGGGGACGCAGGAAATGGGTCAGTTTCCCTACCTGGGGGCCACCTTGGTTGAATATTGTGAAAGTAGGATTACTTCTCACATCGATTATACTAATTGTTCTCACAATTCAAGAGCCAAACAATACTGATTACATCTACGGTTTAGTGGCATCATCTTGTATTCTAGGGGTATTGTTTGTGTTGCCAATTGGTGGCGCAGATATGCCCGTTGTTGTGAGTCTGTTGAATTCCATGTCAGGAATTGCTGCTGCTTTCACAGGTTTCGTAATTGGCAACAATGTGCTGATTATTGCCGGCTCAATGGTTGGGGCTGCAGGGTTGATTCTAACATTCATCATGTGTAAAGCAATGAACAGGACTCTGTCAGCAGTTCTCTTCAAGTCTTTTGGAGGCGGAGGTCGTGAAACAGTCACTCGAACAAAAGTTGGAAGCGACCCGGAAGAAGTCGCAATGGTTTGTGATGGTATTGCGTCTTGTGTAATCATTCCTGGTTACGGAATGGCAGTTTCTCAAGCCCAACATACGGTGAAAGAATTTGCAGATTTACTCGAGTCTCAAGATGTAGAAGTCAAGTATGGTATTCACCCAGTTGCTGGTAGAATGCCTGGGCACATGAATGTCCTTCTCGCTGAGGCGAATGTGCCATATGAGCAATTGATTGAGATGGATGACATCAATTCAGAGTTGCCAGAATGTGATGTCGCTCTTGTAATCGGCGCCAATGACACAGTCAACCCAGTCGCACGTTCTGGAGAAGGTCCACTTGGTGGAATGCCAATTATTGATGCAGACAAGGCTAGGGTTGTTGTGGTCATCAAGCGCAGTCTCAATGTAGGATATGCTGGAGTAGACAATGACTTGTTTTATGAAGACAAGACAATGATGCTATTTGGTGACGGTAAAAAGATGATGAACGAATTGAATTCAGCTCTGAAAGAACTCTGAATTAGTCTTCTCTGAAAACTGCCTCCGTGTGAATACTGGGCTCCCCTAAGGGGGAGCCTGCGAGCAACCGTTATGAAGCGCCCACAGGTCGAGGTAAATACAGGTGTGGCCATGCGAGCAACTGCAACTCGTTCAATACTAGTGATTTCTCTCGTATTACTGCTTGCAGCCCAAGTTTTGGCATCATCAGGTGGACCACCTGAATCTAACATGACAGGTGAATCAACCGTTTTGACAGGTTGCAACTGTCACGGCTCAGCAGCACCTTCTGCTGCATCTGGGCCATCAGCGGAGGTAGTCGTATCTATTTCGGGTGTACCTTCAGCATACCAAGTTGATACTGCTTATGATTTGACTATCACAATCTCACATTCATCCAACACCGCAGGTGGATTCATGATGTCATCAAACGGACTCGGCATTTTCTCTTGGGGAGATGACGTTGATGTCCGTCCGGCAGAGGGCGGTGATGACCCAGAGTCAGCGTCTTCAACCAGTGAAAACATATCTCACTCAAAAACAACAGATCCAGCCCAGTGGGTGATTACTTGGACATCACCATCAAGTGACATCGGAGATGTCTCATTCTACCTCGCTGGAAATTCTGTTGATGGACATGGAGCGAATGATGATGGAGACGCATGGAATCTACTTTCATTCACTATCACCTCCCCATCAAGCACATCTGCTCAAGCAGATTTGACTACTAGGGTAATCAGCGTGGGCGATTATCAGAGCCTATTTGTTAGTGAACCAGACCCTTCAGCAATAGAGCATGAAAAGCAATTAGAATTAGCAGAAAGTGTATTCACAACCGGAAACACCCTATTCTTTTCCTCATTGTGTGTGTTAATAGTTGGCGCAGTTTTCCAACGTGAAATCTTTGAGCGTAAAAACGGTGGGGGACCAACTCACTTGGCAAAGGAACTCGCTTATCCAGAAGGCTTGAAGAGAGGATTAATTTCCTTTGTAATGTTCCTAGTTGGATTGAATTGGCTGGCAACAGGAGCAGATGCATATCTCTACGCGCCAGCAATTTTCTGCGGTTTTTGGGCCGCATACGGAGTCTACCGCACTGTTTTATCAGCACGAGCAGAGCCTGTCGTGAAGGATATACTCTGAGGTGTTATTTTGGACGGGGTTGTCCCCACTGATTCATCTCAGCATGTGTTGGTTCACCTATCAGAAGCCAGCAAGAGAATCCAACGTCTAGTCTTGGTATTTTTGATTGTTGCAATTATTTGGGCATTCCTTGTTGATGAAATGTTTGCATGGTGGCTGGCAAGAATCCCACTTGCAGAGGGTGCTGGTTCTCTGACGATATACAGCCCTTATGCATGGCTTGACACCAAGTGGACGGCGGTGGGGTTACTTGCTATCTGGACAATATTGCCGTGGGCCGCGTTAGAATTGTGGAAGTTTGCGGAACCGGGTTTGCTCCAACGCGAAAAAGCATGGCTGGGTACAATGGTTACAACTGGTCTATTAGGTGGGTCAGTTTTGGTCATTGGGGGTTGGTCTTTGGGATTCCCTCGCCTAGTTGAGATGGCTAATAATGCCGGAATGATTGAGGGTGTGGGTGCTCATTATGATGTGGTTTCACTGTTTGGAATGGCTCTAGCAATGACATGGTTTGTACTGTTGTTTTTCCTTCAAACTCTAGGTTTAACGGTGGGAAGAGGTTTTGATTTAATTGGTGACGACCCACTCGATTCTTTGCGTTTGCGCCTGCATTTTGTTGCAGTTACTATATTGTATGTTGTAACACCAATCGCATTTCAAGGACTTTTTTTGGCAGCAGCCTTGACACTTATTTTTGGTAGTGAGTTCATTGCAAATCTTTCACCATTGACAAGCCGTACTCGTGGAAGAATTGCCAAGACTGTATTTGATTCCGAAGGTGGTGAAAGAAGGGTTTTGATGGTTGACTGCTCCTGTGCTGATGTTTGTCCTCGTGTCAATCAAGAGGCTGTCGGGGCTAATATTGGTTTGATGTCAGCCAATGCCATTTGCCTTAATTCAGATGAAGTAGGGGCACTTTGTGAAAGAGTAGCAAGAGAGCAAATTACAGATGTTGTGATCGGCGGTTGTGATGGTTCACCTACGCCAGGAAATATGAAGCGCTCATTAGCCAATATGAATTGTTCAATTTCTGGATTGAATCAATTATCAACAACCATTCACGGTGATATGGCAACTCCAGAATATATTGAATTAGCTAACCGAATTGACCTTGCCAGAGCATCGCGTCCTTGGTCAAAAAAAGCACAGGCGCGTGCTCAAATGGAGATTTTACAAAAACAAAAATTACCAGTTCATCTTATTTCCACCTCAAATCCAATTCAACCTTGGGGTTTGAGATTACAGGTAAATGAGATATGGGTGCATAATGGAATTCTAATTTCGGAGAAGATTGACGTCAATTTGATTGATTAGATGAAAATAATTTGAATACATGATGGCGTATCATTCAATACACACGCGGTGGAGCGGAAAACTATGAGGCCAATCATTGCGATACCTATTGCGGCGATGATATTGGTTGCAGGGTGGTATGTAAGTGAAGACCCCAGGAGGATTGGGCCATTCTTTGATTATCTTGATGATTTCACTGGGGGGATTGAGAATACCGCTCCTAGTGTGCAAATTCAATCTGAGGAGCGTTGGTTGGTAGTAGTAGTTGATTTCCCCAACGCTCCGGAAACAGGATTTAGGAATGTTCAGAAGGCTGAGATTTTGTTGACTGGTACAAATGGTGCCGATGAATACATTTCAGAGGCTACCGGTGGTGCCACTACCTTATCTGTCACTATCATTCCAACGGTTTACCATGCACAAAATCCAGATTCCTATTGGGGTGAAGATGACGGTACTGTTAGAGATGTAGGACAAGACGGTTCAGAGGGACCTGCAGGATTAGCCTCTTCAGTGATTAAAAACTCACTATCGGGGGTAGACCTCTCTCAATTTGACTTAGATTCAGATGGCTGGATTGATCGTTTCTTGATTATCCACACTGCTGAGGTTCAGGAAGATAATGGTGGAACTGGTGCCATTTGGAGTCACTATGGTCCACTAGCATCAATGGTTGAGGTTGACGGTTACAAATTTGACCATTACACAATTGCTGGTTTCGATTCAGGGTTTGGTACAATAATCCATGAAATGCTTCACCAAATGGGCGCACTCGATTTGTATGATGTTCACGGGCAGGGTACAGGTGAAGATTGGAATGGTGTTGGCGATTGGGATGTAATGGCCAGCGGAAATTGGAATGGTGTAAATGGCCGTACTCCCGCATTACCATCATTAGCGACCCTTGATTTAATTGGAGTTGAGAGGGCGACAGAAATTTCTGTCAACAACCAAGGTGGCACTCAAGATTATGTTCTAACCCCGCTTTCTTCGGCGGGTTCTGGTTTATTCATACAAATTTCACCAAGTGAACGTGTGTGGATGGCTTTCAGAGGTTCGAATGGCTTTGATAGTGAACTTCCTGGCAGCGGATTATTAGTCACAGTTCAAGATACATCTGTAGGTGACAAAGAACAGAATTTAATCAATACAAATCCAGATATTCCTTGGTTGTATGTACTAGAGGCGGATGGTGATAATGGCCTACTTTCAGGCAATGACCAAGGTAGTGGTGGCGATACTTTCACTACAGGCGGGAAATTTGGCGCAGAAGGTCGGATTTTGGTAGACCACTACGGACGTCAAGTCAACTGGGTTGTTGAGGTAACAGCAGTTGATTCCACCTCACTTTCTCTCTCTATTTCCACTACCGGATTGCCTAGTTTTGAGGTACTTCCTCCTCACCACCCGATTCAGCTTTTGAAAGATGAAGATTTGTTGGTGACAGTGAACTCTTCATCTCCGTGCACCTTGAATGAAAATCTAAGTTCTAGTGATGGAAGAACAGTTTCAATAGTCGAAACGGCAGCACTTTCTGCGGGGGAATCGGTCATTCGAACCCTTCGGTGGGATACTCCTGGTATAGTTGGAGGAGAGGCGCGTTTGACGGGTGAGTTTACCTGTGGCTCATCCCTACCTCAACAAGTAAGTATTGAATTCCATACTATTGGATTACGTCTAATGAACTCAGAATTTAAGAATGATATTTCTTCAAGCGAGGAAGGATTTGTTCTAATTCCCCTTGAGTTTACAGGATTAGGTCAACAAGTTTGGGAAGTTAGATTGGAGGGTCCAATTGAAAGGATTGCAACTACCTCGCCAACTCAAAATTTAGGTGACGGTTCTACCTTAAACCTGTCAATTTCTCCAAATGGGTTGTTAGTACCGGGTATGATTGCTAGAGGTGAAATTGTTTTACGTGATTCGCAAGGCTTGGAGCAAAGTATTGAGGTTGTGCTCACTGCTGAACAATTTGAACAGGGTGGTGAATTAGTTCGCTTCTTCTCAGACCCTGCAAATTTGATTATCACAATGGCGGGGCTACTCGCACTGTCAGTTCTATTGGGCATGCGAAAGAAAAAATCCCCGCAATCAAAAATTCGAGAAGCAGGAAGGCAACAAGCGATTAATCACTTGAATACGGCTGGCCAAGGGAATTTATCCCCGACAATTCAATCACAATTTTCTGCCCAACCCCAAACCGGGCAACAACAACAGCAAAATGTGCATGCAGAAAGATACTTGTCACAATTAATCGAAGATGAGAATGGTGAACCTCGCCCACAGAGTATTTCTGATGGTGTTGAGGATTTTTCTGGTCCAGATAGGCCCAGCGCACAACCTGCTCAGCAGCACAGGGTAGGGGTTTCAACTGACCCTAACTCAATTCCAGATTTGGATGATTTGTTTTAGTCTACAATTTAATCTGGTCAATTAATTGTGGATAATCATTTGCCACTTTGTTAACTGCAGTTGATACTTCGTAAAAGTCTATTTCAACAGTTGCTGAATGTACTGTATCTGGGTCAATCAGTTCATTTGCTTGAGTAGAACCCACGTCCGTGTCAAGCCAAACTTGCCAATTTTCAGGAGCAAGGATAACTGGCATTCGATGGTGAATATGTTGAAAATTTTCTCTAGATTGGCAAGTTAGAATTGTGAAAGACTCCACCGTTTCTCCATTTGATGAAGACCATGAAGACCAAAGTCCTGCTAAGGCAATTGGTTCACCGTCCAACTGGTGATGCCAAAATGGCCTCTTTCCTCCCCGGTCTTGGCACCATTCATACCAACCATCAACTGGAATAATACAGCGTTTGTTATTGAGTAAATGCTTGAACATACTTTTTTCAGAAGCAGTTTCACTGCGAGCATTTATTGGTTTTATTTTTGAATCACTTTTCGCCCAACTAGGAATCAACCCCCATTTCATTAATCTAGTGTGGCGTGGTACAACTTGGGCCTCTCCTACTGGAGGCGTAGTTAGGATGACTGGATGCCACATTGATGGGGCAATATTGTATCGCGGCTCAGGAACCAACATATCTGGAAGAGGCTGGGTGTCAAAAAAATCTGCAAGAGTTTGTTGGCCCGTATGCAAGGCAAAGCGGCCGCACATGGAACTAGGCTGGTTGCGCAGTGCTTGACATTTCCGCAATCATCCCTTTGATTTTTCATCACTTTCACTTAGCATCTCCCCTCACCCTCTCTTGGGAAAGATGTAGGTGTGGATTAGTTCACACTATAATTCGGTGGAATCAGATGAAAGCGGGTTTGATTGGATGTGGGGAAAATGATGCTGTTGTAGGTGGAGATAATGTCAATTTTGAAACTCTCAATTCAACCAAAATGAATAATATTGTCAATTGGGGTGATGTTCGTTTACAAAGAATGTTACCGCCATTAACCTTGGGAGCAATTCATCTATTACTTGAAGACCGAAGACAATCAAAACATATCTTGCCAAGAATTGCCGCAACAGAGTTGTCTTCTGGGTTGAATGTTCATTGGGTTGATGGTGCTGGCCGTATAGACCCAGGGAATCTAGTTCCCCTTCTCCATTGGCGTGGATGCAAGCCGCAAGATGCTTTGAAGCGTCTGCAAATTAGCCGTGCCCACACTGCACACCAGTTGAAGGCCCAGATAGAGAGATTGGTAGCTGAAGGTGAAGGGATGAGTGATTTATCGCGTTTATTCATTATTGATGATTTAGCGGCAATGTTCAATGATCCACAGGTCGGACGCTCACAGGGCAGAGCAATGTTGGCTAGGACTTTGGACAATCTTAGAGAATTAGCCAGCCGTGGCGCTTGTGTGGTAATTTCTGCCGGCTGTGCTGGTCGTGCACCACTACCAAAAGAACATATCATTCAATTGCGAAATAATTGTGATGTCATGGTACATTTAGAATCCTTACAAGGGAGGAAAAGAAGTGGTTTATCCTTGACTTGTGTTGGACAAAAAATTAGGCATATATGGCATCCTCTTCCAAGGAATCAAGCATCACTTTCAGACTTTTGGCAAAACGATTCAAGTGTTAATGGATGAAGTCTACAACGGTCTATTCCTGATTCATCCCAGCCAAACGGCGATAGTATTGCCCATATTGCTCTCTTAGCAAGTGGTTCATAGAATTCAGCATCTCCTATGACTTGGAAAGTTGATTCTTTTTTCGATTCGATTTCGCTCGCTAGCCGTACTCTTTCAGTACTATGCTTGTGACGCCATGAAACTACGGCAAACTTAGCCTTGTTACCAGGTGGTATTCGTCGTCCTAATTTTTCTGCTCTAAGAAGGGCAGCGGTTGCAATTGTTTGAACACGTTCATCACCCAATTCTTTGCGTATGCGGCGTGCAATAATGAGGTCTTTAAGTGGAATAATTCCCTTTTTCAAATTCTTTATTTCTTTATGTAAGTTAACAGTTACTTGGTGCTGGGCGGTCCGGGACGGGTCATCTTTGAGGATTTGAAGAGAGGTCGTTTGTAATTCCTCAATCCAAGCGCAAGTTGAATGCTGTCGAAGTTCAATTCCGCGTATTTTCCAGCCTTCGTTCCCGTATCCAAAATATTTGGTCAAAGAACCAACTCCTGTGGTTCGGTTAGGTATGAAACAGATCCAATGATAAGTATCTTCTAAATCTGCAGGTATACCTATTTCACTCAATAGTTCTGCCCTTATTCTTTCTATAGAACGCAATCTTGCTGGTTCATCTCGATTTTCCAAATCACTTAGCCACATAGAGTCTACAATTGCATGTAGTGTTTCCCAACCCTCTTTTGAGGCGATTTCAATTGCTTGCAGTAGAATCTCTCTTGCCCAAGCACAAATGGCTTCATGACATTCAATTCTACCAAACCTTGCATTACGGTATCCGGTATAACCAAAGCAGGTGACAAGCACCCATTTCAGGGCATTTTGACGGCCATCCCATACATCTCCTTTTTTCTTCCTTCTCGATTTTAATTGCATTCTCCTCTCAATAATTGGGGCAACAACCCGGCCTAGGAATCCATGTCTACGTGTGCAAGTATGTAGATTTAGTTCAGGGACTTTCATAGTCATTGAAATTTCATTTTCAGCCCCCAATCTCTTTTCAATTTCACAGGCCGCATCAGCAAACAAAAGTGGCAATTTTCCATCTATGCTATTACTAGGTTCAGTCTTTGGGTCACAACAAGAGCAATTCAAAGTCTCAGGACTTATGTTACGGGTGGCAATAATACTAGGGAAGAGAGATGCGAAATCAAGTTCAACCACAGCATTATGGGAGCCGATTACTGGTTCTAGGTAAAGTCCCCCTCGATCGGCAGCGAGTAACTCAAGACCATTTTTTACATCTTCAGGTCGATTTTTTTTCCACGGGACAAGTACTCCATCTTCCATAGCTTGGCGCATTTGCATAGCACTGATAGCAGATCCTGGAGACAGACGGGAAATATCTTGGCCCGAAAGACCTGACATGCGAGCCAATTCTAGCAATCCAGCAATTCCTCCTTCTCTAACGATGAAAGACCCTGCCATATCGATGTGTAACCTTCCTTGTAAGGCGTGATAGGATTCTTTTCGTAGAAGATTACCGTATGACCAAGTGGTCCGTCCGCGGGTTCGTGGCACTAAATCGTTCAAGTTCCGTGAGAGGTTTAGGGGTCTTCCAACTCTTTCACTAAGTCTTCTCAGAGCAGGTAGGTCAATACTATCACCGGCATCTGTAATCAATATATCCGGGTCAATTTCTGCTATTTGTTGATTAAATAATCTCAACATCTCATCTTCATTAGCATTTTCAATTATTATTGGATTGCCATGTTTTTCATCTTTACCAAGTGTTCCCTGTTGCGTGATGATGATTTTTTTCAATGGTGCACTAGCAGTACGATGGCCGTGGCTATCATAACAATCTGTAAACAGGTGGGAAATTGTCAACGGTGGCAATTCTAATGCCATATCGGTTCGACTGTCAAGCGCAGTCAATTTGTTGTCAGAAATCTTCACCCTTCCAAATGGGTGGACTTTTTTGTCAAGTAAAAGTCTCTGAGCCATTTTCTGGTCTACAGAATACAATTCATGGTGATGCCAATTTCCTCGTGCATCAATCACTTCTGCTAATTTCTTCAATTTAGATGGGCGATTTGTTGAAACTGCTAACACTGAGCGAGCACGTGTGGCTCCAAGTTCAATGAGATGTCGTTCAAAACGAGTTTGTAAATCTCCAAATTCATAATGCATTTCAACACGGTCAAGCCATAGTGACAATTGTTCTAAACGATTGATATCGGCAGATACGTGGAGTGCTACCCGCCATTTTTCACGAAATGAAATCGTTTTACAATCATCCAGTTTAACCCATGTAACCATCTCATCGCCATCTTGGTGGCAATCAAGAATCCAACCGTTAGTCTCATCCAACTCTATCACGACAGCCGCATAGTTATGGCTCTAATTCTTCCATTCTTGCTTCTAATCTCCTAATTCTGGCGAAACAATCCACTATTATAGACAATAACATTGGTTCAAGTGGGTCGGCAGTTGGCATTAATCCTCCAGCAGAGGCTCGCTCCCTAACTGCATTAGCAGCCCCATCCAATGCCAATTTATCCTCAGTTCGTAATGCTCTGCGAAATGCATTCCACGCAACCATTCTCTCTTCTATACGCATTCGCCATGTTGATACTGTTCGGCCCATATTAGATTAGGCAGAGTTCGAGGTTATAGTCAATTACTGAGAGGGGGGGAGACTGATGCAAAGTAAAACTGAATTTTCCCAGGCGTGTGTGAAAGATGGCGGACTCAATTGTCCCAGGTATGTGTGAAAAATGGGAGACTGAATTTGCGGAGGGTGGGTGAAAGATGCCGGCTGAATTTGCGGAGGGTGGGCGAAAGATGACGGACTCAATTGTCACAATTATGTGTGGGGAATGGAGGACTGAAATTTTCCCGGAATCATGTGAAAGGTGGCGGACTCAATTGTCCCAGTTATGTGTGAAAAATGGGGGACTGAATTTTCCCAGGCGTGTGTGAAAGATGGCGGACTCAATTGTCCCAGGTATGTGTGGAAAATGGGAGACTGAATTTTTCCCGGAATCATGTGAAAGATGGTGGGAACGATGCGGTGGTAGTGCTTGAAATCCCAGCGGATTTGAACTGATAATTTGGGGACTCATTAGTGACGGAAACCAGACCATCTTCCCTCAGAAGGTGGTCTTTGCAACGCTAGGTAACACCATTTATCCTCAATTTGAAACCCACACAACCAGGTTTTGTGCACGCCATTAGCAAGCCTTGCTGCTAAACAGGCTTGGGCCCAATCGTGAGGGGCTAGCCATTCTGGTTGAAGTAACCAAGGCGCGTGTTCTTCTCCTATAGACAGTTCGTATAGTCTCCACCGGGTGCCATATTTGAACCCAGACCTAGGTAGCAATTTTCTTGCTAGAACATCTCTGAGTAATGAGATACTGCCATTTTCATCTGCTGCATCTTCTAATATTCTGACTTCATCTTCATCTAGCCACTTACCTTCGGGTAATGGTGTGCCAATTTGTTCTGGAAGTTCAACATCTTTGGACATAAAGGCGCCATCCCATCTGCCGCCAACTAAACTAGGTTCAGACTTGAGAAGATTATCCAAATCAATTTCACCTAAAGCACCTGATGGGTTGGCTGGATTAACTCTGTAAGTGGTGACACCCATTTCTTCATCCACAATTAGAACTTCAGCAATTCTTCCTAAGGCAGTAACTTCAGCAGCCCAACTGTAGAGACTGTTCCATTGAATTGGTTCAAAATCTCTAACCCAAACAACTTCAGCAGCCGCTAATCCAGTTTTGAGATTGGATGAGCGTGACCATCGTAGTGCCCAACTACCCTCTGAAACAATTGTTTTTGGGGATATTTTAGCCACATTATTTGCTAATACAACCTGCTCACCAGGGACCCTCATTGCTTCCAATGCAGCGGTTTCATGCAATAATTCTGCAGATTCGACTAATTGTTCTTCTAGCCAGTTTTCCGTCATCTCAAGATGTCTATGTCGCATACAAAATAAGACTTCGCAAGATTGCAATAAGAGTTCATTTTTCGGAAGAGGAATTCCGATGCCTGACTTATCGAAAAGTCTCTGCGCAGCAGGTCCCGAAAGCACCCAACCATCTGGATTTTGCAGGCAAGGGCCGATGGTCCTCTTCTTCGCCGGCCCACTCTCCATATTCACGCCTCGCGCCTTTCAGACTTGAGTTAATCGCCCTTTGTCTCCGTCACATTTGATAGGTTAGTCCTATTCAGAGGGGTTGAGTGGTATGAGTAGCAAAGGCAAACTCAGTGATTTCACTGTTGAGCAAAGAGTGCTAATTCACCTCTTTGAGCACCCAAAGAAGAGATCACAATGGGAAGGCAAGCAGGAACAAACACAAGCTGGGATTAGTGGGGCTGTTGGAATTGCGAGAAAACACCTTCCTAGAACGCTAAAATCCTTGATTGCACAAGATTTAGTTGAAGTTGAAACGCGTCATGTCGAAGGGTCAAAACAACGCTGTAGAGTTTACTTTTTGACACCAATTGGCATTTCTGCTTCTGAATCAATGAGGACAGGGTTAGCCTCGAGGGAGATTTCAACGGAAGAAGGTCAAACCACATTGGGTGAATTTGCAGGCCATGAAATTCCATATCTTCACGTGTTAAGCCACCTAAATTCGGAAAATCATTACGACCAATCAATGTATGAACAAGAAATTGAAGAGGACGCACCATCAGTTGACTTGTATAGAAAAGTCCTTCACCGTGCTTGGAGGGATGGGCAGTTGACTGCTGATGAAAGAGGCATGTTAGATGATATTTCTCTACATCTCGGTCTTGAACCTGATAGCGTCGAAAGAATAGAATCTGAAGTCTCCTCACAACGTATTGAATCCACAGAAAAACAAACAGACACTTATCTTGAAGTATTAGAAGTTGCTTGGCAAGATGGGTTTATTTCTGATGATGAACAAGCGATGTTAGATTCCCTCGCCCGCTCTCTTGGACTTGACCCCGAGTATATCGCAAAAGTGCAATTAGAGTGGATTATTCTTCATTCTTAGATAGGTGGGTTGATTTGGCTTCGGCCTTTCGCAGACCTGAAAGGGGTTGGCGGGGTGCTTGACGAAGTAGTGCAAAATGAGATTGACTTGTTGCGGTCGCTGCATGAGATGGTTGTCACCCCTGAAGCAAAACCAGTACTTTTGATGGGTGATGTGATTCTTGACCGCTACTTTCACGGTTGGGCAAATCACCTCAATTCATTTGCGCCAGTTCCAGTTGTAAAAGTGATTAACAAAACAGAGAGTGCAGGGGCTGCCGCCCACATTGCTAGAGGATTAGTTAACTTAGGAATGAATGTCAGATTTTTCTGTATTCTTGGAGGTGATGAAAATGGTCAAATCATCGCTCAGCAATTGCATGAAGAAAAGGTCGATACCTCAGACATTAGGATCGCTGCCCATCTTCAAACAGTTTCCAAAACTAGAATTTATGGTTCTCGTGAAAGTTTGATTGATCGAAATCAATTAATTTTACAGTTTGACGAAGAATCTAGTGAAGAATACCCTGAAGGTGTTATTGACAAATTAACCAAGGCTGCTTGTTCTGCTCTGCCCGGTTCTTGTGCAGTTGTTCTCAGTGATTATGGAAAAGGAGTCGTTAGTGATGCTGGAGCCGCTGAAGTCATCGCTGCTGCTAAGGCGGCAGAAGTACCTGTAATTTGTGACCCGAAACTGACAGGGTTACACAGGACTGTGGGCGCTACTGTGGCTTTATTCGAAATCCGAGGATTGGAATTACTAAGGAGAAGGAGTAATCTTCCAGATGCTGAATCAACTGCTGCCCACTTCATCAAAGAACATGATTGGCAGGGGATGCTAGTCTTGGGTGGAGAAGATGGCACTACCTTGTATCAAAAAGATGAGGCTCCTCTATTTTTGCCATGTTTAATCGAAGTTCCACAACAACTCATAGGATTGCATGATGCAGCGGCAACAGCACTTGCTTGTGCCTTGGGTGCAGGCCGAAGTCTTGCTGAGGGTGCACGATTAGCAAATGCTGCGTGTGAATGTGTACTTGCTGCAGAAACTAGTCGAGTGGTTCTTAACCGCAAAAAATTGATGACTAGGCTAGACGAATTATCATGGCACTTCCAGATTTCAGACCGTTGAGATGATGTAGATGATTCCCTCAACTATGAGGTTCCAGCAAGCAACAAAAATACATTTTCAGGAGATAATGGAATGAGTTGGTGGATTTTACCGACTACTGCGGATGTGGGTATCCGTGCCTTCGGTGCTACAAAAGAATCGGTAATCCAAGAGGTCACTTTAGGTATGCAATCAATTCTTTTATCACAAAAAGGTGAACAAGATTTGTCAGGGCTTACAAGACACACAGGGGAATGGAGTGTTGACCTTGCCAATAGTTTGGATAATACTATGGTGGCATGGCTTGAAGAAGTTCTTTATCAAGGTGAAGTTGAGTGTCGATGGTTAGTTGATTTACAAATACAATTAACCAATGAATCCCTTAATGCCCAAGTTTCATTTGTTGATGGAGATGAGGTTGAAAGAGAGGTTGAAATCAAAGCAGTTACTCGTCATGAACTCTTACTGAATGAAGTTCCATCAGGTATTGAATTCCCGGGTGTTGCTCCTGATATACCTACATTTGAAGGCCCAGGCTGGGTTTCCCAAGTTATCTTCGATATATGAAAATAAAAAGTGGGCGCGCCCGGGGTGGACGCTCGTTACCGCTTTCGAAATTGCCTCCGTCTTCTCAACCCCGGTACCCCAAGGCACCCAAGGTTCCGGGTTGGGCTGCTCCATTCCTGGCCTCACCTGATTCCCCGGCTAGCGGTGTTAGCAGATTCCCTCCGGAATCCGTTCTTCCAACCTGAGTCACTTGGGGGCGAGGTCTCATCGTCCACGGTAGCTACGTCCACGGTTCGTCTGCGCCGCCCCCGGGCTTCGGATCACCAGTTGCGATTTGTGAAAGAGGGAACGCCAACTCCCCTCCTAGCCCAGTCCACCGGCGTTGGTTAGCCCATTTGAACCTCACGCTAAGTGTGAGAGGTTAGTCACTCTGAGTTGACTCGGCTTCATACTTAGATGGACAACCAGTGATTATCTCATCAGCACTTAGAGTCCACTCACCTGCTTGATTATTTAGAATGCCCTTGATTGCCACAACTCTACCTTCTTCAAAAGCAGGTGGGATTGCAGCCCCTCCTGCATCAATGGTTAAATTATGGGAGTTTCCAGTAATAAGGAAAGTCCGGTTTACAGAATCAAAAGAACCGATTGCTACTGTGCCCCGCAAATGCAAATCGTCATCGTCAAATTGAGAAGGTGAATCCATGACTTCATCCACACTGTACTGAATAGCAGGTTCATTCCCTACCATCACTAAGGCTAGAGAAACAACAACAAAAACCCCGATGATTGCCAAACGGGCTCTTCTGCTGAGGGCCATATTTAACTCCGTGAGCCCATACTCAATAAATCTGACCACTATCAATGATGGTGCCCGAAGTCACTTTGCTCTAGTAGCCAACCACCTTCCATCACTGGACCCTGACGACAAGTCAAACGGTCGCCAACCATGCACAATCCACAAACTGCAATTGCACAAGGGAGGTATCTTTCCATGGCAGCATAACATTCGATGCCTGCTCTTACAGCCATCTCTAGGACTGGTTTCATCATTGGTTCAGGTCCACACGTTAGTAAGATGCAATTCTCACTGTCTACCCCTTTGAGTAGTTCTTCAAGTGGTTGTGTTGGATAACCATGAATTCCCTGAGTTCCATCGTCAGTAGTAATGGTGAGGGTGTCCAAGAGCCCTTCCATACGCTCGACGTAATGTGCTTCACTAGCATTTCTAAAACCCATGATTCCGTGAATGTTTACCCGGTCACCGAGTTTATTCCGAGCTTCCTTAGCCATCATGTGCATTGGGGTTGAGCCAATACCTCCTGAAACAAGGAGAAGGGTGCTACCTGAAGTTGGATTCGGGAAAGTTGTTCCAAATGGTCCTCTTAGGGCCAACCAATCCCCTTTAGCCATACGAGTTAACTCGCCACTCTGGCGACCCAAGTCTTTGATTGTGAATCCCATGAGTGTGTTCCCAACCCTTCCCTCATCGGCTGCGGTGGTTTCGTCAATTCCTGTTCGATCAATTTTGATATCTCCTACGCTGTAGGGTTTTTCAGAATTGAAATTAGTTCTACTCATTCCCCCTTCTGCATCGTAAGGATTCCAACACATGAAGAATTGTCCTGCTTTGTAGGCAGTTGCTAATTCTTCTGGAACTTGAAGCCACACTGTGACTACGCTTTCAGCCTCATGAACAATTTCCATGATTGGCAAAGGAATAGGTGCCAAAATTTTTCCTGATTTACTGAATTCTGTTGCCATCCGTTCACAGCATTTGTCTGCTAACTTCTGTAAATCAAAGTCTGCACTCCGTGTACTTGGTGAGGTTGATAGCGTCAATTCAATCCCTCCATTGAGTCAAGTGCAATCCCCCTCATTTTTCCAAGATTATCATATCCTTGCACATCCATGAATTCATTCAACTCATTCTCTATCTGTGCGAATATATCAGCATCCCCATAGATTAGCGCACTACCAATTTGTACTGCTGATGCTCCTAGCATTATGAACCTAGCAACATCGAGTCCAGTGGTTATTCCACCCATTGCAATAATCGGTGCGGTAGGGATTTCACCCCGGCGCATTGCTAGAGCGACCTCAGCAACCTTTCTTTGAGCGATAGGGCGAATCGCAGGTCCAGACATTCCACAGAGGAGATTGCCGATTATTGGCCGGCCTGCATATGGGTCAACTTCCAGAGCGGACACCGTGTTGATGAGAGAAACACCGTCTGCACCCGCTTCCAAGGCCGCTCCTGCCTCTAAAGAGACTTGAGCGGTGTTCGGGGTCAGTTTGGCATAAACGGGGATTCCTACAGCCTGTTTTACCGCTGAAATATATTCTTTGATTAATTCAGGCTGTTGTCCAACGATTAAAGCACGACTTCCCGGTTTGGAGTGAGGGCAAGATAAATTCAGTTCCAACGCGGCTGCCCCAGCAGCCTCCATTTTCATAGCAATCTCAGTAACCGTTTGTGAATCCGGGCCGAAAATAGAAACCAACAACGGTTTTGAAAAATAATTTTGTGACAACATTTCAGTAAACGAATCTACACCGGGATTAGGAAGTCCCATCGCGTTGAGAACAATCGAATCAGTTGCTTCCACACAAACTGGTCCAGGATAAATTTCTCTTGCAACAGGACCAATGCTCTTGGAGACCAATCCTCCACACTTACTTGCTGCTACTCGATGTAAGGCTGCAGCAGTGCCACCTTGGACACCACTTGCGAGCATCAGAGGGTTTGCTAAAGCCAATCCGGGCACTTCAACGCCGAGTTCTGCCATCCTGCTCAATACGGCGGCTTAGCCGGCACTCTTCAAGCGTTGCGACTCATCGGCGCGTTTATGTCGGCTAGGGCGGGCTCACTTGGAGAAGCAGCTCGGCGGCTCCTAAAGTGTGAAAACGCGCGTTTAATTGTACCGATAGAGATAATCTCAGAAGCCCATAAAATGGCTCTGCAAATAAGTGATGAATTGCCAAGCCTAGTTCACGAACCCAAAGTTGAGTTAGGGGCAGAAGAAAATATCGTTCGGGCTCAGTCACAAAATGGCTCACTTTTTGTTTTTGGTGGAGTTGAACAAACTCTTGACATTGTGTGGGTGCCAATTGGTAGAGATGAATTGGAAGATGTTTGGCGGAGATTTGCCCAAATTGTTTCAGACCTTTTGTCTGTTGGTTATCCGGGTTGTATTGATTGTGCCGGGCCAGCAGCAACCGAACCCTGGGATGAGGCTCTAAGCCGTTCGGGATTTTGAAGTCGGCAACAAAAGAGAAAAATTGTTACTCTGGCGGGGGGAACTATGTTCCCCTGACTACTCACATATCTTCCAGCATTCAACATTGTTTATCTAGGGTTGATAGAGCGGACAGAATTCGGATGCGGATAGAGTCGTTGACAATCACAATTAGTCATCGGCGATTTCTTCGCTCGCGAGCGCACGTACGCGAAGCGACTTCAATAACTCGCAATATTGAAGGCGAAAAATGTGCCTGGAGGAGTATCCATGAAAATGCTAATAGTTGAATCAAAAGCCAAAGCCAAGACCATACAAAAATATCTCGGGAAGACCTACTTGGTTCGAGCCTGTAATGGGCACGTTCAAGATTTACCTACAGGGAAACACAAGGACGCTAGAAAAGCAATGTGGGCCTCAAAAGAAGATAGCCTTCCACAACCGCCGTGGGATTTCACACAGCGGGCGAAAAAAACTGTTGATATGCTTCAAAAGGATGCTAGCAAAGCGAATGTTGATGAAATTTTACTAGCAACTGACCCAGATAGAGAAGGGGAATTCATTGCTTGGAGGCTGAGTGAATTACTAGGTGATATTGCACCTTGCCGCCGAATAATCTTCCATGAGATTACAATGCCGGCAATAGAAGAAGCAATTTCAGCAGCAGCTGAAATTGATATCAATTTAGTCGATGCTGCTAAGGTCCGAAGATTCATGGATAGATTAGTCGGATATCGGACCTCAAAATTTGCTCGTTCGTGGCGATTGAAATCAATGGGGCGGGTTCAGACACCGACCCTTGGATTCGTAGTTGACAAAGAGTTGGAACGGGAAGCATTCGTCCCAACTCCGTACTTCGCAGTAAAAGCAGATGCTCAAGGAATTAATTTCAATGCTAGATTCCATGAATCTGGTGATGAGGATGCTTGGCGAGATCAAGATGGTAAATTCGATTCTAGCCGGACAAATGATGAAGCCCTAGGCAAATCTGCCTACGAGTCATTGGTCAAGGAAGATAATTTAGTAATCTCTACCAACAAACCCTCAACTTACACAAGAAGAGCCCAGCCACCTTTTACCACCGATGCACTTCTACAATCTGCAGGCAGTAGGTGGAGTAGTTGGACTCCAAAGAGAACAATGAGAGTAGCAAGCGAACTGTATAACGCAGGTCACATCACATACATCCGAACAGATTCAACGAGGACAAGTGGAACAGCACGAACAACAGTCAAAGAATTGATTGAGAAAAGATGGGGTAGTGACCACATCGGTTCAGGCGTATTGGGTAAGCAAGATGACAGCGCGCAAGACGCGCACGAAGCAATTCGCCCAACTAGGCCCGAAATACTTGCACCAGAAGACATTGGCAACGATGGATTACAACTCTACCAATTGATTTGGGCAAGATTCACCGCTAGTCAAATGAATAATTCAGAATATCAACGCCGCTCTTTAGTTGCTGAAGTAAATGGGTTTTCCAAGACATTGACTGGAACCTACTCTTGGCGAACACATGCAGGTTGGGAAGCGGCGTTTGAAAACATCGCAACATCTCACCCAAAAACAACTGAGCCTGATTTCAATATTGAAGAAGGCGCATCCTTGAAAATTGACAAGAACGACGATAGCCCATCCTATATTGAGGATGAAACTAAACCACCCAGAAGATATCGCCAGCATAGTTTAGTTGCAGTGATGAAAGATCAAGGAATTGGCCGTCCATCAACATATGCAACTACAATTGCAAAATTATTGGAGCGGAAATATGTAGATGACGAAGGTGGTTCACTAGTTCCAACCGAGCAGGGACGTCTTTGTTGGTTAGAGGTTGCTCCGATGTATACCAGTCAAGATGATGAATCTCAAGTTTCTTTCTTATTCTCTGCTGAATTTACCGCAGGAATGGAAGAAAGACTTGACGCGATTGAAGTTGGCAATAGAGGCGCACCATCTGTTTGGAACGGTTTCACACTTCATTTCAGAACACTTCATGCTACTGCACAAGAAATTAGAAGGTCAAAACCTACCCCTAATCAGATGAACAAATTCCGTCAATTAACCAGCAAGATGGCTCTGTCAGAAATCGCAGAACACCTCAACAATAGGGATGCTGAAAGCCTAACAGGCTCTGAAATGAGTGATGTAATCAAAGCACTTCTTGAGTTAGGTTCTCCTCCCGCTACTGAAAAACAAGCCAACTTCGTAATCTCACTAGTTGATGATATTGAAGGGTTAGAACTTGATGAGGCTTTAGCAACTGAAGAATTGGAAGATATTGATGAAATGACAATGGAACAGGCGAGTGCACTGATAACCACTTTGATTGACAAGAGGGATGAAATCCCGCGTCCAGCTAGCGATAAGCAACTCAAACTAATCAAGCAAAAAATTGAACAGTTAGAATCCACAGAAGAAGACGTTTGCAAGTTAGTTGGAGTTAAGTCATTATCCGAGTTAACCGGTGGTCGCAAGGGTAATGCGAGCACCCTTATCACGGAACTTATCAACAAAACCGGAGGGCCTCGCCGCGGCAGAGGAAGAAAACGAGGCGGTAAAGGAAAAAAGAAGTGACCCTTTACAAAAATTGAAAAATCCGAGTGGCAAACTACGATAGAGGCTACCACCCCGCGTAACTTGATGACGGGGCATAAAGTGGATGTTCTGATAGTCGGAGCAGGACCAGTAGGTGGCTATTTGGCCAAAATTTTGGCGACTTCCGGACTTTCGACTCTTCTTCTTGAGGAGCATAAGGAAGTTGGGCGGCCTTTCCAATGTGCTGGATTAGTGAATCCTGACGCGATGGAAAAAGTCAGTCTTGAATCAACCATTCTAACTTCTGTTTGGGGGGCGAGAATACACAGTCCAAAAGGCACCTGCGTTGAAGTAGGAGAAGAAGGGAAAGTAAGAACTCACGTGGTTTGCAGAAAATTATTCGATGAAGGTGTTGTATCTCAAGCCTTAGAGAAGGGTGCTGATTTATGGCTCGACTCACGCCCTATATCTGCTGAAGTTCGAGCAAATGATGTTGTCGTCAAAGTTGATAGATCAGGCCAAGAAATTGAAGTTGAGGCAGCACTTCTGTGTGGCGCCGATGGCGCTCATTCCTGGGTTCGCCGTCATTTCAAAATGGGGAGGCCTTCTGAATTCATGATAGGTTTTCAAGCCGAGTTGATGGGTTATTCTGGGGCGAATGGTCGACTCGACATGTACACTGGTGAAAAGGTTGCTCCGGGACTTTTTGCATGGGCGATTCCTAGTGGAAGAAGTTGGAGAATTGGCGTTTGGTCTAAGACTAATGACTTGAAGGGGAGAAGTTGTGAGCAACTTTACGAGACACTTCTAAACCATCCAATATGGAAGGAGAGATTTTCTGGCGCTAAAGAAGTTGCAAGATATTGTGGCCCACTACCATGCGGAATAGTAAAGAATCCTGTAAAAGAAAGAGTTGCTCTTTTCGGTGATGCAGTTGGCCTGTGTAAACCAACCACAGGTGGCGGGATTGGAAAAGGATTCCAACAAATTGATGAGATGGCTGACGAACTTATCAAAGCAATACAAACCAATCGTCTTTCACTTTCTGAGATGAAGCGAATTGCGAAGCCGCTCAAAGCAATGAAAAAAGACCAGAAGAGGGCAAGAATCTTACGCGATTTATTTCTCACAGATTGTGATGATGAAAAATTGGAGAAAACGTTCAAAACATTTGCGAAACCAAACGTAGTCGAACTAATTAACCAAAATGGTGACATTGAAAAACCGGTAAAACTTGGTATCAAGATGTTGAAGGAAGTGCCAGAGTTTAGAAGCATGGCTGCTGGAGCAACTTGGGCATTATTGAAGGGGTGAATATATTGCCAAAATGGACAAAGTTGAGAATGAGATTCCCTCCATTTGATGCGCCATCACACATCCCAGATGAGATGTATCAGACAGATATTTGCTGGCAGCAAAGTGAAGACGGGGTTGAGGAATTATCTTTGGGGTCGACTGCAGGATGGTTCATTCACAGAACAATTAGTTCTGACCAACCTAAATCCTCGAAAGTTATTTCTGAATTTGATTCAAAATCCGAAACGGAGGCTCTGCTTTCATCCCGTGTAGGTTGGGGGTTATCCCCCCACCCATTCCATTCTATAGCAAGAAAATGGATACCTTATGGGGTTATAACATTAATTTTTGCAATTGTGATGCACGTGTTAGAACCTGTGCTCTTGGGTGCTGGATTAATTTCAGAAAGGTTTGCAGGCAGTATCAACCTCGGCCTTCTGGATTATCCAATTTTATTCGTTATGGCAGCACCTTTTGTTGTAATTCCGATAGTTCTCAGAGTATTGGGTAATGTCGCTGATATCAGAAACCAGCACATGTTCAAAAAAAATTTACCACCTGCGCCAAAAATCGAGGTCAGCAATTCGCTAACGGATGGCCCGATAATGGTTAAAGTGACAATTCCTGAAAAATTTAAAAACCGTCAATTGAAGGGCTTTGTTAGGGTTGGATTGTTACCTCCACATCGTGATGCGATGATGACTGCACTTACTGGAGAGGACTTTGATTATCCTCCTGTAGGTCTATCCACTCCTCTTCCTATTGGCTGGATGAAGCGCGCTGATGATGGGTCTGGAATTGGTGAATCTACACCAATGCTGATTGGTAGAGGGTCTAGTAGCCTTTTTATCGAACCAATGAGAATCCAAGTAAGGGGAGGAATACAATCTATCTCTTCTGATGAAGAAGTTGAATTAGAGACTCCAGAAGGACCTTGGCCACCAAGTGAATATGGGCCATTTGTTAACATTAATTGGGAATTAGTCCTCGAATTCCATAGAAGTGGCAAACGGCCACTTTACTGGATAGAGAGACTCAACGTAGAATCCTCAGCGACTTTGCACAGCGTTCCACACCTAATTGCACATGGTGGGCGCTTGGAATCAACATGATTTACAGTTCACTGTTATTGCCAACGTATTTGACTTGCCACGCGCTCGGTAAAGCGTGAATAGAAAGGCTGTACTCTCATCAATGTTGATTTTCGTCTTACTTTTTTCAGGGTGCTTAGGTTTCCTTAGTGATGACACCGGTGATGTTGTCACAATAGATGAAGATCCCCTGATTAGTGCTAATGAAGTCGATGATATCAACTATGGCGGCTCTGTGTTCGTGAGTGGGACTGTTACTGATGAATTGCCGACCGAAGCACGAGTAACAATTGCATTCTCAATACCTTGGGGAACAATTTACGAAACGCCTGATGAAGATGGCAATTGGCAATATAGCTTAGGTGGGCTTGAGCCTGGTGACTACAATGTGACATTTACAGTGGTTGATGATTCCGACCAATCTTCTGATACTATCACCAAGAGTTTTACCGTGCATCCACCAATAGAACAAGATGTTTTGATGGTTGTTTGGAGGTCTGATATTCGTTACGAAATTGGTGAAGAAACTTCAGTTACGGGCCAATTAACCCATTCTACACTTTCTTCGTGTACAATCTCATATTCTCTCATTTCTGAGGTGGGGGGTAATTCACCAGTTCATCAACCAATGGAAGTACCAATTAATTTTGACACTTCAAGTGGTATGTTTTCAATTTCCCTAGGTATTCTCAATGGAACTAGTAATGGTACTGTTAGGGCAAGTTGTGGGCAATATACTACTTCCGAAGATAGTGTTTTAGTTTCTTTTCAGCCTCTAGAACAACCTATATCCGATCTTGATGGAGATGGTATAGCGGATGAATTTGATGACTGCGAGGACGGTGAATCATTCTCATCTTCTTTGACTACAGACTATGATTCTGATGGCTGTTATGACCTTACTGAGGACCTTGATGACGATAATGACGGAATAGGTGATACAATTGATAATTGCCAAAAGGGAATTCTTGGCTGGATATCTACTCCAGCAGTTGACAAAGATAGTGACGGCTGTAGAGATGTGGATGAAGATGATGATGACGATGGGGATACAATCCTAGATGCTGAAGATTCTTGTTTAGATTCACCTTATGGATGGATATCCAACTTTGTTTCGGATTATGATCGAGATGGGTGCCGTGATTCAGGTGCCGACATAGATGATGATAATGATGGGATTGCAGATTCAGTTGATGATTGCCCAACCGGAGTCATTGGATGGCTGCCAGACGCTCAAAATGACCAAGATTCAGATGGCTGTAGAGATGCTGATGAAGATGATGATGATGACAATGATTCTGTTTTCGACAATAATGATTCCTGCCCAAATACACTGGCAAATTATTCTGTAAATGAGTTCGGCTGTGCTGCATACGAGTGGGATGAAGACAGTGACGGCGTAATGGACGATACTGACGCTTGTCAAGGTACTCCAATTGGATTAGTAGTTAATGAACAAGGATGTGCTGACTTAGATGGGGATGGGGTGTTTGCAAATATTGAC
Organism: uncultured Candidatus Poseidoniales archaeon; assembly: GCA_964645485.1. GTDB lineage: Archaea > Thermoplasmatota > Poseidoniia > Poseidoniales > Thalassarchaeaceae > MGIIb-Q1. Next base: position 31,998 of record CAZXZO010000005.1, read on the forward strand.
CAATGTGCTGATTCACCTGCAAGATGGTCTGTTGATAGCATGGGCTGTGCAGTCATTCAAAATCCGGTTGCTTGGCATTCCGGACCTTATTCATCTGAGCGTTTTGGCAAAGCGGCTGACTTCAATTTCGCAACAAAGTATGATGGCAATTGGCAACTTTCAAACCAATGGGATGGCAATAGCACTTACATCTTCATTTTCTTACAGAGTTCAAGTTCCTACATGAATGGTCTTTGGGGACAGAGTGTTGGCACTTTATTAGATGGGCTTCCTAAAGATTCTCACATTTTCTTTGGATCTTATGATAGCGATTGGCAATCGGATGTTGACACCATGGCAAGTAGAGTAAGTTCTTACAGAAATAGTCAGAGTGATGAGGGTAAAATTTGGGTCGATGACAACGTGCACTTCGTTTATCAGCAGGCTGGTTCAATTGGAGGAGGTCTTGGAAGTGTTATTTCATCCTGGAGCCAGTTTTACTATGGCATTGATAGATTTCAACAATGGCGGGAGGTTGGTTCACTATACAATTGGGCGAAGACATGGTCTTCCGACCCTGACTACAGATTTGATTACCTAGCAAAAGAACCACAGATGTGGAACGCAGAGTTCCCTGTAGAGATGCGAAAGCATGACCCAGCAATCACCGTGGTAGATTTGTGGGACGCTCAAAGGCACACAGGTGGATGGCAGGGTGGTCACAAATCATTTGCCAATGGCACATTCCCGAATGCAACCACCATGTTAACATTCAACACAATGGAAGTTTACATGCATCATGGTTGTAGTGAAAAACGGGACCGATATCAGAAGGGAGATGGAACTTGGGGTGGCTGCCATGAGTGGGATTATGACCAGCGACTGAATATTTGTCAAGAATTTGGCAACCATTCAACTTGTGGAGATGAATTTGTTAGATATATCACAACTTATGGTAGGGAAGGGAGGTGGCTGACAGATATCAGTCCATACCTCTTCATGCTCAAAGATGGTGGGCCAAAAGAATTCCGTTATGGTGGAGCAAATGGTGGTTGGCTCAATATCTCTGTTTATCTATCGACTTGGGATGATGATGGAATGCGGCCAACTTCAGCAGAGTATGCTTTCAGCGGTGGTTCATTCCGTGGCCAATATAACAACGAATCCCTCTACAAGAGAGTTCATGATTTAACGATACCAAACGGTACTGACAAGGTGGTAATTTCATCAGTTGTGACTGGTCACGGTTTTGGCAAAGATGATGCAAATTGTGCCGAGTTTTGTAACCACGAACATCGTTTCTTTATGAATGGGCATGTGACTCAAGAAGATTTCCCGATGGCTGGAAATGGAACAGTTGCTAGCGACCGCGAAGGTTGTGCTAAAGAGACAGATATGGGGACCGTTGCCAATCAAAAAGGCTCGTGGCCGTACGGTCGTGCGGGATGGTGTGCTGGGCAAGACACAAAACCCTGGGTTTGGGATATTACCAATTGGGTAGACTGGTCTGGTGGCCCGAATTCGTTACGTTATCAGGGATTATATAATGGCGTAAACTATGTTCCACAGAACGAACAAAGTGGCGCTAATCAAGACATCAGAGTTGTCTCATATGTGATTTATTACACCAATATCAGTGCAGGTAATTCCAGTGTACAAATGGATAATGCACCGCCTTCTCAACCATTGAATGAGGGTCAAACAAATACTGTTCAATCTTTAGAGATTGAAGCATGGATGAGAGATAAAGAATGGGCGACCATCGAGGAATAATCGCCTAAGTCAAATCACTACAGAGTATAATCGCCTAAGTCCAATCACTACAGAGTATAATCGCCTAAGTCAAATTACTCCAGAGGAAAACCGCACACCTTCAATCACTGCAGAGGAAAATCGCCTAAGTTCAATCACTGCAGAGGTGGAGGAGTTGGTAATGATTGAGCATCTTTCACAAGATTTGGGGTTTTTAGTAAATTGTAATCAGAGTCTCTTCTAACTGCTTTGAACCCGGCTCTGCATATTGCTTGCTGTAACTCTTCTTCTGTACACAGAACCTTTGTGGTGCCTGCAGCAGACACCACGTTCTCTTCCATCATTGTTGAACCTATATCATCAGCGCCGCCAAACAGTGCTAACTGGGCTACATCCATTCCCATGGTCAACCAAGAGGCTTGAATGTGGTTGATGTTGTCAAAAAATAATCGAGAAACAGCAACATGGCGGAGATATTCTGCAGGTCCGACTTTTGGATTTCGCCGGCCTCTTTTACTTCGGCCAAATGCATTATTCTCTAATTGTACTGTCCATGCTATGAATGCAGTGAAACCGATGTTTCCCTGAGAGTTCGATTGGTCTTGTAATTGACGGACTTTTTCCATGTGGCCAACGCGGTGGGCGATTGTTTCACCAAATCCAATGACATTAGTAGCAGTAGTAGTAAGTCCAATAGAATGAGCTTCTCCCATTACCTTTAGCCAATTTTCCCCACTGCCCTTCAAAGGTGAAACACCTAGTCTCACATCATCAACTAACATCTCAGCGCCACCTCCTGGTAAGCCATGCATTCCTGCTTCCTTGAATCGTTGCAGGACATCTAAGGTACTCATTTCGCAAACCTCAGCGATCCCTTCAATCTCAATTGGTGAGAAACAGTCTAAGTCAATTGAAGGATGTTCTTCTCGTAAGTAGCCCAGTAAATTTTCATACCATTCAATTGGTAGACTTGGGTCAACCCCTCCTTGCATCAAAATTCTGGAGCCTTCAATCGCTTCAAGTTCCCTAACACGGGCACTAATCTGCTCTGTGGATTGAAGATAGGCTTCCTCATGGCCTGGTGCTCTATAGAAGGAACAGAATTGGCAATTGATAGTACAAGCGTTTCCATAATTGATATTTCGATCTATTAGATAAGTCACTTCGCTTGGTGGGTTTTTTTCCCGTCTCTTCTCTAGTGCTGCTTGGCGTAAAGCATTGAAATCTGCTTCTTCGTAGAGAATGATTGCATCTTCAACAGATAATCGAGGAGCATCACCTTCAGTCTGTTGTTTGAGAATATCCATCCAAGTATTCATGATATCACCAATTTAGATTTTCAGCATCAATAATTTATTCACGATGATGTGCCAATTATTCTTTCTAATTCTTCGATTGTTTTTGGGCAATCCTTAGTGAGTACTTCGTGGCCATCTTTTGTAATCAGGACATCATCTTCTATTCTAATTCCGATGCCAGACCATTTTTCATCAATCTCGATGTCTGGCCTCCATGCTCCGAAATATAATCCAGGTTCAATGGTGAGAACCATTCCTTCTTCTAACAATCTGGGTTCATTTTCAGGTGCATAAACACCTACGTCATGCACATCTAAACCAAGCCAATGGCTTGTGCGATGCATAAAGTAAGTACCTAGTTGTTCAGCGGACATAGCGTCATCTATTGTAGGTCCTTCAACTATTCCTAAGTCAAGCAACCCTTGTGCCAAAACTCTCTTTGCAGCGTTGTGAGGCGCATCAAATGATTGACCCGGCTTACAAGCAGAAATTGCTGCTAATTCCGAATCCAACACGAGTTGGTAAAGAATTGCTTGAGGCTCGGTGAATTTTCCATTAATTGGCCATGTTCTAGTAATGTCACTTGCATAGCCTGAGATTTCACAACCAGCGTCTATCAAAACCAAGTCACCATCCTGAACTGGTGAATCATTTTCTACATAGTGCAAAATTGTTGCATTGTCACCACCTCCTACAATGCTAGGGTACGACCATTGACTTCCATTATACTTGAAACACCCTTCAATGATAGATTGTAACTGGTACTCACTCATTCCCGCCGACCCATTCATCATTGCTTCAATATGAGCAGCAGATGCAATTTTACATGAATGTCGCATCAATTCAAGTTCACTTTCTGATTTGAATAACCTTAGTTCAGATACCAAGGGTCTTGGGTCACACAGGTTTGTAGGTCCTGAACCTGTGCGTTGCCTATTCCTGCTTGTTTCTAACAATGATTTGTCTACAATTTCATCAACTGTTGACGATAATCCCCTTTGGTGGTATACATTTGTGCAGCCATTTAAGAGTGATGTTAATCCATTTTCGATATCTTCTATTGAAATTGCCTCATCAATTGGAAATTGCTTCTTTGCTCCTTCGAGTCCTACTCGGATTCCAGTCCAAGTTTCTTTGATTACATCTCTAGGTGGAATAAACAGTACTGAATTGAATTCCCCCGCGCGATTAGAAAGGCAGAACACCGCATTTGGGCTATCCCAGCCTACAAAGTATAGCATATCTGATGAGGCTCTGTATGGGTATTCTACATCCGCACTACGGGTTGCCTCAGGGTTGTTTACGATTATCAAAAGAGAATCTTCATCACAGAGGTCTCCAATTTTGGCGTGGCGGGACCGCATCTCTTCTACACTTGTGGGGGGAGGCAAAGCAGAGAGGTCCAACCCGTGCCCATCAAACATAGTTTCCCGTCAAGCCCGACTCTTATTTAGCATTCAGTCTAAATCGTCATTTTCAAATTGCTCACCAATATCATCCTCAGTCACATTTTCATTGGTTCGACGTTTTACCCACTTAGGTATATCTCCGCCTCTCTCACTCCTAGCAAATTTGAAAGTTAGATATGATAAAGTTACGAGAATCACCATGAAGATTCCCATCATATTTGTTTCTCCACCCACTGTTGATATCATAGACTCGGTGAATGATTCAGGCTCCTTCCATAATGGGTCAGACTCTGTGCCTTCTATTCCTACAAAAACCTCGATGAAATCACTTTCTCCGTCATCATCAGTTACACTAAGAGTGATGAGATGTATCTTAGATTCATCTTTGATCCATTCCCGACGCATGATTTGTTCCCTCCCTAGAGAAACCGGGTCTCCATCTACATACCAAACATAGTTCAAACCACCCAGGTCATTTTCAGTATCTGAACTCTCAGATGCGTCAATTGTCCAAAGTGATTCATCAGGTAATCTGATGGTTTCTTCGGTTGAAAATGTACTTCCTTCTATACTAGCTGCGGCAGTGGGTGGCAGATTGTTTACGATTAAACTTAAATTGGTACTATTAGATAATCCCGAAGTATCGGTTACTAGAACCATTACATCAAAATGCCCGGATTGATTAGCATACCAACTCCAACTCTTGTCGGTGCCAGCATCATGTACGAAGGGAGGACTGGTTTCACCGTCCCGTCGCAAAATGAAGGTAAAACGTAACCCATCCTTACCCCAAACCGGGTCATCTGAATTACTTGCATCAAAAATCGCTAATTGAGACTCATTGACTACAGATGTACCGCTGAGTGCAGCGATTGGTTGTTGATTATGCAGGGCTATGGCGGTACAAGATATTTCTGAAAAATTGCCAGCATTATCGCCAGCACGACTGACGAACAACCACCATCCATCTTCATATTCTGAACTTTGAATTTGAAAGTTGAACACGTCGGTTCCAGAATATGTAACTCCATCAGTTCTCCAGTTTTCAACCGTCAAGAAGTCAGATAAGATCCCGCGCACACAGAAATGATTTGCTTGATTGGATTGAATTGCTGACCATTCAAGTGTTGGTTGATATCCAATTTCACTTACCGCAACCCCGCTAATATTTAGGTCACCTCTCCAGTTTATTCCCATCTCAGGAGAAGTAATCATCAAGTTTGGTGGTAAGCCATTTTCATCAGGATTTATGAATAATAGAAGGTGAACTTGGGAAACTTGTTGTTGAACATCAATTACTACTGCAGTTAGCCTACACGAGCAGGCAGGCAAATTACTTGAGTTAATGACAATTGAAAATGACCATGAATTTGTAGTGGGGTCTTGCCAAGACTCATTTTCAATTAATGTGCTAATTGCTGAATCTTGGGAAAGAATTTCTCCTGAATTCTCCAACTGCCAATACAATTCAGAAGGAAAAGCATCATCCCAAATTGTCCCGGTGATTGTAAAATTTTCAGTAAATGTATTCCCATTGCTACTTTGGAGTATCAAAGTTGGTTGTTGATTACTGACGGAGTAGTTTGGCACAACCACGGGCGGCATCCGCTCTTGATTTTTGACACAACCCAATAGGGAACAAGCCAACAAGATTGATATTAGTGCAAGAGCAGCACTCCAACCTCTTGCTTGCATCAACTTGAGATGCACTGACTTATGCTATCAAATGTGACACAATTTGTTCGCGATTTGTGCTGTTCGAGACGCCTTGAGAACCACCCGAGGGAGGTTTTTCATTACGCCCATTGGTCACAATGCTGGCCTTGGCCGGGGAAACTATTGCCTTCTCTTGGGTTAGTGTGCCATTTGTGTTCGCAGTCATTGAAGAAACCATCTCCATCAACATCCATCTTGGCATCTGCCCCATCAAATGGGTCGAACCGGAAGTAATACTCCCAGCCATCGAACATACTGTCACCATCACTATCCATGTGGTAAACCTCAGGACCATCTTCCAATCCATCGCCATCAGTATCATTCAGGACCGGATTTGTGCCATTCAGCATCTCCTCGTAGTTAGTGTAATTCTCCAAGTCGTTGTAGAATTTGGCTCCTCCAGGAGTGTCAGGGTCAATGTGGCAAAGAGAGGAGGTAGGGTCATTCCATCCAGGACAGAATCTATTCAGCTCCGCCGTTCGATTCTTTCCATCCTGGTCAAAGTCTTCATCACCGTCCATCACCCCGTCTAAGTCACTATCTTCAAGTGCAGGGTCCATAGGTCCCCTTGCTCCAAGGTTTTGTAAAGTGGTATTGTCAACCAATCCTTGAGAAATAGCCTGGGCACTATACTTCACTTCCCAACCATCTGGTAACTTATCGTTATCAGTATCGTCATTCACGGGGTTTGTATTCCAGCGATTTGGTCCTTCCATCTCATTTGGAAGCGAATCATTGTCGATGTCATAATCAGCATCTGGAAGTGAGCCAAGAGCAGGGTCAAGAGCCCAACGTCCGCTATTTTCTGGAATAGCGAAGTTTGTCAAATTCATGTCCCATAAGAAGTATTTAGGATCAGGTTCTCCATCATTATTCTCATCTCCTCCAGAGGCAAATCCTTGAATCCAATTATTCCACAGCCAACCACCTGGGCCACGTGTGCATCCTACATCTGTACAACCTGGTGGTTGGAAATTCGATGTGGTAACCCAAAGGCTGTGTGAATTTGTATTGTCCATGGTTGACTGAACCTGCATTTCCCAGCCATCAAGCATTCCATCTTGGTCGGTGTCATTGACTAGTGGGTTTGTTGCGGCTTGCCATGGTCTTGGAATGTAAAGAACTTCATTGCCATCATTTAATCCATCATCATCAGAGTCTGAATCATTTGCGTTAGTGACATAATTATCTAATCCCAAGATTACTTCTTCACCATCTTCCAATCCATCGATGTCTGTGTCAAACATACTTGCATTGGTGAAGTAAGGTTCTCCTAACCATTGGAAGCCATCTACGGCTTCAACGTAATCTTCCAATCCATCGCTGTCTGTATCTTTGTTAGATGCATTTGTGTATGTTTCTCCAAACTCTCTCCAGTCTGTTAGACCATCATCATCGGTATCAACATCACCTGGGTCAGATGTTACAAGAATAGTGTGAACCCCCCGGCTCACAACTAAGATTTCCCAACCCATGACTTCTATGCCATCAATCAATCCATCTCCGTCAGTATCTGCATTAAGAGGGTCTGTTGAACGGCCATCCATAATACCATCATTATCACGGTCTCTTGCTTGATATTCCATCAGATTCGTGAACATTTCACTTTCTTCAACAATTGTCATCCAAACATAATTTCGGCTTGTAACTTCGTTTTCAGTTGCTGGACCTTCTAGAAGACTTAGTGCGGGGATTCCATAGACATATCCAGCGCTTGGTGCCTTGATCGGTACTGTTTCTTCGTTGCCACCTGCATGAGTGATTTTTGCATATGCTACAGTCTGATTTGCTTCTACATATTCCATCAATTCAACAGTTATTGAGTAAACTCTAGCAATACCCGTTAAATCACTGTAAGTGACTTTACCATTGCCATTTGCATCCCAACCATCCATATCTGGGTCAGTGTATGCGTTTTCTCCATCAACTGGATTCAATCCATTGTCAGCTTCCCAACCATCTGGCATTCCATCTTCGTCAGTGTCTGCTGTCAGAGGGCTTGTGAAATTTGATGCACCCCAAACTCGAGCAACATCGTATTCTGCTCGGTTGTTTAGTCCGTCCTCATCTTCATCTCCAAATGCATCGGATGCATTTGCAGCATTCAGTAAAGTGTCGTAACAATATTCGAATCCGTCAGGCATTCCATCACCATCAGTATCCCAATCGCCTGGACCATTATTGCGTCCGTCCCCATCCATGTCCTCAATGAACCAGTTTAGGGGGTCAACAGTGCTTGGGAATGAGTTTAGAAGGGATGTAAATGGTCCATCTTTGGTTGGGCCTGTAATCACTGCTTTTCCACAGACGACTTCAAGTTCGATGGAAACCATGGAAACCTCAACTTGGTCCCCAATTAGGTCACCATCACTGTCTTCTGATAGTGGATTTGTTCCATAACTTTCCTCGGCAAAATTTGCCAATGTATCGGAATCAAAGTCTAAAACTTGGTCACAGGAATGTTGGCCTGCGAAATTCTCCAGTTCCTCCCAAAGTTCAGCGCCGAAGGTTTGTTCTAAATTTGCTTCTGATTCTGGGTCAAGTAGAACACAATCCCAGTTTCCATTTAGGGGGTCAAATAGTGTCAAGTCACCTGATTGAGTAACCATGTCAAATGTGTAGAGTGATTCCCACTTGTCGTTAAGTCCATCACCATCGGTGTCATTTCGTCTTGGGTCTGTTCCCAATTCCATTTCTTCAATATTTACTAGACCATCTTTGTCAGGGTCTCCAAGAGGTCCATTATCCGGGTCGGGCCAGGTTTCATCGGAACCAGAATTGTCATCCCCGGTATCAGTTTCAGTTTCGGTTATGATTTCCTCTAGACCAGCATCACCACTGTCTAGCGGGTTTAATCCAGCATTTACTTCGTAGCCATCGGTCATCCCATCTCCGTCAGTATCTTCATCGTAGGGGTCAGTGCCGTAGGTGTTTCTTTCTAGTCGGTCACTTAGGCCATCTTCATCGGCATCTTCCATATTTTCATTGAAGACGGTGTCGTCATCAAGGATGTCTGAAGCGCCATCTTCGTAGTCAATCGCAGTGCTCATTATACTGCCTGCAATACTGTATGTTCCTGCTAAGCAGAGGGTTACTGTAATTGCAACTACTGCCCATTGATTATGTGTCAATGCCATGTTATTCACCACTGGCCGTAGGCCAATTCCTTTTCACGACTTGCCGTACCCTGTTTAAGGTTTAACCGAAAGCGTTTGACAATTGCTCTTCACCAAGTTAGCCCTGAATGTGGTCATGCGAGGTCATAGAGACTAGATATCTCTAGAATATGGCCCTTGTGAGAACAACTCCAAATGAGTTTACATGGTCGAGCCTCTGACCTTTCCCACGCACCAGCAAGTATGCCTGCTGCAACTGCTGGATGGAAGAGTTTTGATAGGTGCAATTTAACTCCTCCATTGTCATCAATTTCCTCAACTGATGTCACCCCACCTAAGCCGGTTCGAGTGAGAAAACGGTGGCCAACATGAACCCAGTGTTCTGGTTCAGCGATTAACACCATTTGGTCTGTAGTCAAGAACCTGATTTTGCTTGCTTCAGCAAATCCAGTCCAAATTTTATGACGCTCATTATCTTGCAATGTTTGCCAAGTGAATTTGTTAGAATCAATACCTGTTGAGTCGAGAAGATGGGGCATAACACTCTCTTCAAATCTCAACAACATGTCTCTAGAGATGCACATCATTCGGATACCATCAATTGACCAAACACCGGCAAAATCATGATGTCCAAGTGCAAGTGGATGCATTCCATCTGCATCGGGGTCGGATTTGGAATTGTCCGTCCACCGGTGGTCAACTTTCATCGCCTTTGGGATGAATCGCTTATCTACCTCCAAAGTGACCAAACATTCCGCATTTCCATCATCGGTCCAATGGAATCTAAATCTAGAGTCGGTCAAAAATTCTTGAGTTGCTGCGGCCCAACCAGCCGAAAGTGCAGAATGTGCCCGATTATGAATAATCAATTTTGTAGATTCAGATTCAACTTTCATAATTTCTAATTTGCCCAATCCTCGAATTTCCCAGTTCTTATTTATCCATTCAAGGCGTTTGGCCATTTTATTAAAAATTGGATTTGGCATCTCTTCTGAAGAATTGGCTAAACGATATTCTTCTGATTCAGCCGCGGCGTGAGATATTTTTCTGCCCAGCGGAAGGCCGACCAAATTTTCTAATTCTGACAACCACATCTCGAAATCATTGATTGAGATGAAATAATAGGGCTCTGCACCAGTGTCTACTTCCCTCAATAACCCACATGTTGTAGGTGTGAACTTAGATTTTAGGAGGTCAGAGAACCAAGGAGTATCGTCTTTTGATACTTCATCTATTAGTGGCACAGTTGAATCCTGCGGAACCTCCTCAATTGATGTTTCTATTCAAAGTTCATCCGCAATCACTTCAATAGTTCATTACTTGAAACCAATTTAAACTCAATTATTGTTTTCATTCTCCCCATACCTGTCTGGAGAACTAGGACGACTGGAAGGTCGCTTGATTCCTTCAGATTCAGAAATTAGTGAATGGCTGGATATGTGCTTCTTTCCTAAATTTGGTTCCATAATAGGAATTTTCTCTAGTCGGTCCATGGGTTGTTCAGAAGTGATTGATGAACGAATTTTCCTGCCGCGGTATGCAGCGGGGCCGATAAGAATCTCAAGTGCACGTTGATCTTTATTCATTGGTTTCGGCCGTTTATTCCACCACTCAACAGGTAGAGGAGAACAACGAGCAAGAGGCTGAGATATTAGTTCACGGCGTCTTTTTGAGATGTTACTCGCAATATTTTTTGCCTGTTTCTTAGGTAAACGAACAACAAGCCATCCAGGCATTCCTAAGTCGTAGACCACGCGATTGATTGTAACAAGAAGACCTGACAACAACAAGTGTGTTCCAACAGGAATCTTCTCTGGGTCAAAACTAACCTTGTATCTCCTCAGTCTTTTAGCGTAGGCTATCATTGCTTTTTGGTCCCTGTGTTTTATTACCCGCCGTTGTAACTTCCGGAATCGTAATGCGAAGAAATGTAATATGATTAAAGATGATGTAATTGCAACGCCTAAAACGTCATTTGAACTTCTATCATAGGCTATCAAACCAAATATTATCCAAGTTGGAAGAAGGACAATCCAGTTGAATAATCTCAGGATGAACGAAGGCGTGTAACGCGGGGTCATTCTTCTCTCAATTGCTTCATGAGCCGCGATAAAAATATTCGCATTTATTGCTTCATCTTCTCCATTTTTTGCTAATAATGCTGCAATTGGATTTGTTGGTGCTTCATCAATCCATCTCCGTTTCTCTTTAGGATTTGGCTCAATGATAGCCGATTCTAGTTCATTAGCAGGTGCTGCGAAACCCAGAATCATCCCTAATGATTTTACTCGGGGGTCTTCAGGAGAACTAGTTTGTAATTCTTCGAATATGTCAAGTGCATCAAACCATTCTCCATTGTCAATCAAACAAAGTGATGCAGCAATTCTTGCCTTTGCGCTGTTGGGATTCCTTCGAATTGCTTCAAGGGATAATTCAAGTGCTTCTTCATGTCTCCTTTCAGCGCGTAATTTAGCAACTGAACTTATCATGGCGTGAAGGCTCAATGAGTCTTTGTATATCGTGTCTATAGATGTAGATGGGTCCCACCTCATCAATCTCTTTTGCAATTCTTGCAAGTAATGTATAGCAGAACTATCCTCCCAATCATAGAAGTCATCATTTTTGACTGAGCCAGCCCATGGGTCAAACCATTCTGCTACCAAAGAGAGAATTTCAGGTTCATCATAACCATCGGGCTGTTCTAGGCCTCTAAGAGCCTCTCTTGCTGCATCCAATCGTCTAGAAGCAATGTGCCCTGCAGCAATTATCATCCTCGCTTCATCATCATCACCACCCTGTTGTGCCAACAATTTCCTAGCAACATCAATTGCTTCTGGCCATAAACCACGAAGTGCACATTCAAGCATTCTTGCTCTACTTTTTTCTAATTGAACGACTAGTTGGTTGCCTTGTATGGAGTCAGATTGGAATCTCCTTAATGCATTGAGGTCATCACGGTATGCTGCTTCCTCAACATAATTTCTCATCCAATCGCCTCCACCTGAAAGAATTGCACCTTCTCTTCTCTCATCCGGATTTAGGTCAAACCTAAGGTTCTTCATCAAACTGAAACGTCCAAGACTGAGAATCCAGGTCAATAGGAAAATTGCTTGTCCAGCAGCTATGAATTGCCAAGTTTCCGCTAGTAAAATTTCTTCGGAAAGTAGGGGGGTCGAGTCTCCATACGGCATTAAATGACTAAATTCTTTGTAAGTTTGTAGAATGATCAGCAGAATAGAATATCCACTGAACCCCGCTAGTCCAAAGAATAGAACTCTGCCCTGAACTTTTACCTCACTCCGTATTTCCCTAGGCCTAGCCAAAATGACTCCACCAATACCACCAAATGTTTGTCCTCCTAGGAATAGGTTCCGTGTCAGTTCAAAAATGAACGCTAATCCTACAACTGCTACGTTCAGCATCAAGTATGATGCTAATGTGATCTCAAGTGCTTTCAGCGAAATTATTTTTTGAAGAATTGGATTATCTTCAACAAATTGATAAATTTCCCAGCCTATTATTCCACCCAAGTCAAGCATAGAATTTGCATCAACCGGGCTTTCAAGTTCAACATAAATTAGAGTTACAATTCCGTTGACGGCTGTGAGTGGCATCGTTGCCAAAAATACGACAATGAGTAATGATGCAAAGCGCTTGAAAATCCCTGGTTTATCGGGATCAATTGCTGTTCTCCGACCTTTCATGGTGCGCCATTTGTTGATAATTAGGGTGTTCCACGAAGCACCCATTATCCGGCCATAGGCAAGAATTGTGGGAGACATGAATGTCAGTAAGGCAAAACCTACCCACCTACCAAAAATCTCATCTTCAGTGCCCAAGGATGACTTTTGATATCCTACAAATAGAACCATTCCTGTTGCCGAAATGACCATTGCAATTGTCGCAAATGAGCCATACATTCTCTTCAATGCGGATAATTTTCTGGAGTCACCTGTTTGCTTCGAAAGTTGAGCGTAGAGTGTTACGAAGGGTGAAATCATTATCGGGTATGCAACCAATATTAACATCATGTAGATTACTGGTTGGTAGAAAGTTGATGGCTCAATTAGCAGTTCACATACGATTAACAAAATACCTGTCATTGCCAATAAATAGGCCAAGGAACCAATCAGGACTCTTGGTGCATTTAGTAAATTCATGACTTCGTTTCTGTTTTTACTCAAACGATGTACTTCGTACAACCCATCATCTACCTCAAAGGCTACCTGTAAATTTGAAAGAGAAAGTGGGAGTAGCCATCGCCAAAGCATCAAACCAACCATTATTGCGATTGCAAGTGGTGCGAGTAAACTTGGGTCAAAAGTACCAGCACTCACAATTGTTGGGCTGGCACTCACAAATGGCACCTTCAAGATGGCCAGGAGGGTGAGAATAGTTGCCAATAAAGCGGTTTTCCGAATACTACCGCCTCCTGCCATAATTGGGTCTATGTGGCTACAGTTCTAATCGGTTGTGCCGTTCAGGGTCCTTAGACCCTGAGTCTTTGAGTAAACCAAATTGTCGGTTTAACTGGTTGAGAGGAATCTTTCAATTCTATCAAAAGCATCCTTCAAAACATCAATGTCAGGTAAGAAAACCATCCTGACAAATCCTTTTCCAAACTCCGGACTAAATCCAGACCCATGAACCATGAGCACCTTTTCTTGGTGTAATAAATCTAGAACAAATTGCTTATCATCATCTTTCCAACGTGGGTGAGTTAACTCAACGAATAAATAAAACGCGCCACCAGGTGTCTGAGCACGCAAACCATCTATAGATGAAATGCGTTCCATGCAGTAGTCTCTTTGACGCAATAATTTATCACGATAGGAATCCATCCATTCATCATCCGATGTAAGGCCTGCAAGATATCCCATTTGTGCAGGTGTTGAAGCACATAGACGAGAACGCAAGAGTCGCTCAATGCCGTCGCGGACTAAAGAAAGTCGGCTGGCTGGATCGTAAAATGCCATGTAACCAATTCGCCAACCTGGCGCATAGTAGACCTTGCTTACCCCATTCATTGTTAGAACTGGAACAGGACTCGCCGCTGAAGTTGCAGCACCTGCAACAGATAGATGGTTTCCTTCAAAATTCAATCCATCGTATATTTCGTCAGCGATGATAATACAATTTGGCCATTCTGCAGCAATTTCAATAATTCCTGATACTATTCTCTCGTCAGCAATTCCACCAGTCGGATTATTGGGATTAATTAACACCAATAAACGAACAGATTCATCCATTTTAGAACGTATATCATCTAAATCGGGGTACCAACCATTTTGAGAGTCCATTCGATATTCAATCGTACTGCCACCGTAAAGAGGGGGGTATGTCATGTATGGTGGGTAGTGGGGCCCCGGGGAGAGAACCTTGTCACCTTCTTGTAGAACTGCTGCAAAAACAATTTGTAAAGCCTCAGTTACACCATGACAAACGTAGACATCATCTTCTTCGCAAGCCCAACCTTTGCTTTGTTCAGCATTGGCGATTGCTCTACGAAGTTGTGGAATCCCATACGAGTGTGAATAACCATTTTCTTGGGCCTCAAGCGAGTCTTGAAACGCCTTGACCATGTGAGTTGGAGTCGGTAATCCTGGATATGCTAACGGGTCTCCAATATTGAGTTTTAGAATTTTATGTCCCTGTTTTTCTAATTCTGTTGCGGGTACCACCACATCACGAATTGCGTACTCAATCTGGGCCGCTCTATCAGCTACAGGGATTGGTTCCATATTGCTTCCTCATTCATCTCAAAGGGTATTCTGTTGTCACATTGTCGCTTGGTCGATTCCAGCCATTTTGCATATTTTTTCAAAGTATTCAGAAGGAACCGGTTGAACACTCAGGCGCTGGCCTTTCTGTAATAATGGCATTCCTTCCAATTCTTCAGTTGCTTTCAAGTCTGGTAAATTCAAAGGTGAGTCAAAACCAATTACTGGTTCGATGTCTACCATACACCAACGCGGATTTTCCACGGATGATTTTGGGTCATAATAATTTGATTTTTCATCGTGTGCTGTAAAGTCAGTATATCCTTCCTTAGCAACTCTAGCAATCCCAGCAATGTGAGGTGGTTTGCAATTTGAGTGATAAAATAGAACTAAATCACCAATCTTCAAATCGTCTCTCATAAAATTTCTTGCCTGATAATTTCTGACTCCATCCCAGTGCGTCCGCCCATCCTTGACTAATTGCTCCCAAGGGTAAACGTCCGGTTCACTTTTCATCAACCAATAACGAGTCATTGGCTGTCCGGGAGAGGTTCAGGTCTATTGCCTAAGCGATAGATTGTCCATCACCACACATCATGGTCGGTTCGGTGAGTCGGGGATGCTAAGACAACTTCTTCATCCTCGCCTTGAGCGATTAATCGAGCCGCTCTAATCATTGAAGCAGAACCACCCACAAGCCCCACTCCACTTTGAATCATCACCGTGAAAATTGCAGGTAACAGCAATAATGCCGATGAAGCAGCGAAAATCAGTAAAATGATGATAACTTTGACGAATGGTTTCAGCGCTGGTATCGGAATGAAGAAAGCTGTCGCTAATCCAGCACAGGTGACTACCACTGCTTCAATCAATGACATACCGGTTGTCGAACAGGCTTCCTTGACTGCCTCAATAGTACCTCCATTTTCTTTTACGCGATTGGCAATATGGATGCTAAAGTCAATCCCAACCCCAACCAAAATTGAGCCGATCATAACTGTAACGAGTGATAAGGTGACATCCATTTGCTGCATCACTAACCACTGCATTGATACCGTAAATAATACAGGAATTGTCGTCAATAAGGCATATCTCGGGTCTCTAAACACAATAGATAGGGTGAACAGAGTTGCTGCTAATGCGAATGCTAGAGATGTCCACTGGGAACCAACAATCAGGTCATTCACAGCGATTGTGACGGCGGCTACGCCGATAAGTTGGGATGAATCAATGCCTCCTGGATAGTTCTGCTCAGCATAGATATTGACTTCTCCAACAGCGGCTTGAGTTTCCTGAACATTCATGAAAGGCATATCAATGTAAATCAAACTCCTCTGATATGTTTCGTTAATGAATAATTGACGAGTTTCGTGAGTGAGAGATGCATAAAAGACATCCAGCAAGAAAATTTGAACTCTTTTATTTGCATCATCTTCTGTGTTGAATGTTGTCAATACTCTCCAAAATGTTGCATCCTGTTCTTCTTCTCTATCAAAGATTACATGGCAAACTTCCTCACCAGTTCCACCGGGTATCAGATTACAAAATGGAGTTACAGATGTTCCCGATAAGTTCACTGAGACTCCCACGGATTTCATCAGGAAAACGATACTTACTGCATTTGTTTTGTTGACTCCATCGGCCCTGCTTTCTAGCATCTCAATATCTTGTAGTTTGGCAAACGGGTCATCGTTTTCCGTGGTCGCATCATCTCTATCTCCTGCAACAGCACCATCAATTAACAACATTCCAATTTGGCCTGCGTTAAACTCTTCACTGTACTGTTTCATTTTCATTATTGGAGGCTGATTTTGAGGCGCCATGTCCAATAAGTCAATGTTTTCTTCGACTTGAGGTCTAGCCCAAACGGCTGACACTATCATTAAAATTAAGAAGATGCTGAGTGTGGCTTTTGCCCAATTAATCGGTTGTTCAACAACAAATTCAATTATTTTTGGTGGCGGGTGACTTGGCTTTTTCAGGTCTAATAACATGGTTAAGTTTGGAACCATTATCATTGTCAAGAAATATACAATAATGATTCCGCCAGCAAGAGCAATTCCAACAGTTTTAATCGGAGCCATTGGGGTAATTACTAGAGAAATGAATCCTATTACGGTCGTAATTGCGGATAGTAAAACCGCTTTTCCTGTTGATTGAATTGCAATGGCCATTTTTTCTTGCGGCGTCCCAGATTCCTCAGCATATCTATTGGTGATATGTAATCCGTATGAAACACCCAGCGCAAGGAGTATCGGACCCACAATGATAACCGTCATTGTCACCTCATAATCGAGATAGCCGATCAGACCTAATGTCCACCATACAGAACAGAGTGTTGGAAGCCCAGAAATGATGACTACCTTAATCCCCTGAATCACTCTAACCTTTCCAGTTTGGATTAGGTCAGAGTGGAAAAGGAAAAGTCCGAATGCTACTGCAACTACACCTAGCGGAAAGATTTGCCAGAAAAGGACGAAAGAATATTTTGTCACCGAATTAGTGATTGGCACTGGTCCAGTTAGGGTCATTGTTAGACCGATACATTGTGGGGCAGTACCATTTTGCCCATCTGGTCTATCTTCACAAGCCGAAGTTTCTTCGTTCCAATTATTCTCAAACGAGGTTTGTTCAATCCAGCATTCTGTGTAGGTGATGATATCGGTGTACGCTTCGACTTCGCGTTGCCCGCCAGTTTTGCAAACCTCTGGGATTTCTGATGCTTGGAATCCAGTGTCAACAACACCCACGACAATTACTGCTCTATTTGGAAATCCAACTGTAGACAGGGCACCTGCACCTACGTCGCGATAGAGTTTATCCTTGGCGTTGGGAGGTAATTCGCCAATGATTTGGTTTACTCGATTCTGGTCATCGGGGATGCTGTATCCGCCTAAAGTATCCCCTAAGTCATCAATTTGGTCATTTATTTGTTGAGAAAGATTATCTCCGCCAAGAGCATTTGTGACAAACGCCTTTGCCACTCTTGGGGCAGATGAATTCACTTCTTTTACAACAGTAGATATTGATAAAATATAGATAATCCCATCTTGTTCACCACCATCTGAGACAACCTTGTTTAATTGCCGTTCAATTTTATCGAGCTGTTTCAGGACTTCGACATTTGTGACTCCTTGGTTCTCAGACTCTACATAGATGATCATTGCATTAGTTGTCCAATCTTCTTCAATAGTTGCTAAATCTTCCTTGACAGTTGAACCTTCTGGGAGATATACCTCCAAGTCACCATTGACATTCAAAGACGAAGTTCCCGTCCATTTGTCTAGGACACCTGAGTGAAAGAGGAAAAACATGGTAATTAGCACACAGAGACCAACTGTTGGTGCTGGGAATCTAGTTAGTGACCCAAAAATTGTCATTTTTCGTAACTCTTTTTGAATCCTCCTAGGAGCATCCATTATTGCTTCCATTGCAATTTCGGAATCAAAGTCGCTGAGTTTACCTTTCACGATACTTGTGGTAGAACTTATTTTTTCCGTGAGTCGTGAGGTAGTGGGTTTGTCTGGGGTCTTTCTGTCCCCACCTTCCTCAGAGATGTCAGCCACCATTACGCCCTGCCAACAAGTCCGCCTTTAATATCTCAGCCATATGGTCCTCAATATGTATGATTGAGGCGCCTTGGAAAAGAGCCAAATTATCATTCTCGAAGTAACCCAAGGTTGATGCTCTGTCTTATGCAAAAGCGGCATCCTCATGAATGGTGACTCAGCGCCCTTAGTTTGAGGATACTTGCAGTTGACGTGTGAGAGGGCCTTGGTGGGATAATTAATGGCAGATCCGCGTATAACTGAGAAGCGATGGACAATTGACTTAGAAAAGCGAATCCAAGAAGAGCATTATTCTGACCCAGAACTCTACAATTCGAGGTACGGGTTCAACCCTAAATCGGAAAAAGAACTGTTTGTGATTGACACACCACCTCCATACCCTAGTGGTACTTGGCATATTGGAGCAGTTGCCCAATATTCTATGATTGATGTTATTGCTAGAAGCCAACGTCTGATGGGGAAAGAGGTTTACTTCCCATGGGGTGTAGACAGAAACGGTATCAACATTGAATTCACCGTTGAGAAAAATACTGATAGAAAAATGAAAACTTATGACCGCGCAGAATTCTTACGATTGTGTGAAGAAACAATTGAGGAATTCACTCAAGCTATGCGTGAAACGGCAAGCCGAGTTGGTTTATCATGTGATTTTGCTAAAGAATACCTCACCGACTCTCCTGAATATCGGGCAGTAACTCAGGCGATTTTCGTAGATTTATTCAAGCGGGGAGAAATTGTTGAGGATTTGCGTCCAAATATTTACGACCCTGTAGAAGGAACGACAATTGCAGATGCAGAAGTTGAAAGGTTACACAGAATGACTCAACTTGTAGATGTCAGATGGACAACCGATAGCGGAGAAGATATCACAATCTCAACCACTCGCCCTGAATTAATTTGCGCTTGTGGCGTTGTCGTGGTACATCCAGACGATGAAAGATACCTGCATCTTATAGGACAACAAATACATCTGCCAGTAGACGTTCAAGGCCGTGGTACTAGCGTTGAAATTCTAGCCCATCCATCAGTAAAATCCGATTTTGGTTCCGGAGTTTTGATGGTTTGTTCTTTTGGTGACCAAAATGACGTGGCTGTTTTCAGAGAATTGGGATTAACTCCTTTCCAAGCAATTGGATTAGATGGATGCATGACAGAAATTAGTGGGCCGTTAGAAGGATTGACTGTTCTAGATGCCCGCCAGGCTGTAATAGAAAGTCTAGAGGCATCGGGCAGAATTGTCTCCATTGAGGAGAGGCAGCAAGAAGTTCCTGTTTCTGAAAGAGGCAAAAATCCTGTTGAAATCATTTTGCTGAAGGAATGGTATATCCGTCAGACTCACAAGCAAGACAGGATTGCTGAATTAGCTGATGAAATTAATTTTACACCGCCTAGGAACAAACAATTTCTGCTAGATTGGATGGAAAATATTTCAATTGATTGGCCAATTAGTAGAAGGCGATGGTATCATACAGAGATTCCAATTTGGTACTCAGAGGACCAGCAGAAAGTCATTGTTCCTCCAATCGGCACCTATGTTCAGCCATGGTGCGAATCACCACCTTCAAATTCAAGAGTTCTAGATAGGGAAACAAAAGAAGACCTAGGGGAATGGTCAGAACTGAGAGGTAACCTTGGGAATGTTGTAGGAGAAGAAAAAGTGTTCGATACTTGGATGGATTCCTCCAACTCTAATCTTTATGTTTCTGGGTATCTCAATGATAATGACACATTTGAGAGGGCGTTCCCTACAGGGTTACGACCTCAAGGTAAGGAAATTGTACGTACATGGTTGTACTACACTTTATTGAAATCTGCCCTTTTGTTTGACAAACCCGGTTTCAAGAATGTCTGGATTGACGGACTTGGGATGGACCCATGGGGTAGGAAAATGTCGAAGTCATTAGGAAACGGAATTGATGCTGATTCTGTTTTAGAATGTGGTGCTGGTGGAAGGACTGGTTCTTGGAAGGTCAAGGGACCAAATAAAACAGTCAATCTGAAAGCCAACAAAATAGGATCAGAATGTTTCCGATTATGGAAGGCTTGTGATGCACAAGTTGGCGATGACTTCCAAATCAATCCCGAAGAAATTGAGGCAAAATATTACGGTGTTTTGACAAAATTGTTCAATGTGGCTAGGTTTGCTAGTCAGTTTGAAATCCCGGATGATTTAGATTCTGTTCCCGCTGACTTAAGCATGTCAGAACAATGGATCTTATCAGAATTTGCCCAAGTTAATCTGACCGTTCGGACTGCTTGGGAAAATATAGATATCTATACTGCTGCCCAATCTATCAAAAATTTTGGTACAGGAATTTTCCCAAGTCATTGGCTTGAAATGGCAAAAACAAGACTCTACGATGGGGACCTTGGTGCAGCATGGACAGTACATCGAATTGTAAGAGATTTACTAACTATGTTTAGTCCGATTTGTCCATTCCTTTGCCACCATCTTTCGTCAACATTGTACGGTGTATCTGCAGTTGATATCCGAGCGTTTCCAGAATTGCCAATTAGTGAATTGGGAGACTCTGAATTAGGAGAAAAATTACGCCAATATTCTCCAATAATTACCGAATTTAATTCAGATGTGTGGGCTGCCAAGAACGAGGCTGGACTAGGGAGAGGAAAACCAATTTCAGGAATTGGGATTCCTTCGCAATTAGATGACTTCTCTAGCCACCTGATTACCATGCATAAACTTGAGTGAAGTGCTAGAAAATCTCAGGATTCAGCATTGATTTTGGTTTTCTACCGTCTAAGAAATCAACTAACAAAGCAGCCATCTCTTCGCCAATTCTAGATTGTGCCTCAATTGTTGCGGCACCAATGTGTGGGGTGCCGTGAAAGTTTTTGTGATGCACAATTGGGTTGTCTAAAGCAGGTTCTTCTTCAAACACATCAAGTGCGGCAGAGGCAACTATTCCTGACTCTAAGGCTTCCAATAATGCAACTTCATCAACAATTCCACCACGGGCACAATTTACGATATGGTTGCCACAAGGGACGTTGTCGATGCCAATCCCAGGCATCATTTTCATTCTTTCAGCATTAACCAAGTGATGGGTTTCAGCAGTAAGGTTACAGTGAATTGAGATATGAGTACACAATCGAAACACTTCATCAATTTCATCGTGTAATTGACAGTGCTTATCCGCTGCCACTTCTGCGCGGAGATACGGGTCATAGGTATGGAGAGTCATTCCTAATGATCGAGCTGCTCGGCCAACTCCTTGGGCAATTCTTCCAAAGCCAATCAAGCCTAACCTTTTGCCTGATAATTCAGTTCCTCGGAGTTGCTTTTTTTCCCATTTTCCTTCTCTCAATGTTCGGTCTCCGGTTGTGATGTGTCTAGCACATGCGAGCAGATGTCCAATAGTCAACTCAACAACTGCATGTGTAGAAGCACCCGGCGTATTACAAACTGCGACTTTATTTTTGGTTGCAAATGCTAAGTCAATGTTGTCTATACCTACACCTGCTCGACCTATCAGTCTCAGTTTGCCGTTTTTCCCACTAGAATTTTTTATGACTTTTTCAGTCAATTTTGTTGCACTTCTAATTACTACTGCGTCAAATTCCGATAAAACCCCAGATTCTAATTCATCAGTGGAATAATGTTTCAATACAATTTCATGGCCTTTTTCTTGTAGATGATTTACAGCGGTTTCATCCATGCCATCTGTTACAGCAATTCTTCCCATCATTTAGTGGCAATACTAGGGGTGACATCAAGATTGCTAAAGAACTGTTCACATAATGAAAGCAAGAATTGATATTGGGGGTCCTCTGATTGGCGGATTAGGGATGAACTATGACCTTTGAATTACCTGAACTTGGATATGATTATGATGCGCTAGAACCTCACTTAGACGCACTAACTATGGAAATACACCACAGCAAACACCACAATGGTTACACCAACAATCTAAACGGTGCTGTTTCTGGTACAGAAATGGAAGGGAAAACGATTGAAGATTTGTTGGCAAATCACACAGACAATTTGGCAGTTAGGAACAACGGTGGCGGCTTCTGGAATCATCGATTATTCTGGAATCTCATGTCTCCAAATGGAGGTGGGAATCCAACAGGTGCTGTTGCAGATGCAATCGATTCCGCATTTGGTTCATTTGATGAGATGAAAGCCCAATTCACAAAAGCCGCAGTAACCCGATTCGGCAGCGGCTGGGCATGGCTTTCAGTTTCTGCTGAGGGTTCACTAGTTATTTCATCAACACCCAATCAAGATAATCCACTCATGGATGGAAGCGGCTCGCCAATTTTGGCAGTCGATGTTTGGGAGCACGCATATTACAAGAAATTCGGGCCTGGTAGAGGAGATTATCTTGCAGCATGGTGGAATGTTGTTAATTGGGATGCTGTTAGTGATTTATACCACTCTGCACTGCAATAAATGTGGATTCTGGAAAAAGTAAAGAACCCTGAAATATAGTAATTTTATCTCAACATTGACCGACCGCTTCATGAAGTGAAGCAATGGACCATACATTGTGAATTGGTCTGCGGATGACCCTAGCACCCTTGCAGTGGTGGTGATTTTACTAGTATCTCCAATCTTACTTGTTATTCCCTCACAGAGGTTGTGGAGGAGACTCGTATTGAAGTCTGAGAAACACATTAAATACAGAAAAATCGTAAAAGGAATCCTTACTCATGGCTATCCTTTGCAAATATTTAGGGCATCTCTAGACAAAACTGCCAGGGGTTTCAAATTAGATAAGAAGGAGCAAGGAAGGTTGGAAAGTGACATTCTCTATCCTTTGAATACTTTGCATTTTCTAATTTTACCTTCAATGATTTTATGGCCAATACTCTCTATTTTTGCTGTTTTTTTGATATTACCACTGATTCCATTGCTTCGATTCACAGAATGGGTAATGATTGACAAAGGAGTTCTTGCCTGGATTGTGAAAGTGATAAAGAAATACACTAACTGGCAATTAATTGGCGTCCCAAAGTTATCTCGAGACGCGCGTAAGGGCGATGTTTGGATTCACGCTTTACATAGGATGCCAACAACTGTTCTCTTAGGTTTGTTCGCATATTTAGTCGTACATTATTTGGATTTTCTTCCAGATATATTCGCTTTAGCGATAGCTGGAGTTATCTATTTGTTATTGGCTTCTCTTGCAATAATTACGGCAGTAGCGATTGATGGAGAGTTAGCGTTCGCTGATAATGCACAGAGAAGGATAATTCCACTCGAGGCGATTCTACAAGATTTGTTGACGCCGGTTGTTGGTGCTGGATTACTTGTCCTTATTGTTCGCCAAGTTTTCCTAACTATCAATTATCCTGGAGTTGGTTTACATGACCCAATCATTTTTGCAATTTCGATAATGGTTGTTCTTTACACAGCTACTATTGTTGGTGCCCTGATTGAATGGGCTGTTGGCAGACGAGGTAAGATAATTCGTAATTCTTTCCATAAACGCTTGATTGATGACGAGAACCCTGAACTTTATTCCTTCACTCGAAATAAAGATGGAAGCCTAAATCTGAGAAAAATTTGCATGCTTGAGGAATTCTTCATCAATGACCACCGATTCCCTGAGCAGTCATTAGAGGCATCAATCAGGTTTGAGGATTTAATGGCGTTACCTTCTCTAGTTGAGGAAGGTGTGGTGACTTTACCACCCAAAAAACCTGAGAGAAAAACTTCTGCGGTTCTAGGAGTAACTACCCCTGAAAACAATGCAGATGAGTGATTGTGTTTTGTCTTAACTAAAACTACTGCCACAACTACAAGCCTTCGAAGCATTTGGATTCTCAATCTTGAATCCGCCACCCATGAGAGAATCTTGGAAATCAACTACGATGCCAGAAAGTAAACTGCTGTCAAAATCGGAAATTGCAATTGGGATTCCACTTACATCACCAAATTGGTGCCCTAATTGTTCGGGTTTATCACCAATTTGCATATCATACAGGTATCCTGAACATCCGCCGCGATGAACAGCAAGGGTCAGGACCACATCGCCAGGTTCAGAATTGAATATCTCCCTGAGTTTATTGGCTGCAATATCTGTCAAAATCACATCAAGTGGTACGATTTCAAATTCTTCTCCCTCACTTGTTTCGGAGAGCACCCCACTATTTGCCGGACAATCCATGTTACTCCCTACCTCTGATGGTTGATTAATTCATGCATCTATTTTGTCAAAAATGATGTCTATACAACAATGTTGGTTATCTTCACCAGTGCATTGTCTTTCTACAGCAGCAGTTTTGACACCAAACATGGTTTCGACTATACCCTCAAGTATACCCTCATCTAAATGACAGAATGGTCCCCCGAATTGAGGTGCTTGTCCACAAGAACCCGCATCGTGAATTTTTATTGATCGAGGTGGGTCTCCTATAATTTCCATTTCCCCCATTCCCATTTCAGCCCATTCTTTGGTGAGATGATCCCAAAATTCTTTGTCTGTTCGAGTGGTATCTTTGGTATTTGTGACTATTTCTTCACCTATTCTGTGACCTACAGTTCGCATCAAATCTGAGACGTCTATTCCAAGCAATTCAAGTTCGGGAAGATTGGGCTGTGAGGTGAGGTATTCATCTCCTCGGCGAAGTATCGCATTTGTCCAATTTTCATTATCTGGATGTTGGTCTTGAAGGTCTCGTGCAACAATCTCTTTGAATCTTCTATAGAATGAGCCGGCACCTAGATTAATTTGTAATGGTTCAGTACTTTCACCCAATTCTACGAAAGTTTTTGCTGTAGATATTGGAGTTGCGTTTTTCCAAGTTGCAGTTATCAAGTCGGTTTGAGCAGAAAGGAATTCAGGTGCTTCTATGATAAGAGCGGCATCTTCTTTTCCTCGTCCAACTGGATTTGTCTCCATAGATACATTTTGTACAGCAACATCGCCGTCTACGATGCAGCCATGCATCGAGACTGATTCACTGTGTCTAATTTCGACTGCGGAATCTAATTGTTCATAGAATTTTAAAGTGCTTTTATCGAGGCAAGCGAGTACTTTCACACTAACGCCTCTTGCAGCAGCATCATTAGCAGCCTTCAAAGCACCAGTTTTCACAAGATGTAGGATGCCATATTTGCCAATGATTAACCAGACTGATGACTCTGCATCATCAATAATTCTCTCCATTGCTGCTTGAATGTAACTTCGTTCTTTTACAACTGAAAAACTCGGTTCCTTTAACGTCGGGACGTGTGATGTGATCACATTTTTCCCTTCATTAAATTCGTCATAATGGGCTTTGATACGACGTAACTCTTGCTCCTCATGATTGATTAATTGTTGAAAGATTTCTGTTATTGATAAGCCTGTAAAGCGCATTGGTTTATCCAGTGTGGCCATAACTAATCCACGTTCTTGTAATCGTTTCAAAGTGTTATACGAGTCCATTCGACTGATGCCAATTTCCTTGCCAACCTCACTTGCTTTCAGAGGTGAGGATGTTGAAAGCAGAATCACTACATGGGCCTCTTTTTCTTCCAATCCGATGTCAATCAACCGGGTGTGAAGGGGGGAAGAGCCGCCATCCATGGTGATGGCCGACCATTCAACTGATTTGAACCAATTGATATCTTGTCAATTTCTGACGAAGCATTAAGTTGTAGAATACATACAGCATATTGTGACCCAAGAGGCGACCAAGACAACGCCTATCCAAGTTTGGACGGAAGGCGAATTATCTACTAGTAAGGATTCACTTGTTAGCGAGGCTGCCCTAGAAATAATCATCGAAATTGGATCCGAACAGAAAAAATTAGGGATTTTGTTGCGAACACCTGGGGAAGATGCAGAATTAGTTACCGGTTGGCTTCTTGGAGAGGCAATAATCCAATCTAAGTCATCAATATTGAGTGTTGAGTCTTCAGTTGACCAAATTGTAGTGAGGATGGACCCAAAAAACTTTGATTTGTCTGATTTTAATGAGCGCAAATTTCCCATCACGTCAAGTTGTGGTTTGTGTGGCCGTGAATCACTTGATGAGTTGATAATTCCTAGCCGCCTAACAATATCTGATGAAAAGTGGGTATCTCCAGAGGTTCTAACAAAGTTGCCCCAAAAACTTACTGAGTCTCAAGACCATTTCAAAACCACAGGTGGATTACACGCCTGTGCAATTTTTGATTTTGAAGGCAATTTAATCTCACTTCGAGAAGATGTTGGGAGACACAATGCATTGGACAAATTAATTGGTTCAATGTTAATTGCAGATGAATTACCCGCTGAAAAGCAAATTCTTATGCTATCGGGGAGAATTGGTTACGAATTGATACAAAAAGCAGCTTTGGCGGGAATCCCAGCAATCGCTGGACTTGGCGCCCCTTCAACTATGGCAGTTGATGGGGCAAGGTCAGCGGGATTGACATTGGTTGGCTTCTTGAAACCAAATAGATTCAACGTCTATTCAGGTGGGTGGAGAGTAGTATGAACGGGGCACTCAGATTCATCTAAAAATGGAGATTTACAGTAGGGCACTCCACGAACATTGACAAAGCCGAAGGCTTTGGGAGTAACATAGCAACTTGTAATATTTCAGATGAGGTGAATGGATGACGAGTGACAATAACGGTTGGAACCCTGAGCAACCAGGTCACTTATTGCTTCATCAATTACGGTCTGAAATTCAAGAAAATGGGACTTTATCGACCGAAAGAATAGGTGAAATTGCGTTCCAATATGGTACTACTCCTGCCAAAGTTAGGGGGGCGATTGGGTACTATAGTGAATTAAAACAAGAGAAGCACACGGTAAGGGTCTGCATTGGTGAGTCATGTCGTTCAAAAGGGTCTCAAAATACGATTTCCGTTCTCGAGGCTGAGGGTGAGATAGTTGGGAAACTACACTGTGCTGGACTTTGTCCAACTGGTGTCGCTGTCCTATATGATGACAATCCTAAGATCTGTAAATCACAAATCGGAGAAGGATTGGAATTGTTTCTAAGCAGCGATAGTGCATCAGTTGCAATGGGTGCTGAAAAAATTGCGGAAGAAATACTGGAAAATGATTCTGGAATTTTTTCTTTGACTAGAACTGGAAGTAGAGGTTTATATCACCTTGAACCAATATTGGAAGTCAATATTGAGGGTGAGAGGCACGGATTTGGACCATTAGAGTGTGCCGACGTCTTGGATGTTCTAAATTCTATATTGGATGGTAACCCACAATCTCACTCACTTTATCTTGGTGACATCAACAAACACCCCGAAATGGTTAATCAACAAAGATTTGCTATGGCTAGATTGGGTGTTTGTGATCCATTCGATTTACAATCTCAACAAGCACATGGTGCATACGAGGGATTGGCTATGGCGGAAAAGATTGGCTCAGAAGGGGTACTTTCTGCCCTGGAATCTGCTGGACTTCGAGGTCGAGGTGGTGCTGGCTTCCCAACTCATTTCAAATGGACTGCTGCTGCACGTGAACGTGACCCGACAAAACATGTAGTTGCAAATGCTGATGAAGGCGATGCTGGCACTTTCATTGATAGGATGATTATGGAAGGAGACCCGCACGCTCTAATTGAGGGAATGGTGATATGCGCCCTTACTATTGGTGCCACTGATGGTTGGGTGTATTTGCGAAGTGAGTATCCTGATGCAAAAAGGACTCTGCAAGCAGCAATAGATTCTGCCCGTGAGGAAGGCATCCTAGGCCCGAATTTTGATATCACAATTGCCGTTGGTGCAGGTTCATATGTTTGTGGTGAAGAAACAGCATTGCTCGAAAGTCTTGAAGGAAAGCGCGGTGAAGTGAGAGCCCGTCCACCATACCCGGCAGAAAAAGGATTATTTGGGCACCCTACAATCGTCAATAATGTGCTAACTTTTTCACTTGTATCATCAATTCTGAGAGAAGGTGCAGATACTTATGCTGCATTGGGTACAGAATCTAGCAAAGGTACTGTAGTCGCACAATTAGTTGGCGATACTCAAAAGCCAACCTGTGTTGAAGTCCCATTTGGTGGTACAGTCAAAGAATTGTTCGAAACCCATTCATCACTTGAGGGGGTTACAGCAGTTCAGGTCGGCGGCCCACTTGGTTCAGTATTCAAAGTAGAGGATTTAGAAAACATGGAACTTTCATTTGAAGGGCTAACAAATTCTGGTGGGATATTGGGCCACGGAGGCTTTGTTTGCTATGGCTCAGATTTTGACCCTCGCTCAGAGGTAATAGATTGGATGACCTTCTTTAGAGACGAAAGTTGTGGTAAGTGTACACCATGCCGTATTGGTACACAAAGGGCTCTAGAATTGTTGCAACGTATCGGCACAGATGAAGAAAAGCCAGGGGATAGAGATTTGTTAAATGACTTGGATGATGTGATGAGTTCTACTTCTTTGTGCGCTTTAGGTGGTTTAGCAATGAACCCAGTACGTTCTTCAATGACACTATGGCCTGATGCATTTGGAGGCGAATGAAATGAGTGACACCTTTTCAATGTCGATTAATGGCAATAATTTGCTAGGTCGCCAAGGACAGACTGTCATGGAAGTCGCTAGAGATAACGGAATTAGCATTCCAAGTTTGTGTGACTCTCCACACTTGAATTCATTTGGTTCCTGCAGATTGTGTGTTATTGAAATTGATGGACAACAAGGGACTCCATCTTCATGTACAACTCCAGCCCGTGAAGGCATGGATGTTAGTACAAATTCAGAGCGCCTGTGGAATCTTAGAAGAGGGATTACTGAACTGTATGTAAGTGAGCACCCACTTGATTGTTTAACTTGTACAGCAAATGGTGATTGTGAGTTGCAGGATATTGCTGGCGAAGTGGGGCTACGGGACATTCGATTTGATAACACCCCTGATTGTGCAGATGTGCCGATTGACAGATCAAATCCATTCTTTTCATTTGATGCAAGCAAGTGTATTGTTTGCTCTAGATGTGTACGTGCTTGTGATGATATCCAAGCCACCCATGCCTTGTCTATAGATGGACGAGGGTTCTTCAGTAGAATAATTGCAGGTGCGGATGTTCCATTCATGGCATCGGATTGCGTTTCCTGTGGAGCATGTGTGGATGAGTGCCCTGTGGGTGCTCTAGAAGATACAGTAGAGCGCTCTTTCGGGGTTCCAGATAATTGGGTTCGAACGACATGTGCATTTTGTGGAGTTGGCTGTCAATTTGATGCTGGGACTAAGGGTGGAAAATTAGTCACCATGAAAGCGGCGGCCGATTCTCCAGTGAATCAGGGGCATTCCTGTGTCAAGGGTAGGTTTGCCTCTGCTTATGTGCATCATTCCGATAGGTTGAAATCGCCTATGATTAGAAACTCGACTGATGAAGAATTCCGCGAAGTCGGTTGGGATGAAGCATATTCTTTTATCGCTGAAAGATTACAATCAACAAAGGAGAAATATGGTCCTGATTCCATTGGAATAATTACTTCCTCACGTTCAACGAATGAATTAAATTATCTTGGCTCCAAATTTATGAGGGCTGTGGTTGGTACAAACAATGTAGATAATTGTGCAAGAGTTTGTCATTCTGCAACCGTGAAAGGAATGATGACAGTGTTTGGTGCGGGAGCAGGGACCAACAGTCTAGGAGATATTGATGTTACAGACCTTCTTCTTGCATCCGGATGTAATCCAATACATGGTCATCCAGTAACTGGGTCAAGAATCAGAAGAGCTCGTAAACGCGGTATGGGCCTGATTGTTGCTGACCCCAAAGAAACTGAAATTGCTAAAATGGCTGATATCCATTTGCAATTACGGCCAGGCACAAATGTCGCTCTTTACCAAGGGATGGCTCACATAATTATCCGTGATAACTTACAAGCAAGTGAAGAATGGATGAACACACGCACTGAGAATTTACAACCATTCAAGGATATGGTTAGTGAGATGACTCCAAGTGTTTGTGAGGAGATTACTACTGTACCCGCTGCCACACTTGAAGCAGCAGCAAGATTGTATGCGACTGCAAAAACAGCAATGTCAGTTCATGGATTAGGTATGACTGAGCACAGTCATGGTTCAGAAGGTGTCATGGCTTTGTCTAGTTTAGCACTCTTAACTGGAAATGTTGGCAAGCCGGGAACTGGAATAAATCCACTTCGAGGCCAAAATAATGTTCAAGGTTCTTGCGACATGGGTGCATTACCAAATGTTTTGACAAATTATCAACCCGTGACTGATGCCAAAGTAAGGGAATCATTTCAAGAAACTTGGGGGGTAAAGTTAGCGGCTGAACCCGGGTTAACTTATCCAGAAATGATTGATAATTCGTTAGATGACAAATTCCATGCATTATACATGATAGGATCCGACATCGCTCACACTGACCCAGACAATACAAGGGTCCAGAGAGGATTGTCAAAACTCGATTTGTTGGTGGTACAGGATATTTTCCATTGTGAGTCGGCAAACTTTGCTCATGTGGTACTTCCTGCTGCATCATTCTTGGAATCTGATGGCACTTATACAAACGGAGAAAGGAGAGTTCAGAGGATTAGGAAGGCGATTGAACCTCCAGGGCTTGCAAAACAAGATTGGATTATTGTTGCCGAGTTAGCAGAATACATGGGGCATCCAATCATTTCCTCAAATAATGTATCAGATATATGGGATGAGTTAGCAAGTTTGACTCCGAATTTTAAGGGCATTTCTTATGCTAGACTTGAGAGTGCAGAAGCGGTACAATGGCCGGCTCCTAGTGTTGACCATCCGGGAACAAATGTGATGCATATTGATGAGTTCTCAAGAGGTTTGGGTCACTTTTCAGCGCCAGAATTCGCTGAACCAGATGAGCAAGCATCAGAAGATTATCCATTTATCTTAGTCACTGGGAGAAACATATTCCATTACAACTCTGGAACTCAAACTAGACGTACGGGATTGAACGAATTTATGGAAACAGATTACTTGGAAATGCATCCAAAGGACGCTCAAAGACTCGGATTTTCTGAAGGCGATGAAGTGATGCTTGCAAGTCCTCGAAATAAAATCAAAATGATTCTAAAATTAAGCGACGAGGTGAGAGTTGGTAACCTGTTTACAACATTCCATTTCCCTGATGTAGGAGTCAATTCTGTGCTCAGTTCTTCTGCTGACCACTTAACTAAGTGTCCAGAATACAAAGTGCAAGCAGTTGCAATTTTGCCTGCCTAAATTACAATTTTAGCACTTAATTTCGCATTTTTGATAGGCGCTTTAATTTCTTTTCTTGTTCTTTTAGAAGTAGTTTACACCTCCGAATTTGCTCTTTTGCCATCTTAGCGTGTTCCCCTTCAAGTGGATTCACTCTCTTGGCAGACATTCCTTGTTCAAAACATTTGATTGCGTCTGAATAACGTTCAACCTCAGCATATGCAGTCCCCATATTGTATAATGTTGCGCCGGTAACTCCGGCGGGGTTAATTTTCATCGCTTCATGGTAGGCGTCAATACAATCGCTAAAATTCTGCAGATAATAAAATGCATTTCCTCTAGCATTTAAAATTCGAACAACCATTTCGTCGTCATTGACAAATGTAGGGAGTGCACGGTCAAAGCAAGCAAGTGCTTCGTTATATTTTTCTTCAGTTAGGAGTGCGAGTCCTTTGTTGTACCATTGTACATCTTGATTGGAAATTGAACTACTATCTATTTTGCCTGAACCAATTATTTCGGGTGTCTCTGTTTTCGAAGCCACATCTAGAGCAGCCTTTGCTAGGTTAACTTCTGGTGAAGGCTCTTCATGTTGGACCGGCTCAGGTTCTGGGGTTGAATCCAGAATTTCCTCTGCAGCAATCACCTGTTCTGCACTTTGTTCTGTTACTACGGCAATTGATTCTGTTTGTTCGGGAGGTGTGGCTTGTGAATCTACGTCTGCCCAAGGGTCATCTCCCCAAGGGTCGTCGGAAACAACTTCTTCATGGGCAACTTCTTCTTCCACATGTTGTGATTCTTGGATTGTTGATTCAACTATAGGTTCTCCAACAGGTTCGGTCACTGCCACCTCAACTGGTTCGGGTTCTGCAACCGGTTCTGGTTCTGTGATTGGTTCAGAAATAGTCTCCACAGGACTTTCTTGTACCACTGGTGCCGAGATATCTTGTCCTGTGAG
Organism: uncultured Candidatus Poseidoniales archaeon; assembly: GCA_964645485.1. Taxonomy (GTDB): domain Archaea; phylum Thermoplasmatota; class Poseidoniia; order Poseidoniales; family Thalassarchaeaceae; genus MGIIb-Q1. Next base: position 64,618 of record CAZXZO010000005.1, read on the forward strand.
TGTAGCAATTTTTGCTCTACATTTTTCTGCAGTTACTTGGTCCCCCGCTGCGATGAAGGTTTTTCTCATCCCTATCCAAAGTTCGGGGTTATCACGGTCATTTTCTATTAATGACCTCCAAGCTTTCACCGCTTCTGGGTATGACCCAGACAAGGTCATGGCTCTTGCACGGAGTTTGACATTTTCAGGCGCCCCATCATCTAGTATGTACTTCAAAGCCTCAGAGGCCAATTCAGGCCCTTCAGGAATAGTCGTTGGAATTTCTATTGCCATCTCCAATACTTCGCCTTCTCCTTCTGCGATAGCGATTAAAATACCTGCAAAGGTAGGTCCGCCAGCATGGTTTGGCTCATGTGAAAGCAAAGATCTCCAAGATTCAATTGCTAAAGAAAGTGAGCCATTTGCAGTGTGTATTTCTGCCAAAGCGGCCGAGGCTTTCGTGTAATCTGGACGCAAGCCTAATGCCGCATCAAAACAAGTGACTGCAGTTTCTTCGTGGTCATTTCTTCTGTGTAATGCTCCAAGATTATACCATGATGCTGCATCGGTATTATCGAGGTCTAATGCATAGGTAAATGCTTCAATTGCATTATCAATTAGTGACAATCTAGCCATAGAGGCTGCCGCTACTCTCCATGCTCTTGGGTGTTCTGCGGCTTCGTTATGAAGCAACTCTCTAAGGAGTTCTAATCCTTCTTCGGCCTTGTTTTGTTTGATTAGATTTGCAGCATCTTCAACTATAGCATCTAAATCGATTGTCGGTACAACTTCAGGCTCGGGAATAATTGTAGGGGCTGGCTCAGGCTCAACGATTGGTTGTGGTTCTGCCTGAACTGCCGCGACTGGTACAACTTCGGGTTCCACAACAATTGGTTCAGGTTCTGCCTCAACTGTCGCGACTGGTACAACCTCTGGTTCAACAACTCTTGTCGCTTTTGGCGGACCTTGGGTGGAGATACGTGCTAAGTCAGGGTGAGAAGGGAATGATTTCAAGGCTTGATGAGCATATGTTGCTGCATCTGCTCCATTTCCTGTTCTGTCAAGTAGTACGGCTAGGTTAGCAGCTGCTGGACCGTGGTCTGATTGCATATCTAAGCACACTTTGAACGCTTTTGTGGCTTCTTCAACCTGTCCACTCATTTCATGAATGACGCCTCTGTTAAACCATGCCATGGCATTTCCTGGGTCAGCAGCAATTACCCTGTTGAATATCTTGAGGGCTTGTTGCTCTCTTCCCTCTGAAACTAGTAATTCTCCTTGTGTAATAAGTGAGTCTAAATCCTCTGGAGTTTCATCAAAATCTTGTTGGACAACCTGTTGCGAAGATGGTGTGCTAATTTTATCCTTGACTTTATCGACTACATCTGTTCCCGCTTGTTTTACATTAGAAAATACTGGTACCACATGGCCCCCAATTTGTTGGCTTACTTTTTGTACGGAACCGACTAGGTCACCCTCACCTGATACAGCATCTCTAACTTCAGATTCCACTTTTTGCACGATTTCCGTAACCTTTTCCTTTACTTGGGTGATTTTGGAAGGTACTCCATATAGGTCACCATCACAGGCTGGACATACTGCCTCTAACCCATCTAGTTGATGTTCGCAGTGTGGGCAATTATCATGTCCATGCTCAGCCATACGCTTCACTCGGGCTGTGACCCGTTAGGTTCACGGATAAGTGTTCGCTGTTTTAGTACAAGAGATAATCACTCATTCTATTCTAATTTTGTACCTAAAATGCCCTTTCTTGAAAGATCTAAATGATAGCCTTTTTCACTCTATTGCTGTTTAATCAGACAGCTCCGGATTCAACTAATGTTTCCAAGTGTTCAATCGAACGCTTTGCCGCTGCTGCAACTTCCGAATCATCATCGGTCATAGCATTTGCAAGGATTGGAACAACGGCAGGAAATGGATATCGGGCTAAGATTTCTACTGCCAATCTTCTGATGGAAGCAGATTCATCCTTAGCCGCGATTTGAACTGCTTCCATTGCCTTTTCTCCAGAAAAGTTGGAAAATTGCTTCAATGCAGCATAACGAACTTCTAAAATTTCATCTAGTAAGCCTTGTTGCAATAATGGTATATCTGATGGATGTGCACTTCTGCCAATCGCTTGGTAAGCAAATTTCCTTACACCAGAATCTGAATCTTTAATCGCTTCAGCTAAAATTTCGTTTGCGACAGAATCTTCTAAGCGACCAAGAGCAGTCACACATCCTCTTCTAACAAGTGGGTTGTCATGGCGGATTCCTTTGATTAACGAATCAAAATGACCTATCATTACTAATGATGCAGTTGCTGCAGTATGAAGTTCCTCTTCAGATAATATTTCGACTAGAGGTGGAGCACCTTTTACGTCACCAATCATGCCTAGGGCTTCTATCATTTGCGTTCTACTTGCAATATCATTGCTGTTATCAGCTGCAAGTTGGGAAAGTTTCGTGGTTGCCCTATATCCAAGCCTAAATGCCATTTCAGGGTCTTTCCCTGCTACAGCAACTCCTTCTTGGATAGTTTGATTGATGCCGACTATTCGAATAACTGTTTGAATTATCATTAAATCAATCGAAAGCAGAATGAACATCACAAGATGTCTTCCACCAGAGGCATCTAACTGTACTCCTGAAACGTGTATACCATAAACTTCTGACCAGTCTAAGAATGACCTAAAAAGCAAGTCTAACCCAAATAATCCCCATGTTTCCCACGTAGAATTATCGGGCACTTCATACAAGTCAAACAGTGAGTGTGAAGTTTGGAGTAACATCGGAACTAACGGAACCATTTGCAAGGCAGCAAGTCCTGCCGTAATTCTTAAATCAGGTAAATTATCTGGATTTTGGTCCTCTAATTTTTTTGCAATTCTTGCTCTTAATGACTCATTTTGAGCCCATGCCCTTCCAACAGCTAATACGCCAATATACCCAACCCAAATAGCCACAAGAGCGAAAATAGGGGGGGCAGATATAGCCGCGACATAAATTCCACAATAAACTGAAATGAATAAAAAATGACGAGGAATCGGATTTACAATTGATACACCAAACATTTTGGCATAACTAGCAAGAAATTCATCCAAAGTGAGAAAGAACTGTTTGACCTTCTCCAATCCAATCCCTCAAAGATGCGACGAATCTCGTCTACTCTTTGATGGTTTCAGCAAAAAGAAAAGTTTAGTGGTGTTTTCTAAGGAAATTAGTTTCCACCAAATTCACCTGTGATGGGATATTAGCAGACAATAATCAACAACTCACCAACAATAAGATTGAATGCCCAATATCATAAACATCTGCCCCTCCACAAACAAATATGCCTCCTGGTTGGTACATTTTGTTACTGATCTGTGCCCTTTGCGGAGCAGGGGTGTGGTATCTCTCAAATTTTACCCAGAAAGTTGAGTGGCTTAGATTACTCTCGGGAATTGGTATTTGCTCAATGTTAGCCCTCGTTATTTGGACTTGGCAAATTACCTAGGTGAGTTTATGTCTGATTTGAAGGGAAGTGGTGATGAAAGAGAATCTAGTTTGGCAGGTTCTTTTCCTATTCGTGCACCTGTTTGGTGGGGGAGAAGGGGAGAAAGTCGCCCCCATCCTGAATTACCAGGAGTTTCAGGGAGATTTATCCTTCTGTGTCATTCCAAATCTTTCCGCAGGTTTGAAGGATTCTTAGCCAAATTATTGAGAGCGCCAAAAGACCTTCGTCGGCCTCTAGACGAAATGAACAGTCTTCTGTGGGAGTTGAGTAACGGCCACCGGTCTTTTGAAGAAATAGTTTCAATCATGGATGAAACATTTACGGAACAAATTGCCCCTGCTGCTGAGCGAACTGAAGCTGCTTTGAGATTGTTGGGTGAACGCGGTTTCATCCTATTTTCTAAAACTGAGTTCGAAGAGGTTTGGCCAACTGGTCCAGGCATTGACCCGAACGGAAAAGTTTTGCAAATAGACGGAGTTGATACATCACCGATTGCAGGAGACAAAATTGAATAATCACTTTTGACTTCCACACCGACTACAAACTTGTTGCCCTTCTCGACATTGTGAATGGCTGTATATTCCACAATCAGGACACTCAAACCACTGGTCACTCTGTGTTAAAACTCGTTCACAATATGAGCAATTTACCTGTGGTATTTTTTGTTCATCTGAGGCATCTTCAGGAGTCTGTTCTGCCGTTTCTCCTACTTCAGTAGAATCAGTATTCTTATCTTCCCCATCATCAATTTCATCAACTGATGTTACAGGCGCAAGCGTATCTAATGCAGCCGCGGTATTTGGTAGGTGGTTCTCTTGTTCTTCTTCCATTGCTGGTTGTTCAGTTACCCCCAAACTTCCAAACGCTGAGTGTAGGTTCTGGGTTTCACCTTGGCTGGGTGATGTTGGCTCCGGTGCAGATGGTTGCAATGGTTGAGCGGCTCCTTGGGATTGTTGATATTGTACTTGGGCTGCATAGGCTGCTTGTTCTTGGCTCGCTTGAATTGCTTCAGATACTTTTGCGATTTCATTTGCTTCTTCACGCCTTAATTCTGCAATCTTATCTTCAGTCCAGCCTGCTGCTCTATATTGTTCATCAGTGATGGTGCTCTGTTGTGGCATCGTGATTGGAGCCGCTTGGACGGGCGTCTGCATTACAGGTTGAGCAGTTTGTTGCTGGGCGGCTTGAACTGCTGGTTGAACAGTCTGCTGTTGAGGTACATTCACAGTTGGCTGAGCAGCATGTTGCTGGTGAGAGGAGACGTCACTTTCTTCATCTTCTTCGTCATACTCAACCATAGATTTCCTTCGTCTATTTATCGCAATCACCATGAGACAAACGAATATTAGGAAAACTAAACCGCCAACGCCAATCATCAATGGGATTTGCTCTTCAAAATCTATTAATCCAAAAACAAGACCTCCTGGCTCTGTTTCTTCGGATGCAATTGTTAGTTCTGCACCAGTATACCACAAGGTTTCATTTTCGCTGGTAATTGAGAGTTCCAGAGGAATGTAATCTGTGTGCTTAGGTGCGACCAATTCACAATCCCAACCAATAGTTCTGCCAGCAGGGTCGTTAGTAGATGGAACGACCAAATTCCATGTATATATTGACTGATCTAAATTATTACACTTGACAGACCATATTTCACCCTCGGGGATAGTGAGTTCTAATTCTTCTGTGAAAGAAGAATAACTTGTCACATTAACCTTGAACATTAATTTCTCACCCGGATTCAGTTCCGGTATTTGTGAGAGTGTATTTTCAAAGTTTAATTCTCTATGTGAAGTGACAGTTAGTATTAATGTCTCATTTATGATTTGAGGGTCTCCTTGAATATCTGGACTTGCCTCAAATACAATAGAGAATACTACTCTAGTGCCTACCGGTAAATCAGAAGAAACGGTGATGAGCCACTGTAAATCTTTATTTTGTTGTGGAGTTAATCCCAAATCCATCCATTGGTTTAGGTGAATACTCGTTCCTCCATTTGAAAGCGTTGAAGTAATCCCTGGCAAAAGTGTGTCAGCAACAATTCTAATTCGCATTGCCCCGTCTACAGCATTACCATCATTCAATACGCCAAGGGTCACCAAATGCATCGAATCTGTCCGCACATCAAGGACATCTGTATCCATTGAAAGAACCGGTCTTGTAACCCTGTTTGTTCGGACTGAGAATGAATGTTCATTATCACTCGGAGTTAGGTCCTCACCGTCACTAGGTACGACTGAAACGTCTATCTCTATCTCAAGATTTGCTTCTTCTCCTCCAGGTGGTGTAAAAATTATCTGTACTTGAGCGATGTGGTTTAATTCATAAGAAGGGGAAAGAGAAATTGGTCCACTCAATTCTGTCGCTTCCACCTCTATATGATACTCCCACGTGCTTGGGATTCCTTCGACTAATAGGATTGCGTGTTCAGGCCCGTTACCGTTATTTTCAATTTCATATGTAGCCGAAGAAGGTTGGCCTGGAGTTACATTTGTTGGGACCCCTAACACTCTCAATATAATGTCATGTAGCATCGTTACCCGAACCCCTCCGTAAGGTGTTGAGAGCGCACTAGTTCCAGAAGTTGTGCTAGTGACAATTGGAGTAAGTAATGGTGCTGGGTCGCCAGATTGTGCATTTTCTGGGGCGGTCAAGGTTACGAGAATTCTGCCACTTTCACCCGCTCTTACTACCAAAGTTGTTGATGCAGGTAGTGTGGCATTCCAACCTCTCATATTTGTTGTATCTAATTGGAAACTGAAGGTATCTTGACTAGTTGCATTATTCCACACTGTGAATGGAATAATTACGGATTCCGATGGTTCAACCCACCAACCATCTGCTGGAATATCATCAGGATTAACATTTACTTCTGCATCTGAAATCATAGATGCGGTCAAATTTACCCGAATTGTGTCAGTTACTAAATTATCAGCTTGACTAATTGCCGTTACATCGATTGATGCAGTCTGGCCAGGTAATGCCGTATTCGGGATATCGGCTTGCAATAGAACTTGGGCAGTATTCCCAGGTGCAATTGTCACAGTTGGTGGTTGATTGAAGGATACGTCAAAAGTCCAATTCGCCCATTGTACTACTGGAGTTGAAGTAACTGCAAAGGTGTCTGAACCGTCGCCAATATTGGATAGATTGATGGAAAACTCACAAGAACTGCCGGGAAGGCAATAATTGCTGCCTTGTGTAGGGTCCCAACTTGGGATATACTCTGGGTCAACTAGTGTATTCAGCACCACATTTGACGATGTTGAAGGATGCAGAGTTGAACTGATAGTTGCTGTGGCTGTTTGACCACCGACTGGAGCCCCAGGCCCCGGTTTGATTTGGGCTTGGAAATTGAAAGTTTGACCCGGTTCAACTTCGATTGTCATAGAAGGTAAAATTGTAGAACCTGACATGTGCACAAATTGGTAATCCCAACCATTTGGTAAGCCTGACAGGCTAGGTTTATAGAAATCAGTAATATTCCCTTCATTTGTTATAGAAATAGCGTGTTCAGCCCAATGTCCTCTTCGAGCATGGCCATCAGCACCTTTTGTCATCCCAACATTAAACTCTTCAGGCCAGGCTTTTTCATCATAGACGACCACAATATCTTCCAGCCAGTAACCTTGGGCATTTCCAGAGGCATCTGAGATGAATCTAAACCTAAATTGAGTCTGAGAACTCAAGGTTGACGGCGGTATGTTGAATCCAGGCCGCGAAGTGCCACCAGGCATATTGATTTCATTTTGAATTAACCAATTTGTGCCATCAGTTAGATCCGCATCAACCACTCCATCAAATGAAAATCCATTGTTCACAGTATTTACCCAATTGCCTGATGATGGCTGATACCACTCAATGCGAATACCATCCCCTCCACCTGCCGAACCAGTGTAGAAAAAACCAAGTTTTCCGTATGTATTGGGGTTTGGGTGTGCATTAGAGAAATCTAGGACAGGGCTAGTCAATGACCGGTCCCAATTTTGTCCATGGGTGCTACTTGTACCTCCGGTGCCTATATTGAAGGCAGAATTAGACAGGCTGACTGCAGAATCTAGTTGCCACCCTGTAGCAAAATTCCAAGTTCCTTGAGCATCTGCATTATCATAGAATTGTCCAACGGCTAATGATCTTGTGAGGGCATCATTTCCTTTGTTGTCATCATTCGCTATGAGAGTCGTTGCAATCATGGTGTGATTCCCACCGTATTTTGGTGCCCAAGTTGTAGATGTTGTAGTGGTACCTCCTGAACCGATTGAGTTGACATTGAGTGTTGAGTTAAAAATTTCAAATCCACTGTATTCATTGTGGATTACAACCAACTGAAGCGTAAATGCTCCAGATGCCGTGGTTCCTGAATTTTCGACCGTGATTTGAATTCTCGAGGTTACATTAACCATACCGTCAATCACGAATAGGCTAAGTGGGCGGTTGAAACTACCTCCGGTAGGGTCTGCACTCGACAATAATCGGTATTTATTTTGGTCTGCGGAATTTGTATATGTTATCTCAAATTCTGTTGGTCGTACATCTATTCCACTCGCGGCTTCTGATTCTTGAACCAACAGGGAAGTCGCTAGACTAGTTGTGCTCATTGCTAGCAAAAGAGCAACGGCAAGAAGAGCCGACCTGACTGACGTTGATGACATGTTCTCTTTCGCAACCCTTCTCTTGTATATTTGAAGTAGTCGGTCCAATAGAAGGGAATCATAGATTCCCATTACGGGACTTATTCAGATTCTGTATCTTCGCCACGTTCGAAATTGATTCGCTGTTCCCGCTTGATGCTTGCATAATAAATTCCCAAAGGTAATGCGAGGACCATCACGAAGCAAGCCAGAAGTGCCGTGAGGGACCAGACGGATTCTACAAATGGATTCAATTGAAATTGGTAAACATCTTCCAATTCGTGTGAGACTACTGTTTGTTGTAAGGACACTGTGTTATTATCTATAGCGGAATTCGAAGTTAATTTAATCAGCCAAAAAACAGTGTTATTGGAAGTTTCAACAATTTCTTCTGCTTCTGATGTAGCAGTGCTTAAATCAGGTGCTCGGATTGTTCCCATACCCGATAATGGCAGTTGATCGGAAAGAAGTCCTCGCAAATTAGCACTACCTTCACTATCTGCTTTGATTGAATGAGTGAATGCCAACTCGCAGTGGTTTTCAAGTTCAAAATTGGCATTACCTTGTAGGCAATTGAATTTGTCAGCATCATCACTTCCTAACATAGCATGGCTCCACCACATTTCACCACCGCTCGTAATTGTCAGAGTAGAATCTTCAGGTGCTCCTGTTAAGGTGAAATTTACCCAAGAAATTGAACCTTCAGAGGTGGAAGACCACGATAATGAATTGTTTTGTTGGTCAACGGGAGTAAGAGTCAAGTTACTTTGCTCTAAATTTGATTCGTGCATGTAATATTCAGAGTTTAGGGAAGCAGAATACGCGGCATATGCCAAAACAAGAATCAAAGTGGCTGACAAACCAAGGAGAGTACGCAAAAGGTTTGGATTACGGGCCAGTGCTTTCTCCATTGCCTTTCCGACCTACCCACCCTGTTTGAAGTTGATGTTGCGATTAGTAATGATTGAGCATGCTACCATGTGCCCCCCGTAGGGGGGACGATTGCGTTATATACGGACGGTCGGTCGGCGGGATGCTCAGGTCTTGCACATGACGACATTCCACGATGTTCCAACAAATTTGCTTTTGCCAGTATTGGCAGAAAGAATGAACAGTTACGATTCAGTTTCTCGACCTGAATGGGCACTACATGTTAAGACCGGTGTACATAGAGAAAGACCTCCAACTCAAGAAAACTGGTGGGATATTAGGACCGCAGCGGTTCTTCGTAAGGTGGCAATTCATGCACCTGTTGGCGTAAATCACCTTTCACAAATGTTTGGTGGCGCACGTGACAGAGGTAGTGCACCTAGTAGAGCAAAATCCGGTTCACGGCATATCACTCGTACAGTTTTACAACAGTTAGAACAAGCAGGCTTGGTTGAAACCAAGAAAAATACTGCAGGTACAATCACACTTGGCCGAGTATTAACATCCGCTGGCCACAAATTAATCAATGAAGTTGCACATGAAGTAAGACCTACCGCAGAAGCAACAGCACCAGGATTGACAAAGTACTGAGCGGAGATAGGTGGGGTAGGTGTCAGAGGCAATGTCAATCGATGACAGCGAACTCGAGAAAATGCGCGCCGCTCGCCTCGCCGAAGTTCAAAACCAGATTGAAAGTCAGGCTGAACAGCAGTTGGCTGCTGAAGAACAACAAGTAGCCGCAGACCAAGAATCCTCTGCACTCAATGAAGCAATGCGGTCCATTCTGACTCCTGAATCAAGAGAGAGATTAGGTAGAGTTGAGTTAACTCGCCCAGAAATAGCACTAGGTGTAAAGCGCCATCTTGTCAATCTCCACAGCGAAGGTCGTTTACAGACTCCAGTAGATGATTCTACTTTGAAAGCGGTTCTTGCACAACTAAATTCGAATCGTCGAGAGTCGTCAATCCGAAGAATTTGAGGTGAAAATATGGCAAGAAATAAACCAGCTCCCAAAAAGAAACGCCTGAATAAAGTTACCAAAACTAACCGCAGAGTCCCTGTTTGGGTTATGCAAAAAACAGGACGCAACTTCACATCCCACAGTAAGCGCCACCACTGGCGCAGGAGCAAGTTGCAGAGGTGATTATCATGGCTGATGCAAAATTATTCCACGGTAGTCGCCACTATACAGTCCCTCTTCGAGCAGCATGGGCTTGCCCTCGCACAAAGAGAGCAAAGAGAGCCATTGAGGTTCTCAAGAAGTTTGTACGCCGTCACATGAAAGTTCAAGATGATGAAAATATTTGGATTGATGAGGGTGTGAATCAAGAAATTTGGTCTCGAGGCATTCAGAAACCTCCACGCCGTGTCCACATTGTTGTTGACCGTGTTGACGGTGACGATAGAATTCAAGTTCTACTTGATGAGGCAAAATACTGAGGTGTAACAATGGGAAATATTAGACCATCATTCATTAAAATTAGAGCAATTGCACTCTGTGAAGAATATCCTGACAAGTTCGGGGCTGACTTTGATGAGAATAAGAAATTAGTTGAGGAGTTTACAGACCTTGTAGGCGAGGATGGTAGACTCGTCAACAAAAGAATGCGCAATTGGATTGCAGGGTATATCACCCGTTACAAGCAGCGCCGAGTAGATTAATCAGAGGTGGGCGCTTGGTCGTCCAGCCATTAGAATTTTTTTGGAGCCATGAGCCTCCGTATGTTCGCCATCCTTCAGCAGAAGTTTTGGATGAGTTCTTCAATTGGCTTCGAGAACAAGGTGTAGCCAAAAGGAGCATTCCAATACCAGACAGAGAAACTGGCCAATGGTTACTTTTCATCTATCAGCCTGTAGACAAAGACTCACTAGAAGCATGGATACCAACTGAACAAGGGGAATAAACATGGGTTTGAATTTGTCAATTCCTCTACCTGAACGGATGGCAGAGGTCATCGTTGTGTTAATTGAGCCAGAAATTCAGGGCAATGTCGGCGCAGTAGCCAGATCAATGAGAAATTTTGGCTTTGACAATTTAAGATTAATTTCAAAATCAGGTTACAAATTTGAGGATGAAGCCTTAGCACGCTCTAAACACGCTAAATCAGTGTTAGAAAATGCACAAATTTTCCCCGATTGGGATTCATGTATGCAAGATATCTCAATTGTAGTTGGTTCATCTGGCAAAAGAGAAATGGGCGAAAAAATTGCTTTCAGACACTTTGTAATGCCTAAAGAAGTTGCACAACGAATCCACGATGTGGATGGGAAGGTAGCAATCGTTTTTGGTCGAGAAGGCGTTGGCATTTTGACTGAGGAATTGCAGATGTGTGATATTCTAGTCACTATACCTACTTGGGAAGGCTACCCAATTTTGAACCTCAGTCACGCAGTTACCATTCTCCTTTATGAGATGCATATGGGATTAATTGCTACAGAATTAGGAGAACAAGAAGGATTACCGCGCACGACTAAGCAAACGAGGTTGCTAGATCCTGAATTGAGGAGAAGGATTCACACTCTGACTGAAGAATTAGCACAAGCAGTTGATGTTCAAGAGCACAAGCGGCCTGGCATTGGGGAAACTCTAAAACGAGTATTGATGCGGAGTATGCCTTTAGATGATGAAGCGCATAGAATTCTTGGAGTGTTGAAACAATCACGGGATGCACTGAAAGAAAAATACCCTGAAGAAGAGTAATCATGGTCTCCAAGTGGCCCAAGATTTGGGTGTTTCACGTACATGAAATGCTGAAAGTCGCAAAGAATTTCCATATGAGGTTTCTATGTGAGGAGATACTTGTTCAAAGGCCCATTTAGCCAAATTTTCAGCAGTTGGGATAAAAGGTACTGTAACGGTTCTGTGGTCCTCACCCATTTTTTCCATTGCTGCTAAAGCATCGGCATCTTTCTCATAAACGATGAAGGAGTGGTCAACAACATCGTGTATTTTCTCATTCAAGATTTGAGAAATATCTGAAAAATCAATCAACATTCCTTCTTCCGAGACGCCAGATGCTGTGACAACATCACCTTCAACTTCTGCCTCCCAACGATAGCGGTGTCCGTGGAAGTGTCTGCACTTACTCTTGTGATTAGGAACACGGTGACCGGTATCGGTCTCTACCCATCTTCGAATACTTGTAGTCATTATTCATCCCCCCTGAACTGGACACTAGCGGAATTAATGCAATATCTCTCCCCACCCTGGTCTTTAGGTCCATCCTCAAACACATGGCCTAAGTGTGCATCACAGGAACCACATCTTACCTCCACTCTAACTCTCCCTCTAGTTAGGTCGGGTAATCGCTTGATTCCTGCATTTGGGTCTTCATGGTGAAATGATGGCCATCCACAACCAGAATCGTATTTCATCTTCGAAGTGAATAAAAGATGACCACAGCAGATGCAGAAGTAATCTCCGTCTCTTTTTTCATCCCAGTAGATGCCTGTGAAAGCGGGTTCTGTGCCGTCTTCTTGAGTTACATGGTATTGGAGGTCAGTCAATCTGGCTTTCAACTCCTCTTTTCTGTCTTCTTCTGTACTCATGTCGTCACTCCCCTGTGATTTGCTTCAACGGTTAGCGCGTCTTTGAGAACTTCATCCCACGGTTTCACGTATTGGATAGGGTCGGTTCTTCCAATTGCATGGAATGCTAGAATTCTCTCAACGTCTGAACCAGATTGACCTGAAGAGCGACCAGTTTTGTCAGGGTTGTAGGAGGTTATTGTATTTGAGAAAACGGTGTCAAAATCCAATCCAAGTCGAGAAATTGTCTTTTCTGCATCTCTGAGAATAGTCTCTTTGTGGCCGTCAATGTACGGAAGAGAAAATGCTACGAATTCGGAATCCCAATTGCCGATCTCAAATGCCTGAGAAAGCGCTCGATAAAAGTCAGGACGGCAATCTGGATAAATCGCGTGGTCACCAGAATGAACTCCTAAAGCGATTACAACATTCACTTTGTCTTTAATTGCTATAGACAGTGCGTGTCCATACAATATTGATGCGAAAATTGCATTACGATTTGGCACTACAGTTTGTTTCATTTGTTCTTGTTCGTAGTGACCTTCAGGCACTTGCATTGATTCATCAGTCAAAGCAGAATGGAATGATGACATGGCTGAAGTCAAGTCAATGACTTGATGATTGACGTGGTAACCATTTTTTGCAAGATAGGTTAGATTTGCTTGGGCTCGTTGTACTTCAACCAAATGTTTCTGGCCATAATTATACGAGATTGCATTAACCTCGTAACCATCCGCTAAAAGCCTCATCAAAAGTGCGGTTGAATCCATTCCACCACTCAAAGCCATTACAGCCACTTTTTGGGACACTAGTCAACCCCCATCCATTTGTGAGTTTGCAGACTGAGATTCCAACCCTTGTTGTTTCTAACCATCTCAAAAGTAGACCTGAAATTCATCCCGTTCCATTCTGCACCTTTGTTCTCATCATAGCAAGGCTGCAAAAAACGGTGTTCAAATCCGGCAAGGAGTTCGTCGTACATATCTAATGTTTGACCAACCCAAACTACCTTGAGTTCATCCCCCACACGCTGACGAATCTTTACTGAACTATACAGTTGGTCCTTTGGTGAGACACAAATCCAGTCGACCACATTTTCAGGAATCTCTATGGTTCCGTTTGTTTCAATTGCCAATTCATATCCCATTGGCCTGAGTATTTTGGATAGTGATGCCAAATCTTGTAGAGCAGGCTCACCGCCAGTTAGCACAATGCGGTTACAATCCCATGGTGCCATTTCTCTGATTATTTGACGCAGAGTCAAATTTTCCCAGACATCAAAAGATGTATCACACCATTCACAAGCAAGGTTACACCCTCCAAATCTGATGAATATTGAAGGTACTCCTGTGTGGAAACCTTCACCCTGTACTGAGTAAAAAATTTCGACAATTGGGAATTGCTGCTCTAATGGGTCATCTGGAGTAGGAGATTTGTCAGGAATAATTGATTCATCAATAATTGGAACTAAGGGAAGTGCAATCAATTCTGGTGTATCATCTTTCATTTTAAGCCCTCATTGTAACATAGTTTTCAATTTTAATTTGATAATGGTGCACTGCGAATAAGTTGCATCAATTCGGTACGTGCTTCAGATTTATCGAAGAAAACACCACGCATTTGAGAAGTAGTCATGACTGAATTTTGTTTCTTTACTCCTCGGCATTGCATACAGCCATGTGATGCTTCAAGAATTACCGCACATCCAAGAGGTTTCAGGTGAGTCTCTAAATCGTCTGCAATCCCTTTAGTGATCCGTTCCTGGTTTTGTAGGCGTCTTGCATGCATCTCTAGAATTCGTGCTAACTTGCTGATGCCTACAATTCTCTCAGTTGGTATGTATGCCACATGTCCCCGACCATGAAATGGTTGTAAATGGTGTTCACAAGTTGAGTGAAATTCAATGTCACGCAGTAAAACTATTCCATCATATCCTTCTGCATTAAACGTGGCATCTAGTACATCGGATGGGTCTTCTGAATATCCGTTAAAAATTTCCGAAAAAGATTCAATTACACGCTCAGGTGTTCTAGCCAACCCTTCCCTAAGTGTACCATTTTCTCCCTCAATATAACGAATAATTGT